>PKDY01000059.1 GCA_002862755.1 Flavobacteriaceae bacterium | reverse complement strand
TAGATGATTTGTCAAAAGTTACAGATGATACGCTTGAGAAAAGAAAAGAACACCTGCCTAAAGCTAAAGTAATTATTGAAGAAGTTAAATCTGAGTTTTTAGCATGGTTAGAAATGAGGAAATTTGCACCTACAATTAAAGCATTAAAAACAAAGCTTCAAGAAATTAAATCTGAAGAGATTGATTATCAGCGTAAAAAAATCACTGGTTTTGATGAAGATCAGGCAGAGGTATTGTCTGATAGAATTATTCAGAAAATCACTAAGCATTTTGCAAATCATCTAAAGCACGACGAAACATCTACTAACGAAAGTATAGCAGTGATTTCTAAAGTATTTCAGTTATAAATTAAGCATGGGTAAAGTTATAAAAATAGGAACTCGCGATAGTCAACTAGCACTATGGCAAGCAGAAACTGTACAGAATAAATTAATTAGCTTAGGTTACAAAACAGAAATTATACCCGTTAAATCAACAGGTGATGTTGTGCTTGATAAACCATTATACGAATTAGGTATAACTGGTATTTTTACAAAAACTTTAGATGTAGCAATGCTTAATGGTTCTGTAGATATTGCTGTGCATTCTATGAAAGATGTGCCTACTTTGTTGCCAACGGGAATAATTCAGTCTGCTGTTTTGGAGAGGGCAAATACTTCAGATATATTAGTTTACAAAGAACTAGATTTTCTAAATTCAGATGGAGTTATTGCAACAGGGAGTTTAAGAAGGAAAGCACAATGGCTTCATAGGTACCCAAGTCATAAAGTTGTTGATTTAAGAGGTAATGTTAATTTACGATTGAAAAAACTAGAAGAGAGTTCTTGGAACGGTGCAATTTTTGCAAAAGCTGGTTTAGAGCGAATAAAAGTGCTTCCTGAGGATTATATGGAATTAGATTGGATGGTTCCAGCCCCAGCCCAAGGAGCGGTTGTTGTTCATACAATGGAAAATGATAATTATACATCTGAAGCAGTTTCTAAATTAAATGACGGAGAAACAGATACTTGTACTCAAATAGAACGTTCTTTTTTACGAAAACTAGAAGGAGGTTGTACTGCTCCAATTGGAGCTTTAGCTACTATTAATGGAGGTGATATTTCATTTGAAGGAGTTCTTTTTTCATTAGATGGCACCCAGAAAATATCCATAAAACATAAGGGGATTAAAGTATCTGAAGCTATTACTTTTGCAGAGAAATGTGCAAACGAAATTTTGTCTAATGGTGGTAAAGACTTAATGAAAGAAATAAAATCTGAATTAAAATAATGTTTATGAGTAAGGTTAGTTTGTTATCAACAAAAATGCTATCCTTAGAGCAACGTATGTTGTTAGAAAATCATAATTTTAATGTTACAGAGTATAATGCAATTACTATTGATAGTTTTTCTGTAAAAAAAAAATCTTCTTTTAAAAATGTAATTGTCACTAGCCAAAACGCTGCAAGAATTTTAATACAAAATTCCATACAAATCGAAAATATTTTTTGTGTTGGAGAAAAAACAAAATCATTATTTATAGCTAATAAATATAATGTTAAAGAAGTTTCTGAAAACGCAATTTCACTAGCAAATTTGATTGTTAAAAGCTATAGAGAATATTCTTTTGTGTTTTTTTGTGGAAATCTTAGAAGAGTTGAATTGCCGGAACTTCTATTAAAAGAAAAGATTCTTTTTTCAGAAGAAATAATTTATAATACCAACTTAAATGTATGTCAATTTGATGTCTGTTTTGATGCTGTACTTTTTTTTAGTCCTTCAGGGGTAAGAAGTTTTATAAAAAATAATAACATAAGCAATTCTGTTGCCTTTTGTATTGGGAAAACTACTGAGGATTTTGCTAAAAAGTATGCCTTAAAAACAGTTAAAGCAACTAACACTTCAATTGATGCTACCCTTAAAAGTCTAATAGACTATTTCAAAGCCTAAAAATTAAAATTTTGCTATAAATTCCTTATTTTCGCGTACTTATAAAACAAAGAATAAAATGAGTACGAAGTTTACAGAATACAAGGGGCTTAACTTGCCAAATGTTGCTGATGAAATATTAAAATTCTGGGAAGAAAATAATATTTTTGATAAAAGTATAACTACCCGTGATGATAATAAGCCGTTTGTGTTTTTTGAAGGTCCACCTTCAGCAAACGGAATGCCAGGTATTCATCATGTAATGGGGCGTACCATTAAAGATATTTTTTGTCGTTACAAAACACAAAAAGGTTTTCAAGTAAAAAGAAAAGCTGGTTGGGATACACATGGGTTGCCTGTAGAACTTGGTGTTGAAAAAGAATTAGGAATAACCAAAGAAGATATAGGAACTAAAATTTCAGTAGAAGAATATAATATTGCTTGTAAGAAAGCAGTAATGAAATATACTGATATTTGGAATAGTTTAACAGAAAAAATGGGTTATTGGGTAGATATGGAAGATCCGTATGTTACTTACAAATCAAAATACATGGAAACGGTTTGGTGGTTGTTGAAAGAAATCTATAAAAAAGATTTAATTTATAAAGGATACACAATCCAACCTTATTCTCCAAAAGCAGGAACAGGTTTATCTTCTCACGAAGTTAATCAACCAGGTTCTTATAGAGATGTTACCGATACTACAATTGTAGCACAATTTAAAGCTATCGAAAGTACATTGCCGAGTTTTCTTAAAGGTTTTGGAACAGTACACTTCATGGCTTGGACAACAACCCCTTGGACCTTGCCAAGTAATACAGCTTTAACAGTTGGACCAAAAATCGATTATGTTTTAGTAAAAACATTCAATCAATACACTTTTGAACCTATCAATGTTGTTTTGGCTAAAAATTTAGTTGGAAAGCAATTTGGAAAAGGATTTTTTGCAACTGAAGAAACTACCGATTTCGAAAATTATAAAGCAGGAGATAAAAAAATACCATACCAAATTATAGCCGAAGGAAAAGGAGCAGATTTAGTTGGAATTCGTTACGAACAACTAATGAAATTAGCCTTACCAAATGACAATCCAGAAAATGCATTTAGAGTAATTTCGGGAGATTTTGTTACCACGGAAGATGGAACAGGAATCGTTCACACAGCGCCAACATTTGGAGCAGATGATGCTAAAGTGGCTAAAGA
>PKDY01000043.1 GCA_002862755.1 Flavobacteriaceae bacterium | reverse complement strand
GTGTACCTGGTTCACCGATCGATTGACCCGCGAGAATACCAACAGCTTCTCCAATATCAACTAAATTTTCATTTGCTAAATCCCACCCATAACATTTTTGACAAATTGCACGATACAATTGACATGTTAATGGTGAACGAACTGAATATTCTGATATATTCTTGTCTTGAAAAATCTGAATTAATTCTGGAGTTATCTGTGTATCTTGTTTGACAATTAAATCAGATGTTTGAGGATCATAAATTGGTTTAGTTAAAACTCGTCCTAAAATTTTGTCAAATATATCTTGGTTCTTTACGAAATTTTTTTGTGAAAATACAAATGAATGACTTGTTCCACAATCTTTTTCACGAATTAAAATATCTTGGGAAACATCAATTAAACGACGTGTTAAATAACCTGAATTTGCTGTTTTTAATGCTGTATCTACAATACCCTTTCGAGCTCCGTATCCTGACATTAAATAATCTGTAATCGTTAATCCTTCACGAAAATTTTTCTTAATTGGTAAATTCATAATCTGGCCACTTGGGTCAGACATTAACCCTCGCATTCCAACCAACTGTCGAACTTGCGATAAATTCCCACGTGCACCTGAGAAAGCCATGATATAAACTGAATTTAGTGGATCATAGTTTTTGAAATAATAAATGATTTGGTTTTTCAATGATTCGCTTGTCAAACTCCATGTATCAATGATTTTTTGAAATCTTTCAACATCGGTGATTTTACCCTTTAAAAAAATTTTTTCAGAGTTATGAATTTCTTGATTTGCTTTTTCAAGCATCACACTTTTTACAAATGGAATTTTTAAATCTTCAATACTGATCGAAATTCCAGCATGACTAGCATATTTAAAACCTAAATATTTTAATTCATCAGCTAGTAAACAAGCTTGCATAGAATCATAACTTGTAAAACTCCACGCCAATAGTTGACGCAGTTGTTTTTTATCAATTAAAGTATTTTGATAGGTATAAGTTTTCATAAAATATAGTTAATAGGTTAGCTTTGAATTATAAAAAATTTAAAGTTTTCTGAATTGTATAATTTAAAATAACGCGACCAGTTGTTGTTTGTAAATATTGATTAATTATTTCACCATTTAAATCTTTTCGAATCTGTAAATTATCATAATATTCAATAACACTATTATCTGGTAATACAATTTTATTTTGTAAATTTGTCATATCGTGCTGTTCATCGTTGTGCCGAACCCAGATAGAAGTATGAATTTCAATTTTATCTTGATTATAAGCCAACATGACATCTTCTAGACTTGCAAAATAGTAATTAGAACCCAGTAGACCTTTAATATTCGTTGCAGTTAAATAGTAACACCCAAGAACCATATCTTGACTTGGCATAATAATTGGTTCCCCGTTGGCTGGGGATAAAAAATTGTAAGGAGCTAACATCAACATATAACATTCGGCTTGAGCTTCTGGTGATAATGGTATATGAACAGCCATTTGGTCACCATCGAAATCCGCATTAAAGGCAGAACAAACTAATGGGTGTAATTTAATCGCACGACCTTTTACGAGAATTGGTTCAAATGCTTGAATCCCTAATCTATGCAATGTAGGTGCACGATTTAAGAAAATTGGGTGATTTTTCAAGATTTGTTCCAAGACCGGTTTAATAATTAATTCATCATATTGAATTAAATTTTTAGCAATTTTAATATTGTTCGCTAAACCTTGATTGATTAATTCCCGGATTACGAACGGTTGAAAAAGTTCAATTGCCATTTCATATGGTAAACCACATTGATTTAATTTTAATGTTGGACCTACTACAATTACTGAACGTCCTGAATAATCTACACGCTTTCCTAATAAATTTTGTCGGAAACGACCATGTTTTCCTTTAATAATGTCCGATAATGATTTTAACGGTCGATTATTTGCACTTAAAGCAATTTTACCTCGTTTTCCATTATCAATCAAAGTATCCACGGCTTCTTGTAATAATCGTTTTTCATTTCGAATAATTAATTGAGGAGCATCAATTTCTAATAATCGAAGCAATCTATTATTTCGTGTAATAATTCTTCGATAAAGTTCATTTAAATCAGAAGTTGCAAAACGCCCACCTTCTAATTGAATCATAGGTCGTAAAGCTGGTGGAATAATTGGTAAAATCGATAAAATCATCCATGAGGGTTGTGCAGCTGTTCCAATTAGATTTTCTAAGATTCTAATTCGTTTAATAGCTTTTTCCCGTATTTTATACAATCTATGTTGTTCCCATTTTCTAAACCAATGTGATGCCGAATATAGTGGTTCCTCTTTATTTAATACCTTTGTACAGACTAAAACAAAACAACGTGTTCGGAAGATTTCAGATTCAAGATTTAGTTTCTCTAATTCTCGTTTGATTAAAGGTGCCCCAATTAAAAAACTAGGAGTTGCTTTTAATAAATATTTTGGTGTATGTTGACGACGATTTTGTGGTTTTGGATAAGGTTTTAACGGATAGTTACTTCGTCCTAATTCTCTGCTTCGACGGTATTGTTGCAAATCCCAATGTAAACCATAAAATGAAATTTCATCTTCTGCAATAAAATAAGTTAATGATGCAAGCTTAATACGTTTAATACGCTCATCCCACAAACTAATAATTGTTGAAGGTGTTAATTTTAAACTATTGGAGCTCCAAGAATAATCAAAATTTTCAAGCGTCTGTTTTGTTTCAAATTTTTCGGATTGACTTGTATAACTAGTATTTAATCGTTTTTCAAATTCTTCAACTTCTAGAAGAAGGGCCATAAAGTTTGGTCGACTATTAATATACCAAACATGTGTTACGGGATAAACTAGATTAATATACCCCATCCGATGTCGACGAACACGTGATTCTGTTAATTCAACACCACACCGTTCACAAATTAACCCTTCATAACGAACACGCTTATATTTTCCACAAGCACATTCTAGACTTTTGCTTGGACCAAAAATCCGCTCACAAAATAAACCATCCATTTCGGGCTTGAATGTCCGATAATTGATGGTTTCTGATTTTTGAACTTCACCTACAAATTGACCATTTGGTAATTTACGGTTGGACCATTGTAAAATCCTGAACGGTGATGCTAATTTAATTTTGATATAATTAAATTCTTTTACAAAGTTTTTCATAATTTTTAAAATGAAATATCATTTATATTTGAAGTAGGTAAGAAAGTTTTAGAAAGAGCATTATATTTTTCAACTAAATTAACTTCAGTCTCATATTTATTTGATGAACTAAATTTCTTGATCTTATAGGTACTCATATCTAAACCAATAGAACGTAATTCTTGTAATAATACTTTAAACGATTCTGGAATTCCAAATTGAGGAATTTGTTGTCCTTTTACGATTGCATTTAGAGTTTCATTTCGCCCTTGCATATCATCGGACTTGATTGTCAAAATTTCTTTTAGAGTAAAAGCTGCACCAAATCCTTCTAAGGCCCATACTTCCATTTCACCAAAACGTTGACCACCATGTTGGGCTTTTCCACGTAACGGTTGTTGTGTGATTAAAGAATATGGACCGGTAGCTCGAGAATGCATCTTATCATCAACAAGATGAATTAATTTTAACATATATGCATTTCCAACAGTAAT
>PKDY01000038.1 GCA_002862755.1 Flavobacteriaceae bacterium | reverse complement strand
GCTGCTCGATAACCTACACCTTTTAAGACTAATGTGATATCAAACTGTTCCGAAACTCCAATAATCATATTATTGATTAGTGTTCGATACAATCCGTGTAGGGCACGGAAATTGCGAGAGTTAGTTGCTAAACTAACTGTTAAGGTATTATCTGCATGTTGAATTCCAATTGTGTCTGGAATTGCAATTTCTAAGGTTCCAAATTTACCCTTAGCCGTAATCTCTGAACCATTCCAATTGACGTCTACAGTAGCAGGGATATTGATTGGTAATTTTCCTATACGTGACATTTTTGAAACTCCTTATTTACCAAATATAACATAACACTTCACCACCAATACCAAGTTCTTTGGCTTTTAGGTTTGTCATTACGCCACGTGATGTTGACATAATAGCAATTCCTAGATTGTCTAAAACTCTTGGTAATTCTTTTGAATTCGTGTAAACACGCAAACCAGGTTTACTAACTCGTTGAATTTCTTTAATTACCGAGCTTCTAGATTTTCCTGTATATTTTAAAGAAAGTAATAAGTATGGACGATTATCTTCTTCGTAGTTTTCAAAACCTACAATAAATCCTTCTTCATTTAAAATAGTTGCAATGGCTAGCGACATTTTTGTAACAGGTATCTGAACAATTTGGTGCTTCACCATAGTAGCGTTGCGAATTCTTGTTAACATATCTGAAATCGTATCTGTTACCACAATTTTCTCCTTATCAAATATAGTTTTATTTATTCTTGTGACCAACGTTTTCGTTTTAAATGTCTCTTCCGATCCCAAACTTGACTTACTTCTGAGAATGACGAATATTTGTCATAATACCCACAATCATTTAATGGGAATCGTAAGAATTTGAAAAGAATCATTCCATTTAAAATTTTGTCCATTGATTTCGACTGGTATTTTGGAGAAGTATGCTCTAAAACAATTGTAATGGTACACCCACGTGCTTGGTCTACATCATCATAATTAATTTCAGGAAAAATCAATTGTTCTTTTAAACCAAACGTATAATTTCCAGCTTTGTCAAAACTTCGTAAGGATAACCCACGAAAATCACGAATTTGTGCAAACGTAAAGAATAATAATTTTGTTAAAAATGCATACATCTTTTCGCCTCGTAAAGTTACACTTAACCCTAATTCCATATCTTCACGAATTTTAAATCCAGCAATGGCTTTTTTTGATCGTGTAATAAGGGGTTTTTGTCCACTCACTCGCTCAAATTCTTCAATATTTTTTTTCAAAATACTTGTATTTTGAGCTGCTAATCCAAGACCACGATTGATTTGAATTTTTTTTAATTTAGGAATGGTATGAGGATTTTTAAATCGCGAAGGACTGTTTTTGATTAAAACTGGTTTAATCCCTTCTTCATATTCTTTTTTTATATCTTCTAATAGATTATGGATATCACCAATTTCTTCTAATGAATGTTGATTTAGCATAGTAAATTCTATTTAATTTATTTTTACATTCGAGTGATGAATAGGAGCTTCAAATTGCTTAATTTCACCAATTTCATTTTCACTAGTTGGTTTCACGTGCTTAAATTTAAAATTAATTCCTTGAACAATCACCTTTTGTGTTCTTTGATCTATTTTAATAACTTCTCCAGTTTCATTCTTATGAAAACCAGAAATAATAGTTACTTGATCACCAACTTTTACATTAAGTTTTTTTGTTTGTGCCATTTATAAAACCTCCGGAGCTAATGAAACAATTTTTGAAAGGTTTCTATCACGAATTTCACGAGCCACAGGCCCGAATACTCTCGTACCACGTGGGTTATTTTCAGGAGTTACGAGAACTGCAGCATTATCATCAAATTTAATATACATACCGTCTTGTCGACGAATAGCTTTTTTCGTTCTTACAATAACTGCTTTCACTACATCAGAACGTTTGATAGGCATATTTGGAATTGCTTCTTTCACAACGGCAATAATAGTATCACCAATTTTAGCATATTTTTTATTTCCACCTAATATTCGAATACACATTACTTTTTTCGCACCTGTATTATCAGCTACGGTTAAGATTGTTTGAGGATAAATCATAAAATACTATTTAACTGATTAACGATGATTTTGAAAGAATTTCTACAAACTCCCAACGCTTTCTTTTACTTAGGGGTCGACATTCTTGAACTAATACTTGGTCTCCGATATTACATGTTTCTAGTTCATCATGAGCTAAGTATTTTTTACTTTTGATCACTGTTTTCGAATAGATTGGATGTGGGTATCGATTTTCAACTTTGACTACAATTGTTTTTTGCATCTTATTGCTAATTACAACACCAACTTGTTGTTTCACTGGCATTTCTTAACTCCTTAATTCCGAATTAATTATTAATTTAGTCTGTTTGCTCTACGTTTTCTAACCGTGATGTTAAAAGAGTTTTTAAATGAGCCAAATGACGTTTTGTATATTTTATTTCATGCGATTTTAAATTTTGTCGTGTTGCCTTTTTAAACCGTAAATTAAATAATTTGCTTTCGGTTTCAATAATCGCTTCTGAGATTTCTACATTTGAAAGTGAAAGAATGTCAGTAAATTTAGGTAAACTCATAGCTTATTTTAGAGTGTCTTTATTAATAAATTTTGTTTTTAAAGGTAATTTATAAGCAGCTAAACTTAATGCAGCTTTGGCAACTTCTTCTGGAACAGAACTAATTTCAAAAATAATTGTTCCAGGCTTCACTACAGCTACCCAATAATCTACAGTACCTTTACCAGCTCCCATTCGTGATTCAGCTGCTCGAGCAGTAACACTTTTGTCTGGGAAGATTCGAATCCACAATTTTGCGCCACGTTTTGTGTAACGTGTAATTGTTCGTCGAGACGCTTCAATTTGACGTGAGGTAATCCAATTCGGTTCTAAAGCTTGCAAACCAAAACTACCAAAGCAAATTTCATTCCCACGTGTTGCTTTTCCTCGCATACGGCCACGGTGGTGCTTTCTATATTTTGTTCTTTTTGGACTTAACATAACAAATGAATGTAATAAAAATATAAATTGTCGTAATAAATCTTATTTATTTAGATAAAATTTCACTTTTGAAAAGCCAAATTTTAATTCCTAAAACGCCATAGATTGTATTGGCTTCAGTTGTTGCATAATCAATATCGGCACGTAAAGTTTGTAGAGGCACACGTCCTTCACGAACCCATTCACTTCGTGCCATTTCTGCACCATTCAAACGTCCAGAAACTTGGATTTTAATTCCATTTACATTTTGTCGTTGTGCACGTTGTAAAACAGTTCGAGTTGCACGTCTAAATGCAATACGTTTTTCTAATTGTTCTGCAACTAAATCTGCTAGAAGTTTCGCTTCTAAATCTACAAATTCAATTTCCGCAACTTTAATTGTTAATTGACGACCTGCAGGTAATAATTTTTTAAGATTCTTTAATAGGTTTTTTAACCCATTACCCATATCATCGACTAAGATTCCTGGTTTTCCAGTTTCAATTGTCAACTGAATATGATCTTTTAATACATTTCGATAAATTTTGACCTTTGAAATATAATTTGCTCGTGAAATTGTATTTATGTAAGTTCGAATTTTATCATCTTCTTCTAAAATGCTAGCGTACTGATTAAAATTAGCATACCATACAGATTGATGTTCTTGTACAATACCTAATCGAAACCCTAAAGGATGTGTTTTTTGACCCATATACGAATTCTCTTAATTTAATTGGTTTCTTTCATCACAACTGTGATGTGACAAGTTGGTTTTAAAATTTTAAATGCTCGTCCTTGTGCACGAGGACGAATTCTTTTTAATTTTGGTCCTTCATCTGCAAAAATTTCATCAATAATTAATTTTTTTTTGTCTAATCCATAATTATGTTTAGCATTTGCAGCCGCAGAGTGAACTACCTGCCAAATAGGCCCACCAGCATCATAAGGTAAAAATTCTAAAATCATCAAAGCTTCTTGATATGAGCGACCTCGAATTTGATCAATCACTCGTCTAATTTTGTGCGGAGACATCCGAATATATTTTGCTACTGCTTTTACTGATTGCGAGTTGGCCATAGTAAGTTAATTAATACATGTATTTCTA
>PKDY01000051.1 GCA_002862755.1 Flavobacteriaceae bacterium | reverse complement strand
TCCTACAGAAAATAAACTATTTGTAGCTGATTTAGGGAATGATACCATTGATATAATTCCGTACACGGAAGAGAATAATCAAGTTTCATTGCTTCTTGAAAAAACAATTTCAACAAAAATGCCTCTTGGTTCAGGTCCAAGACATCTTGTTTTTAATAAAGACGGAAATAAAATATATGTTGTTTTTGAGTTGACCAATGAAATTGCTGTGATGGATTATAAAGACAATAAATTGCAAATCGTGGAAGTACAGAGTTTGACTGATAAAAAAACAAAATTAGGTTCAGCAGCAGAAGTAAGAATAAGTAAAGAGAATCAATTTTTATACGTTTCCGTTAGAGGGGAAGATAATCAATTGGTTTCTTTTAAAATTAATGAAGGAGCATCTTTAGAAAAAATTCAGACTATTCCAACCGAATTGAGTCCAAGAAATTTTATACTGTCTAAAAATGAAGATTTTATTTTGGTAGCAAATCAAGGTTCTAATTCTATCGTTGTGTATAGTAGAGATAAAGAAACAGGGTTGTTACAACAAACAAAAAATAGAATTGAAATTCACAAACCGGTTTATTTCTTTGAGTTTTAGGTGAAAATCAGTATTAAAAAAAGCGCTTTATGAAGCGCTTTTTTTAATTTTTTATATTCTATCAATAAATTTAATGTAATCAAATTTAAATTTTAACAACGTTTCATTTATGATGTCATGATTAACAGAATAATTTAAATTTTCTGTTTTATTCACATAATTTGTTAAGTTACTTGTGCTATTTGGATACTCCACTTTATTAAAATTAGGAGTATTATTTGAACTTTCCACTATTTTAATATTTGAAAAAGGTTGTAAAGCAACCAAATTGGTTTTGTTGTTTTCAATAATCTCTGCTTTATGAAAAGTAGATTTTTTTATATTCTTTTGATAAACTACATTTCCATTTTTAAAATCAATTAAGTTTAACGAAGCCTTTATTTCACAATTCTTTCTGATTTTCTTAATTACAGTTGATGATTCAATTGGCATGGAAGTATTTCTAACTACTGTTGTCTTATTATCAGAAAAAGAATAAGTATTGGTTATATATTCTTTTTTTGTTTGAACTATTGGTTCTTCATTATTAGTGTAAACCTTTACTTCTTTAATATTTAATTCCAATTTATAATCATAATCAATACCATTTTGTTCTGATGTATGAAAAACATAATTAGTCCCTATGTTTTTCATTTTCTTAGAACTAATAATTTCATTCATAATTTGATTAGAAACAATTTCGTTAGAGTTATTATTAACTACTACAAGAACATTTTGTTTTTTTTCAGAATGGGTATTCGAATGATTCTCAACAACAGCATTATTTGAACTACAACTAGCCAAAATTAGCAACGAAAAAAGATAAATAGTTTTTCTCATAATTGAATGTTTAAAAGGTTATGAGAAAAGACTTACAATTTTCATGCCGCTTTTATCTTCTGAACTTATTGTTTGTAATAATCGCTTTTAACTTTGCTTTAAGATCTTCACCAGTGTCGTAAATCATTTGTTCGTTACTTGGGAAAGGTACAGCTCTACGATCAAAATATTGATAATAATTCTCTTCGCAAGCTCTTTTATCGCCATTATAATTGGCATAGATATAATCGAAAACAAATTCACTAGTTACCGGAAAAGCGTCTATTAATTGGTTACTTCTAAAATCAATGTAATCTACTTTTGCAGTTACTTGACAAGATTTAAATTGAGTAAATTCATAGATGCTTACAGAAATTGTTTTAAAATTATCTACTTTAATTGGATTACCTAAACTATCCTTAACCACATTTCCATTGTTGTCTAAAAGTGTTTTGGTACCATCTTTTATTTGTTTTTCTTTGATAAACTGCTTCTCTTTTACCTGTTCAGGAGAGATGGCAATATTTCTAAAATTTACAATCATTCCATAATCGTAATTGATGTTTTTTTGACGATTATTATGGTAAACTGTCCATTTATCATTGATTCCATAAGTACTAAAATCTAATAAATCGTCTTGTAAACGGGCTGGAATAACTTGATTGGTCTCATTTTTAGTGTATACATGAACAAAATCGGTTCCTTTTAATTGCGCTTGATCCATTAAGGCTCTTACATCTTGATAATTTGGATTCAATTGATCTAAATAGTTTAAATCATCAAAAGCTTGACGAAAATCCATTTTATTTTTAGAAGTCATTAATTTTTTTGCATTAGCATATAAATAACCCGATAGATTATTTTTGCTGCTAATGATTTCATCTGAATAGTCATCCATTGGAAAGATGGCATCTCTTCCTTCTTTTAATAAAGGTAAAGGAAGTAATGGTTTAATTCTTTCTTGGCGATTTCTTAATTGCGTATATAAATTATAAATTCGCTCGTAATTTGCTGGATTATTTTCTTTAATTAATAAATTCAAGTTGGATTCATCACGAGCTTTCGCTTTAGCAAACGATTCTTCTAGTAAATACACATAATCTTGTTTCCCTTTTGCGGTTTTGTTTGTTCTTAGAGAGTTAACAGCGTTTTCAATAGCACCATCATAATTTCCATTACTTAACATGGATTGAGTTTGTTTCACTCCACAACTAACAAGAACAAGTGATAAAATAATAAAAGTAATTTTTCTCATAAATAAATCATTTAGGCAAAGATAAAATTTTTTAGGAGGATTTTCCTCACTGATATCTTTTTGTTTTTTTCTCTTAAACAAAAAGGATGCCAATTACCAATAGGTATCTTGAAATATTTTCCAAGTATTGTTTTCTTGAATTAAAATAAGCGTGAAATTTACCTTATGAATATTATTTTTTAAGTCTGTAATGACTGATGTTCCTTGTACCCAAATTAGCTTATCATGTTCTGTGATTTTTTCTGCATTTAACTTCCAATTTCCTCCTAATTTTTCTTTTAAATCTACCCAATATTTATGAATATTTTCTTTTCCAATTATTTCCGTAGTATAACCTTTAATAATTCCTTTTTCGGAATAATTGTTGGTTAAATTATCGATATTATCTGAATTATAAGACTGTGTTAGCTTTTCAAACATTTGAGTAACTATTGTTTCCGTGTAAGAAGTATTTTTCCGATATTCTAAATCATATTCTGTTTTCCAAGTTTTTCCATTATCTAAAGAAATTTCTCCCAATTGTCTTACTTTATCCTTTTCTAAATTAAAAAATGTTAATCGTCTTTTAGCAGAATTGATAGTATCTTTTTTAAAGGAATCTGTGGTAAAAACTAAAGCTTTATTTTCATACTTTCCATGAAGAAATTCAGTACTTCCACCTACATTGTCTACCCAACATTGTTGCCATTCACCTGAATTAATATCAAAAGTATTGTAGCTTTTTCCAGAATAATGCATTCCGTTTTTTAAAGTAGTTGCAGAAGTCCATTCTTCAAGAATAACACAATTTTCTAGTATTTTAGAAATTTTACTATATCCAGCAATTGTATGCTGTTGATTATATACAGTCCAATCACCAATCCAAAAGTCAAATTCAGTATACTTTGGGTTTGTTTCACAAGGTTTTTGAGCAAAAAGCATATTGATAAAACCGATATAAAAAATAAATAGTAGTTTTTTCATGGATTCAAAATGTAAAGTAGACAAAAAAATAAGGACAATTTAATTAAATTGTCCTTATTTTATATCAATTAAAAGTTAAAACTATTTTATAGCAACAGCTGGAAGTAATTTACTAGCACATTCTCCAAACCCAATTCGTAGCTCTTTGTTTTCACAATATCCTCTAATGATTACGGTATCATTATCGTTGATAAATTTTCTTTCGCTACCATCTTTCATTTGAATTGGATTTTTTCCACCCCAAGTTAATTCCAACATAGAACCAAATGAATCAGGTGTAGGCCCAGAAATCGTTCCGCTTCCCATCATGTCACCTGAATTAATACGACAACCATTAATAGTATGGTGCGCTAATTGTTGGGCCATGGACCAATACATATATTTGAAATTGGATTTTGAAACGACAGTTTCTTCCTCATTCTCGGGTTGGATTGCCACTTCAAGATGAATATCAAATGCATTTTCTCCCGATTGTTGTAAATAAGGTAATGGAGTAGGTGATTGTTCAGGACCTTTCACTCTAAAGGCTTCTAATGCATCCATTGTTACAATCCAAGGTGATATAGATGAAGCGAAATTTTTGGCTAAGAACGGACCTAAAGGTACATATTCCCATTTTTGAATATCGCGTGCACTCCAATCATTAAATAACACCATTCCAAAAATGTATTCTTCTGCTTGATCTACAGGGATAGGCTCACCCATTAAGTTTGCATCAGTGGTAATAAAGGCGGTTTCTAATTCAAAATCAACTAGTTTAGATGGTCCGAAAACGGGTTCTGTTTCCCCAGCAGGAAGTGTTTGTCCATTTGGTCTTCTAACAGATACACCACTAGGAACAATAGTTGAACTTCTTCCATGGTATCCTACTGGAATATGAAGCCAGTTTGGAAGTAAAGCATTTTCTGGATCACGAAACATTTTTCCTACATTAGTAGCGTGTTCTTTTGAACTGTAAAAATCAGTATAATCACCAATCTGTACAGGCAATAACATTTCAATATCTTTTACATCGAAAATAACGACCTCTTTGTGTTTTTTATTGTCTCTTAAAGTAGCATTTTCTGAATCAAAAATTTCAGCTAATCGGTTTCTAACCAATCGCCATGTCTTTTTTCCGTCTGAGATGAAATCGTTTAAAGTATCTTGCATGAACATATCATCTGTAAGATCAATACCTTCAAAATATCCTAGTTGTTGCAAAGCACCCATGTCTATTGCTGAATCTCCAATTCGAGTACCTATAGTGATGACATCTTCTTTAGTAATAAAAACCCCAAAAGGAATATTTTGAATAGGGAAGTCGCTATTTTTTGGGACCTCTATCCAAGATTTTCTTGTAGGATCATTGGCTATATTTGGCATAATTATTTGTTAGTTTTTTGTTGAAAAATTATACACCAAATATAAACTTTACTGCTAATTTAACAAACCTTTTTTGTAATTTTGAATAAATTTTAACGAATTACTAAGAAATGCAACGCGACGAACAAATTTTTGATCTTATTCTAGATGAACAAGACAGACAAATTCATGGAATTGAATTAATTGCTTCAGAAAACTTTGTAAGTGATCAAGTTATGGAAGCAGCTGGATCTGTATTAACTAATAAATATGCAGAGGGTTATCCTGGTAAGCGTTACTATGGAGGCTGTGAAGTAGTTGATATAGTGGAACAAATTGCCATCGATAGAGCTAAAGCTCTTTTTGGAGCTGAATATGTAAATGTGCAACCGCATTCAGGTTCACAAGCAAATACTG
>PKDY01000036.1 GCA_002862755.1 Flavobacteriaceae bacterium | reverse complement strand
AGACCAAAAATGATTATTGCTGGAGCTTCAGCTTATTCTAGAGATATGGATTTTGAGCGTTTTAGAAAAATTGCAGATAGTGTAGGAGCGATTCTTTTAGCTGATATCTCGCACCCTGCAGGATTAATTGCAAAGGGATTATTAAATGATCCAATTCCGCACTGTCATATCGTAACCACAACCACTCATAAAACCTTGAGAGGACCACGTGGAGGAATGATTATGATGGGTAAAGATTTTGAAAACCCATGGGGATTAAAAACACCAAAAGGTGAAATCAGAATGATGTCTCATGTTTTAGATATGGCTGTATTTCCTGGAAATCAAGGAGGACCTTTAATGCATATCATTGCTGCTAAAGCGG
Organism: Flavobacteriaceae bacterium; assembly: GCA_002862755.1. Lineage (GTDB taxonomy): Bacteria > Bacteroidota > Bacteroidia > Flavobacteriales > Flavobacteriaceae > Flavobacterium. The sequence continues at coordinate 5,488 of PKDY01000036.1, read as the reverse complement.
TTGCATTTGGAGAGGCTTTAACAGATGAATTTTTTAGATATACCATGCAGGTTCAAAAGAATGCTCAAGCAATGGCAGCTGCATTTGTAAAAAGAGGATATCATTTAATTTCTGGAGGAACAGACAATCATATGATGTTAATCGATTTGCGAAATAAAAACATTACAGGTAAAGAAGCTGAGAACGCATTAGTAAAAGCTGAAATTACTGTGAATAAAAATATGGTTCCTTTTGATGATAAATCTCCTTTTGTAACTTCTGGAATACGTGTTGGAACACCAGCAATTACCACAAGAGGTTTGGTAGAAGAAGATATGGAAACGATTGTAGCTTTGATTGATAAAGTAATTACTAACTTCTCAGATGAAGCTGTTTTAGAACAAGTAGCAGAAGAAGTAAATGAATTTATGGGAGAGAGAGCAATGTTTGTTTTTTAATTCAAAAGAATTCTAATAGTTTAAAAAAAAAGACTTCATTTGAAGTCTTTTTTTTAAACTATTATTTCAAAACTTCTTTTATAAGATTGGAAAGTTCATATAAATTTCTTTTTTTCTGATTGGTTAAAATAATAATGGTTAACTCATCTTGTATAAAATGTCTTCCTAAACATTCGTAATTTCCACTTGAGCCATGATGTGCGTGTTCTACTAAATTCCCTTTAGTATCATAGATAACATTCCCTAAAGGAGCTTGAAAATCATCTTCTGATTTAAATTTTTTTGCTAAAACTTTATAGGATTTCTCAGAAATGATTTTGTAACGGTCTAATTTATAAAACCAATCTCCTAATGATTTGGCTTTACTGACAAAGAGCAAATTTTTAACAGATAATTTAAAACTATCAGGTACATACTCATAATTAAAAGGCATTGCCATTAAAGATGGATTTTTATATGGAAACTGATCTTTTAAAGTAATTCCATTAATGTAATTAGGTTTTAAAATGCTATCATTAAGATATTTATCAAATTTTTTATTCGTTATTTTTTCAACAATTTTAATAAGTAACAACGGACTGCAATTGGTGTATAAATAGTCTGTGCCAGGTTGAAATTCTAAATGATCAATTTTTTGAATGTATTCATAAACATCTTTTTCAGTAGGATTTCCATTGTTTTGAAAGAGTTGGTTCCAATTGATTGTAGGTAATCCACTAGTATATTGTAATAAATGTTGAATCGTAATAGAATTCGCCCATTCGGGTAAGTCAGAAATATATTGAGATATAGGATTTTGTAATTGGAGTAATTTTTTTTCCTCTAATTGCATGATGGCAACTGCAGGAAATTCTTTATAAATGGAACCAATGATAAATTGATATTCTTTAGTTAATTGTTTTGATTTATCTGCTGTAGCAAAACCATACGACTTTTCAAAAATCGGATGATTATTTTTTAAAACTAAAACAGTTCCATTTATTTTATCTTCTTTATAGAGGTCATTCAAAAGTGAATCTAACAAATGAAGATTACCACTTTCAGAATAAATTGATTTTTCGTTTAACTGATAATTGTTTTTATATTGATTACAGCTTGCAATAATTAGTAGGAAAGCAAGGAATAATATCGGAGACAATTTTTTCATGTTATACTATTTGACTACTACTTAATTTTTTTTATAGTAGTAATATTGTACTAATTGATGTATACACAAATATATAAAACTTTGAAAAAATGAAGAATAATATCGGGTAAGATTTGTCTTAAAAATTATTCATAACAATTTTTGTTGTGGATTTCCATCCATTTTGAAGCATCTGAAATTTCAGACCAACCAAATTTACGGTATAATTCATGGGCATCACCCGTTAATAAAATCCATCTTCTTAACCCTTGAAGGTTAGGATGTGTCATAATCGTTTCCATAAGCCATTTTGAAAGTCCTTTCCCTCTATATTCCTCATGAATGTAAACATCACCTAAATAAGCAATCGTTGTGTAATCACTAATAATTCGAGCAAATCCAATTTGTTTTTTTTCATCATACACTCCAAAGCATAACGAGTTTTGTATGGATTGTACTACCTTTTCTTTAGGAATATTTAAAGACCAATAGGCTTTAGTGGATAAAAATTGATGAATAGAGTTTATATCTAATTTGGTTGTATCGGTTGAAATGGAAAAATTATCTTTCTGTAGGGTTAGAGTAGTAGTAAGCATATTTTTGAGAATCTTTATTCTTTTATAAATCCAACGAATGTAATTAAAATAAAAAATCCTCAATGTTACATATTGAGGATTTTAATTTGTTTTTAACTTTTTTGTTCTTTATTGAAATATACCAAATAATAATACATTTGCTTTTCTTCATCCCAACCTTTTTCTACAAACTTCTCGGCACTTTCAGGATTAATAAAATCTAATTTAATTTGAATATTGGTATCCAATTGAATTGTGTTTTTCATTTTCTTTCTAGCATCTGTAACAGCTGCATTGGCAATTGGAAAATTAGAAACGTCTTCAATACTGTATTTGGCTCCTTTGTCTACTTTATAATTTTTAAACTCTGGAATGAATTCCGGATTTTGCATCACCTCATTTAAAAAAGCGGTTTCTTCAAACTCGTCATTTTTAGCAAAGTGATTTACCGCTCTATTCATGAATAAAACTTCTTGTTGTTTGTCTTCAGCTGGTAAAACCACATCTTTAGCAAAGTCTTGACAAAATTTTAAGTATTTTTTGGTAATGAAATTTTCATCCTGAAAAACATCAACAGATAAGAAATGCTCTAACCAATAACGCGCATCATATCGGTTACTGTCAACCGTTAAAATTTTATAACCTTCTTCTTTTTTATAATTAAAAATAAGACATCCTTTGTCGAGTTTATTCAAATTGATTCCTTGTTGTAAAATCATTTCTAAATTGCTTCCTTTTTCTTCAAATTGTAAGAAATCTGTTTGAATTTCGCTTTTGAAAACGCCTATTGCATCTACCGTATTATTATCGATGGAAACATTTGTAAAATAGGTAACATATACCTCACCATTTTTGATATGAGGATGATTGGATTGTTCAAAAAGATGTTGGGTTATCTTTTTAGAAACCTCATGAATATCTGTTGGATTGTTAAAAACTTGAGAAACTAATTGGAACATTTCATTATATTCTAAATCCACTTCATGTGCAAATTGATAATAATTCTCTTCTTTTTCACGAAAAGGTTTAAAGAAATATTCTTTTAATAAAGGCATAATTTCATCATTCAAACCATATGGGTTTTCAGACAAAAAGGTGCTTTCATTTCTACTTTTGTTACCTACTCTGTGAACAGATAGGTTTTCAATATGAGTGTTAAATAAGTTTATCATTTTAAATGTGTCAATTATTAATTTGTCAATGTGTCATTTTATGTTTGCGAAACCCGTACCAATAGCACATTGTCACATTTACATATTGACTAATTTTTAATTCCAGTTTTCTTCAAAACCGAAATCTTCAAAACTATCATCTCCATCAAACATATCTAAATCGTCTTCATCGTAATCGTCTTCAAAATCAGAACCAAAATCATCTGCTTCAAATGATTTATCAGGAGCATCTAAAGGTAATTGTCCATGAGAATATAATAGAGAAGGATAGGTTTCTCCCTCTACTTTTTCTTCAATAGCAGCTAATTCTACCAAAAAGGTCCACATATTAAAGAAATCATATACATAAATAATTTTAGTTTGATGTTGGTCTAAATTATCTTCTAATATAAAATTATTCATAATTCGAGTTTCTCCTGGAACATCACCTGTATCAAACAAAGGGATTTCATCTTCCTGATTCCAGTTTTCATCACAAGTATAAAACGAAGCCATTTCTGTACCATCAAAGCCAAAAGCATTTACTAATGCATTGTGTAAATCTTCTAACGTAGCTTCTTTTTCTATAGCAATATCTCTAAAAATATCTTCTTCTGCATCGAGTATTGCTCGGAATTTATAAATCATAATTTTGAAATTTTAGGAAAGGCAAAAGTAAGGATTATTTGCCATTTTTGTCTCAAGTTTTTAGTATTGTTGATAAGATTATTTCTAAAATATTGAGGCTTCGGTAATTGTTGTTAATCGTTCTAAAGTTTCTAATCCGTAGTAGGAATTTCCTTTTTTATTCAATTTTGGACTCCAAACCGCTACGGTATAATGATTCGGGTAAATGGCAACAACACCACCACCAACGCCACTTTTTCCAGGTAGTCCCACTTTAAAAGTAAATTCTCCTGCTTGATCATAAAAACCGCACATTTGCATTAACGCATTCATTCTTTTACACTGACTGGTTGTTAAGAATTTGGTTTTACTTTTGGGTACCATACCATTATGTGAAAATAATTGAAATACTTTGGCTAAATCTTCACAGGTCATTTCAATCGAACACTGATAAAAATAGAAATCTAGTACATCCTCAGGAGCATTGGTAATATTATGAAAAGATTTGATATAGTTTACCAATGCAGCATTGCGAAAACCATGCTCTTTTTCAGAATGGGCTACCTTTTCATTATATTCAATTGCTGTGTTTTCGGCTAGTTCTCGAATGCAATTTAAAAAATAAGCTTTTGGGTCTTCAAAATGAGATAACATAAGATCTGCAATAACCAGAGCACCTGCATTTATAAAAGGATTTCTAGGAATTCCATTTTCATATTCTAATTGTACTAAAGAATTAAAAGCATTTCCTGATGGTTCAAAACCTACGCGTTGCCATAAATCATTTCCAATTTTAGAAAAAATAATAGCGGTTGTGAGGACTTTAGAAATACTTTGTATGGAAAATTTTTCTTTGGCATCACCAATGGAATACTTGTTTTGGTGATTATCTATTAAGGCAATACCAAATTTATTGGAATTTACTTTTTCAAGTTCCGGAATATAATCTGCAACGGTTCCATTATTTTCCAAAAGAAGTACTTCATTGTAAATTGAATTGATAATTTGTTGGTATTCCATTTTTTTTTTTGGTAAATGTAATAAAATGTTTCTGCTTACAATTCAGTAACGAAAAATTACAGTTGGGTAGAATTAAATTGAAAAGCCGTTAGCGTTACCCCAATTTTGCTGCATCAAATTAATTAAACAACAATTAAAAATGAAAACGGTTTTACAACTTTTAGTATGCTTCACTTCTTTATTCGGTTTTTCTCAAACTAAAATTTCAGGTGCTGTCCAGGATGAATTTGGGCAACCTATCTATGGGGCTAATATTTTTATCAAAGGGACTTATGATGGAACAATTTCTGATGTAAAGGGAAATTTTGAATTTGAAACCTATAATCTAAATTATGAATTAACAACTATAAATGATTCTATTGTTAATCAAACAGTTTTAATCGCAAGAAAATTGAATGATTGGACTTCTGGAACTAATGATGATAATGAAAATATTAATTCATTTAAATTTTTGGCAATAAAAGTAATCAATGGAGAAATTAAAGAAATATTACCAAAATGATAAAATGGATTAAACGCATCATACTTGGACTTTTAAGCACAGTTCTAATA
>PKDY01000061.1 GCA_002862755.1 Flavobacteriaceae bacterium | reverse complement strand
CCATCGTATTATTAATTCGGGCTATCATTCACAAGAATTCATTAAAGAACTCTGGAGAACCATTGCACATGGTAAGGTTTGGAAAGGAGAACTTAAAAACAAAGCCAAAGATGGTTCCACCTATTGGGTTGACACCACCATTGTTCCTTTTTTAAATCAAGATGGAAAGCCGTATCAATATGTAGCCATTCGTTCTGATATTACCGAACGAAAAGAAGGCGAAGAACAAATTAAAGCGAACAATATTAAAGCGATTGAACATGCCCAAATTTTAGAACTTAAAAACACCCAACTTGTCGATTTCTGTAATATTGTATCTCACAACCTTAGAGCACCTTTAATCAATATTGCCATGTTAGTAGATTTTGTAGAACTCAGTGAAGATGAAGAAGAAAAAAGCGAAGCATTAGCAAAAATAAAACCCGTTGTAAATCATTTAATGGATGTTTTTAATGAATTAGTGGAATCGATTCAGGTAAAACAAGATACTGAAGTAGACGTTGATACTATAATTCTAGAAGATTGTTTAGCGAAAATATTACGCGGATTTGAAACTCAAATTGAAGAATATGACGCCCAAATTCATATTGATTTATCGGAAGCCAATTCCATCTATTTTCCACCAAAATATATCGATAGCATTTTATCCAATTTGATTAGCAATGCCTTAAAATACAAATCACCACACAGAAATCCTGTTATTCATATCAAAACCCAAAAAACCGAACAAGACTCGGTGTTATTATCAGTTGCCGATAATGGTTTAGGGATTGATTTAGTGATGCATAAAGATCAAATTTTTAAAATTCGAAAAACCTTTCACAAACATCCAGATGCGAAAGGATTTGGTTTATTTATGACAAAAACACAAGTAGAAGCCATGAATGGTAAAATTTGGGCAGAAAGCGAACCTGAAAAAGGGACAACATTTTTTATAGAATTTAAAAAACTACAATCATGAAGCATATTAAAAACCTGACACTAGTAGATGACGATGATGTATTTGTTTTCTTAACAAAAAAAACCATTGAACAAACCCATTTGGTTGACTTAATCCGTGTGTTTAATAATGGTATGGATGCCTTAAATTTCTTAAAAGAAAACAAAGAGAATATCGATGAATTACCCGAAATTATTTTTTTAGATTTGAGTATGCCCATTATGAACGGTTGGCAATTTTTAGAAGAATACACCAAGCTAAATCCTTACATTGGTAAAAAAATATCGATTTATATTTGCTCCTCTTCTATTTCGCAAGACGATATCACACGTGCCAAAGCGATTAATGAAGTAACCGATTATATCATTAAACCCATTGCTAAAACCAAATTAATTGATGTTATAAAGAATTTATAAAAACGACACTTCCAAACCACTTTTAACAAGCATGAGGTTTCTTGAAATTCAGTGAGACCTTATGTGTTTTTAAATGATTAGAAAAATATTTTTTATGAAAACTATACAACCAATTTATAATGCTTTTATTTTTATAGTACTCATCACTTTTTCAAGTAACAATACAAATAGTATTATGAAGAACATAAAAAATCATTCAAAAATCAAATAGAATTGAATCAATATCTGACAAAGAAAACTATAACCTGCAAAACGCCTAGTTGTAATTCCAATTCTTGCTATGCATTGGTTCATAAAAAAGTTCATAACTGCAAGACAAACCAGATGTTAGACTTGTTAAAGTAGTAGTAATAAATGCACAAAAAAAAATGCTCAATTATAAAATGAAAAAAATTAAGTTTATTTTATTACTATTAATTTGTACAACACTAGTATTCTGTAATGCGAAGAAGCATCCTTTTTATAGTACTAAAAAAACAAAAATAGCCACAAAAATCAATAGTCATTACCTTTTTATGATTGACACCATTCAATATAAAAATACTATTGCCAAGAAAATATTTTCAGAAAGTTCACAGGTTTTCTTTAATAAAATTGAAATTTGTAAAGGAATTACGTTAGAGCGTCTAAAGCAAGAATATTATTTTCTAAAATTAACCGATTCAAAAAAAAATGTAGTCACTGTAAGACATTTAATAAAAAAAGACAACGATTTCTTTTTTAGCAATGACACCAATTTCGATTCTTATTATGTTAGTTGTGCAGGTACATTAAATCTTTGCCCTCCTAATTTATATATTGACGAACATTTAGAAAAAAACTGGATTTGTTCAGATCAAGTGGGAGTTTGCTCAACAGATACTCTAAATTGCAGAATTTTCAAAACAATACTAATTGAATAACAGTCTCTAGCTAAATAATTTTTAGTTTCAATCCAAATACTCCCTTTAATCAAGTATTAGTTTGTTGAATATTTGCATATTAAATAACTTTGGCTAACTTTATTCTAATTGTAATAAATTAACAAATGAGTAAAGTAGTATCACATTTTAAAAAAATTATAAATAGAATTAATTCAATATGTGATACATACCAACCTTTGCTACAATCAATAGGATTTATGTTAGGGTTATATTTAATTTTTTCTACTTATCAAAGTATTAATATTTCAAACGAACAATTAAAGATTGCATATGAAGAATTAAACATAATCAAAAAACAAGAGATACAAAAACAATTACCTATTTGGGAATTTGAAGTTAATGATTCTTTGTCTTTTGCAAATTTAAAGCCTTTTTCTCCTGATGTAAAATTGGAACAAGCTACTGCATACTTTTCAAAAAAACTTTTTTATGACAAATTAACTAAATGGAAAATTGACCAGCCTAAATTCAATTTAAATTTATCTGCATTTAAATCTTATGCAACAAAATTTATTTTAGAAAATACAAAATATTCAGACTCAACTTTAAGTGTTGGAATGAGAAATGATTTTCCGATAGGGATAGAAATTAACTATGTTCAATTTGGTGAATTAAAAAACATTTATGCAATTTTCACAATTCAATACACTTCTGTTAGAACTTCAAAAAACTACGCATCTATTCATGTAGACGGAATAAGATTTAATAGATATATTTATAATGATGAAAATCTTATGAATGAACTTGATCAAATTATAGAAAATAATTATTATGGATTTAAATATTAAAACAAAACAAAAAATCCCAACGTTTCCGTTGGGATTTTTTCTTATTTACTTAAATACATTTTTCTTCTCGAATACAACTCATAGAATTGATCGTCTTTTAAGTCATCAATAAACAAGATGCTTTCTCCAGTAGATTTCATTTCTGGCCCTAACGCTTTGTTTACATTTTTAAACTTACTAAATGAGAAAACCGGTTGCTTAATTGCATAACCTTTCAATTGCGGATTAAAGTTAAAATCGGTTACTTTATTTTGCCCAAGCATCACTTTAGTCGCATAATTTACATAAGGTTCTTGATACGCTTTTGCTATAAAAGGTACCGTACGAGAAGCTCTCGGATTGGCTTCAATGATATATACCGTATCGTCTTTAATCGCAAATTGTATGTTAATTAAACCAACCGTTTTCAATGCAATCGCAATTTTCTTGGTATGGTCTTTTATTTGTTGCATCACAAATTCCCCTAAGTTAAAAGGTGGTAAGGTGGCATTACTATCTCCAGAATGCACGCCACATGGTTCAATGTGCTCCATAATTCCTATGATGTACACATTTTCACCATCACAAATGGCATCAGCTTCAGCTTCGATAGCGCCATCCAAATAATGATCTAATAATAATTTATTTCCTGGAATCGATTTCAATAAATCAATAACATGTTCTTCTAATTCTTGTTTGTTGATTACAATTTTCATTCCTTGACCTCCTAATACATAAGAAGGACGCACAAGCAATGGAAAGTCTAAGGAATCCGCTAATTGAGACGCTTCTTCTGCACTTTCTGCGATACCAAATTTTGGGAAAGGAATTTGTAATTCAGTCAATAAATTAGAAAAACGACCTCTATCTTCCGCTAAATCTAAAGCTTCAAATGAAGTTCCAATGATTTTTACACCGTGTTTTGATAATTTTTCTGCTAATTTTAAAGCCGTTTGACCTCCTAATTGTACAATAACACCTTCTGGTTTCTCATGTTGGATGATATCATAAATATGTTCCCAAAAAACGGGTTCAAAATATAATTTATCTGCCGTATCAAAATCAGTGGAAACAGTTTCCGGATTACAATTGATCATAATAGTTTCATAACCACATTCTTTAGCTGCCAAAACACCGTGAACACAAGAATAATCGAATTCAATTCCTTGTCCAATTCTATTTGGTCCTGAACCTAAAACAATTACTTTTTTCTTATCTGTTACGATACTTTCGTTATGCACATAACGCGTTCCATCTGCTTTTTCAATTTCAGCTTCAAAAGTAGAGTAATAATAAGGAGTTAACGCTTTAAACTCAGCCGCACAAGTATCTACTAATTTATAAACACGATTTATTTTTTGATCCTGACGTAATTTATACACTTGACTCTCCAAACAACCCATCATATGGGCAATTTGACGGTCTCCATATCCTTTTTGCTTTGCTTCTAACAGCAATTCTCTAGGAAGTGTATCTACTTTATAGTTGGCAATTTCTCTTTCTAAGTGGAATAATTCTTCATATTGTTTCAAGAACCACATATCAATCTTCGTGATTTCATGAATTCTGCTTAACGGAATTCCCATGGCAATGGCATCATAAATCACAAATACACGATCCCAACTCGCATACGTTAGTTTTTCTATAATTTGTTCGTAATTTTTATAGCCTTTACCGTCAGCACCTAAACCATTTCTTTTAATTTCCAAAGATTGTGTCGCTTTATGTAAGGCTTCTTGGAACGAACGACCAATTCCCATTACTTCTCCTACCGACTTCATTTGTAAACCTAACGTTCGATCTGAACCTTCAAATTTATCGAAATTCCAACGGGGTATTTTTACGATTACATAATCCAACGTAGGTTCAAATAAAGCTGAAGTTGATTTTGTAATTTGGTTATTCAATTCGTCAAGGTTGTATCCCAAAGCTAATTTTGTAGCAATTTTAGCAATTGGATACCCTGTAGCTTTAGAAGCTAAAGCCGAAGAACGAGAGACACGCGGATTAATTTCAATCGCTACAATGTCTTCTTTTTCATCAGGGGAAACTGCAAACTGAACATTACAACCTCCTGCAAAATTTCCGATAGCACGCATCATTAAAATGGCCATATCACGCATTTTCTGATACGTTCTGTCTGATAAAGTCATTGCTGGTGCAACGGTAATACTATCTCCCGTATGAATTCCCATTGGGTCCATATTTTCGATAGTACATATAATAACTACGTTATCGTTTTTATCACGTAATAATTCTAATTCATATTCTTTCCATCCAAGAAGTGCTTTATCAATTAACACTTCATGAATAGGAGACATTTCCAAACCATAGGTTAATTTTTCGTCAAATTCTTCTTTTGTATGCACAAAAGCGGCTCCTGTTCCACCCAATGTAAAAGACGGACGAATCACTAATGGAAAACCAAATTCTTGTGCAATCTCTTTTCCTTTTAAAAAGGAATTTGCAATTTTAGCAGGTGCAGCACCTACTCCTAATTCTTGCAACAATTGTTTGAATTGTTCCCTGTCTTCCGTAATATTAATCGCATTAACGTCGACACCTATCATCTTAACATTAAAATCTTTCCAAATGCCTTTTTCATCTGCTTCAATACATAAATTTAACGCAGTTTGACCACCCATTGTTGGCAAAACGGCATCAATTTGTGGATGTGCTTTTAGAATTTCAATAATAGATTTTGTAGTTAAAGGTTTTAAATAAACATGATCTGCCATAGTTGGATCTGTCATGATTGTTGCTGGATTAGAGTTGATAAGAATAACCTCTAAACCTTCTTCTTTTAAGGAGCGAGCCGATTGTGAACCTGCATAATCGAACTCACACGCTTGACCAATTACGATAGGACCTGAACCTATAATTAAAACCGATTTAATAGAATTGTCTTTTGGCATTGTGTAGTTATTGTTGTGTAGTTATATTATTTATTGTTGTTTTAGTTTTAAAAAAAGTCTTGATATAAGGAAATCATTTGAATGGTATCAAAATTAAAAAGATTATCTCATATATTTTTATTTTTTCTATGATTACCTTAATAATCAGATTATAATAACCTTATTTTTCAAAACGTTGTTACTTTTCTCACGAAAAGATTAAAAAAAAGGTGTTACTAAAAAATAGTAACACCTGATATTGTTGCTTGGTAAAAGAACATTATTTTTTATGTCTAGGTTCGCTAGAAACAGTCAATTTGTGTCTTCCTTTAGCTCTTCTACGAGCAA
>PKDY01000032.1 GCA_002862755.1 Flavobacteriaceae bacterium | reverse complement strand
AAATAACAAAACCTCTTTAATAGCCCCGATTGTAGTGGCATCCTTTTTATTTTTTATCCCTAAAAATAAAAAGATACAACGGAAAGCGGGAACATACACCTTTATAATCACAAAGCCGTGCTCCTGAAAATTAATCGAATCGGATTGCTTTTACTGGAGTAGTTCTTGTTATTATATAGGAAGGAATGATTAATATTAACAAACAAATAAGTATGGTTCCTAAATTAATCAATATGATATAAAGTATATTAATATCTACTGGAGCTTCACTCACATAATAATTTTCAGGGTCTAGTTTTATCAAACCAAAATATTTCTGTAACAAAAGTAATACTAGAGCAATGATATTACCCCATAGTAAACCTCTTGCAATTAAATGTCCTGCATTGTACACAAATATTTTTCGAACATTCCAATTACTGGCTCCAACTGCTTTAAGAATACCTATCATTTGTGTTCTTTCTAAAATAAGCACTAATAATGCAACTATCATATTAATAGTGGAAACTAAAATCATTACTACCAAAATCACAACAATATTAAAATCGAAAAGTTTCAACCATTCAAAAATACTGTAATACTTATCTAATATAGTAACACTATTGTAAGTAGGTGGTATTTCTTTATAGATTTCTTGTCCTTTTTGTTCAATTTGAGAAAAATCGTTTAGAAAAACTTCAAAAGAACCTACCTCATCCTCTTTCCATTTATTTATTTTTTGCACATGTTTGAGATCGCCTAACATAAAATTAGCATCAAACTCTTGGAAACCTGAATTAAATATTCCTACAATTTTAAAACTTCTTAGATTATAACCTTGATTATCTGGCTTAATAAAATAAGTTCTACAGACATCATGTAATTTAAGATTTAATCTTTTTGCTAAATATTGCGAAATAACAACATCGTCGGTTAACTTATCTGTAATATTAGGCAATTCACCTTCTACTAAATACTCAGCAATATTGTCCCATTTATAATCTTTACCTACACCTTTAAAAACAATACCTTCAACAGTAACTTCGGTACGTATCATTGCTGCTTTGGTAGCGACTGCCTGAATATGCTCGATACCAGAAACAGATGTGAATGTAGGATAGAAATCTTGTTTAGTTGAGATTGGAACTGTACTAACCTGAGACTGATTATCGTCGTAATTTGAAATAATCACATGTCCGTTGAAAGCAGATACTTTATCCCTTATTTTATTTTGCAAGCCAATACCAGTTGCGACAGAAATAATCATCATTATTACACCAATTGCAATTGCCGTAATAGCAATTTTAATAATTGGAGAAGAAACACTACTTTTATCCTTTTTAGTAGTAACTAGTCTTTTGGCTATAAAATATTCTAAATTCAATCTGTTTATGCTTAGTAAATTGGTGCTCAAAAATACATTTTTATTCTTGGTTTTATTTATTTTTTCTTGCGGAAATTCTGTTAAAAAAACAGAAGTCAGTCAAAATGGAAATAAAAATATAATTCCAAATAAAAAACTATCCTCACAAGAAATGAAGACTGGAGCCGATAATTATGTGACTTATTTACCCTTGCTAGAGAATAAAAAAATAGGAATTGTAACCAACCAATCTGGAATTTTAAGTGATGGTACGCATTTAGTAGACTTTTTATTGTCTAAAAAAATTAATGTACGAAAAATATTTGCTCCAGAACATGGTTTTAGAGGTACTGCTGATGCTGGTGAAACTATAAAAAACGATAAGGACGTTACAACAGGCTTACCTATTATTTCTTTATATGGAACCAATAAGAAACCCAAAGCAGAACAACTAAAAGATATTGATATTTTAATTTTTGACTTACAAGATGTAGGTGCTCGTTTTTACACTTATATTTCTTCACTGCATTATATTATGGAAGCTTGTGCAGAAAATAAGATTCCGGTAATAGTTTTGGATCGACCAAATCCAAACGGAAATATTGTTGACGGACCAATATTAGAGAAAGAAAACCAAAGTTTTGTAGGAATGCATACTATTCCTGTATTACATGGCATGACCATAGGTGAATATGCGCAAATGATAAATGGTGAAAAATGGCTAAAGGAAGGAATTCAATGTACTTTACAAATTATTCCTTGTTTGAATTACAATAAAAGCTTACCATATGATTTACCCGTTAAACCTTCTCCCAATTTACCAAATGCACAAGCTATCAATTTGTATGCAAGTTTATGTTTTTTTGAAGGCACGAATGTGAGTGTTGGGCGCGGAACGAGTACTCAATTTCAAATTTATGGTTCACCTTACTTACCAAAAAACAATTATAGTTTCACACCCAAACCTAATGAAGGAGCTAAAGATCCGCTATACAATGGTGTTGTATGTTACGGTGAAGATTTAACAAAAGTTACTAAAGTAACACAACTAGAGTTAAAGTGGTTAATTAAAGCTTATAATGAAACCGCTGATAAATCAAAATTCTTTAATCCATTCTTCACTAAACTTGCTGGAACAAAAAAATTACAAGAACAAATTGAAAAAGGGATGTCAGAACATGCAATTAGAACTTCATGGGAAGAAGGATTACACCATTTTAAAGAAATGAGAAAACCTTATTTACTTTATAACAAAAATTAGTAATCTAAATAAGTTATCAATTTTTACAATGGTAACTTTTCTTTCATTTTCTCTACAATATTAAAAGCAGCCGGACAAATAGCTACATTTTTTAATGTTAAATTGGAAATTTGTTGAAACTTTTTACGATCTGTATGCGGAAATTCTCTACAGGCTTTTGGTCGAACTTCATAAATAAAGCATTTGTTATCCTGATCTAAGAAAGTACAAGGTACACTTTGCAACACATAATCGTTATCTTCATCAATACGCAAATACTGGTTTATAAATTGTTGTGGTTTTTGCCTAAAGAATTTAGAGATTCGTTCAATATCGGCAGTAGTAAATAAAGGCCCTGTAGTTTTGCAACAATTGGCACACTCCAAACAATCGGTTTTTTTAAATTCAGCATCATGCAAATCTTGCATAACATAATCTAAATTTTTTGGTGTTTTCTTTTTTAGCTTATCGAAATACTTTTTGTTTTCGTTATGCTTATCTTTGGCTTGTTTTTGAAGCTGTTGAAGTTGGTTTAACATGGTTACTAAAGTTTACAATTGTCTTTTACCAAAAGTTAAACAAATTTAAACCTTTACACTCTTAAATTTTTAAACTCCTAAACTTTTTTTATGAAAGATCTTTTTGGCAAAGCTATTTTTGATTATCAAACGAATAATAATCCTGAGCCTATTATCACCGAAACTTCTATTAGTGATACAGACGAAATGGATGTGGGTTATTTGTTTCGAGATTTTAAGGCAATGCCAAAAATAGAGCAAAAAGCGTTACAATTAGCAAAAGGGAAAATATTAGATGTGGGCTGTGGAGCTGGGAGTCATGCTTTATATCTTCAAAAAAAAGGATATGATGTAACGGGTATCGATATTTCACCAAATGCCATAAAAACCTGTGAATTGAGAGGCTTACAAAAAGCTTTTGTCAAAAACATATTGGATATAGATACTTCTAAAGAAGAAAATAAATACGATACTATTTTATTATTAATGAATGGTACAGGAATTTTTGGCACACTTGTACAAATTGCGAAACACTTAAAGCAGTTAAAATCTTTAGTAAAACAAAACGGACAAATTTTAATTGATTCTTCAGATATCATTTACATGTTCGATCAAGATGAAGATGGTGCTTACGAAGTTCCTGCTACAGGTTATTATGGAGAGTTAACATTTAACATTCGATATAAAAATGAAATTGAAGAACCTTTTCCTTGGCTCTATCTCGACTATAATACGTTACAAAATGCTTGTTATGCCAATGGTTTACAAAGTGAATTAATTATGGAAGGAAAACATTTTGATTATTTAGCCCGAATTACTGTATAAAAGCAAATAAAAAAACCCAAATTTAAATTTGGGTTTTACTTTATTATCAAAATTACAATTACTGCATGTATTTCATCATCATACTTTGTAATTCCATTCCCCATTCTTGAGAAGCAGCCATATTTTTCTTAGTCAACTCACTCGCTTTTTCTGCTATTTTTTTACCAACTGGAGAATTGTAAAATTCCAACATTTTTTTGATATCATCGTGTGTATATATTTCCATATATACTTTTGCCATTTTATCATACAAAGAAGGTAATGATGCATCAAAATCTTTTGAAAAATCGGCTCTTTTACTTTCTGGAATATTGTTCATTACTTGTTCTTTTGCAATTTCCATTTGTGCTGCTGAACCAGAAGCTTTCAATACTTTTAACACATCAGCTTTAAAAGCATCTTGTGCAGTTGCAAACTGAGCTACAAACACAATAACTAATGTTACTAAGATTTTTTTCATTTTGTTTATTAAATTTATTTAAGGAATATTCAAATATTTATGAGTTTGCAATGAAATTCTCCACTTTGGATTATTCATCACATAATCTATAATCAAAGGAGTCATTTCTTCTTTTTTACTCCATTCTGGCTGCAAAAACAAAATAGCGTTTTTATTTACTTTAGCCGCTTGTTCTTCTGCAAATTGAAAATCATGCTTATTGTAGATAATTACCTTTAATTCATTAGCAATATCATAAGCACTTTGTACCGGTAATTTCATTTTTTTGGGTGACAAACAAAACCAATCCCAAGTTCCGCTTACAGGATAGGCTCCAGAAGTTTCAATATGTACCTGTAAACCAGATGCTTTTAATTGAGCTGTAATATAAGTCATATCCCAAGTTAATGGTTCACCTCCTGTAATCACAACAGTTTCCGCATACTTTTTTGCATTAGCAACGATAACATCTGTAGCTGTTGGAGGATGTAAATCGGCATTCCAACTTTCTTTAACATCACACCAATGACAACCCACATCGCAACCTCCAATTCGTATAAAATAGGCAGCTCTTCCTGTATGATATCCTTCACCTTGAATCGTATAAAATTCTTCCATTAAAGGCAACATTTCTCCCTTATCAACTGCCAACTGTATTTCTTTCTGTAACATTTCTAATTAAAATAGTTTGCAAAGGTAATGAAAACAAATCTAAAAGCATTCTTTTTTTAAACACTTAATAATCAATGATTTTAACAATTTAATAAAACCATAATTAACAAGAAAAAACTATATTTGCACTGCTATTAACATTTTACCGCTATGAAAACCATATTTGCGTTTTTGCTAATAAGCTATACTTGTTTTTGTCAAGTTGGCATTGGCACAAATACTCCCAATTCAAATTCTTTATTAGAAATCTCTAGCAACGATAAAGTATTTGTACCTCCAAGAATGACTAACGCTCAAATGTTAGCTATTACTACTCCTCTTATAGGTTCTATTGTCTACAATACTACTTTTAATGCAATTTATATTTACAACTCGCTAGGTTGGAAAAATGCCTCCGACACTGATAATTCAAGTTTGATTTGTAAAAAAAGTGGTGGTTCACTTACAACATCAATAAACACATACTACAATTTTCCATTAAATCATCATCATGTTCAAACTCAAAACCCTCTTACCTATGAGATACTTTCTAGTGGAAAAATTAGGGTTAAAGAAAATGGTATTTACATGATTGGCGCACAGCTATCTGTAAACAATATGCCAAGTGGCAAAAAAGGATATTCCCTCGCATTATTTAAAAATGGAGTACTATTAGGCCTTCTTAATAAAAATGAAAGCGAACAAACCATAACAGATTATTGGGGGACTAGTGGTATGATGACATTCAACCTGAGTGTAAATGATGAAATCGAAATTAAATACCTCATCAATCATAATGCAAATCTAAGTTTAGTTTTTGCTGCTTTTAGCTTTGTCAAAATAAATTAAATTATAAAATTCATTCACATCATGATAAGAAAAATTACTGTTACCCTATTTACCTTTTTATGTTCTTTTATAGTAAATGCACAGGTTGGTATTGGAACAACTTCTCCAAATCCTTCTTCTTTACTAGAATTGAATAGTACATCTCAAACCTTTGTACCTCCTAGAATGACCAATTCACAAATGCAAGCCATTTCAAACCCTTTAATTGGATCCGTTATCTATAACACTTCTGATGATGCTTTGTATATGAGAACCAATTTAGGTTGGCAAAACATTTCTAGAACTTCTAACCCAACAATTTCACTAAATAAAAATTTCCCAGGTGCAGACACAGTGATTGCAACTCAAACTAATACCTATGCTAATTTTCCTTTAAATTCAGCTGATGTTATCGCAAACACGAGTTCGGTTTACACAGTAACCGGAACAGGACAAATCACTATTAATGAATCAGGAACTTATTTAATGAATGCTGCTTTTTCAGTTGAAAATGTACCAAATGGTACAAGAAAATTTGTAATTGGTATTTATAAAAACGGGACATTAGTAGGCTACCCTACAAGAGGCACTATTGTTTTAAGTGCTGAAGATACTTGGGGTTCATCTGGAACATTAGTCGAAAATTTCTCAGTAGGTGATGTCGTTGCTTTTAAATATGTTTTAAATAATAATGGTACTCCTTTAGACGCTTTAAATTTTAACATTGGCATAACCAAATTGAAATAAGACAATAAAATCTTCTGCAAAAGTATTTTTTATTATTTTTGAGTTGAAAATTCAAAAAACAATGAGCAGAACAGAAGATTTTAGCAAACATATAGTTGATGGTTATACTTGTAAAGGAGATTTTATTACACTTGGTGGTGCCATTTTAGATGGAGAACCCGTAGCCAATACACATGTAACTATTCCATTAAAAACTTTAAATCGCCATGGTTTAATAGCTGGTGCAACAGGAACGGGTAAAACCAAAACCATACAGGTTTTATCAGAACAGCTTTCTCAAAATGGAATTCCTGTTTTAATGATGGATATTAAAGGGGATTTTTCCGGAATTGCGGTTCCTGGAGAAGAAAAACCTTTCATAACCGAAAGACATGCTAAAATCACATTGCCATATGAAACCAAAGGCTTTCCTGTAGAACTCATGACAATTTCGGAGCAAAATGGCGTACGATTACGTGCCACTGTTTCCGAATTTGGTCCGGTTTTATTTTCCCGCATTTTAGATTTAAATGATACCCAATCTGGAGTCGTATCGGTTATTTTTAAATATTGTGATGACAGACAAATTCCACTTTTAGATTTAAAAGATTTTAAAAAAGCACTTCAATATTCAACAGAAGAAGGCAAAGAAGAGTTTGAAAAAGAATATGGACGAATTTCCACTTCCTCTACGGGTTCAATTTTAAGGAAAATTATTGAACTAGAACAACAAGGAGCCGAACTCTTTTTCGGAGAAAAGTCATTTGAAGTTGATGATTTAATGCGCATTGATCAAAATGGTAATGGGTATATCAACATTATTCGTTTAACAGACATTCAAGATCGACCGAAACTTTTCTCTACATTTATGTTGAGCTTATTGGCTGAAATTTACAATACAATGCCAGAACAAGGTGATGCTGGAAGACCTGAGTTGGTTATTTTTATAGATGAAGCGCATTTGATTTTTGATCAAGCAAGTAAAGCTTTATTAGATCAAATTGAAACCATCGTAAAGTTGATTCGTTCCAAAGGTATTGGCGTTTATTTTATTACACAAAACCCTATGGATGTTCCTAGTAGTGTTTTGGCTCAATTAGGGTTAAAAATCCAACATGCTTTACGTGCCTTTACCGCAAATGACAGAAAAGCAATTAAAGAAACTTCGCAAAATTATCCTATTTCAGAATATTATAAGACCGATGAAGTACTTACTTCGCTAGGAATTGGAGAAGCTTTCGTAACCGCTTTAAATGAAAAGGGAATCCCAACCCCACTTGCAGCTACTATGCTACGTGCTCCTATGAGTCGAATGGATGTTTTAACAGAACCCGAAATTAATGAATGCATTGCAAAGTCTAAACTAACCAGAAAATACAATGAAGTCATTGATCGAGAAAGTGCTTATGAAATTTTAGGCAAAAAAATGGAAGAAGCTCAAGCGGCAGCTGAAAAAGAAGCCGTTCAGAAAGAAAAAGAAAAAGAAGCTAAAAAAGCGAGTTCGTCTAGAAGAAGTTCTTCTACAACGAATACAGTTACAAAAGGAGTGGTAAAAGTATTAACAAGTGCTACTTTCATTAGAGGGGCCATGGGAGTTTTAATGAAAATGTTGAAGAAGTAATAATTATGAAAAAATACACCCTACAAAAAGACCCTTTTGTAGTTCCCACTACAGACGGTAAATTAATAGAAGAACATCACGGTATTGTTGCTACAAACAATCATGCTATTTCTATTGCACACATGATTGCACCACCAGGTTGGAGTGAGCCTTTTCAAACTCCAGAATTTGAGGAATATACCTATATTATTTCTGGAAAAAAACAATTCATTATTGAGGGAGAAACAGTTGTTTTAGAAGCTGGGCAATCCATAAAAATTGAAGCGAATACTAGAGTTCAATATTCGAATCCATTTGAATTGCCTTGTGAATATCTTGCGATTTGCAAACCCGCATTTGACTTTCAAAAGGTACATCGAGAGGAAGCGTAGTGAACTAATAAAAAAATTAAGTATAATATAAATTCCTTTTGATGTTAAAAACTTGAATTTAAGCTACTCCTTTTTCATGTCTTTCAATAAA
>PKDY01000034.1 GCA_002862755.1 Flavobacteriaceae bacterium | reverse complement strand
TCTGGAGCGCAAGCAGAAGAAACTTTTTTGCAAGCTCTTGAAAAGACGTGGGAGGAAGGTAATTTTGAAAAAGAATTTATTTTGGATGCAAACTCTAATGAGGCAAGTTGTGATATTGACGGTTGCGATTAAAAAATAGTTTAGTTGGTTAATTTAATTCAAAAAATCCAAATTTCATTTTAAAGCGAAATTTGGATTTTTTTAGTCTTTTAAACGATTTATTCTTCTTCTTTTTGTCCCATCATCATGAGATAACCTTTTAAGAATTTATCAATTTCTCCATTCATTACCGCATCAACATCGCTGGTTTCAACACCGGTACGCACATCTTTTACTAATTTATAAGGTTGCATCACATAGTTTCTAATTTGTGAACCCCATTCAATTTTCATTTTACTAGCTTCGATGTCTGCTCGTTGTGCTAATTGTTTTTTCAATTCAATCTCATACAACTGTGACTTTAACATTTGTAACGCACGCTGACGGTTATCATGTTGCGAACGTGTTTCAGAACATTGAATTTGAATACCAGTTGGTTTGTGAACCAATTGTACTTTGGTTTCTACTTTATTCACATTTTGTCCACCCGCACCACTAGAACGAGCTGTAGTAATTTCGATATCCGCAGGATTAATTTCAATTTCAATTGTATCATCAACCAAAGGATAGACATAAACTGAAGCAAAAGAAGTATGCCTTTTCGCGTTACTATCAAAAGGAGATATGCGCACTAAACGATGTACTCCGTTTTCACCTTTTAGATAGCCAAAAGCAAATTCTCCTTCAAATTCTAACGTAACCGTTTTAATTCCGGCCACATCACCTTCTTGAAAGTTTAATTCTTTAATTTTATACCCTTGCTTTTCGCCCCACATTAAATACATACGCATTAACATAGAGGCCCAATCACAACTTTCTGTACCACCAGCACCAGCAGTAATTTGCAAAACGGCACTCATGCTGTCTCCTTCGTCTGAAAGCATGTTTCTAAACTCAATATCTTCAATATGAGTGATGGTTCTGTCGTACAATTCTTCTACTTCTTGTTCGGTTACTTCTCCTTCCTTGAAGAAATCCAACATGATTTGAAGTTCATCAGTAAATTCGACAGCTTTATTGTAATCGTCCACCCATTTCTTTTTGGAACGAATATCTCGTACTACAATTTCGGCTTCTTTTGCATTGTTCCAAAAATCAGGAGCAAATGTCTTTTCTTCTTCGTTTGTTATTTCGATAAGTTTTCTATCGATGTCAAAGATACCTCCTTAACGCACCAAGGCGATCAATAATGTCTCTTACTTGTTCTGTATTTATCATAAATATTGTAGTTTTACAACACAAAAATAGAATATTCCTTTTGATTTATGGAAATAAATTTAATTAGTGATACAGTAACCAAACCCACGCAAGGGATGTTGGAAGCTATGTTTCAAGCTGAAGTGGGTGATGATGTTTTTAAACAAGACCCAACAGTCAACGAATTAGAGCGTTATACCGCGCAACTTTTTGGTAAAGAAGCGGCCTTATTTTTTCCTAGTGGAACGATGGCCAATCAAACAGCCATTCGATTGCATACACGACCAGCAGATGAGGTTATTTGTGATAAATGGTCGCACATTTTTTTATATGAAGGAGGAGGAGTTGCTGCAAACAGTGGTGTTTCTTGTCATTTAGTGGATGGTAATCGAGGTAAAATAACAACAGATCAAGTACGACAAGTTATCAATGATCCAGAATTTTATCATGCACCTACTACACGATTAGTGAGTATAGAAAACACGACGAATAAAGGTGGTGGTGCTTGTTATGAATTGGATGAATTACAAAAAATACGGCAAGTTTGTAAGGAGCATGGATTAAAATACCATTTGGATGGTGCGAGATTGTGGAATGCATTGGTTGCAAAAAATCAAAAACCTACAGATTTTGGTCAATTATTTGATACCATTTCAGTTTGCTTATCCAAAGGCCTCGGAGCACCTGTTGGATCGGTTTTAGTGGGTTCTTCCGAAGATATAAAAAAAGCGATACGCATTCGTAAGTTATTTGGTGGAAATATGCGTCAGGCTGGATATTTGGCAGCTGCAGGTTTATATGCTATGGAAAATAATATTGCTCGGTTGGCACAAGACCATCAGAGAGCTAGAGAATTAGGGCAGATTTTGGCTTCTAAATCGTGGATTAAAGAAGTGGCACCTGTGGAAACCAATATTGTGATTTTTACTTTAGAGGCTAGAGTGGATGAAAAAATCTTTTTAGATACCTTAAAACAAAAGAGCATTTTAATATCTTCTATGGGACAAGGAAAGTTAAGAATGGTTACTCATATGGATTATAGAGGTGTTATGCATGACTTTGTTATAGATGTGTTAAGTAGGATGGAATTTTAACAGCGTTTTCAAAAGGAATCTTCTTACAAAATGCATTTTATCGATAAAAAATGTCGTTTTGTCGGTAATTTTAACACTTTTTCCATGGTGGTTTCATTTTTTTGAATTACTTTTATAATGAGTTTCAATCTAATATTAATTTTAACCTACAAATTATGCCTAGAATGATATATGATTACACAAAAAGTGTACTTGAAAAAGTAAGTTTTGATCTAGATCTTTTCATGAAAGAACTTAAAAAGGCAATTAAAAAATTATTGCCTTATGAAGTGGAACATTTACGAAATTGGTTAGTTTATTTTACTGCTCAAAACCCTCAACTTAGGCCTTGTTTAGAATTAGTTACTGAAGCCGAATAAATTTGTACAGTTTACGCTATTAATGGTATTACTTAATTTATAAATGCGTTATAATTAGGTTCAAAAGCGAAGAGCCACAACTTTTTGAGTTGTGGCTCTTTGTTTATAATATAAGTTTATATTTAAACCATTTTCTTAGGTCTAAACATAAAATACAATCCAGCTAATATAAAAGGAATACTCAGCCATTGTCCGGTGGAAAGTGCAGCAAAAATTGGGTAATTTTCAAAACCACCTTGACTCTCTTTTACATATTCTACAAAGAAACGAACCGTCCATAAAAGCAATAAAAAGGTTCCAAAAAGCAACCCAGCTTTATTTCTAGCTTCGGTTTTCCAATACATATAAAATAAAATAGCAAACACAAGTACATACCCCATTGCTTCATACAATTGCGCTGGATAACGATAAGGAAAACTTGCTAAAAAATCAGCATATTGTGGGTCATGTGCCAGAGCATTATACGCTTCATTCGCATTGCTCATTTGTGTTTTAGCCATAACCGCTCTTTCTCCTAAAGGGCCATTGTATTCTTCTCCACGAATGAATTTCATAGCCATAAAACTATCTTCCGTTGTTGGTTTTCCAATAATTTCAGAATTAAAGAAATTACCTAAACGCACAAAAATTGCACCACTTGCTACAGGAATAACAATGCGATCTAAAATCCAAAGCATCGGTTTATGAACCACTTTTGTACTGTAATAAAACATCACAATAATAATCGCTATTGCAGCACCATGACTTGCTAATCCTGCAAAACCCGTAAAGTGTAAACTGGGTTTAGTGCTTATGGGTAACAAGATACTTAAAGGGTCTTCATGAAACAATTCCGATTGGTAAAAAATAACATGTCCCAATCGTGCTCCTAAAAGTGTAGCAACAACCGTATAAATAAAAAGTTTGTCTAGTTTTTCAATAGAAATGCCTTCACGGTTGTAAATATTTTTCATAATGTACCAACCTAAGCCAAAAGCAACTACAAACATTAAACTGTAATATCGAACCATGAAAAATCCTAAATCGATACCTTCTGATGGATTCCAAACGATATTTAATGTGTAATTCATAAGGGAAAATTTATTTGTTTTGTGAGGTAAAAATAAGATTATTATTGGGAATTGAAGTTAAAATAAAATAAAATTCTCATAAACTACTATAAACCATTTCTTACAGAACGCTGAAGTCGTCTATAAATTTAGGGAACGGGATCATAACCACTTTTTCCCCAAGGATGACAGCTTAAAATACGTTTTACTGCAAGCCAACCGCCTTTAAATAAACCGTGTTTTTGTAAAGCTTCGACTGTGTAATGTGAACAAGTGGGTTCAAATCTACAGGTTGCAGGTGTGTAAGGGGAAATGGCTACTTGGTAAAACCGAACCAAGAAGACAAATGGAAAAATGAGTATTTTTTTAAGTAGTGTAATAGTTTTGCGTTTAAAAATGTTTAATAAAGTTTAAATAGTTTAACGTTGTTTAAGAATTAGGATTATGTTAGAATTAAACTTACAACATATAATCTATAATAAACAACAGAAAGCCTACAACTAAACCGTAAAACCAGTTCCTTCTTTACCATCTTTCAGCTGAATACCTAATCCAGCTAAACGGTCTCTAATTTCATCAGATAAGCCCCAGTTTTTATTGGCTCTTGCTTCGTTTCTCATTTCAATAAGCATTTCAATAACACCTTCTAGTTTAGTACTATTCGAGTTATTTCCTGAACCTTCTAAGTTTATTCCTAAAATATCAGATAGAAACACCTGTAAGGTTTCTTGTAAAGTAGTAATGTCTTCGCTGCTCAGTGTTTCTTTTTTATCATTCACCAAATTTATATAACGTACACCTTCAAATAATTGTGCAATTAAGATAGGTGTGTTAAAATCATCATTCATAGCATCATAACAACTTTGTTTCCAAGTGGCAATAGCTAAACTTGATGAAGCACTAACCGGTAAAGATTGGATTAATTTATAGGCTTCAACTAAACGATTGTACCCTTTTTCGCTAGCTAACATAGCTTCGTTAGAAATATCTAAAACACTTCTGTAATGCGCTTGTAAGAAACAAAAACGAATAATATTGGGTTCAAATTTCTTTTCAAAAAATGTATTATTTCCTTCCACTAAATCCATTGGTAACACATAATTACCAGTCGATTTACTCATACGAAGACCGTTCATTGTTAACATATTTGTATGCATCCATGTTTTTACAGGAGCATGACCAAAACAACCTTTTGCTTGAGCTACCTCACATTCATGATGTGGGAATTTTAAATCCATTCCACCACCGTGTATGTCAAAAGTTTCACCTAAGTATTTAGTACTCATAGCGGTACATTCTAAATGCCAACCTGGAAAACCTGCTCCCCAAGGAGAGTTCCAACGCATAATATGCGCAGGTGAAGCCTTTTTCCATAATGCAAAATCTTGTGGGTTTTTCTTTTCTGATTGTCCGTCTAAATCACGTGTATTGGCAAAAAGCTCGTCAATATTACGGTTGCTTAATTCCCCATAATTTAAGCCTTTTTTATTGTATGCTTGAACATCAAAATAGACAGAACCATTACTTTCATATGCCAAACCTTCTTCAATTAATTTTTGAGTCAATTCTATTTGCTCTAGTATATGTCCAGTAGCAGTTGGCTCAATAGTAGGAGGTAAGAAGTTGAAAGTGTCTAAAACTTTATGAAAATCAACCGTGTATTTTTGTACAATTTCCATGGGTTCTAGTTTCTCTAAACGAGATTGCTTTACAAAACGATCGTTATCCACATCGCCATCATCGGTTAAATGACCTGCGTCGGTAATATTTCTAACATAACGTACTTTGTAATTTAAGTGTTGTAAATACCTGAAAATAACATCAAAACTCATAAAAGTGCGTACATTACCTAAGTGTACATTACTGTAAACCGTTGGTCCACAAACATACATTCCAATATTTCCTTCATGTATAGGTGTAAAAACTTCTTTCTCTCCGGTTAAGGTATTGTATATTTTTAATGTTTGACTTTTATAACGTTCCATGTTTTTGTATTCCTTTATATAATTTGTTTTTTGAAGCTATTCCTGCTATCCATTTCAATTTTTTGTCATGCATTCTTTTTTATTCCTCATAAAAAGAGCTCCTGCTGTCGCTTTTTTACTCAAATAAAAATAAGAATTCATGTTGCAAAAAGATTTTCATTACTATCAGGGCTATTTTAAAATGCGTTTGTTTGTTTATTTGTGTTTTTAGAAAAGAAGATTAAAATTGAGTATCTAATTTAATATAATCTAAAAACTCTCTTCTAGTTTTTTCTTCTTTAAATTTTCCTCCAAACTCAGCAGTTACAGTGCTACTTTCAATATCTCTAATTCCTCTAGAATTTACACATAAGTGTTTTGCATCGATTACACAGGCAACATCCTCCGTACCTAACACTTTTTGTAATTCTTCCACAATTTGAATGTTCAATCGTTCTTGAACTTGAGGTCTTTTAGCAAAGTAATCTACAATTCGGTTCATTTTGGATAAACCTACAACAGTACCATTTGAAATATAAGCCACATGAGCTCTTCCTACAATTGGTAATAAATGGTGTTCACAAGTAGAGTATACAACAATGTTTTTTTCAACTAACATTTCGTTGTATTTGTATTTATTTTCAAAAGTAGAAGAACTAGGCTTTTTGTTCGGATGTAAACCACCAAAAATTTCTTTAACAAACATTTTAGCCACTCTGTTAGGAGTTCCTTTTAAACTATCATCAGTTAAATCCATTCCTAATGTCGTTAAAATACTCTCTACATCTTTTTTTATTCTTTCAATTTTTTCATCGTCAGAAATGTCAAAAGCATCTTTTCTTAATGGGGTTACTGCGCTAGTAGCGATATGATTATTTCCAATTTCTTCTTGGAATTCCTCGTTATGAATCATTAGTATAGTAATTTATATAATACTCTATTTTTAAGAAGTGCAAAGATAAAGTAATTATCATTAAAAAAAGACTTGATTGTTAAATATTAAGGAAAATATTAGCATAGAATTAATATTTTGTTAAATTTGTGACAACAACAATAAACCGCCAAATAAATTGCTATAACAATGAAAAAAATACTACCCTTTTTTATTTTAATTACAATTTTAACTTTTAATAATGTTTTTTCTCAAGCGACCCCATATGTAGACGTCATTCCGCCAGTTG
This sequence comes from Flavobacteriaceae bacterium, assembly GCA_002862755.1. Lineage (GTDB taxonomy): Bacteria > Bacteroidota > Bacteroidia > Flavobacteriales > Flavobacteriaceae > Flavobacterium. The sequence continues at coordinate 2,102 of PKDY01000034.1, read as the reverse complement.
CAGTATGTAATTCTGGAGATTGTGTTGACTTATTGGCTGATTACCTTGAGACAGAGATTACTAATACTTACAGAGTGGAATCTATACCCTATCTTCCGCCTGCTACGTTTACACCATTATCGGATTCCTTTGTATTCGATAGTTCACAAGATGATAGATGGTCTACCACTTTTAACTTACCTTTTGATTTTTGTTTTTACGGACAATTTTACAATCAAGTATTAGTAGGTTCTAATGGATTAATTACCTTCGATTTAGTAAATCAAGCTTCAGCTGGGTTTTGTCAATGGAGTTACAATCAAACTATTCCAAATGCCACTTTTCCAATTCGAAATGCTATTTATGGAGTGTATCAAGATACTAATATTAATCAGCCTCCTGTATTAAATCCAACGGTTCAAAATGTGAATTACAGAATTTTTGGTACAGCTCCTACAAGAAAATTTGTAGTGAGTTATAATGAGTTACCTCAATATTCTTGTAATGATGGTGTAGGAAGACAAACGAGTCAGATTGTAATATATGAAACTTCAAATGTGATTGAAGTATATGTAGCTAGAAGAACAGCTTGTGTTGGATGGAATGGAGGAAGAGGAGTAATTGGTGTTCAAAATGATGCAGGTACACTAGCAACTTTTCCAGCAAATAGAAATACAGGTACTTGGACGGCAACAAATGAAGCTTGGCGTTTTGTGCCAGATGGGGGTGTTATAAACTCTCAAATTTCTTGGTTGGCTAATGGTACACTTATTCCAGGAAGTGTTGGACAAAACCCAATTAATGTATGTCCTACAGTAAATACAGATTATACTGCCGTAATTTCTTATACGGAATGTGATGCAACTATTAAACGAATTTCTGAAACAATCACTCTTGGGCCAGAAGTTTTTCCTTTAATTGAACCTCAAGATATAACGATTTGTACTTCCGGTCCTCCACCGTATACTTTTGATATTGATCAAGGTGATTATATGGAAGGAGGAACACAGTCGGGTAATTTTGGTTACTCTTACTATAATTCACTTAATGATGCCCAGAATTTTGTCTCTCCAATTGATCCAACTACCTTAAATACCTATCAATCAAATGGTGGGGAAACAATTTGGGTAGCTGTAGAAGATTATTTAGGAGGATGTGTCTTTTTTAGAAGTTTTGATTTATTAGCTATAGCGAGTCCATCAGGAGATATAACCTATAGTAGTCCGAGTTATTGTTCTAATGACACCAATTTATATACACCTACAAATACTGCTCCTTCTGGGGGTCAATATGTTGTTACACCTGCTACAGGTTTATCAATTGATACTGCTACAGGTGAAATTAATCCTAGTTTAAGTACAGAAGGTTCTTATTCAATTGTTTATCACCTAGACGCTACTGCAACTTGTCCAGCATATGATACGCCTCCATATGATTTAGATATAATCAACTGTGATTGTTCTTTAGTTTTAACTTCAGCGGTAAACACAGATAATCAAGTAATTTGTATTTCAGATGCTATAACACCTATTGAATATACCGTTGGAGGTGTTGCAACAGGGGCAAATGTGACTGGATTACCTGCAGGAGTTTCTGCAATTTTTTCAGGTGGAGTTGTAACTATATCAGGAACACCTACAGTTACAGGAACCTATAATTATGATGTTGAAACCGTTGGATGTAGTAGTAATTTAATTTTATCAGGAAGTATCACCATTAGTCCAGCACCTGTGTTAACTAGCTTAACTGGAAACGGTCCAATTTGTGAAGGTGAAGATGCTATATTTACTATTGTAGGAACACCAAGTGCAACGGTAAGTTATTCTTTAGATGGAGGAACAACTACTCAAACGGTTGTTTTAGATGCATCAGGAAACGGACAAGTAATTGTTACAGCAGCAACTGTTGATCAAACTATAGATTTAAGCCAAATTGCAGTTGGAAGTTGTATAACACCATTAACAGATTCAGAAACTATAGTTGTTAATCCATTACCAAGCGTAACAAGCGTAACAGGAAATGGACCAATTTGTGAAGGAGAAGATGCTATTTTTGATATTGTTGGTACACCTAATGCAACGGTAAGTTATTCATTAGATGGAGGAACAACCACACAAACAGTT
>PKDY01000007.1 GCA_002862755.1 Flavobacteriaceae bacterium | reverse complement strand
ACGAAGTGATTTTACTTTCTCTTTATTATTAGCTTCAGTTAATGATATTTTTACGGGTAATCTTTGTACCGTTTTTACGAAATTTCCTGTTGCATTATCAGGAGGTAATAATGAAAAACGAGATCCTGTTGCAGGAGAAAACGAAGTTACTGTACCTTCAAATTCTTCATTAGGGTAAGCGTCCACTTTAATTCCTACTTTTTGTCCTAAAGCCATTTTATTGAGTTGTGTTTCTTTAAAATTGGCTACAACCCAAACATCTTCTGTATTAATAATATAGAATAAAGATTGTCCAGGTTGTACTAGTTGACCGCTTTGAATGCTAACGGAAGAAAGTTGTCCGTCGATAGGTGCAATTACATAGCAGTACGAAAGGTTCAACTGAGCTGCTTCATAAACCGCTTTGGCTTTCATAATATTAGCAGCAGCTACTTCCACTTGTTTGTTAGAGACATTAGAACGAGAGATAGCCGCATTTTTTAAATAATTGCTTGCATTTCTTTGTTCTTGAGCCACTTTTAAATTCGTTTCAGCTTCTTGTTTTGTAGCTAAAGCTTGTTCGTATTGTTGTTTGGTAATCGATTTGTTGTTATATAAATTTTCATAACGTTCAAAATCACTAGTTGCTCTCCATAATCTGGTTTTGGCAGCTTCAATTGCATTTTCAGTAGATTTTGAATTCGCACTAGAAACCGATACATTAGCTAAAGCGCCACCTGTATCTGCTTTAGAAACTTCAAGACTGTTTTGTGCAATAAGTAAAGCGGCTTCTGCTTCTTTCTCTCTCACTAAATAATCTTGGGTATCGATGACAAAAAGGGTATCTCCTTTTTTTACGAATTGGTTATCTGTAACATATACTTTTTTAATATACCCTGAAACTCTTGGAATTACCGAATTCATATTTTGTTGAATTTGAGCATCATCTGTAGTTTCATGTGCTAAGGAATGGATATATTTGTAACCACCATAGCAAAGACCTAATACAACTATTACAATTAATATTAGGGTGAATTTCTTATTTGTTTTCTTTTTTTCCATCAGTATCTCTTAGTTTACGTTGAATGATTGGGTTAATTTTCCTTGTTGGTATAATAATTCATAATATTTTTCTTGAATATCAGAAGTAGCAATAGCATAATTTATTTTAGCTTGAATTTGATCTACATCCGCTTCTAACAAATCATTAGTGGTTGATAAACCATTATCATATTTATCTTTTACAATACGATAATTTTCGGTTGCTTGCTCTTGTGCTTTTAAATACACCTCTTTTTGTTGGAGCGCTAATTCATAATTGGCATTAGCTTCTTGAACTTCTTCCTTAATTTTATCGGAAAGAATGGCAATTTGTTGGGTAGCTTCTAGTGTTTTGCTTTTTGCCTTTTCAACTTCCTTTTTATTTTTAAATAGAGAAGAAAAATTATACGAAATACCTGCTCCAAAATTCATTGCATTGGTAATTGTAAAGGCATTTTTAACATCTAAAGCAATATAACCACCAATCAAGTTGATAGAAGGTAAATAATTACCTTTCGCAATTTTAATATTACTTTTTAAAGCCTCTTCTTGATATTGCAAGGCTTCTAAATCTTTTCTCTCTGTTGTGGTTTCGGTAACTATTTCAGTTGTTTTTTCCACACTTTTTTCAGGAATTTCGATAACAGTTCCTTCCGCTAATTGTAGAAGATTAGCCAATTGATAATTTAAAACCGAATAATTTTTTTTGGCTGTAGCCAATGACAATTGAATATTAGATTCTTGTAATTGTGCTTTTAATAAATCATTATGAGCTAGTAAACCATTATCTTCCATTGCTTGAAAATCAAGTACACGTTGGTGTGCCGTTTTTAGAAAATCTTCGGTTAATTGAATCATTTGATTGGTTTTGTACAAACCAAAATACAATTGGGTAACCGCTAAAGCCACTTGTTCTTTTGTATGTTGGGCATGACTAATCTCTGCTTTATTGATGCTTTTTGCAGCTTTAATACCATTTTGAATTTTAAAACCATTAAAGACAGGTATAGTAGCTGTAGCTTGACCAATCATCAATTGGTTAATATCTAAACCATTCCCACCCGATTCGGGTGCTAAATTGCCTTTAATTTTAGCTTGTGTTAATCTGAAATATTGTCCAGAAACAGATAAATTAGGCAATTGATTGTTTTTTACGGTTTTCAATTCCCATTCCGAAGTTTTTACTTTAGTATCTGCCAAAATAGCTTGGTTACTTTGGGTAACACCAATATGGATAGCTTCTTCTAAGGAAAGAGATTTCGCATTTTGTGCTTGTAGAAAAGAGGTCAATAGGAGCACAAAATAGAGTACAAGTACATTTTTATTATTCATATTTATTGAATTAACATTCCTAAAATTACGTTTGATATATCATTGGTAAACTCATTTAAGATATAGTTCTCAAAAGAAATATCATCTTGTAAACCAATTAATTCTTGATAAAACTTTTTATTATTATAAATCTGAAAGAAAGCACCTATTGCAATAGGAGGAATTAAAACCGATTTACAGTTTTGTTTGAAAACACCTTCCTTTTGTCCTTCATGAATAATTTCTTCTAAAAGTTTTAAATTGTTTTTTTTGATTTCAGAAAAAGCAGGAAAGTTGCTCGTTCTATTTTGATTTACAATTTCATAATGCAGTATTTGATAAATATCTCTATTTTCATAAATACGTTTAATATACATCGCAACAAACTTGCTCACCTTTTCTTTAGGTGTAATATTTTCAGCTTGTAAGCTTTCCAGCATTAATCGAAAGGAGGAAAGACGGTATAAGATTATCGCATCCAATAATTTTTCTTTGGAACCAAAATAGTAAGAAACCATTGCCACATTGATATCAGCAGCTTTGGCTATTTCTCTTATGGAAGTACCATCAAATCCTTTTTCTGCAAATAACTTTTCAGTGATGGAAATGATTTCTATTTGCTTCGGATTGTATTCTGTCATTGCATTAAGTTTTAAATCCGATACAAAATTAAACAATTGTTTAAATTAAACGTTTGTTTAATTTTTCTTTAACATATTTTTAACTTTTATAAAACTGTTTTTAAAACTTAAGCAATCTAATGTAGTTTCAATAAATTGAATCAAATCATAATATATTCTAAAGGTGTATAATCTATTAGAATTAATTTTAAAATAATTTTAAGAGGATACAGTGCATAAAAATATTGACTTATTTTCATGCTTAATGTTACTAAAAAGAAAAAAAATTATGAATTTACAGTATAGATTTAATGTGATTGAGATTCAGATTTTGCAAAAAGTTTGGCGTACTCATTTAAAACAAATTCATATTCCGTTTTATATTGTATTGCTTTGTTTTTATCGGTAATTACAAATCTTAAATAGGTAAAGATTAACATTAATTCTTCGGGTGTTTTAAAGCTTTTTAAGGCAATCGATTTAATATCTTCAGAATTAAATTTTTCTTCAATCAATTTTTTTAAATTTTCTTCTTGATGATTTTTAACAGCAACGGGTAACCATTCTGGTAAAGCATTTAAACCCGTTATAGCACCTATTGCTTTTCTTTGAATAATTTCTTCCAAACTAGCTTCTGTATTTTTAAATCGAGACCATATATAAATAGCTCCAAATAGCGTTCCATATAAAGCAGGAGAATACATTATAGAATGACTTATTTCATGTCTACCAAAGAAAGAAAAACCAAAAAGGCCTATTGTTGCGATGAAGGTAAAAAATCGAATATAGCCATGTAAAACACTTTTTCCATTCATTGCTATTGAAAAACCTTGACGTCTATTAAACTCAGAGTTTGTAACAAACATGGTTTCTAATGGAATTAAAGGTGCCATTATCATTAAATAACTTGTTTCGATCCATTGATCATCAACTTTATGGACTTTTCCACCAAATATTTTACCGAATATTATCATTTATATTTTTTTTAGTAGGTTTTTAATGTAAATAAGTCTTAAACAAAAAATTATTGATTTTCAGTATTGTATAAGCTTAATACTGCTTTTGTGCCATTTGTTTTTAAATTTCGCTCTAAAATACTATTGCTTAAACCACTGTTATTGCCAAAAGTGAATGTAGGAATATTTTCACTGTTTTCTGCATATACATAACTGTCATGTAGCTTGTCTCCTGATTCTAAATCATATATTTCATAATAAACAGCAATAACTCCACTCTCAAAGTTTTTACTATTGATTATTTTGGGTTTATAGATAATGGCTTCTTTTGCAATTACAATATATTGAATTGATTGACACTTGGTTAATGATTCTTTTAAGAAATTAGAATTTAAATCAGTTTGAGAATTTAACTTGTTTTTAAAATCATAATTGTCATTTAAGGCTCCTTCAAAATTATTTAAAAGATTAAATTTCTCGTCTACTTCAATTTCATCTTTAAAAACAACGAGTGTATTTTTTTCAGTTAGTTTATTTAAAATGAAAGTATCTTTATCATTTACTGCTTTTGCGGAATCTAAGCTTTTAGCAATTATAACTTCTAAAAAATAATTGGATAAACTATCGATGTCTTTATTTTCAAAAGTTTTTAGTTCTATTTTTTTAAATTGATCCAAATATGAATTTACTTTTGAATCAATATTTTCTATTTTTTTAGTATTTGCTTGGAGTAAATTATTAATTTCATTTTTTTTATCATTTTCTTCTTTTAAATAATTTTCATGTTCCTCTATAGAATTAGCAATCATAGTCCTTTCTCTTGCAAAAAGTAAAGAACCAATTATAAATAAAACTATAAATGCAATTTTGTAATCTTTGGTCATATTTTAAGTATTAGTAGGATGCGCTTAGTTGAATTATACTAGGGGTTTTAAGATTTTTTTGAAATCTTTTTTGCCAAATATAAAATAAATTCTTTACTATATTTATTTTGCATTAAAAAAAACATGACTATCTCTAGTTTTAAAAAACAATAAGAATACATATGTTTTTAAATTCTAGATTGATTTTAAACCCTACTAAAAAGATATAGTGCTACTGCTATTTAATTTCTTATTTTTTCAATAAATTCACGAATATGACTTATTGGATTTTGAGCCAAAAATTTTATAAACGCACTACCTATAATAGCCCCTTTTTGATGTGCAGTTGCTTGTGTAAAAGAGGCATTATCTTTTATACCAAAACCAATAATTTGTGGGTTATTTAACTGTAAACTTTCAATATGTTTAAAATAATGGATTTGTTCTTCTCCAAATCCATTTTGACTTCCAGTTACCGAAGCAGAACTAACCATATAAATGAAACTATCGGAAATAGCATCTATTTGAAGGATTCTTTGGTTTGAAGTTTGTGGCGTTATTAAAAAGATATTTTTTAAGTTGTATTTTTCGAATAGACTTTTATATTCCTTTTCATAAATAAATAATGGTAAGTCTGGAATAATGAGACCGTCAATTCCTATATCGTTACATTTTTGACAAAATTTTTCCATACCAAATTGCATCATAGGATTAAAATAACCCATAATGATTAAAGGAATTTGTACCGTTTTACGAATGTCTTTTAATTGTTCAAAAAGTAAGGTTGTGGTCATTCCATTTGCAATGGCCTGTGTTGAACTTTCTTGAATGGTTGGTCCGTCAGCTAAAGGATCGGAAAAAGGCAAACCAATTTCAATCATATCGACACCATTTTGCTCTAATTCTTGAATAATGGAAACGGTATCATTTAAATTGGGATAACCCGCTGTAAAATAGATAGAAAGTAATTTTTTATTTTGTTCTAAACTTTGGTTTATTCTGCTCATCTTATTTTTGGTTTAAAATTTTAAGGGTTAATTGTTTAAAAGGCTTAGCTAACAATTAATCACTTAAATTAAAATAATCGATATAGGTATTCAAATCTTTGTCTCCTCTTCCAGAAAGGTTAATCACCACAATTTCATCAGGTTGAAAGGTTTTTTTATCTAATACTGCAAAAGCGTGCGCCGATTCAATAGCGGGAATAATGCCTTCTGTTTTTGATAAATCCAATCCCGCTTGCATGGCATCAGCATCAGTGATAGCAATAAATTCCGCTCTATTAGAGTCGTGTAAATGTGCATGTAACGGACCAACACCTGGATAATCTAAACCAGCCGAAATAGAATAAGGTTCAGTGATTTGACCATCTTCTGTTTGCATTAAAAGGGTTTTACTTCCATGAATGATTCCAATTTTTCCTAATACAGAAGTTGCTGCACTTTCTCCAGAATCAACTCCATGTCCTGCGGCTTCAACAGCTATTAATTGTACGGATTCATTTTCTAAGAATTCAAAGAAGGCTCCGGCTGCATTACTACCACCACCTACACAGGCAATCACATAATCTGGATTATCTTTACCTTCTTGAGCTTGAAGTTGGGTTTGAATTTCTTTTGAAATTACACTTTGAAAACGAGCCACCATGTCTGGGTAAGGATGCGGACCAACTACCGATCCAATAATATAAAATGTATCTACTGGGTTATTAATCCAGTCTCTAATCGCTTCATTAGTTGCGTCTTTTAATGTTTTTGATCCAGATGTTGCTGGTCGAACTGTAGCACCTAACATTTTCATACGGGCTACATTGGGAGCTTGTCTTTGAATATCAATTTCTCCCATGTAAACGATACATTCCAAACCCATAAGTGCACATACTGTTGCAGTAGCCACTCCATGTTGGCCAGCACCAGTTTCAGCAATAATTCTTTTCTTACCTAATCTTTTGGCCATTAAGATTTGACCAATGGTATTGTTTACTTTATGAGCACCAGTATGGCATAAATCTTCTCTTTTTAAGTAAATTTTTGTGTGGTATTTTTCAGAGAGTCTTTTTGCAAAATAAAGAGGAGTAGGTCTACCTACATATTGTTGTAATAAATGGTTGAATTCTTCTTGAAAGGAAGGTTCTGCCATTATTTTTAAATAGTTTTCTTTCAGTTCTTCCACGTTTGGATACAACATTTCTGGAATAAATGCACCACCAAATTTTCCATAAAAGCCCAATTCATCTACATTATATTTCGTTTTCATATAATCTTCTTTTTAATCGTTTTAGTTTTGAATAATTTTTAAATCCTTTCTTTTTTTCGAAGCGACTGTTAACATCTATTCCATGACAATATTTAGCATTTTCTGTGCTTAGAAAAGATTTTATAGCATCGACGCTGGTTAAGCCAATTCCACCGCTTAGAAAAAAGGGTTTCTCTAAGGTATATTGGGAAAGTAAATTCCAATCAAATGAAATACCATTGCCACCTGGAAGTTTTCCTTTAGTATCAAATAGAAAGTAATCTACATAAGGTTCGTAAGCAGTAAGTTGTTCAAAATCAAAATTTTCATCAATTGAAAAAGACTTAATCACTTCAACTGAAAAAGATTGAATTATTTCACAGTATTCAGGAGTTTCAGAACCGTGTAATTGAATAACTTCAAAATTGAATTGATCAATAATATCCTTAATTTTTTCGGGCTCTTCGTCTACAAATACAGCCACTTTTTTAATGGAGCTAGGTACTTCTAAAATTTCATTGGAATCAAATTTTCGTTGGGATTTTTCCCAAAAAATAAAACCTAAGTAGTCTGGGTTTAAAGTACTAATATCTTGAATATTCTCAGGATATTTCATACCACATATTTTTAATTTAATGTCTACCATTTGTGATTGTATTTATAAATTCTTTTGCAGTTGCTCCGGGATTATTGGTTTTCATAAAATGTTCTCCCATTAAAAAGCCTTGATAACCATATTCTTGTAACTCTTTAACAGCTTCAATAGTACTAATGCCACTTTCTGAAACTTTTACAAAGTTATCTGGAATTAAGGTAGCCAATTCTTTACTGTAGTTTAAACTTACTTCAAATGTTTTTAAGTTTCGATTATTTACACCTATCATGTCTAAACTGGGCATAATTGCTTTTTCTAATTCTTCACGATTGTGTACTTCTAGTAATACTTCTAAGGCTAAACTTTGTGCCAATTCCGATAATTGCTTTATTTCTTCTCTTGTTAAAACGGCAGCAATTAATAAAATGGTATCAGCTCCATGTGCTTTTGCTTCAATAATTTGATATTCGTCGACAATAAATTCCTTTCGTAATAAAGGAATCGTTACGGAAGCTTTTGCTAATAACAAATCATCTAAACTCCCACCAAAATATTTGCCATCAGTTAAGACAGAAATTCCACAAGCACCAGCATTTTGATATCCAACGACAACTTCTTCAACTGTATGGGTATTATTAATTTCTGGTTTTGATGGAGAACGACGCTTGTGTTCGGATATTATTCCTGAAAGACTATTTTTAAGTAATTTAGACATCGAATAGGTACGTTCATTAAACAGAACTGAAGTTTCCAATTGGGTTGCAGGAATAATGCTTTTTTTAAGTGCAACTTCTCTTTTTTTATCTAGGATGATTTTATCTAGGATGTTCATGGTTTTATATTATATTGAATGATTGAAAAGTTTATTTTTTTCATAATACTATAATGCTTTACTCTTTCAATCTTTTAATTTTTCAATTTTATTTACTTATTTCAATTAGTCTTTTTAATTTTCCAAAAGCTTTACCACTTTCTAAGCTTTCTTGCGCTTGCGAAAATGCTTCATCAAAACTATTTTTGTTAACCGTTTGTATCGCAATTGCTGCATTCACGCAAACGACATTCTTTTGTTCTTCTGAACCTTTTCCAGAAATCACATCATAGAATATTTGTGCGGCTTCATCTGTTGTATTTCCTCCTTTTATTTTTTCTAATTCAATGGTAGGTAATTGAAAGTCTTTTGGTTTTAAAATATTTTCTGATGTATTCGTTATGATTTTAACTTCATCTGTTAAGGAAATTTCATCAAAACCACTTAATCCATGAAGAATGCTATAATTAGTAGTGGTGTTTTGGTATAAATAAGCATACATTCGGGCTAATTCTAAACTAAAAACACCTACCAGTTGATTTTTTGGAAAGGATGGATTTACCATTGGCCCCAACATGTTAAAGAAGGTTTTTACCCCCAATTCTTTACGAATAGGTCCTACATTTTTCATGGCTGGATGAAATAAAGGTGCATGAAGTATAGCGATGTTGGTTTCTTCAATAGATTGGGTTAAAAAAGCGATATCATTTGTAAATTTTACACCCATTTTTTCCATAACGTTACTTGAACCAGAAATAGAAGAAACACCATAATTTCCGTGTTTGGCTACTTTAATTCCTGCACCCGCAACAATAAAAGAGGCTAAAGTTGAAATATTGAACGTATCTTTACCATCACCACCTGTTCCACATAAATCGATGGTGTTGTAAGCAGAAAAATCAACAGGAATACACA
>PKDY01000030.1 GCA_002862755.1 Flavobacteriaceae bacterium | reverse complement strand
ATTTTTGGATATAGAGCGATGATTGCATCTATATTAGCAATTGCTTTCTTATCAACAATTGTTTGGGGTCACCACATGTTTATCTCTGGAATGAATCCATTCTTAGGGTCGGTATTTACATTTACAACCCTTTTAATTGCTATTCCATCAGCTGTTAAAGCATTTAACTATATTACTACACTTTGGAAAGGTAATTTACAGCTTAATCCTGCTATGTTGTTTTCTATTGGTTTAGTTTCAACTTTTATTACAGGTGGTTTAACAGGTATTATTCTTGGAGATTCTACTTTAGATATTAACGTTCATGATACTTATTTCGTAGTTGCTCACTTCCACTTAGTAATGGGTATTTCAGCTTTGTATGGTTTCTTTGCAGGTGTATATCATTGGTTCCCTAAAATGTTTGGTAAAATGATGAACAAAACTTTAGGATATGTTCATTTTTGGGTAACTGCTGTTTGTGCTTATGGAGTATTTTTTCCAATGCACTTCATAGGTATGGCTGGTTTACCAAGACGTTATTATACTAATTCTGCTTTTCCATTATTTGATGAGCTAGCTGATGTGAATGTTTTAATTACAGTTTTTGCTATTGTAGGAGCTGTATTCCAAGTAGTTTTCTTTTGGAATTTCTTCTATAGTATTTTCTACGGTAAAAAAGCAACTCAAAATCCATGGAGATCTAATACTCTAGAATGGACAACACCTGTTGAGCATATTCACGGTAACTGGCCAGGTGAAATTCCTGAAGTACACCGTTGGGCTTATGACTACAGTAAACCAGGCCATGATGAGGATTTTGTGTCTCAGATTACTCCAATGAAAGATGGAGAAGAAGAATTACATCATTAAGATTTTATAGATATAATTAAAAACCTTTCCAATTTGGAAAGGTTTTTTGTTTTTAACTTTGCTTATCTTTGCTCCATGAATGAAAATTTAAATCCTAATAAAGAACGATTTTCTCCACAGGAAATTGATATTGAAAAAGCATTACGCCCATTGTCATTTGATGATTTTGCTGGCCAAGATCATGTTTTGGAAAATTTAAAAGTTTTTGTTCAAGCGGCTAATCAAAGAAATGAAGCTCTAGATCATGCATTATTTCACGGGCCTCCTGGTCTTGGGAAAACTACTTTAGCTAACATATTAGCGAATGAATTGGGTGTAGGAATTAAAATTACATCAGGTCCTGTTTTAGATAAGCCAGGAGATTTAGCTGGATTGTTAACCAACCTTGAAGAAAGAGATGTTTTATTCATAGATGAGATACATCGTTTAAGTCCTATTGTTGAAGAATATTTGTATTCTGCAATGGAAGATTATAAAATAGATATTATGATTGAGAGCGGGCCAAATGCACGAACGGTTCAAATTAATCTCAACCCATTTACATTAGTTGGAGCTACTACACGTTCTGGTTTATTAACAGCACCAATGCGTGCTCGTTTTGGTATTCAAAGTAGGTTACAATATTATAATACAGAATTATTAGCTACAATTATTGAACGCAGTGCTTCCATATTACGTGTTGAAATAGATTTGGATGCAGCAATTGAAATAGCTGGTAGAAGTAGAGGTACTCCTCGAATTGCAAATGCATTGTTAAGAAGAGTACGTGATTTTGCTCAGATTAAAGGGAATGGTAGAATTGATGTGGAAATTACTAAATATGCTTTAAAAGCGTTGAATGTGGATGCCAATGGTTTGGACGAAATGGATAATAAAATTTTATCCACAATTATTGATAAATTTAAAGGTGGTCCAGTAGGTTTAACTACTTTAGCTACTGCAGTCTCTGAAAATGGTGAAACAATTGAGGAAGTTTACGAACCTTTCCTAATACAAGAAGGTTTTATAATGAGAACCCCTAGGGGACGAGAGGTGACTGAAAAAGCTTATCGTCATTTGGGAAAGATAAAAAATAATATTCAAGGCGGACTTTTTGAATAAAAAATAGAGATGAGTTCTGTAAAAAAAATTCCGGAAGTATCCTTGCCAAAGTTTATTAGGCATTCACTTTCTATATTAAGAAACCCACTTCCATTTCATAAAGCAAATTTCAATCAATACGGAAACTCATTTCGTTTAAATGTGGGTTTTGGAAAATCGGTAATTTTTACGCGAGATGCTGAATTGCTGAGCTATGTTTTACAAAAGAATCAAAAAAATTATCTTAAATCAACTATTCAAACTAGAGATTTAGCAAAGTATATTGGAAAAGGACTGTTAACTGCTGAAGGTGAAAAATGGCAAAAGCAAAGAAGACTTATTCAGCCAGCTTTTCATAAAAGCCAATTGATACAATTACTAGAAACAATTCAAAATACTATAAATAATGAATTAAATAAAATTCAGACGAATAGGCCCTTTGATATTTTTCCAGTATTTAATGATTTGGCTTTTCAAACGGTTGTAAAATCCTTATTTAGTTCTGAAATTGAAGATACTGATATTAAACAATTACAGCATACCACTGAAATTACTCAAAAAATGCTAGTTAAAGAATTGCGACAACCTTATTTAGGTTGGTGGTTCAAACTCTCAGGGAAAATAAAATTTCATATTGATTTAATTAATCAATCCAGAGCTATTTTACATAAAGTGGTAACCCAAAGAAAGCAAAGTGCGATACGATACAACGATTTGTTAGATATGCTTTTGGATGCTAAATATGAGGACGGTTCGTCTATGGAAGAAACGCAATTATTAGATGAGATTCTAATTTTATTCGCAGCAGGACACGAAACTACTTCTAATGCGCTAACCTTTACGTGTGAATTATTAGCAAGACATCCTCAAGTACAATCGAAGATTTTAGAGGAAATACAAAAAATTAAAAATGAGTCTTTCGATTTAATGGACAGGATTAGCCATGCAACTTATACCAAATGGGTGATTCAAGAATCCATGCGTTTGTATCCTCCAGCTTATTTTATTGATAGGGTGAACAAGGAAGAGGATTCTTTTCAAGAACTTGTTTTGCCTAAAGGATCAAACTTGTTGTTTTCTGTATATGAAATTCATCGTCATCCTGATTTTTGGAGCAATCCAGAAGCTTTTATTCCAGAACGTTTTTCAGATGAAACTGTAAAGTTTTCTAAAAACTATTATCCATTTGGAGCAGGACAACGCATGTGTATTGGAAATAATTTTGCTATGTACGAAATGATTTTAGCAATATTGAGTGTTGTTGAAAATTATGAAATTGTGGAGAAGAAATCCCCAATTCAAATAAAGCCTTTAATTACTTTAAAACCTTTTGAGTCCATTTTAGAATTTAAAAAAAGAACATGAGTCTCAAAGAGAAATATACAACTTTTATTAAACAGGAAGCTATACGACTGGGTTTCCTCTCTTGCGGAATTTCAAAAGCAGGGTTTTTAGAGCAAGAAGCACCGCGTTTGGAAAATTGGTTAAACCAAAATAGACATGGAAAAATGGCTTATATGGAAAACCACTTTGACAAACGTTTAGATCCAACGTTATTAGTAGATGATGCTAAAAGTGTAATTTCGTTGTTGCTTAATTATTATCCTGCTGTAGAACTATCAAAAAAACAAGAAAAAGATTCGTATAAGGTTTCTAAATATGCTTACGGCCAAGATTATCATTTTGTTATTAAGGAAAAATTAAATGCTTTATTAAGTGGAATTCAAAGTGAAATTGGAGAAGTGAGCGGTAGAGCTTTTGTAGATTCTGCACCTGTTTTAGATAAAGCTTGGGCAGCAAAAAGTGGTCTAGGTTGGATTGGAAAAAACGCCAATTTAATCACTCAAAAAGTTGGGTCGTTCTATTTTGTTGCAGAGTTAATTGTTGATTTAGAATTAGAATATGATGTCGCTACAACAGATCATTGTGGAACTTGTACCGCTTGTATCGATGCGTGTCCTACGGAAGCTATTGTAGCTCCTTATGTAGTAGATGGTAGTAAATGTATTTCTTATTTTACAATTGAGCTTAAAGATAACTTGCCAAATGAAATGAAAGGTAAGTTTCAAGATTGGGCATTTGGTTGTGATGTGTGTCAAGATGTTTGCCCATGGAATCGCTTTGCAAAACCTCACAACGAACCTCTTTTTCAACCAAATGAATCGCTTTTGAATTTTACTAAAAAAGATTGGGAAGAAATTACAAAGGAAACTTTTAATAAAGTATTTCAAAAATCAGCGATAAAAAGAACCAAGTACGAGGGATTTCAACGAAATATTGCTTTTCTAAAGGACTAAAAAGTGAAGAAATAGTAAAGTAAATTATTTATATTTGACAAAATTTAAATAAACTCGTGAAAAATAATTACTTCTTAACTACTTTCCTACTATTTATAACACTAAGTTTTGCCCAAAACTTGCCAAATGATTGTCAGAATTATATTCAAGCATGTGACAATCAAAGTGTTTCTTTTAATGTTTCTGGAGCTGGCGTTCAGGAGATTAACCCTCCTTCTTGTAGTAGTCAAGAAAACAATTCTTTATGGTTAAGAGTTACTATTGATCAACCCGGAACATTAGGTTTTACTATTATTCCTCAGAGTGGAAGTATTAATGAAGATTATGATTTTTGGGTGTTTGGTCCTGCTTCTACTTGTGGAAATTTAGGTGCTCCTATTCGATGTTCTACAACTAACCCTGCGGCTGCTGGATTAACAAATAATCATACAGGACTGAATGCTTCGTCTTTTGATACAAGCGAAGGACCAGGTCCAAGCGGAGATAGTTTTGTGAGAGAACTTAGCGTTTTGTCTGGAGAAAGTTATTTTGTTGTGATTGATCGTCCTGTAGGAAGTTCTCCTTTTTCTTTAAATTGGAATGGAACGGCTACTATTTTAAATCCTTTTGCCAATTTGAATTTTCCAACTTTTCCAGATGTGGTTTTATGTGACGAAGGGAATGATAATATAGAATTATACGATTTTTCTGTTTTAGATGCCTCTTATTTAACTGGTTTTCCAGGTTTCTTTATTACTTATTTTGCTTCTTTGCAAGATGCTTCGTTAAATAATAATCCTTTAATTGGATCAACAAATATAAGTCAGGGCACTTATTATGCTAGAATTAATTCTGTTTCTGCACAATGTACAGAGATTAAACCCATAACCGTTATTTTTGATGCGATAACAGCTAATGATTTTGCAACCATTGTTTGTGAGAATAATGCAACGGCTTCAATAGATTATAATTTAAGTACTCATGATACACAATTATATTCTGGAGGACAAACGGTAAGTTTTAGTTACTACAATAGCTTAGTAGATGCAACAAATTCTTCGAATGCTATTACAAATTGGCAAAATATTAATTTAAATGTTGGTACACATCCTTTTTATGTAAGAGTAGAAAAAGGAACTTGTTTTGATATTGCTGAACTAAGTATTGAAGTTGTAGAAAGGCCCATTATAAACAACATAGTAAGTTTAAAACAGTGTGATGATGATACCGATGGATTTAGTGCTTTTAATTTAACAGAAGCAAATGAATTAATTAGTACTACGACTACTGGTTTGACTTTTACCTATTTTTTAAATTTAATAGATGCGGAAAACAATACAAATCCAATTCTAAATGACGTAAGTTTTATAAACCAAACTGTAAATGTTCAAACTATTTATTATAGAGTAAGTAATAGCAATGGTTGTTATAGAACCGGTCAATTAGATTTAACAGTTGCGGCTACTCAAGTACCAGCTTCTTTTAATCCTATTCTTATTACAGAATGTGACGATACGTTTGGTGATAACAATGATGGAATAGCTCAATTTAGCTTAGTAAATGCAAGTAACCAAATTTCAAATTTATTTACAGGGCAAATCGTTCAAGTAACTTTTTATGAAAATATTGACGATGCATTGGCTGAGATAAATGCTATTATAAATCTTTCAAGTTATACAAACACTTCAAGTCCTATCTTTCAAGAACTATTTGTTCGAGTAGATAGCAATATTAATAATGATTGTGTGGGTCTTGGAAAGTATGTTGCTTTACAGGTAGAAGCTTTACCAATAGTTACTGAGAAAATATTACGAGGCTGTGACGATGATCATGATGGAAGTGTTGATTTTGATACCTCGACAGTTGAGAGTGAATTTTTAAGTGAATTATCAAATACGAATGTTACTGTGACTTATACCGATGCAAATAATATAGTATATACTACTTTACCAAATCCTTTTCCTTCGGGTTCACAAACCATGACGGTCACAATAACGAATGCAACTCCAAATGCCTGTACGTTTTCGACAACTTTAGAGTTTATAATTTATGAAACTCCAATAATTAATCCAGTCGATCCAAATTTATTAGTTGCTTGTGAAACGGAAGATCCTTTAACTCAAGATGGTATTGAAATTTTTGACACATCCTCTTTTGAAAATACAATAATTGGTACTCAGACGAATGTGGATATCGCATATTTTGACGCCAATAATAATCCAATTCCTAATTTTATCGGTACTTACGAAACAGGAACACAAGATGTACTTGTTGTGTTAAGAAATAATAATAACACAACATGTGAAACAACAGCGGTTCTTTCATTTGTAGTTAATTCTAGACCAATAATTAACACACAAGGGATGGATGAAGTCATTTGTACCGATGATTTAAATTCTGCTGTAGTTTTAAATGCAGGATTAGTAGATGAAAACACTATAAATGATTTTACATACCAATGGTATTTAGACAATCAAGCGATTACTAATGCGAATCAATATAATTTTCAAGCTACTACTATAGGTGATTATAGTGTAGAGGTTACAAATAATGTTGGGTGCTCTAGCACAAGAACAATACAAGTAAACCCATCTAATATTGCAACTATTGAAGATATTGCTATAGTAGATTTAGAAGAGAACAACACCGTTACAGTTATTGTAACGGGAGACGGAAACTATCAATACAGTATTGATGGTGAAAACTACCAAGACAGTCCTATTTTTTATGATGTGTTACCAGGCTCTCTAATAGTTTATGTGTATGATTTAAATGGTTGTGGAATTTCAAATGAATCCATAAGTGTTTTAGGAATACCTAAATTTTTTACTCCAAATGGAGATGGAATCAATGATTTTTGGAATGTTAAAGGATTTGATAATCGTTTTGGGAGTCAAACTACGATTTCCATCTTTGATCGCTATGGTAAATTAATTAAGCAAATTTCATCATCTTCTCAAGGTTGGGATGGTACTTTTAACAATGTTGATTTACCTGCTACTGATTATTGGTATACTATTGATATGTTAGATGGAAGAGTACAAAAAGGCCATTTTTCATTAAAAAGATAATAGAAATAATATTTTTTTAGATTTTCACAAAAGAGTAGTCTTAAAATTTTTTTCTTTCATTGCTTATTTTAACTTTGTAAGTTCATATAAAAGTGATTATATGCACAAGGATACAAAACGAAGAGAAGCTTTATTATACCACGCGAAACCTACCCCTGGAAAGATTCAGGTGGTACCTACAAAAAAATATGCAACCCAGAGAGATTTGTCATTGGCTTATTCCCCTGGTGTAGCTGAACCCTGTTTAGAAATTGCAAAAGACATCAATAATGTCTATAAATATACTGCTAAAGGAAATTTAGTTGCAGTTATTTCTAATGGAACTGCAGTTTTAGGATTAGGCGATATTGGTCCAGAAGCATCAAAACCAGTAATGGAAGGTAAAGGATTGTTGTTTAAAATTTTTGCCGATATTGATGTTTTTGACATAGAAGTAGGAACTAAAAATATTGAAGAATTTATTCAAACTGTTAAAAATATTGCGCCAACATTTGGTGGAATAAATTTAGAGGATATTAAGGCTCCAGAATCTTTTGAGATTGAAAGAAGATTAGTAGAAGAATTAAATATACCTGTTATGCATGATGATCAGCACGGTACAGCTATTATTTCTTCAGCAGCATTACTAAATGCATTAGAATTAGCAGGAAAAGATATCGATAAAGTTAAAGTTGTTGTTTCAGGAGCTGGATCAGCGGCATTAGCTTGTGCCAATTTATATGTGTTATTAGGCGTAAAAGTGGAGCATATTTTTATGTTCGATAAAGATGGAATGTTAACCACTTGTAGAGAAGATCTTTTGGATTTACAAAGAGTGTATGCTAAATCTTGTGAGCCTCAATCCTTGAAAGAAATGATTATTGGAGCAGATGTGTTCTTAGGATTGTCTGTAGGGAATATTTTTACTCCTGAAATGTTGCTTTCAATGAATCATGATCCCATTGTTTTTGCTATGGCTAATCCCGTTCCAGAAATTGATTATAATTTAGCAATTGCAACTCGAGAAGATGTAATTATGGCAACAGGTCGATCGGATCATCCTAATCAAGTAAATAATGTTCTTGGTTTTCCCTATATTTTTAGAGGCGCATTAGACGTTCGTGCTAAAAAAATTAATGAAGAAATGAAAATGGCTGCGGTGAGAGCACTTGCCGAATTAGCTAAAAGCCCTGTTCCAGAACAAGTAAATATTGCTTATGGGGAAACCAAATTAAATTTTGGTCGCGATTACATTATTCCAAAACCTTTTGACCCTAGATTAATTGGTGTTGTAGCACCTGCTGTTGCAAAAGCGGCAATAGATTCTGGGGTTGCCCAAATAGAAATTAATGATTGGGAGAAATATGAATTAGATTTGTTAGAGCGTTTAGGTTCAGATAACAAAATGATTCGTATGCTTGTAAATCGTGCTAAGACAAATCCAAAACGAGTTGTTTTTGCTGAAGCAGATCACTTAGATGTATTAAAAGCCGCTCAAATTGTACATGAAGAAGGTATTGGGGAACCTATTCTTTTGGGTAACCAAGAGATTATACGAGAATTAAAAGTAGAAATTGGTTTTGATGCAGATGTAGAAATTATCGATCCAAAGACTGCTGAAGAAGACAAACGTAGAAAAAAATATGCAAAAGCATTTTGGAAATCAAGACAAAGAAGAGGTGTAACCTTACTTGATGCTGAAAAGTGGATGAGAGAACGCAATTATTTTGGTTTAATGATGGTCAACTCGGGAGAAGCAGATACCATGGTAACTGGATATTCGAGAAGTTATCCTACAGTTGTAAAACCGGTTATGGAATTGATTGAAAAAGCTCCTGGTGTAACCCGAATTGCAACTACCAATATGATGATGACTTCGAGAGGACCTATTTTTCTTTCGGATACAGCAATTAACCCAAATCCATCGGCAGAAGATCTAGCTAAGATTGCATTGATGACAGCTAAGACAGTTCGCATGTTTGGTATGGAACCTGTTATTGCTATGGTTTCTTTTTCAAATTTTGGTTCCTCAGAAAATGAAAATCCAAAGAAAGTAAGAGAGGCTGTTTCATATTTACACAAATATTATCCAGATTTAATAATTGATGGTGAGATTCAAACCGATTTTGCGTTAAATCCCGAAATGTTAAAAAGTAAATTTCCTTTTTCTAAATTAGCCAATAAGAAAGTAAATACCCTGATTTTTCCAAATTTAGACGCAGCAAATATTACCTATAAATTAATGAAAGAATTGAACAAATCAGACTCTATTGGTCCTATTATGTTAGGATTAGATAAACCAGTTCATATCTTTCAATTAGGAGCAAGTGTAGAAGAAATGGTGAATATGGCAGCGGTATCTGTAGTTGATGCTCAAGAAAAAGAAAGAAGATTTAAACAAGCTATATTAAAATAATTTTTATAAAAACTACTATTAACAAACATGATAACTCATATTCAAGGAAGATTAGTTGAAAAAACACCAACAGAAGTTGTAATTGATTGTAACGGAATTGGTTATCATGTCAACATATCTTTGCATACTTTTTCACTCATACCAGATGAAGAGAAAATTAAACTGTTTACTTTTTTGCAAATTAAAGAAGATGCCCATACACTGTATGGATTCGTAGAAAAGCAAGAAAGAGAATTGTTTAAATTATTACTTTCTGTTTCAGGAATTGGAGCAAGTATTGCAAGGACAATGTTATCCTCATTAGCGCCCCAACAAATTATTCAAGCCATCGCATCAAATGACGTAGCTACTGTACAAAGTATTAAAGGAATCGGAGCCAAAACAGCTCAAAGAGTTATCTTGGATTTAAAGGATAAAGTGTTAAAAGTGTATGCTTTAGACGAAGTTTCTTTGGTTTCAAACAATACTAATAAAGAAGAAGCGTTATCTGCTTTGGAGGTGTTAGGCTTTGCTAGAAAATCAGCTGAAAAAGTTATTGAAAAGATAGTCAAAGAAGATCCTAATGCAAGTGTAGAAAATTTAATTAAACAAGCACTAAAAAACTTATAAGACTTGGAAAAGAAATTAAAAGTGAATATTTTAAGTAGGCGATTTAAAGGGGTTAAAAGAATATTGTTAGGAATTCTTTTTTTCCTTAATATAGAAGGACAAGCTCAAGAAAATGATTCTATACAAACAGGAGCAGATTTAGGTAAAATTAAAGTACCTAATCCTAAAAGCATAGTAGAAGCTTATACTTATGATGTTACCACTGATCGTTATATCTATACGAATACTTTTGATGGTTTTAATGTGAACTATCCTTTAGTATTAACTCCACAACAATATCAAGAATTAGTTTTACGTGAAGAAATGCGTAAATATTATCGCGAAAAATCGGCTGCCGTTGACGGAAAGAAAGAAGGAAGTGAGGAAAAGAAAAAAGATTTGTTGCCGAGATATTATGTAAATTCTAAATTTTTTGAAAGTATTTTCGGTAGCAATACTATAGATATAAAGCCAACAGGTTCGGTTGAAGTTGACTTAGGACTTCGTTACACAAAACAAGATAATCCTGCTTTTTCTCCAAGAAATAGAGTTACTACTACGTTCGATTTTGATCAACGTATCAGTGTTGGATTACAAGGTAAAGTAGGAACAAGATTAAATGTTAATATTAATTACGATACGCAATCTACTTTTGCATTTCAAAATTTAATAAAACTAGAATATAGTTCTACAGAAGATGATATCCTTCAAAAATTAGAAGTTGGTAATGTAAGTTTTCCTCTTTCAAATTCTTTAATTAGAGGTTCTCAGAGTTTATTTGGAGTAAAAGCACAATTGCAATTTGGAAAAACAACAGTAACTGGAGTTTTTTCGGAACAAAAATCACAGACTAAGACCGTTACTTCTCAAGGAGGTGGTACCTTGCAAGATTTTCAATTATTTGCTCAAGAATATGATTCTGACAAACATTATTTCTTATCTCAATTTTTTAGAGATAAATATGATGCAGCCTTAGAAACCTACCCTTATATCAATAGTAGGGTTCAAATTACAAGAATTGAAGTTTGGGTAACCAATAAACAAAACCGAATCAATTCAAACGAGAATAATTTAAGAAATTTAATTGCGCTACAAGATATAGGGGAAGGACCTTTAACAAATGTTGCCCCTCAAGAAGTAGTTGGAGTAAATTTAGCAAGTAATCCTAACTTTTTTAATGCGGTTAGTCCTGATAGTCCATCAGATAATAAGAACAATAAATTCGATCCAAATAAAATCGGTACGGCTTCAAGTTTTTTAAATCAAGCCATTCGTGAAGTGGCTACTGCTAACAATGGTTTTACAATTGGAGTAGATGAAGGTTTGGATTATGCCAAATTAGAAAATGCTAGAAAATTAACGGCTTCTGAATTTACGTATCATCCACAATTGGGTTATATTTCCTTAAACCAACGTTTAGCTAATGACGAAGTTTTAGGTGTCGCATATCAATATACGATTGGAGATCAGGTATATCAAGTAGGGGAGTTCGGAACGGATGGAGTTGAAGCAACACAAGTAGATAATTCAGGCATTCCTTCTTCTCAAGCTTTATTGGTTAAGTTGTTAAAAAGTAATTTAACTGCGGTCAAACAAAAAACACCAAATCAGGAATTAACTATGCCAACATGGAACTTGATGATGAAAAATATCTATCAAATTCCTGGAGGTTATCAATTGCAACAAGAAGATTTTAAATTCAATATTTTATATACAGATCCTTCACCTCTAAATTATATAACAAAAGCTGAAGGAGGTCCGGATTTGCCTGCTAATGTGAAAGATACTCCTTTGTTGAAAGTGTTAAATGTTGATAAATTGAATTACACCAATGACCCACAAGCAGGTGGTGATGGTTTTTTCGATTATGTTTCTGGAATTACAATTGATCCACAATATGGTAGAATAATTTTTACCACTAAAGAGCCTTTTGGAGAATTGCTGTTTGAAAAATTGAATGCATCAGCTACAGAAAATTATAATGATCCCAATACCTATAATGCCAATCAAGAAAAGTATGTTTTTAGAACATTATACAAATCTACTCAAGCTGCCGCTTTACAAGAAAGTGAAAAAAATAAATTCTTATTAAGAGGTCGTTTTAAATCTTCAGGCGGTGATGGTATCTCAATTGGAGCTTTTAACGTGCCTCAAGGATCAGTTGTGGTTAAATCGGGAGGAAGAATTTTAGTTGAGGGTGTTGATTATACCGTTAATTATCAGTTGGGGAAAGTGCAATTATTAGATCCTTCTCTTCAAGCTTCTAATACACCTATAGAAATTTCAGTTGAAAATAATTCTGTTTTTGGTCAACAAACCAGACGCTTTTGGGGTGTAAATGTAGAACATCAATTCAATAAAAACTTTCTTGTTGGTGGAACCATCTTAAATTTATCAGAACGTCCTTTTACTAATAAATCAAATTATGGTCAGGAATCTGTTAATAACACTATCGTTGGTTTGAATACGAATTTTTCAACAGAAGTGCCTTTGTTAACACGTTTAGTTAACAAATTACCAAATATTGATACAGATGTACCTTCTAATTTATCTTTTAGAGGAGAAATAGCATACTTATTACCTGGAGCTTCTAAAGCAGATCAATTTAATGGTGAAGCAACTACTTATGTTGATGATTTTGAAGGATCTCAATCTTCCATCGATTTGCGTTCGCCACAATCATGGGATTTGGCATCAGTTCCTTTAGAATATAATTTTGACGGCAATCCAGATACAACTGAGCCATCTTCTAATGATTTGAGTGTAGGTGATAAAAGAGCGAAACTTTCTTGGTATTCTATTGATCCAATTTTCTATACACAAGCTCCAAGTGGAATTAATAATGATGATTTATCATTAAATAGAACAAGAAGAATTTACAGTAGAGAATTGTATCCAAATGTAGATATTGCTCAAGGAAATTCTAATGTGATTACGACTTTGGATTTAACCTACTTTCCAAGAGACAGAGGTCCGTACAATTACAATCAAAGTATAGCTGCTACAAATCAATTTTCCGCTTCAGATGCACCAGATAATTGGGCTGGAAT
>PKDY01000058.1 GCA_002862755.1 Flavobacteriaceae bacterium | reverse complement strand
TATTTTTCAAAAAGAAAATGTAAATACTTTGGATGCGGTTGTCGTTTCTGCTGGAACGTTTAAAGCGGGTGATAATAGTAAAACAACAGCTTTAAAACCTTTAGATATTGTTACAACTGCTGGTTCGGTTGGTAATATTATTGGCGCTTTAGAAACCTTACCAGGAACGCAAACGGTTGGTGAAAGTGGAAGACTGTTTGTGAGAGGTGGAGAAAGTGATGAAACTCAAACTTTTGTAGATGGTATTCGTGTAGCACAACCGTATGGAGCAACTGCAAATAATTTGCCTACGCGTAGTCGTTTTTCACCTTTTTTGTTTGATGGGGTTACTTTTTCAACTGGAGGATATAGTGCTGAATATGGAAATGCTTTGTCGAGTGTTTTGTTGTTAAACACGATTAATGAACCAGTTCAAAGTCAGACTGATATTTCCATTATGTCTTTGGGAGTAGGTTTAGGGAATACCCAAAAATGGGAAAAGAGTTCGTTAACCTTTAATGCAGGATATTTTAATTTTGCTCCATATCAAGTACTTGTTCCTCAAAAAATAGATTGGAATAAACCGGTTCAAGCTTATTCTGGAGAGAGTGTGTATCGTAGAAAGTTTAAGAATGGTTTATTGAAAGTATATGGTGCCTTTGATTATACGACATTCGATATCAATCAAAAAGATGTGAATTTTGATGCTAAAAGAAGTATTGCCATTCAAAATAAAAACTTTTATTTCAATACGAGCTATAAAGGTTATCTAAATGATAATTTACAATTGCAAACCGGTTTTGGTTTTGGTTATGGCCAAAATGAATTGAATCTTGCCAATGATGTACTCAAAAATAACGAAAGAGCGTTACATTATAAGTTGAAATTTCGTCAAACGATTACCAATAGAATAAAGTTAAACTTTGGAGGTGATTTTTTCCATACAAATTTCGATGAAAATTTTACTCCAGCTGCATCAAACCGTTTTGACTATGGTTACCAAAATAATATGACTGCCTTATTTTCAGAAGCGGAAATCTTTTTCTCAAAAAAAGTAGCCATGAATGTAGGATTGCGTTCTTCTAAAAGTAATTTAATTTCAGATTACACCCTAGAACCTCGAGTTTCATTTGCTTATAAAGTAGCCGAAAATAGTCAGTTCTCTATGGCTTACGGAAACTTCAATCAAACCGCAAATCAAGATTATTTGAAATTCAATACCCACTTAGATTATGAAAAGACCCAACATTATATATTCAATTATATGTATAACAAAGACAAAAGAATGTTGCGTGCTGAAGCCTATTATAAAAGGTATGCTGATTTAGTAAAATATGATGGAAACTTGGCTACTTATAACAGCAATTATAACAATAATGGTTTTGGGTATGCCAAAGGTATTGATTTGTTTTGGAGAGATAATAAAACGATTAAAAATTTAGATTATTGGATTTCTTATTCTTACATAGATTCGGAAAGAGATTACAAGAATTATTCAAAAGAAGTAACACCAAGCTTTATTGCCAATCATAACTTCTCAGTAGTTACGAAATATTGGGTTGACCAATTAAAATCGCAAATAAGCGCGACCTATACTTTTAATTCTGGAAGACCTTATAACGATCCAAATAGTACTGATTTTATGAATGAAAAAACAAAATCATTCAATAACTTAAGTTTGAGTTGGGCGTATTTAGTTTCCCAACAAAAGATTTTATTCTTTTCTGTGACCAATGTCTTAAATGCTTCAAATGTTTTTGGCTACCAATATTCCAATACTCCAGACGGTAACGGACAGTTTCAAAGACAAGCCGTTACTCAACCAGCCAATCAATTCTTTTTTGTAGGTTTCTTTTGGACAATAAGTGATAATAAGAAAACGAATAATCTGAATAATTTGTAAATCGGTATGTAGAGATTCGTACTTCGTACTTCGTCTTTAACAAATTAAAATAAAGTAAACACAATAAATAAACACCATATGAAAACAACAATTATTACAGCATGTCTGATGCTATGCAGTTATTTAAATGCGCAAACGTATACTCTAGAAGTTAACATGTCAGGTTTCAAAAACAATAAAGGAAAAGTAAAAGTAGGATTGTATACTTCTGAAGCTACTTTTTTAAAAGCTACTTTTCTGAGTTTGGATGCATCGATACATAACGAAGAAGCTAAAGTAGTGTTTGAAAATTTGGAAAAAGGGGAGTATGCCGTTTCCATTTATCATGATGAAAACAACAATAACGAGATGGATAAAAATCTTTTTGGTATTCCAAAAGAAGCGTATGCATCTTCGAATAATGCCAAAGGATCTTTTGGTCCTCCTAAGTATAAAGATGCTAAATTTATTATAAAAGAAGATGTAGTACTACACATTACAATCGATTAGAAGCAGCGAAAAGCACTATTTTATTTACTAAAGTTAAATAAGTAGTACCTTAAAGTAAATATTTTGATACTTAAAGTATTTTATTTTTTATTAAAAGTAAATAAATGTTTACTAAAAGTAAATAATTTAATACTAAAAGTAAATGATGTAATGCTAAAAGCTAGTATTTAGAAGCTTAAAGCGAATTATAAAAAGCAAAAAAGGTTTCTATACGCCCTAATTCCTAATTCCTAATTCCTAATCACTAATTTCTTAAGAAATACAATTCATCCTCAAAAAACAACAGTTCGGTAAGTATCAATTTTAAAATAGAAGGAACTGACCGAAATTTGTTCTATCAAAAAGCAATAACAATTAAAAAACGAACAGTTATCATTAGTAACAATTTAAAATCAAACATCATGACACGAATTATCACCATCTTCACTTTCTTTATTATTTCAGTTGTAACCGCACATGCGCAATATGAGAAAGGCATGCAACAAGCTTTAGAGCTTTGGAAAAATGATAAACCTACAGAAGCCATTGCAGTTTTTGAAAGAATTGCAGCAGTAGACGAGACCAATTGGTTACCGAATTATTATATCGCTTTTATTAATACCGTACAATCGTTTCGTTATATGAATGACAAAGTAAAAGTAAAAGCGTTGCTTGAAGAAGCTCAAAAAGCACAAGATAAAATGAATAGAGTAGCTTTAGATAATCCAGAAGTTTTAGTAATGCAAGCCATGATTCACACCGGTTGGATAGTATATGATCCTATGGTAAACGGACAAAAATTATCAGGAGACGTCATGTATATTTACAATAAAGCGTATCAGATTGCTCCAGAAAATCCGAGAGTAGTTTTTCAAAAAGCCTCTTTTGAGATTGGTATGGCAAGCTATTTTGGTCAAGATACCAAACCAATGTGTGCGCAGTTAGAGAAATCATTAGAACTTTTTGCTAACTTTAAACCGGAAACACCATTTCATCCATCTTGGGGACTGGATAGAGCACAAGAAGAATTAGCGAAATGTAAGTAATAAACAACCAATGAATTATCTAAAAGAAATAAAAAAAGCATTTGTAATAGGTATCGTAATTTTTTTAGGATTACAAATCATAAACTTTGTAGTTAATCAAAAATTACCTGGATTAGAAGACTTGAAGTGGAATTTTATATTTACAATGCTTTATACAGTAGCTTTATATGGAGCCAATGCAGTTGTATTTATTCAATTAGATAAACATTTTGAAAAAAACAGATTTCATTTAAAACGATTGGTAGTTGGTTTCTTAGCTTCTTTTGCAATCTCTGGGTTCATTATCTTCTTACTTCGAATGTTAGAAGATGTAGGATTTGAAAATAAAACTATCGATGAGTTTTTTAGAACTGAAAAGCCTTCCAATTATTTGGTAGCGATGATTATTACTGTGTTTGTAACACTAGTCGTTCATTTGGTCTATTTTTATAAGGCGTATCAAGAAAACAAATTAAAAGAACAAAAAATCATTGCTGGTACAGCTTCTGCAAAATTTGAAAGTTTAAAAAACCAGTTGGATCCTCATTTCTTATTTAATAGTTTGAATGTATTAAGTTCATTAATTGAAGAAAATCCAGATAATGCACAACGATTTACCACTTCGTTATCTAAAATTTACCGCTATGTATTAGAACAAAGAGATAAAGAATTGGTTTCTGTAGATGAGGAATTGCAGTTTGCAAAAACCTATATGAATCTGTTAAAAATGCGATTTGAAAATAGTATTACGTATGAACTACCCGATCAATTAAATAATGAAGATGCTAAAGTAGTACCGTTATCGCTTCAGTTATTATTAGAAAATTGTATCAAACACAATGTAGTTAGTGAGTCAAAACCTTTGCATATTACCATTGCGATAGAAGACAATCAATTAACTATTAGCAATAACCTTCAAAAGAAAGAAGTATTGCAAGACAGAAAAGGAGTTGGATTACAAAACATTGTGAACCGATATGCTATTTTAACCAAAAGAAATGTATTAGTGGAAGAAAATGAGATTCATTTTAAAGTTTTCTTACCTATTTTAACCAAACAAGTCACCATTATGGAATCAAAAAATATATATTCAGAAAAAATGGCTTATGCCAGAGCAAAAGAGCGTGTAGAAAAGTTAAAAGGATTTTATGGCAATTTAATTTCGTATTGCTGTGTTATTCCAGTTTTAATCTTTATAAATTATAAAACCAGTGGGTTTCAATGGTTTTGGTTCCCAATGTTAGGTTGGGGATTAGGAGTCACTTTTCATGCCTTTGAAACTTTTGGTTATGGCAAATCTTGGGAAGAGAAAAAAATTCGTGAGATTTTAGAAAAAGACGATAACGAACAAGCAAAATGGAGATAATCATGGAAAGAGAAAAAGACGCAAAAGAAATTCTAGAAACGATAGCTAGAGAAAAAGTTCAAAAAATTAAAAACTTTTATATTCATTTATTTATCTATTGTATTGGAGTAATCCTTTATGTATTGAAAACGTATTGTAACGTACCTATTAATTTTTTTCCAATCCGTTTCATTAATGGGTTTTTTATGTGGTGTTGGACATTTGTTATTGCAGTACAAGGTATTCGTTTATTTTTAGGCGAACGCTTTTTAGGAACCCAATGGGAAGAGGAAAAGGTAAAACAAATCATGGAAGAAGAAAGAATTAAAAAACAAAATTGGAAGTAATTATGCAACAGAATAATGAATTTGAGCGCTATCAAAAAGCACAGAAGAAAGTCAAAGAAATTAAAGGTTTTTTTAGTAATTTAATCAGTTACATTTTAGTGATTTCTTTTTTAGCTTTTATTAATTTAAGATATTCACCACAGCACTTATGGTTTTTATATCCAATGCTAGGTTGGGGATTAGGAGTGTTCTTTCAAGCCATGAAAGTATTTGATTTTTTTCCATTTTTTAATAAATCTTGGGAAGAAAAAAAGATCAAACAATTTATGGAAGAAGAAAAAAAGAAAAATACAAAATATCAATAAAAAAGAAATGAGAGAAGACATAAACTATTATAAAGCCAAAAAGAGAGTTGAAAAAATAAAAGGATTTTATGGACATTTAGTTTCCTATATCGTAATCAATTTAGTTTTATACCTCGTTAACTATATTACTTATCCCAATGATTTTTGGTTTGATCACTGGTTTTATTGGCAGCTTTTACTATGGGGTATTGGTTTAGTCATTCATGGGATAGTCGTTTTTTATTCGTTACCTATTTTTGGTAAAGAGTGGGAAGAAAGAAAAGTACAAGAGTTTATGCAAGAGGAGAAACAACAAAATAATAAATTGGAATAAAATGAGCTTACAAGATAGAATACAAAGTAGAATGGAAAGGAGAGGAGAAACGGATTTTTATCCAACCACTCCTGAAGAAATAAAATACCAAGAAGCCTTACGACGTGTAAAAAGAATTAAAGGATTTTACACACATGCTCTAGTATATGTTGTCATTAATATTATGATTGTGATTGTAAACATTCAAAACTTAAAAGAAGGAGAAAGTTATTTTCAATGGCATAACTTTTTTACCGCAATGTTTTGGGGAATTGGTTTAGTAGCACATGGTTTATCTGTGTTTTTACCTAATTTTATCTTAGGTAATGATTGGGAATCTAAAAAAATAAAAGAGCTAATGGACAAAGAGAAAGACGAGAGATGGGAATAATCAAATACTTACATTAATGCCACAAGTATGAAAAAATATTGGCCCATCATTTTAGGATTATCGTTATTTAAATTGCTCATCCATTGTTTGGGAAATCAAAATTATGGATTTCATAGAGATGAATTATTGCACCTTTCGGTAAGTAAACACCTCGATTGGGGTTATATGGAATTTCCTCCTTTCATAGCAGTTGTAGGTAAATTGTCTCATTTTTTGTTTGGGTATTCCTTATTTGGCACACGTTTGTTTCCCACTTTAGCTGGCATTGCTATTTTAATACTTTGTTGTAAGATAGTTATTGAAATAGGAGGTAAGAAGAAAGCGGTATTTTTGGCTGGACTTTCAATATTAATTTTTATCGCTTTCTACAGGAGCCATATGTTGTTTCAACCTGTTGCTTTTGATCAATTGTTTTGGACAATCAGTTTTTATTACTTGATCCGTTTTTTGAAAACACAGCAAAATCACTATTTAGTGTATACCGGTTTATCATTGGCAATTGGATTCCTAAATAAATATACCATATTCATTTTGTTACTAAGTATTGTAGTGAGTTTAATCCTTACGCAAGGGAAAAAAATCCTACAAAACAAATGGTTCTATCTAACAGGTCTAATCGCTTTGATGATTGTTTTACCGAATGTTATTTGGCAAATTACTCATGATTTTCCCATTCTGAAACATTTTCAAAAATTAAATGAAATACAACTAGAGCAATTGGATGCATTCGATTTTGTAAAAAATCAATTGCATGCACCCTTTACATTACTTCTTGCTTTAATTGGAGTTTGGGCTTTGTTTTTTGATAAATCGATTTCACAATATAAGACTGTTGGTTTTACCTTTATACTCGTATTTTTATTAATGTGGGGTTTAAAATCGAAAGGGTATTATTTTTATGCTGCCTATCCAGTTGTATTTGCTTTCGGAGCTTATAAATTAGAAAAGTTAACGGCAAACAAGAATGCAGTCTTGTATAGTGTTGTAGGGTGTATCACGTTATTATCATTTTATTTTATTCCAAAATCCATTCCTGTTTTACCTATTAAAACGTATATAGCCTATGAAAAATTGGAACCACAAGAAAATGGAAGGTATATTTTAACCAGTGATTATGCTGATATGTTCGGTTGGAAAGAACAAGTTGCTTGTATTGCTTCTATTTATAATTCATTATCTGAAGAAGAAAAACAAAAGTGTATCCTTTTAGCAGAAAATTATGGAGAAGCGGGAGCCTTATCTATTTTAGGAGAAAAATATAATTTACCTGAGCCTGTTTGTAGTCATGGCAGTTTTTGGTTATGGGGTTCAGGAACCACATCGGGTGAAATTATTATTACTTTGGGAATTGAAAAACCCGTAATTGAAAAAGTTTTTAGGGAGTACCAACTTCTAAAAATAATACAACATAACTATGCGATAGACGAGGAAAATAATATTCCTGTGTATCTTTGTAAGCAACCAAAAATAACTTTAAAAGAGATTTGGCCTACTTTAGAAAGCCATGTATTTGATTAAAAAAATGTAATATGAATATTATCATAATTGAAGATGAAAAACCAGCAGCAAGATTGTTGCAACGCAAAGTTGAAAAGTTAGGATTAGAAGTAACACAAATGTTGCATTCTGTAGAAGAAGCTTTAAATTGGTTCCAAAATAATACACATCCTGATCTGATTTTCTTAGATATTCAATTGTCTGATGGTTTGTCTTTTGAAATTTTTGAGCAAATAGACATTAAAAGTGCGATTATTTTTACCACTGCTTACGATGAATATGCGTTACGTGCTTTTAAATTAAATAGCATCGATTATTTATTAAAACCTATTGATGAAGATGATTTAGAAACAGCTGTTTCTAAATTTAAAACTAGAGCCCATGCTAATGCGGCAGTAAGTTTAGATTTCGAAGCCATTAAGAGAATGTTAGTCAATCCAGTGGAAAGAGAATATAAAGCCCGTTTTTCAGTTAAAATTGGCCAACAAATAAAAGTTATTCCGATTCAAGAAGTAGAATGTTTTTTTAGTGAAAACAAAGGAACTTACTTGCACACTTTCGATAATAGAGATTATCTTTTAGATACGACAATGGAGCAATTAGAAAACGATTTAAATCCTAAAGATTTCTTCCGTATTAATAGAAAATTCATTTTACCCTTAAAAGGAATTAAAGAAATTCAAGTGCATACTAATTCTCGATTAAAAATTATACTTCCTACCTATAAAGAAGATGAGGTTATTGTGGCACGTGAACGTGTAAACGATTTTAAAACGTGGTTAGAATAATTAACTTAATTGCTTTCTACTTTGAAAACTCTCTAAAACCAAATAGAATAAAAATCCAAATAAGAGCGAAGATATTACAATATGTAAGGTTTGTGATCCAAAAGGAAAATGAAAATAATACATAGCAATACCTGAAAGAATTTCAAATACAACAAGAGCTACTACAAATTTTATTTTGGTATAACCCAATTTCGATTTGGAATTTAAATACACTAAATAACCAATTGCAAGGGTAACCAAAATAGAAAAACTTCTGTGAATATAGAAAGATAGCGTAGGACTTTGTAACCAAGTTTCTTTTGGTAAACCTGTTTCAGAAATTGTATCTACATGTTCTCTAACTGCAGTTCCTAACACAACTTGAACTAAGGTTAAAATCAATGTAATGATTACAGCGGTTTTAAATTTGGAATGATAGGTATATCTTTTAGTTTGGCTTTTCTGAAAATAAAAAATTAAATACAATTGAAGTCCGACAATTAAAAATGCGGCAAGCATATGTGTTGTAATTTTTACAGGATTTAAAACCGAATCTACAACAGTTTTTCCAAGCCATGCCTGAAATCCCATTAAAAAGCAAATTATAAAGGTATAGAGTGCTAATTTTTTATTGGTTTTCCAAAACCAAAATGAAACAATAAAACTTGCGAAACAAGCAATTCCAGCTAAAGCACCAAATAAGCGATTGATGTATTCTACCCAAGTATGCGAAGGATTAAAAATAGCATAATCATGTTTGGTATATTTTTCCCAATCCTCTTTTGAAAAAGTTGTTGTAGTGGTAAAATCTGTTTTGGCAACTAAAAGCGTTTCCTCTTTTATAATTACCATTCCTTTTTTGTAAGCTCTATTCGGAGTAAACAATAATTCTTTTTCTTCGGTTGGTGGAATATAATAGCCAAAACATTTGGGCCAATCAGGGCAACCCATTCCTGAACCCGTCATACGTACCAAAGCACCAGCTACAATTACAAGATATACGAGTACTAACGCAATTTTAGTTATAGGTAAAAAATATTTTTTCATAAAGTAGTTACATTCTGTATTGAATGAAAATATAAGTTAAATAACGGTTAATCAACTTTTTGCAAACCCATTTTTTCTGCTTTTTTAATTACAAATGCTAATGCTTCTTCGTATTCATTTGGAATTTCTCCTTCTAAAATGGCTTCTTTTACAGCTTCTTTAAGCGTTCCAATTTCTCTTCCAGGTTTTAAACCAAACAAACTCATGATTTCTTCACCTGTAATAGGCGGTTGAAAATTACGTACATGATCTCTTTCTTCAACTTCTACAATTTTCTGACGTACGATTTTGAAGTTGTTATGATATTTGCTAAATTTTTTAGGGTTTTTCGTAGTAATATCAGCTTCGCATAAGGTCATTAAACTTTCTACATCTTCACCAGCATCAAAGACCAATCTTCGTACTGCCGAATCGGTAACTATATCTTGAGCCAATACAATAGGTCTCGAACTCATAGTAACCATTTTTTGCACAAATTTTAATTTTTGATTCAAAGGCATGTGCAAACGTTCAAAAATACGTTTTACCATTTTACCTCCTAAGAATTCATGCCCGTGAAAGGTCCAGCCTTGTTTTTTATTGAATCTTTTCGTAGGTGCTTTGCCAATGTCATGCAATAAAGCAGCCCAACGCAACCATACATCTTCTGTATTCGGACAAATATTATCCACGACTTCCAAGGTATGGTAAAAATTATTTTTATGGGTATGACCTTCTACCTCTTCTACACTGTTTAAAGCCGTCAATTCAGGTAAAATAAGGTCTAATAATCCAGTTTGATGTAATAATAAAAAACCGATAGATGGTTTTTCAGTGGAAAGAATTTTATTAAATTCTTCTACAATACGCTCTCCAGAAATAATTTTTATGCGTTCTTTATTACGGGAAATAGCTTCTAAAGATTCCTTCTCAATTTCAAAATGCAACTGAGTAGCAAAACGAATCGCTCTTAACATTCGTAATGGATCATCAGAATAGGTAATATCAGAATCTAAAGGGGTACGAATGATTTTATTTTTTAAATCGGCCACACCATTAAAAGGATCTAATAATTCACCAAAGTTAGTTTTGTTTAAGGAAAAAGCCAGTGCATTTATAGTAAAATCGCGTCTTTCTTGGTCATCTTTCAAAGAACCATTTTCAACTATAGGTTTTCTACTGTCTCTATTATAGGATTCTTTTCGAGCACCCACAAACTCTATATCCATATCTTTATAACGCAACATAGCTGTTCCATAGTTTTTGAAAACTTGTACTTTGGGATTGTTCGGAATTAATTCGGATACTTTTAATGCTAAATCAATACCACTGCCAACAGCAACAATATCAATGTCTTTTTTATGATTTCGCTCTAATAAAATGTCTCTTACATAGCCCCCAATTACATAACATTCTAATTGAAGTTCTTCTGCTGCTTTAGAAACGATATCAAATATTTTATGATCGAGATGTTGTTTGTAATTCATTTTTTTAAATGAGTCAATTTTCAATATATATTGACTAATTATAAATTGGTATATTAATCTATTTCCTAATAATTTTAACTTGACTATCTAATCCTAGTTTTATGATGGTTGAAGGATTTTTGCAAATTTTATCGTGATGCAAATTTACTACATAGTCCACACCTTTTAAAATTTCGGGCGAAATTTCTTTAAAAGATTGTGGTGTTGGCATTCCAGATATATTAGCAGAAGTAGAAACTAAAGGTTTTTTCATTCGTTCCATTAATTTATAACAAAAAGGTTCAGTAACCATTCGTACAGCTAATGTATTGTCTTCTGCAATTATATTTTTAGCTACATTTTTAGGTTTGTCAAGAATTAAGGTCGTTGGCTTTTCAGAATAATCCAAAATTTGCCAAGCTACTTCCGGAATTTCATTAAAAACTTGATGCATCATACGCTCACCATTTACTAAAACAATCATGCTTTTACTTTCTTCACGTTGTTTTAAAGCAAATATTTTTTTAATAGCCTCTTCATTAGTAGCATCACAACCAATTCCCCAAACGGTATCTGTTGGATAGAGTATAATGCCTCCATTTTTAATTACTTCAAATGCTTGGTGTACCTCTGTGTTCATTTTATCGACAAGTATATTTTTTAGTTAAAATAATTATATAGTTTATTTTTTATTTTTAATTCCACTTTTAATAGAAAAGGCAATTTCATTATTTTTTTTAGTTTTAATAAATTCTCATATGGATTTTCTTGTGGAAATATTTTTTTTGCGTTTTGAATGAGTTTTTTAATATCATTAAATTTTATTAATTCTAGTTTGTGCCAAACACTTGGTTCTACCGGGTGGAAATCAATTAAACTCGTATAATTTGTGATAGTTACATTTGACCATTTATTAAAATATTCTTCCCCATCAAAGTCAGTTTTATGTCCCCAATTATTTAATTTTTGTTGAATTTCATCAGCATTTCTAGCCCATGATTGATGAATAACTTTTTGATTAGTATACAAACACGTCCAATTTGTTTGACGTGCTCTTATGTATTTAGGATTATTTGTTGCAAAATAAAACTCTTCATTCACGGGTTTGATTACATAGAAACCATTCTCATCTTTTTTATATAAAACAATGCATTTTGCAATTAATGAATAAGGTTTGTTCTCAGGATCTTCAAGTAAAAAAGCACTTTTTTTCAGGTAAGTAAACATTTTTTTAAAATCGTATGCGTATTCATCTACATCTAATTGAATATGCCAACCACCTTTACCCATAAACTCTCCAAGTTTATTTCTTTGTAAAGTTTCACTTAGCATAGGAGAAGCAATATTTTCTGGTACAAAAAAGGAATCTGTATAAATTTTTATTTTTTTCTTTTTATCAAATTCTTTAATGGTATTAAAAAACGAATCTGGAATAGAAAAACTATTACCTGTCCAAGTTTTAAAATCTTTGTCATAACAAAGTACAATTAGATCTGCAAAATCATATATGCTTTCTAGAGAATTCATGAGATAAGAATAATCATATGAGATTAAATATCCTACTTTTATTGTTGCTTTCATTAGTGTATTTTTTTATAATTTAATCAAAGATTCTTATGTTTTTAGCTTTTATACTATCGGAAATTAATTGAGCAAATCCAAAACTTAAATGATTACTATCATATGTCATAGGTTCATTCTCATTGGTAAAATAAACAATCTCATTAGATTTTTTTTTATTAGAAAGTATCTCTTTTTTGCTAACATATTTATAATTATTAGGAGCATTATTTTTTAATTCATTTTCATATAAGGCGATACTTTCAATACTTTGTAAGGGTATGTTTTTTTCTTTTGCCACAATGTCTACTAAATCTTTATTGAAAACTACATAATTACCAAAAACAATAATTTTTGCATTCGTTTTCTTTTTTAATTCTTGTATAAAATGAATTAAAAACTCTGGTTTATACCAACCAAACATTACATTAATAACAATATACTCATAATTTTTAAAATCCATTGTATTATATTTATCAATTAAATCAAACCATTTAATTTTCATTTCAACGGTATGACCTCCTTGATCAATGGATTGAAAATCGGTTTTTGTCATCGGTGGACAACCCCCTTCTGTGAGCATTCTATAATCATAATTTGGATAAGTTAGTTTTAGGAAATTAAGTGCATCTGGAGCATGACTATCGCCAAGAATTAAAACTTGCTTTTCATGAATCGTTTTTTTTAACTCTATATCACTTAAAGAGACATCATTACAGAATGTAAATCGTAATTCTTTTCCTTCATTAATTTCTCTCAAGCTATATTGTTTATTATCTTTAGTATGAAACAAAGTTTCACCATGTTTAATTAAAATAAGATTAGCGATTATGACTAATCCTAAGGTAGTAAAAATATAGGGAACTATTTTTTTTGATTCCCTTTTAGAATCTTTTTCTCTAAATGGGACTTCTATAAATTTGTTAACAATATATCCTAAAAAAGTGGAAAGTAGGATTAATAAAATTTGATCTGAATAATTTAATTCTTTAGAGAATTGAAATTTATAAATTACGATAAGTGGCCAATGTACTAAATATAAGGAATATGAAATTTTTCCAAACCATCTTATAATTTGATTATCATAAATACTACTCACATATTTAGCTTGACCTGTATTATGAATTAAAATAGCAGATAGTATGCAAGGTATTAGAGCATTAATACCCGGAAAAGGGGTGTTTTTATCATACATATAAGTAATAAAAACGAATCCAATAACGGCTAAAGTTGTTACTATTTCTTTTAAAGAAGCTTTTAATTCAAATTTATTTACCCAATAAATTAAGGTACCTATTATAAACTCAAAAACTCTAAATGGAGTTAAGTAAAAAGCAGCTGAACTGTTAAAAGATAAAAAATATTCGCTAAAGCATAAACTCAAAATCCCAATTCCAATAAAAATTAAAATTCTGGTTTTTTTTGTTTTAAGTTTTAATATAAAAAATAATAGTAAAGGCCATATCAAATAAAATTGTTCTTCAACTGATAGAGACCAAGTATGCAGAAAAGGTTTTAGATGTGCATCTGAATCAAAATAGCCAGATTGTTTATAAAACAAAATGTTTGAGTAGGATAAAACAGCTGCATTTGAAGATTTTAAAGAAGTTTCAAATAAATAATAGGGTAAAAAAAAGAAAGCCATTATCAATGATATAATTATTACTATAAGCATTGAAGGCATTAATCTTTTGATTCTTCTTATATAAAAATCGTGAAACGAAAAATTATTGTTGTCATTTTTTTCAATTAAAATGGTACTAATTAGATAGCCACTTATTACAAAAAATATATCTACACCAATAAAACCACCTTTTAAGAAAGATATATCTACGTGAAATAATAGAACTAACAATACAGCAATTCCCCTTAATCCATCAATATGAGGGAAATACTTTCTTTGAGCCATACTTATTTATTTAAAAAATATCCTTGAATTATTTTTTCTGCTTTTTCTTTTGAAAATGGATATAAGCTTTTCTCAGAATTATTTGACAATTTATTCCATAGGGGTGCATCCTCATATAATTTAATAATTGCCTTTGCAAAATTTTCAGGAGTATCAGCAATTAACACATTTTCATTATCGAGTAATGACATCCCTTCAGCACCAATTTTAGTAGTTACAACGGGTAAATAATATTCAAAAGCTTGACCGATTTTTCCTTTAACTCCAGCACCAATTAGTAAAGGAGCTACCATAATTTTGGAAGCGTTAAATAATGTTTCAATATTGGAAACAAAACCATGAAAAATGAACCTTTCATCATTAATGTCTTTAACAATAGTATTAATATTTCCAATAATATTAACTTTTATTTTTGGATTTGTTTTCCAAACCAATGGCATAATTTCGTTATACAAATAATATATAGCATCTACATTTGGATGGTGTGTGGAGCCTATAAAAAGCAAATCTTTTCTATCTTGAAAATTTAAAATACTGTTTTTATCAATTTTTGGATAATGAATGTTTGAAATAGTTAACATTTTCTCTTCATTGATAAATTTTTTCATATATTCTTTTTCATCTTCAGAAATAGTTATGATACAATCAGATTCTCTAGATGCTTCAATTTCTTTGATTTTATATTTATCAGATTCTTTTTTTAAAGTTGCATTGTTTACATCAAATTCTAATGCTCTTTCATACCTTAAATGATGAATGTCAACCATATCATAAATAAACTTAGCATGTGGAAATAATGGTTTTACTTTATTAAAATAACGATGAAAAGTGTTAGGACCATAAAACCATACATAATTAGCATTTTTACAAAAAGATTCAATGAAAAACCTATAATTTTTATATTGCTTATATTCATGAAAAATATTGATTCCTAACCTTTGATAGGTTTGAAGATAAGCTTGCCAAATAAATATATCTTTTGAAATAAAAGTTACATGAAATCCATTTTTTATAAAGGAATCCATAATTTCTTTTAAACGATTTGAACCAGAATCTTTGTCAAACTCAGGAACTGTATCATTAAAAAATACAATAGATTGATTATTATTTAATTCTAAAATTCGTTCTTCTACACAAGTAGCTTCGATACTATTAATTTGTTTTTCCCATTTATTATAGAACTTTTCCTTATTGGTTTTAAATAGAATTTCTTTTCTATTAAGACTTTCTTGGTTTTCTTTTGATTTACTATTATAGGTAATACCGTTAAAATGTAAAACTTTCGAAAATGGTGTATAATAAACATTTTTGTTTTGATTGTACTTTAAATCAAAACATAAATCGGTTTCTTCAAAATAGGCAGGAGCAAACTGCTCGTCGAATAAATTGAATTCCCCATTATCTTTATGCTTTTTAAATAAAAGACTACAGCCAGAGCAATAATCTACTTTTCGAATATAATTTACTTCAGGATAAAAAGGTTTTCTGTTTCTTACGATTTGATGAATGTTAAAATCTTTCATAAAAACACAACCTGCTTCCTGTAAACTTAAGTCAGGATTTAAAAGCATTGAACCTGCTGCACCAACATTCTCAAAATTTTCAAATACATAAAAAAGTTCATCTAAAAAGTTTTCATATACTTCTGTGTCATTATTTAGCAAATAAATGTATTCTCCTTTAGCAAAATGAATCCCTTTATTTACATTTTTTAAGAAACCTAAATTAGTATCATTTTTAATTAGATTAATACCTGAAATATTAGAAAAATCATAAGCTTCAGGGCTATTATCATCAATTAATATGATTTCGTAAGGGTAATTATTGGTAAGGTTTTTACTTAAAAATTGAAGACAATTACGAGTATATAATTCTTGATTGTAAAATGGAATTATAATTGAAACTTTTGGTTCGTTAGAAGGATTGAAAAAGATAGGACTTGTGTCAATTGTAGTTAATTCTCTTGGTGTAGCGTTTTTTAATCGATCTTCAAGTTGTTTAATTTTTCTTCTTCTTCTAAAAAAAAGACTAATTTTATTTTTAAGTTTCATGATTTTAAATATTTTTTATTTTTTTAAGTAAAATTTCTCTAGAAAAAGGTTCTAAACTTGTTTCAGAATTATCTTGAAGCTTTTTCCAAAGATTTTTATCATTATACAATCGAATAATTTCATTTGCAAAATCTTCTCCTGATGAGGCTATTAATGCATTTTTTTCATGCTCTAAAAACATACCTTCAGCTCCAATAGCGGTTGTAATTAAAGGGAGATAATATTCCAAGGACTGTCCGATTTTTCCTTTTACACCAGCACCATAACGTAAAGGGACTACCATAAACTTTGAAGAAGTGAAATACGTATCTATTTCAGGAATGTATCCGTGAAAAATAAAATTAGGATGTACAATATCATTAATCTCGGTATTTAAATTACCAATAACATCTACTGTAATTTGAGGTAATTTTTCCCATACTTTAGGCATGATTTTTTCAAATAGAAAATACAAAGCATCAATATTAGGAGTGTGTGTAGAACCTATGAAGAGTATATTTTTTCTTTCTTCAAATGGTAACGTTTCTTGTAAACTTATTTTTGGATAATGAATATTTGAGATGGTTATCATTTTATGAGGAGCGATATATGTACTCATAAATTCTTTTTCTTGTTCAG
>PKDY01000006.1 GCA_002862755.1 Flavobacteriaceae bacterium | reverse complement strand
ATTCTTTTTTTGAAACTAACAAGCTTTTTTGAAAAAATATTTTTCTTTTTTTCCTTGCCTTAACTTTCGTTATACGTTTCAAAATTTCTCAAAGAACATTGCTCTATTGCGGGTGCAAAAGTAATATCTTTTTATTATAATCCTAACCTTTTTTTAACTATTTTTTTATCTTTTTTTCTTCGTATTGATTACAAGATACTTACAAAATAAAAAAATATAACTTTTCAATCTCAAATGAAAAAAAACCCCTTTTAGTAAATCCTAAAACACAATACTACTATACTATATATATATAAGGTAAAAAAAACAGCTTATAAATAACAAAACCTCTTTAATAGCCCCGATTGTAGTGGCATCCTTTTTATTTTTATCCCTAAAAATAAAAAGATACAACGGAAAGCGGGAACATACACCTTTATAATAACAAAGCCGTGCTCCTGAAAATTAATAAAATAGTATACCTATATATATTGTGTTTGTTTTTCTATTGTATTATATTTGCACCTCATTAAATTTTAACAAATGATAAAGATTACTTTACCGGATGGTTCGGTTAAGGAGTTTGCAAACGGTACAACTCCTATGGATGTCGCTTTGAGCATAAGCGAAGGTTTAGCAAGAAATGTAATTTCAGCTGCTTTTAATGGCACAACTGTTGAAACCTCTACTCCACTAACCACCGATGGTTCTCTTGTACTATATACTTGGAATAACGATGAAGGTAAAAAAGCATTTTGGCATTCTACCTCACACGTTATGGCTCAAGCGCTAGAAGAATTATATCCTGGAATAAAACTAACTATAGGTCCTGCAATTGACAATGGTTTTTATTATGATGTTGATTTTGGAGATAAAAAGATTTCAGATGCTGATTTTAAGAAAATAGAAGATCGTGTTTTAGAAATCTCAAGAGAAAAACATGAATTCAAAATGCGTTCGGTTTCCAAAGCAGAAGCTTTAGCTATGTATAAGGACAATGAATTTAAGACCGAATTAATTGAAAATTTAGAAGACGGTACGATTACATTTTGCGATCATGCTACTTTTACGGATTTATGTAGAGGTGGTCATATTCCAAATACAGGAATTATTAAGGCAATGAAAATTCTTTCTGTAGCAGGTGCTTATTGGAGAGGAAATGAAAAAAACAAACAATTGACACGTGTATATGGAATTTCATTTCCTAAACAAAAAGATTTGACTGAATATCTTCAATTATTAGAAGAAGCCAAAAAAAGAGATCATCGTAAATTAGGAAAAGAATTAGAATTATTTCATTTTTCCCAAAAGGTAGGACAAGGATTACCATTATGGTTGCCAAAAGGAGCTGCTTTACGTGATCGTTTAGAGCAATTTTTGAAGAAAGCACAGAAAAAAGCGGGATATGAACAAGTAGTTACTCCTCATATTGGTCAAAAAGAATTATATGTTACTTCTGGTCATTATGCTAAATATGGAGCGGATAGTTTTCAACCGATTCACACACCAGCCGAAGGAGAAGAGTTTTTATTAAAACCTATGAACTGTCCACATCACTGTGAAATATACAATGCTCGTCCGTGGTCATATAAAGATTTACCTAAACGCTATGCAGAATTTGGAACTGTTTACAGATATGAACAGAGTGGAGAATTACATGGATTAACTCGTGTAAGAGGTTTTACGCAAGATGATGCCCATATTTTTTGTACACCCGATCAATTAGATGCTGAATTCAAAAATGTAATTGATTTAGTACTTTATGTTTTTGGTTCTTTAGGATTTGAAAATTTTACAGCCCAAGTATCTGTGAGAGATTTAGACAATCCAGACAAATATATAGGTAGTGTAGAAAATTGGGAAAAAGCAGAAAATGCAATTATTAGTGCTGCAAGAGATAAAGGGTTGAATTATGTAATTGAACCAGGTGAAGCTGCATTTTACGGCCCAAAATTAGACTTCATGGTTAAAGATGCTTTAGGCAGAAGTTGGCAATTAGGAACGATTCAAGTGGATTATAATTTACCAGAACGTTTTGAATTAACCTATAAAGGTAGTGATAATGAATTACATAGACCGGTAATGATACACCGTGCGCCTTTTGGTAGTATGGAACGATTTATAGCGATTTTACTAGAGCATACTGCAGGAAATTTCCCAATTTGGTTGATGCCAGAGCAAGCTATTATCTTGTCTTTGAGCGAGAAATATGAAAAATATGCCGAAAAAGTTTTAAATTTGCTAGAAAATCACGAAATTCGCGCCCTATTAGACAATAGAAACGAAACCATAGGTAAAAAGATTCGTGAAGCAGAAACGCAAAAGTATCCTTTCATGTTAATTGTAGGAGAAGAAGAAGAAAAAAATGGTACAATTTCTGTAAGAAGACATGGAGACGATGGAAAATCTAATACCACTATGACTATTGAGGCATTTGCAGCTTTAGTTACAGAAGAAATAAACAAAACATTAAAACAATTCTAAGTTTAACTTAAATTTTTAAAGCCATAGCAATTAGAAACAACAGAGGTTTTAAACCTCGCGAAGAAAAGAAATCAGCACATCGAATTAATAATTTAATTCGTGTACCAGAAGTACGTTTAGTAGGTGAAAACATCGAACCAGGTATTTACAAAATTAATGAAGCATTACGTCTTGCAGAAGAGCAAGAAGTTGATTTAGTGGAGATTTCTCCAAATGCTGAACCTCCAGTTTGTAAATTAATGGATTATGGTAAGTTTCTTTACGAACAAAAGAAACGTGAAAAAATGCTTAAAGCGAAATCATCACAAGTTGTTATTAAAGAGATTCGCTTTGGTCCACAAACCGATGAGCATGATTACGAGTTCAAAAAGAAAAATGCCATTAAGTTTTTACAAGATGGAGCCAAATTAAAAGCTTTTGTATTCTTCAAAGGACGTTCAATTATCTATAAAGAACAAGGTCAAATTCTTTTATTGCGTTTAGCGCAAGAATTAGAAGAATATGGAAAAGTAGAACAATTACCTGTATTAGAAGGTAAGCGTATGATTATGTATTTAGCTTCAAAGAAAAAGGCAAAATAAAATGTTCTTAAATTATTAGTTATTTCATGACTAATTATAAAGATAAAGAGTTAGCTTTGCCAACTCAAAAAATAATAAGTAAGATAAATTAAATACAGGAAGAAAATGCCTAAAATGAAAACAAAATCTAGTGCTAAGAAACGATTCAAAGTTACTGGTTCTGGAAAAATTAAAAGAAAGCATGCTTTTAAGAGTCACATTTTGACTAAAAAATCTAAAA
The DNA here is from genome assembly GCA_002862755.1 of Flavobacteriaceae bacterium. GTDB lineage: Bacteria > Bacteroidota > Bacteroidia > Flavobacteriales > Flavobacteriaceae > Flavobacterium. The sequence continues at coordinate 14,903 of PKDY01000006.1, read as the reverse complement.
AGCGTAAATTAGCTTTAACTCATTCTACTTTGGTTCACAAAACAGATGAGAAAAGTATTAAACAACAATTGAATATTATTTAATTCGTTGTTTAGGTTAAAAAAAATTAATAACCCTGGAGTGGGCGAATTGAAAGTACAATTCAAAAGTGTTTAAAAACCGCCTTACTGCAAAAAACATTTAAAATTATGCCAAGAGCAAAAAATAGAGTAGCTAGTAGAGCTAGAAGAAAAAGAATATTAAAACAAGCCAAAGGATTCTTTGGAAGACGTAAAAACGTTTGGACAGTAGCTAAAAACGCGGTAGAAAAAGCAATGGTTTATGCTTACCGTGACAGAAAGCAAAAAAAGAGAAATTTCCGTGCTTTATGGATTATGCGTATCAACGCTGGTGCAAGATTACACGGAATGAGTTATTCTCAATTCATGGGTAAAATTAAAGCTAACAACATCGAATTGAACCGTAAAGTTCTTGCAGATTTAGCTATGAATCACCAAGAAGCTTTCGCAGCTATCGTTAAAAAAATTAAATAATACGTCAAACCAGTTTATCTTACTTATATAGAAATCCCAATCTTTTGATTGGGATTTTTGTTTATATTTGAATAAAAAATGAAAAAGTTACTTTCAATTTTTCTTTTTCTACTACTTCTAATTAGTTGCAAAAAAGAAACCACAACTTCAACTCCAGATCATTTTACTGAAACCACAATTGATACCCTTTCAAACCAAGAAGTTGAAATTACCGTTAGAGATACCGTTCAGCTTAAAATACCTCAAACACTATTGACACTTATTCAAAATGAATTTGAAGGAAAGAAAATAGAAATTCTTCATGTGGCATTTGGAAAATTAGACAATGATACTTTAGAGGATGCAGTAGCTATTATACAAGATCAAACAAGTACAAAACCGTCGGAAAGTATCTTAGTCTTTAAAAACAATAGTATGAATTATATTTTGATGGCTCATAATCGTTCGATTATTACAGAAGAATATTTTTTTACGAATGCACATACTAACAGTTCTAAAGAAATAAAAATTAACCAGCAACACATCAAAATTGATCTATATTGTTATGGCCCTTGTGGAAATACCTTTTTGGATTTTAAATTGAATAACGATGATTTAGTACTCCATCATTTTTCCACTTATGATGCAGGTGCAGGTGCACAAATTGAAAGAGAATATTTAGTAGAGAATAATCTTGTAAAAATTAGAATAACCAATACAATGACCGAAGAAATGGATGTTACTGAAGAAGAATTTCCATTTACTTATAATAAAGGTCTTCGATTTATCGATTTAAATACTAAAGATCTTTTCAAAGAATTAGGTTTCTTAGAGTCTAAAATTATACTATAAATTATTTACAATTTACCATTGGAAACAAAAAAACAATTACATTCTAGAAACAAACATAATAAAGGTTATGTTTTTAACGAACTAATAGTAGCATATCCTAAATTAAAAGACTATATTTTTATCAATTCGTATGGAAATGAAACAATTGATTTTTCGCTTCCAGATGCTGTCAAAGCCTTAAACAAAAGTCTTTTATTAGCTTATTATAATATTCATTTTTGGGATTTTCCCAAAACGAATCTTTGTCCGCCCATTCCTGGTAGAGCAGATTATATTCATTATTTAGCCGATTTACTAGCTACATCTCATCAAGGAAAAATACCAACTGGCAGAAGTATTAAAGGTTTGGATATTGGTATAGGTGCCAATTGTATTTATCCTATTATAGGAAATTCAGAATACGGTTGGCAATTTGTAGGAACAGAAACCGATGTTCCTTCTATAAAATCATGTGCTCAAATTGTTGAAAAAAATGATTCCTTACAAAAAGATGTCACTTTAAGAATACAATCAAACAAAAGAAATATTTTTAAAAATTGCATTTTAGAAACCGATCGATTTGATTTTGTGATTTGCAATCCTCCATTTCATAATTCGAGAGAAGAAGCAACAAAAGGTACGCAAAGAAAACTGAGAAACCTTGGCAAAGCCAAAGAAGGCAAACCTGTCTTAAATTTTAGTGGTCAAAATAATGAATTATGGACAGAAGGTGGCGAACTTGCATTTGTTACCAATATGATTTATGAGAGTGCTCATTTCAAGAAACAATGCCTTTGGTTTTCCTCTTTGGTTTCTAAAAAAGAAAATCTAAAGCCTTTTTACAATCATTTGAAAAAAGTAAATGCTCTAGAAGTTAGGACTATTGAAATGGAACAAGGAAATAAAATAAGTCGTTTTATTACTTGGACATTTTTAAATGAAGAACAAAGAGAAAATTGGGCAATTATTCATTGGGAATAAAAAAAGGCTTCGGAAATCGAAGCCTTTTAATAATTAATATGGTACTAATTTAAAATGTTAGCACTGATAATTTTGCTTGCGTAATTGCATTTGTAACCCCACCTGTAATTATGGTACAAGAAGTTCCAGAAACATTGAATGTCATAGTTATTGCTCCACAACCAGAATTCAAAGTAATAACATTACCTGTAGCTGTCATGGTTGATCCTGTAAGTACATTCGCATAATTTATAATTGTCACGTTTCCTGCTGGATCAATTAACATTGTTCCTCCAAACACTTGCCCCTGAGCACAATTGTTATAAATAGCAAAAGTCACCATGGTTCCAGAATTTCCAATTGTAAAAGGGGCTGATGATTGTGGTGTAGTACCATTCCAAAAACTACTTAGGTTATAAAAAGCTGGAGCTGGAGCAGGTGTAGCCCAACTAGCTAAACCATTTGCATCAGAAGTCAAGACTTTTCCTGCACCTTGAGTACCATCTACAATTTTTAATGTACCAGCAATGTCTAATTTTGCAGTTGGATTGTTATTACCAATACCTATATTGTTATTTAAACCCCATACTTCTGGCCCTGTACTTCCTAATTTTATTGCACCTCTATCTGAATTTTGAACACCATAAATTCCTAAAACATTAGGAACATCAACATCACTTAAATACGAATCATCTCCTATTTGAAGATTTTTTCCACCTGCAGAGAAAGCATCAGCCAATTGTAATTGAGCGGAAGGATTATTCATATTAATACCCACTTTATTATTTTTAACTGTAATTGTTTCAGAATTATTAGAAAATAGATGTAAACTACTTGTTGTTCCACTGTTATAACCTAAATATAAATCCTTATCCGTAACACCATTTGTATTTTGTATAACTCTCATGTTAGCATAACTATCAGCAGTTGACAAATCTATACCATTAGGTCCTGCAATTACAAGTCTTGCAGTTGTAGGGTTCGTATTTCCAATTCCAATATTCCCTCCGTTATTATAAAGATTACTACTATTTGTAACCCAATTTGAACCATTCCAATAAGGAGTATTTCCTGCAGCGGAACCATTACCTAAAGTTCCTGCAGCATTTCCAGCATACATAGCATATGGCACACTCAATAATTGAGTTGTTCCAGAAATGGTATAGGCTGAACCACCAGATAAATCGGTTTCCGTTTTGATATAATAATTTCCAGTTGACCAATCAATTGCAGAAAAATTCCCTAAAACCACTGATCCAGAACCAATTTCTACACTGACCAATCCATTAGCATTTGTAGAGGGTGAATGAGTTTCAATATAAACAGCTGTTCCTGAAGCCGAGCCTTGCAAAATACTAATTTGCATTCCTACAGCAGTTGAAACTACAAGAGCATCACTAGCATCTCTAACAACTGCTTGGTAACTCATTTTTTGCGGTACTTGTGCAAAAGCACTTAAAGAAAGAACAATTAAAGTTATAAAAGTGTATAGTTTTTTCATAAAATTTATTTTTTAATGATTTTAAAAGTTTTTACTTCTTTGTCTTTATTAGTTATTTTTAAGAAATAAATAGCTGAAGGAAAAGAAGATACTGTAATAGTAGTTTCATTACTAATATTTTTCTGTGACATGATTACTCTACCATTTAGATCAAACATTTGATAATCTAATTCAATATTATTTTGATTAATGAATGATAATGTTAACACTTCAGTGGTAGGATTTGGAAATACTTTCACATCTTTAATTAATTGTGAAAAATCTTTAGCTGTTAAAACTTCAGAAATTTCATAAGGTTGCTGCACTCCTTGCGTCACTGTACCTGTTGTACCATTGTTTGTAGTATACACTACTTGACCTACTGAATAAGAGGAAGATCCGTTTGAACCAGTTGCATTTCCTCCAGAAACTACTATATCTTTCTGGGCAAAACTAACTGTTACAATACAGCAAGAAAATACATGTAGAAGCACTAAGAATTTGCTTTTCTTCATAAAAAATTAATTTAATTGGTTAATAGTCTAACAATATAAAAACTACATATATATTGTTAAATAAGGTTGAAAAATAAAATAAAATTTTGAAAAAGAAACAGGTAGTTTTACCTGTTTCTATATTTAATCTTATAAAAAGGTATTTCATCGATTCAAATAACTTTTAAAAAAGTTATTTGTTAATTGGATGGAATTATTTTTTTACCACTTTTTGAATGGTTGATCCTTCTTGAGAAGCTATTGCAAAAATATATATTCCTTTTTGTAAGTTGGAAGTATCAATTGTATTTTTAATTTCAGATAATTTGCTGCTCATCATTTCTCTACCGTTCATATCATAAACTCTTAAAGAAACATTTGTAAGATTATTCGTTTCAATAGTTATGTTATTAGAAGTAGGATTTGGATATACCTTACTATTTTCTGAAATATCAAAAGTGTTGGCACTTAAGGTACCATTTATTGTTCCAAAGTCAGACCAAACAGGTGTAAAAGAATAAGTCCCTTCTAACCCTACAGGAACATTCAAAGTACATGCAGAAAGCGTTATATTTCCAAAAACATTTGCATTAATAGTTAAAGGAAAACTGATATAACAATTTACGGTAGTTAAATTGGTACAATTGTAAAAAGCATGATCACCAATTGAAGTTACCGTACTAGGAATAGTTACAGTTGTTAAACCACTGCAACTTTCAAAGGCAGATACTCCAATTGTAGTAACCGATTCTGGTAATACTACTGTTGTTAGACCAGAACACAGTGCAAAAGAAAATTCACCTATACTAGTAACAGAACTTGGTACCGAAAGAGCAGTTAAACTTGTGCAGCTATAAAAAGCAGAGTTCCCAATTGATTCTACTGTATTTGGAATAGTTATAGAAGCCAAATTACTACAATTATAGAATGTATTGTTGGGAATGGCTGTAATAGCATTTGGCAAAGTCACTGAAGTTAAACCACTACATCCATAAAAAGTTCCATTACCCATAGTGGTAACTGAATTTGGAAGAACTACAGTAGTAAGTAACGTACACGAATTAAAAACATAGGCTCCTAATGATGATAACCCATTTCCGATAGTTACAGTTGCTAAACTAGAACAGCCTGCAAATGCAGTATCACCAATACTAGTAACCGTATTTGGAATACTCACAGAAGTTATGTAAGTGTTATTTGCAAAAGCAGAAGCTGCAATTGAAGTCACTTCATAATCATAAGTACCATCATTTACCGTTGTAGGTATTACGGCATCACCAAAAAAATACTCGTTAGAACCTACTTCCACAGTACGTGGCACTACACTAGATGTAACATTGTAATCTATTCCTCCATCTGTAAAGGTTTGAGCAAATGATGTACATACACATCCAAAAAGAAATAATAAAAGATAATTTTGTTTCATATTTTTTAAATTTAATTATCAAAAGTAAACTAAATACAAACACTGTTTCCTTTTTTGGGACGAAACGCAAAAGTTTGTATACTAATTTTCTGTATAAGTTAAATTTAAAAGGTACTATTAGGTTTTTTGTTTTTTCTTTCTTGCAGCTGGAAACAATACATTATTTAGAATCAGTCGGTATCCGGGTGAAGTCGGATGCAAATCTAAAACTGTTGGAGCATCTCCTACATGATGTTGATAGTCTTCAGGATCATGTCCTCCATAAAAAGTAAACATTCCTTTACCTTTGGTTCCGTGAATGTATCTTGCTTCTCCATTAATTTTACATTCTCCAAGTACTAAAACATTGGCTTTAACCGTATGCTCAGCAAAAGCAGTAGTTTGCCCCATAAAACCTTTCACTAATTGGGTATGATTTTGGCAAAGCATCGTAGGAATGGGATCCCATTTAGCAGAAAAATCCATCAAAGTAAAATAATCTTTATCAAAAGGTACTCTTCTACTGTTATTATTTCTGTCTTTTGAAGTATCAATATCAGAAAACTCATAGATTGTGGGCTGTCTTTCTAATATAAAGTCTTTAAATGCAAAAGCATTATTATAATCGACTTTGGATTGATAATTTGGTGTGCTTGCATCACCGTCAAACATAGGTTCGCAAATATCTACTCCTTCAGCTGCTAATGCAATATCAAAAGTTTCAGTTGCTGAACACATTGCAAACATAAATCCACCACCTATTACATAATCACGAATTTTAATTGCAACTGCTAACTTTTCTTCAGAAACTTTATTATAGCCCATTTTTTTAGCTAAATCTTCTGCTTGCTTTTTTTGTTCAATATACCAAGGTGCATTACGATACATTCCAAAGAATTTACCATACTGACCTGTGAAATCTTCATGATGTAAATGCAACCAATCATATAAAACCAATTGATCTGTTAATACTTCTTCGTCATAAATTTCAGTATAAGGAATTTCAGCATACGTTAAAACCATAGTTACAGCATCATCCCAAGGTTGTTTCCCTTTTGGAGTATATACTGCAATTTTAGGTGCTTTTTCTAAAACTACCGTTTCCATATTTTGAGACGGACTACTAATTTCTTCTAAAATCGCATTTGCAGCAGCGTCTGAAAGTATTTCAAATGTAACCCCACGAATTTGACATTCTCTTCTAATTGCAGTATCATCAGGTAATAAAAAAGAACCACCACGATAATTTAACAACCAACTGGCTTTGTAATTTTTATCCAAAGCCCAATACGTAATACCATATGCTTTCAAGTGGTTTTGCTGACCTTCTGCTTCCATAGGTATCAATATAAATGAGGCCTTTGTAGAAAAAGACAACAATAAAAATAGTAAGCAAAAATATTTTTTCAATTTAAAATAGTTTTTTCAAAGATACTAAATACTATTTGTAAAGAGATAAAAAGTATGATAAAACACTGAAAAGCAAATCAAAATAAAGAACAATATGACTTCTAAATTTTATTGGTAATATTTTTAAGGGTAACGATTTTATTTTGGATAGCATAAACAACTAAGCCTGCAATATTTTTGGATTCTGTTTTTAACAAAAGATTATTTCTATGTCCATCAACAGTTCTTGGGCTAATAAATAATTTTTCAGCGATTTCATTGGTACTTAATTGTTCACAAATAAGCTCTAAAACCTCTTTTTCTCGAGTAGTTAAATATTCTTCATCGAAAGTACTTTTTGTCTTTTTGGTACCAAAAATTAGCCCTTCATGAATAATATTCATAATTAAATCATTATAATAAAAACCTTTTGAAGCAACTTCATTAATAGTAAAAATCATTTCTTTAGGAGAAGCATTTTTGATTAAATAAGAAGAGGCACCTTCTTGAATCATATTGATAATAAACGGTTTAGTATCATAACTTGTTAAAGCAATAATCTTGATACCTGGAAATTTTTTATGAATTTTCTTAGTCGCTTCCACTCCATTTAACATGGGCATTTTCAAATCCATAAGAATAATATCGGGTAAATTATCTTGATTATCATTCAAATAATTGACCAATTCTTCTCCATTTGATGCTTCAAAAACAATTTCAATGTTTTTTTCACGTTCTAACATAAATAGAATTCCTTTTCTAAAGAGAAGTTCATCATCAGTTAAAATAATTTTTATAGTTTTCATTTGTAGATAGATTTTTAATAAACTTTGTTATAACTAAGCTTATTCACAAAATTTGTTTTTTTTTAAAAATTTAAATGTATTTGTACTCCTTGGTCAATAGCACTATTCATTTTAAAATTCCCATTTAAAAATTCTACTCTACTTTCAATGTTCTTCATTCCTAATCCTTTTTTAGCAGTATTATTTTCCAGGTTAAAACCTCTACCATTATCGGTATACTTTAATACCCTTTTATTTTTCTTTTTTTCCAATGTAATATCAATTTTTGAAGCATGCCCATGTTTAATAGAATTATTCACTAATTCTTGAATAATTCTAAAAAGGTGTAAATGGTTTTTGACATCAATTTCATTAAATATTTCTTGTTTGTACTCATTTTTATAATTGATGATTAATTCTTTTGATTTTGTATAATCACAACAAAGTTCTTCAATAGCTACATGAATTCCAAATTCTTCAAATATAGGAGGCAATAAATCGTGTGAAATTCTCCTGGTGCTTTCTAATACTTTTGCAGAAACTTCAATTATATTAGAGGTTATTTCTTTTATCTCTTTTTCTGACAAACTTGGTGCTGTTAAAAAATGACTATTTAATGAAATAATATTTATTTTAGAACTAATATCATCATGCAAATCTCTTGCTATTCTCTTCCTTTCTTTTTCTTGAGTAAGTATGGCTGCATTCAACATTTCTTTTTGATACTTAATCTCTAAGTCTTTTTTTTCTATTTCTTTTTGAATGATTTTTTTTCTCGAATAATAAATAAAGACCAAGACTGAAATTGTCATCATCAAAAAGGCGATAAATGCATAGATTACAGTATAAATAATTTCTATTTCAGTTGAAGATTCGTTATTCATTTTTCTTATTTAAGAAAGTGTTTTTATATTCCATAAAGATATAAATTTGATAGACTATATAGAGTACACCATTCAAATACCAGATTATATTTCTAAAATTATTTGTCAGTGTATTTATTAAGTTTCCAGTTATAAAAAGAAAAGTACTTCCAAATAAATAAATAAAAATTCCTGTGTTAATATAGTAATATGATCTTTTCTCATTTAAAATATTATAAAAATGAAACATAGAAAAAATAATTATTAGAAAAGAAGTAATGAAAATTTCAAATAAATTAAACTTTGTAAACAATTCAGGGTTTAAGTAATATTGTATTCCTAATATAGATAAACATATTGGAACAGTTATTTTGATAATTTTTCTTTGAAAAGGATGCTTTATTATTTGAAAATAAAAGATACTTAAAAAAAGAAATTGTATAATAAAATAATAATGAGACAAATAAAGATTATTTTTTTTTAAAACTTGAAAAACACTTACTACTATTTGAATAATAAACATAGTTATTAAATAAAAACTAAAAATTTTAATAGGAGTATCGTTTTTTCGATACACACTCAAAAAAAGAATAGCATTTATTAATAACAAAAATTCTCCTAAGTAAGCTAAAAATTCTAACATCAATTTATAAATATCAAATTATTTGTCTCATTATTTTCAAAATTATTTTACAAATAAAGGACTACTTGTATCACATGTACTAGGACAAGGCAAAGAGAAATCATAAATGTAATAGCCGTTTTCATAATCAATCATATCGTTTTGATTATTATCAACACCTACTACCATCATATGTGGTTCATAAGTTCCATCTGCTTTCTCTTCAAGCCCTAAATAACCTCTTATATGATACGTTTTATCATCATTAATAATTCCTTCTACGTCTGCCGCAGGAATTAAAAAAGCCTTTAAAGCATTCTTAGCCAAAAAACTAGCTCCATTTTTATTCCAATTTGTAGCCCATTGTTGAGCAGTTTCTAACGTAATTACGTCTTGTGGTAATTCATTTGCCATAATAAAAAATTTAAGTTATTTGTTTAAAGACAAATTTAGAATTAAAAAGTTATAAATAATTACCTAAATCATAAAACAGGTATTTTTACGGGTAAGCGGTTAAAACTTATACTCTAATTTAGCAAAGTGTTAAGAAAATGAATTTTTGTAAGTATAAACCTATTCAAATTTTGATTACTTTAGTAGAAATATTATTAACTATTAAATTTTTACAATTATGTCAACAGAACCTTTTATTGGAGAAATCAAGATTTTCGGATTTAATTTTGCACCGCAGAGCTATCAATTGTGCGCGGGTCAAATCATGTCTATCGCTCAAAATACAGCTTTATTTTCGTTATTAGGAACTACTTATGGTGGAAATGGACAAACTACTTTCGCTTTGCCAGATTTAAGAGGAAGAATGCCTATTGGTCAAGGACAAGGTCCTGGTTTACCAAATTATTCTATGGGTCAATTAGCAGGAACTACCAATGTAACGCTTTTAACTTCAAATATGCCGCAACACGTGCATACATTGAATGCTATGCAAGTAAAGATTCAGGCAAATACAGCAAATGCAGATGAATTATCTCCAGACGGAAACTATCCAGCTACTGCTTCAAATGCAGTTTATAGTGGTAGTGGTGCTTCACCAGGAGTTTATATGGGAGGAACTCAAGTTACTGGGACAACAGATATTTCGGGTTCTAGTCTTCCTTTCAATATCCAAAATCCATACTTAACTATTAATTATTCTATTGCTATTTACGGAATTTTCCCTAGCAGGAATTAATACTATTGAGTATAACTTTAAATTATAATATTATGTCAACCGAACCGTTTATTGGAGAAATCAAAATTTTTGGTTTTAATTTTGCACCAAGAGGATATATGCTCTGTGCAGGTCAAATCATTTCCATTGCACAAAACACAGCCTTATTTTCATTAATTGGGACTATCTATGGAGGTAACGGGCAAACTACTTTTGCACTCCCCGATTTACAAGGAAGAATGCCTATAGGACAGGGATCTGGACCAGGATTACCATCATACACTATAGGCGAAAGAAGTGGTCATACATCCGTAACATTAATTTCGACTAATTTACCTGCACACATTCACACCTTAGTAAGTGCTCAGGTAAAACTTCAAGCAAACAGTGGAAATGCCGATGAGTTATCACCAGATGGTAACTTTCCTGCTACTGCAAGTAATGCAGTATATAGTGGTAGTGGACCTTCTGCTGGCGTATATACTGGAGGAGCTCAAATTACAGGTTCAACAGACCCAACAGGATCTAATTACCCATTTGACATAATGAATCCTTATTTAGCAATTAACTATTCTATTGCAATAGTGGGAATTTTCCCAAGCAGGAATTAAACAATTATAACCATAAAAAATAAAGGAAACATCATAACGGTGTTTCCTTTATAAATATAAGAACAAAATGCAAAAAATTGGAATCCTTTTACCAAGATCCACTTACTATCAAACCATTAGCTTTGATGTTTTTCAAGGTCTTAAATTGGGTTTAGAAAACTTAAAACAAAAAGAATATCAAATTATTACAGAAAATATTGGTTTTGGAGCAGATAAGCAGCAATGCTATCGAGCAGCAGAAAAATTATTATTAGAAGAAAATGTTAGCTTAGTTGTAGCTTACATTGGTCATCGAACTGCTGAATTATTAAGGCCTTTATTTTTAGCAGCAAATAAAATATTAGTAGTACTTGATGCAGGTGCAAATTTACCTCTTGAATGGCCTACTTGCCCTAATATCATTTATCATTCGTTACACAATTCATTAGGCGCTCGATTGTCAGCACAAAAAGCCATAAATGAAGGTTTCAACCAAGGAGCTTTAATTACTGGATATTATGATGGTGGTTATTTACATACCTACAGTATCAGTAAAAGTTTTGAAGATAATAATGGTAAAATTGTTTTTAATCACGCAACAGGTTATAGAGAAGATGATTTTAATATGGAACCGTTAGCTACTCATTTAGATCAATTTCCAAAAACGGCACTTTTATCCATCTTTAGCGGGGATTATGTACAATGGTATTTTGCTGAAATTAATAAAAAATTTAAAAATAAGAATTTACCAATTTATTTAACTCCATTCGGAATGGAAGAATCCATGCTTGAAAAAGCAGAATTTGCTAGTGAACACATTAAAGGAATTACGGCTTGGTCAAAAAAAATTGAAAATTCGCACAACCAACATTTCATTGAAACTTTAGAAGCAACAGGTAGAAAACCTAATTTATTTTCTCTTATCAGTTGGGAAAGTGCAACATTAGTTGAAAAGATAATTTCTCTATTAGACATTCATAAAACAAACCTAAATGAAATTTCTTCAGATTTGAAAAACTATCAATTTGAAACTCCAAGAGGTATCGTTTCCTTTGATCAAAAAACAAACACAACATTAAGTCCATTATTTGAAGCTAAAATAACTGATAAAAATGGCTATTGTGACATTGAAATAGAAAATGAAATTACAAATTATAAAGAAGAATTTGAAAAACTAACCTCTTTCCAATTAGAAAACATAAATTCAGCTTGGTATAATAGTTATACTTGTATATAATATGGAAAATAATATAAAAATAGTATTATTATGTGGTGGTAGATTTGCTTTTCCAGCTTTACAATTATTAGCATTTGAAAAATTTCTATATGCAGTTGCTATTGGTAAAAGTTCTGAAAACATTGTTGATGCATTAGAAAATGAATGTGCCAACAATAACATGAAATTCAATCATTTCCCTAACAAAGCCAAAATAAAAGAAATGAAAGATTGGATTAATGAAATTCAACCTGATTACATTTTTTCCATTTCCTTTCCTTTCTTAATTCCTGAAGAAGTTTTAAACTACGGTACGGATAAATTCATTAATTTCCATCCAGGTCCATTACCAAGATATAGAGGCGTTATGCCTATTTTTGAAGTACTAAAAAATCAAGAAAGCCATACGGCAATTTGTGCTCATTTCATGAATGCAAATTTTGATGAAGGAAATATTATTTTTAATGATCCTATTCTCATTAACGAGAATGAAACTTATGGTAGTTTGACCGTTAAATTAAGTAAAAGAGTAGCACAAGTAGCACTTAATATGGCAAATATGCTACAGTTCGCTAAATCAATCCCTAGTATTATTCAAGATGAAGATTTAGCTTATTATTACGAAAAACCAACTTTATCAGACACTTACATTAACTGGAAACGTATGGATGCAACTGAAATAGTAGCTTTAATAAACGCCTGTAACCCATGGAATACTGGTGCAGATACCACTTTTATAGGACAACCAGCTAAACTAATTGATGCTAGAGTAATCGACAAATCATCTAATGGAGTACATCCAGGTACAATAATTGAAATTTTAGAAGATAACGAAATTTGTATTGCCACTACTGATAATAAACAAATTGCGGTTACAATATTACAAACACAAGATGGCATACAAACTGTAAAACAATTACATAGAAAATTAAATTTGATGAATTTAGCATTCAATTAAATAGTATATTTGTATAAAAATTAACACAAAAATGACTAATATGAAACAAAAAATTACTTTACTCTTATTTATCATTTCTCTTCTTTCATGGAACGGAAATGCCCAAACTCAGTTTTGGAGCGATACTTTCGAAGATTCTGGCGCTCCAAGTTCTGGAACAAGAACACCTTCAATAGCTGAATTTTTTTGTGGCGCACCAGCATCTACCTATTTTGGTAGAACTGATTTAGGCGGAATTTCTCTACAATCTGGCACATATAGTGGTTTTGAAGGAACTAAATTTTGGGCAGCAGAAGATATTGATAGAGGACCAACATGTACCAATCTATCAGTCTCTCCAAATCAACAAGTAACTTGGTCTGGAATTAATATCTCTGGAAAAAACGGTTTAACTTTCAAAGGATTATTTGCAGCTAACCATTTAAATGCTAACAACTGGGAAGGTACTAGTTTTGCTGATCCCGATTTCGTAGCTGTAGAATATCGTATCGATGGTGGTGCTTGGGTAACAGGTATCGCTTTTTATGCAAGCGGAACTTCAAATACACAAACTTTAAAACAAGATATAAATGGAGATATGATTGGAGAAGGTCAAGACTTGACTTATGCTTTCACCGAATTTACAGTAAATATTGCAGGAACAGGAACAACATTAGATTTACGCTTAAACGCATCCATAAATGGTGGTGTAGAAGAGATAGCTGTTGACAATTTCCGTTTACTTGAAGTATCGTGTACAGCTCCAACAGTACCAACTTTAGCTGCTACTGTGAATCCAGTATGTAATGGTGCTTCTACTACTTTAAATATTACAGGAACTTTAAATGATGCTACACAATGGGCAATTTATACAGGCTCTTGCGGTGGAAGTTTAGTTGGAACAACAGCTTCTTCTACTTTTGTAGTTTCTCCAACTGGGTCAAGTACAACTTATTATGTTAGAGGCGAAGGTGGTTGTGTAACACCGGGAACTTGTGGATCCATAACAATTAATGTAAACCCTGCACTTACAGCTTCAATATCTTCACAAACAAATGTTGCTTGTAATGGAGGTACAAATGGTGCCGCTACTGTAACACCTAGTGGTGGTACGAGTCCTTATACTTATTCATGGTCACCTTCAGGAATTACTACTGCAACTGCAACTGGTTTAGCAGCGGGAACATACACCGTAATAGTTACTGATGCTAATAACTGTGACGCTTCTACTTCTGTTACTATAACTGAACCAGCAACTACTTTATCTCTTACTGCTTCTTCTCAAACGAATGTTGCATGTAACGGAGGTGCTAATGGTGCTGCAGCTGTGAATACTGCAACTGGTGGTGCTGGTGGATACACTTATAATTGGACTCCTGGTAACCCAACAGGTGATGGAACACTTTCTGTAACTGGATTAACTGCTGGAACTTGGACGTGTACCGTTACTGACGTTAATGGATGTACTGCTTCACAAAACTTTACAATTACGCAACCAACTGCTTTATCATTAACTCCTTCTTCTCAAACGAATGTAGCATGTAACGGAGGTGCTAATGGTGCTGCAGCTGTGAATACTGCAACTGGTGGAGTGGGTCCATATACTTACAATTGGACGCCTGGAAATCCAACAGGTGATGGAACTCCTTCT
>PKDY01000057.1 GCA_002862755.1 Flavobacteriaceae bacterium | reverse complement strand
ATAGCCCGAATTAATAATACGATGGTCTTGACCGATAAGCTCTTCAGTTGAATATTTAGAAATTTTGCAAAAATTATCATTTACATGTGTGATAATTCCTTTTTGATCGGTAATGGCAACAATAGCCGATTCATCTAAGGCATATTTGTAATCTGAAATTTCTTTGAGTATTTTTTTTAATTCTTCTTCACCTTCTTTTCTGTCAGTAATATCGGAACGAATAGCCACATATTGGTAGGGCTTTCCTTCTTGATTTAAAAAAGGAACAATGGTGGTGTCAACCCAATAGGTAGAGCCGTCTTTGGCTTTGTTTTTAAGTTCCCCTTTCCAAACATTACCATTGGCTATGGTTCTCCATAAATCTTTGATAAAAGTCTTCGAGTGAAAACCAGAATTGATAATGCGATGATCCTGACCGATTAATTCTTCTGCGGTATATTTTGAAATATTACAGAAATTGTCGTTCACATAGTTAATAATTCCTTTTTGGTCGGTAATAGCAATAATTGACGATTCATCGAGAGCATACTTATAGTCTGCTATTTTCTCCATGGGCAATTAATTATGTTAGCATTATGTGTAGATAGGTGAATTGAGCTTGTTTATAGCTGTATTGTTTTTATATTATATTGAAAACTAGTTAGAGCTATTCAGTAAATTTATTACAAAAGATTGCAATTGCAAAATTTCTGTATCATTTTTCGACGAAAATTCTTAAAAATTTTGCGCACATAAAAAAAGCCTCAAGAAACTTGAGGCTTTTAATTTTTAACTAATTTAAATGTATTATTGGAAATATGGATCATCTAATTCATAATTAAAAGTACCATTAGTAAGTGTAAATGGCCCTTCTACTATATCATTATTTGTTATTAAATAATATGTAATATTGAAATTTCCTTTAATTCTTTTTGCTACAATATCAAAATCAGTTACTCTAATACTGCCTTGTTCAACTGATATTGTTTTATTTCCTCTCCCTAAATCATAAAAACCGATGCTACTTTTGCTTCCATTCATGATGGTTGCGTTTTCGCTAACTAAATCATAAGTACCAACATTCCATTGACTTTGAGGAATTCTTAAGTTAATAATCAATGATTCGTTACTAGCGAATGAATTCATTGTTATATTTGAACCTTGAATCAATAAGTATTTATAATTTATACCTTCTGTGGTATACGTTTCTATTGTAACTTGTTTTGTACTTGCATCAACATAATCCATTGGTTTAAGATTGTTAAACTGAATACCGTTAATATTTGCAGACATGAAATTTGGAATAATTTCTGTATTCAAATTTGTTGTGTTTTCAGAAGTTGAAGGAATTTCATTTTGTGAAACATTTTCATTAGTAGAAAGTGGTTCAACAGTACAAGAAACTAATGTAATAAATGAAGCTAGAATTAGGGATAAATTTCGCATAAAATATGTTCTAAAATTTTCGGCAAAAATAGATGTATTTTTAACACGTGCAACATTTAAAAGGTTAAATAAATGTTAAAAAAATGTAATCAAAATTTATAAAAATATCAATTTTAGTCCTAAGACTGATATTGTTTTTTATGGCGCTTAAGCCTTTGATTTACAGTGTTTTTGTAATTGTTTTAATCTTGGTACTTAAAAAGCAAAATTACATTATATTTAATAATTGGTTGTTAAAATTGAATATAATGTAATTTTGTTCCAAATTTACTACATTTAAAAAAACGCAGATTCAATAAAAAATTATGTTCAAATTGAGTTGTTTTTTTATGTTAAGAATTCTGCTTTTTTGAGGTTTTTTTTGAAGAAAAAAGGGAAGTTTTTTTTCATAAAAAAAGTTTTTACATGAATTTTTTTGTAAGAATTTTACCATTTTATTTTATGCCCATCATTATTTTTAGTAGTTTAATTTTTCGAATAATAAAATGATATAAAAAGAAGCATATTAAAAAAGTAGTTAGTGTTATAAGCGAAAATTTAAAGAATAATGACCAATCTTTATCTTTACAATAGTAAGCAACAATAATAATAATGGTTTGGTGCAAAATATAAAATGGATAGACAGCAGTATTGCAATAGGTTATTAAGTTACTTTTCTTATTTAGAAATTGTGCTGCTATTCCAAAAAAGCATAATAGCCAAGCCCACATATTAATTTGATTAATCGCTGCTTCAATAAAATGACGTTGCCAACCATCAGGATTACTAACAACACATAAAAATAAGGCGAAGGTAACTAATCCCAATTTGAAATAAGTTTTGTAATAAAGTTGCACTGTATTAAAAAAATGTTCTTGTTGTAAAATAAAGATAAAACCATAAAGGAAAAGGACAAGATTGTAAAAGAAATTGAACCAATCATCAAACAAACCATGAGTAATAGGAAAGAAAGGATCTAAAAAACATTCCATCAAGAATAAGGGTATTAACAATAGAAAAACACCATATTTTGATTGTATTCTTTTAGAAGTCCAACGTAGTAAACTACCATTTGGATTTTTTTTCAAATATTGAAATAATGGTAGTAAAAGTAATGAATAGCAAAGAATGTATGGTAAAAACCATAGATGATGCCAACTCAAATTTCCTGTAGGATAGGCTCCTTTGAAAGATTCTGATGGCCAAAAATCAAAATAGGAACCAGAAAATTCATAATTGGATAACCTTTCTATATACACTTGAGGTGGAACAATAACTAGTATTCCAAAAAGTAAAGGAAGAAATAAACGAATGATTCGTTCCTTAGTGAATTGTATATTGGTTCTTTTTTTTAAAGATAAGGCAGCTCCCATTCCAGATATTATAAATAATAAAGGCATCCTCCAGCGATTTAAAAATAACATGGGATACATAATCCAATCATAAATAATATTATTTTTTATATGCCAATCCCAAGGAACAAAAAACATTCCTATATGATAAAAAATAAGTAGTACAAAAGCTAAAACTCGTAACCAATCTAAATCGTAACGTCTTTCCATTTTTTTGTTTTTTTAGCAAATTTTAGCTTTAAAAACAAGGGTTCAAAAGAATTGGTATCAATGTCACGTTTTTGTGATGGAATGCAAGAAGAAGGTATGAAATGTATTTTTTTGGTATAAATTGAAAGTCTTATAGGTTCATTTTATCATTAAATAAGGCTAAATAATTTCTAGAAACAGGAACTTGTTCGTCACAATTTTTTAATTTTATTTTATAACCTTGTGCATTCCCTTTTACATTTTCAATGTAAGTTGTATTAAGTAAATAGGAACGATGTATTTTACAGATTTCTGGGTAATTGGCTAACTCTTTTTCAAATTCTTTTAATTTCATCCTTTTTATTGAGGATTTGGAGTTGAAGCCTTCTTTTGTCCATATCTCAATGTAATTGCCTTCTGCTTTAGCAAAAATAAAGGAGGCGACTTCTAGTTTGAAAGTTTCTGATTTAAGTTCGGTTTCAATTTCAATTTCGTTGTTTAAAAAAAATTTGGTTGCTCTTTTAGTTTTAAATTCAATTCGGAGGCATGCTCACTATTTTTGATGAAATGAATATTTAAATTCGCAGATATAACACTAAATGCTAGTAAAAATCCACTAACTAAAGTATTAAATACTTCTTCGAATAAATAGTTTACAGAACGGTTAAAAGGATTATTGTATAAGAGGTCTCGTAGTGAATAATTGGCTATACCTGTAAGGAATAATAGTATAAAGATAAAAAAGAGTTCTTTCTTTACGTTCCAATTTTCAGTTGTCTTTGGATATTGGTTGGTTATTAAGGCTAATAAATATAGAATAAATAGTGGTGTAATAGTGTGAATGAAAGCAACTATCCATACTTTTAATTTTAATTCATCATAATTAATTTCAAAAGGTTCAATTATATAATTAAAAAAGAATCCTAAAGCAAAAATTAGTACGCTAATTTGAAATAACTTTTTGTCTTTATAGTAATAAAGATAGGGTTGGTCAAAATATTTAATAAAGTCATTCAATTGAATTGATTTGTAAAATAACTAGTGCTAATTTATTGTATAGCTTTTATTAAAACAAAACTATTTTATATAATTTGTAACTGATTTTATTGTTTTTTATTTTTTTAATATTTTAACATAATTATTGTTTTGTATTTATCTTTTAAGGGGTTTTTTGTGAATAAAAAAGTATAAAATTTACTTTTCTTATTTTTTTTTATATTTACTAGACAAATGAGTAACTACAAATATGATGAAAAAAAATTATTCTAGTTTTTTGGGATTTTCGTGTAAAACCCTATTGCTACTAAGCTTATCTTTTCCTTTTTTAGCCTTCTCAGGAGCGGAACCAAAAAAAGAAAAAAGAAAAAAAATTATCCAAAATGCAATTTATGATCCTGCCAGTTATATGGCTTTAACCGTAAATGGATTTAACGATGATGTTATTGCAAACGGTGTAGGAAGTTTGAATACATCAACCACAAATGATGTGGATGGTGTTAATTTTTGTTACCTTTCTCAAGGAACTCAAATTACTTCAGGATCGACTCCCACTGCTTATGGGTTACCAACAAATGGTGTATTACCTGTAAATAATAGCGATTTGTTTTTCAATTTGGCGCCTTATGATTCAAATAATTCGCTTCGAATACAAGATAATGGAGCGGCAGGTTTATCGACAGTTACATTTACCGAATTAGAGTCTTTTGAAACCTTGTATTTAGCAGTAACTTCAGGAAGTGGCGCTTCGAGTGTAACCGTTACCGTTAATTTTACAGATGCTTCTTCTCAAGTTTTTTCAAGTGTAAATATTCCGGATTGGTTTAATTCTAATGCTTTACCAACTATTATCTCAGGTATTGGTAGAGGAAATAGATCAGATAATGGTTTGGAAAATCCAACAAATAATCCAAGAATTTATCAATTAGATTTAGCAATTGATGCTGCCAATCAAAGTAAAATTGTTTCCGGAATAACTGTTGAAAAGAATAGTGGTGGTGTATTTAATCTTTTTGCAGTTAGTGGAAAATTAGTACCTGAATGTCCTGGACCTTATAATATCACAGCTACGACTATAAATGCTTTTGATGCTGACATTTCTTGGACAGGAGCCAATGTGACCGATACTTTTGAAATTGCTATAGTATATACTAATAGTCCAATTCCAGCTTCTGGAGATGCAAGTACAACTAATTCATATACATTTACAAGTTTGAATCCAGAAACAACTTATGATGTTTATGTAAGAACTGTTTGCTCTGGAAGTGGTTATAGCTTTTGGACTGGTCCTTATACTTTTACAACTGCAGTAGCTTGTATAGCACCAACGAATCTTGGAGTTTCAGGAATTACAACTACTGAAGCTACATTTAGTTGGGATGCTGGAACAGCAACTGATTGGGAATATGCTGTTTTACCATCTGGAAGTCCAGTACCATCTTCAGGATTTGCTTCAGCAACCGCAACTGTAAATTTATCCGGTTTAAATTCTAATACGACTTACGATTTTTATGTGAGAACTAATTGTGGAGCCAATGGTTATAGTAGTTGGTCACTCTACACGTTTGTAACTGCTTGTTCAACAGCTATTAGTTTAAACGAAGATTTTGAAAGCACCACAACTGGAACAATACCTAATTGTTGGTCCTTAATTAATGGAGGTGATGCAAATACTTGGGCAGTACAGAGTAATTTTCCTGCTTATCCACATTCGGGAACTAAATTTGCTAGGATAACTTATAGTGGTACAGCACATAACGATCTATTAATTACTCCACCTTTCACAGTTACTGCTAATATGAGTGATATGATTAGCTTTTGGTCCAGAAATTATAGTGCTACTTACATTGATCGATTTAATGTATTGGTCTCCACAACAGGTAATCAATTATCCGATTTTACAGATGTATTAGCTTCCAATGTGGGGCCTACAACCACTTATACAGAGTTTACCTATGATCTTTCGGCTTATGTTGGTCAAACTATATATTTTGCCATTCAAGCTATTTCTACAGATCAATATTATTTATTTGTTGATGATTTAAAGACATCTGGAACTCCAATATGTGATGCGCCTACAAATTTATCAGCGTCTGATATAAGTGAAATATCTGCTACATTATCTTGGGATGGAGGAATAGGTACAGAATGGGAAGTTGCTGTTCAAGATTACGGTTCAGGAGAGCCGCTTTCTGGGGATGTTACTACAAGCACTACTTATAATGCCACTTATCCTGAAGGCACAGTATCAGAATTTTATGTGCGTACAGTTTGTGATAATAATTCAGGATATAGTCCTTGGGCTGGGCCATTTGTTTTTGGTAACTATATGAACTTAGCAATTTTTTCAGGTCTAAATGCAGATGTTATTGCAAATGGAGTAGGACCTTCTGCCAATTCAATAACGAATAATATTGATGGGGGAAATTTTGTGTTTTTGTCTCAAGATTTTAAAGTGAATGCGTCAGATCCTGATTTAACCTTTGGATTACCAATCAATGGGCTTATATCTAGTGCTAGTATTCCTGGTCTGATTTTTAATATGAGTCCTTCAAATACACCATATGACGGAAACAATGCATTACGTATTGAAACAGCTGGAGCAGGAAATGGAGGAACATTAACTTTTGATACCATTTATCCAGCAGAAAAACTGTATTTGTTACTTACTTCAGGTGGAGGTTCAAGTACTTTGTCAGGAACAATTCGTTTTGATGATAGTTCAATCCAAACTATTACTGCTACTTTAATACCAGATTGGTATAGTCAAACGAGTTTACCAATAGCTGTTTCAGGTATTGGAAGAGTAAATACAAATACTGATGCAATTGAGAATCCTACTGGAAATCCTCGAATTTATCAACTTGAAATAGACATAGATCCAGCAAATCAAGATAAGACTTTTACATTTGTAGATCTTCAAAAAGATTCTGGAACCGGAATATTAAATGTTTTTGCGGCAAGTATTAAGTTTGCACCTCTTAATTTATCTCAAGATAATTTTTCAGCTAACAATACAATTAAAGTATTTCCAAATCCAGTAAATTCAGTTTTAAACTTAGAATTAGCGTCTGAGGCTAGTAAATTACAAGTTGTTAATTTATTGGGGCAGGTCTTAATTGAAAAAGAAGAAAGTATGCATAAGGAAATGACCGTAGATATGTCTCATTTAAAGTCTGGTGCTTACATAATAAATGTAACGATTGATGGTAAGATACAAAGTGTGAAAGTGATTAAGAAATAATAGCAAACTTCATTGTTTTATTAAAAAAAACCTTTGAAATTAATTTCAAAGGTTTTTTATTGTTATTGCTTTTTTAAAAGAATTTTTTCTTGTGTAAGTTGGTATGCCGCATCTAGAAAAGCAATCATTTTTTGCCAATTAGAAACCGGTTCATAATCGTGATTGTATTTTTTTGTGGCTTCTAAAGTTAAAACATTATTTGTAATCGTTACAGTACTTATAAAACTACCCGTTTCATTTTCGATGGTTTTGTTTAATTTTTCTAAACCATTTGCAGTATATCCTTCTGGAATTGTAAATTCAATTTTGTAATTAAATGTTCTAGGAAAAACGGTATAAATATTGTTTTCTCGTTTGTGTTCTTTTTCACTTATTTCTACTTGAGAATCAATAAGTTTTCCAATTTCAATTATATAGTTAGGTCCTGCTTTTTTTATAAAATTATCTTTAATTGAAAAGTTTTCTTTATACTCAAAAGGCTCGGCATCGCTATATCTACCAGTGTTTAGAATGGTAAATGAAAAATTATCAACTTTTACTTCATATTCTTTTTCGGTTGCATTTTTAAGATTTTCACTTTGTTTGTCTTTCAATTTACTCAATAAAGCATCATATTCCTTTTTGTACTTTTCTTTCATTTTTTTATTTCGAACCAAATCTAAAAGCGGAGTGGTTTGATATCTTTCATAATCTTCATTTATGTAATCATAAAAGTTCATTTTATTAGATTGTTCGAAGCTTTTATTGTTACCAAATAAAGAAGTAGTCTTGGAAATATTTAATGTGTTTGAAGCTACGTCAAAACTGGTTTGCAACATTACTTTGGAAATATTATTTTGATTGGTAGACCCAGGAAGTTTTATTTCTTCAATATCTGTAACTTTTTTGTTTTTTGTTACTTTTAAAGCGTATGCGTTTGTGTTTTCTAAACTGGTATCAAATTGATTAGGTAATGAGTAAGGAGTGAAATTGCCAAAATAAAGAGGATTAGTTGTGTTAATTTTCAATAATACTCTTGCATTTTGCTGTATTAATATATCTTTAATTGGACCATTTTCTCTACCAGTTGCGACAATAATATCATAATCAATTTCATTTTTTTTCAAATATTCCATAAAGTATCTGATGAATTGTTCTTCAGAATTAAAGAAAATAGGATATGAATTATAAAGTTGATAAGGGTAGGCAACAATATTGGTTTCACCTAATACATAGGCTTCAATATATCGAGTATAAAATTGATGACGAGCAAAATAATAGATTTCTTTCAATTTTTCTTCTTCAGATGCGAATTTTTTATCTTTTAAAAAATCATTTACATCATTAAGGTTTCCATTTGGATAAAATTTACTAGTATAAAAATCTAAAATATCTTCTTTTGAAACTGTTTTTTTTATTTCACTTTCGTCTTTTGGTAAAAAAGCATCAGCTCTTTGTTCAAACTTACCCGATCTTGCAAAAAATACTTGAAATTTATAGCATGGAAGTTCTACTAAAGGGAGGAACCATCTTGGAAAATCATTTTTTGCAACATCTGATGCTATAAGTTCGTATTTTCTGTCATTACTTTTTTTAGTTTCAATTTTTTTTAATTCTGGAGCTCCATTATAAGAATTAAAATTTACAAAGAAATCATTTTCTGTTTCAAAGGTCATTTTTAAGTTTAAAATGGGATAGTTTTCACCAAGGGTGGCTTCAACTGGTTCAAAACCAAATGCTTCAATAGATTTAAAAGGTTCGACAGAATGAAAATAAAAGTCTATAATGTCGCCTACTTCTAGATTTGATATCGCAATTTTTTTAGAATCATCTTCAGTAACAGATTCTTTATCGACATCAATTTCTATTTCTTTTCCATCCTGTTTTACTATTTTGATACCTAATGTAAGTGTTCCTTTTTTCCACGAAAATCCTTTTTTAACATAAAACTTATCGCGAAAAGAAAATTCAGAGAATTCAGTGATTGCTGCTTGGTCTTGTAGCTTAATTCTTTTTCTTGTAGAAGTAGTATAAGTTACACTTTTACCAAATTTATGAAAATCATAATTTTCATTTTTGTATATAATTACAGCGGATTCGTTTTTGTATTTTTCAGGAACGTTAATTATTTTACTATAATTGTCATTTGAGTTCCAAAAAAAATTTTTAATTTCTTCCTTATTTTGAGCAGTCATACAATAAGTGCCAATAAGGAGTAGTAGGTGTAAGTATTTTTGTTTCATTTTATAGAGTCACTATTTAGTTAAAATAATTTGTTCAGCGTAAAGTTGTTTGATTAAATCGAAATCTTTTTTAGCAATCTCTAAATCATCTTTTTTAATGATTCCATTTTTGAAATTGAAAATTTTATGATAGACAATGCTGTTGTTTTTGGTTTCAAAATTAATGGTGATTTCGTAATCTGTTGTTTTTATATTTAAATTTTGAGGTATTTTTTTTACCGTATAACCAGACGGAATTACTAAGGTTACAGTAACGTCATCATAACTTTTATAATCTAATATAACACTTTGTTTTCTTTCAGATAAATCGAAATTATTATATTCTTTGTCATAATCTAAATCAATATAAATTTCATTGTCAAAAGAGGAAACATGATTTTCTAAAGCCACATCGTAGCTTAATTTTACGTTTTGATCTCTGTTTGATAAATCAGAAGTAATAATATTGCTTACATTATAATTTTTATTTCCAGAATTTATAAACCATTTTAAAGCTTCTTCTTTTTTGTCATTTTTGATGCTATTATAATTGTAAAGAAAAGAACTTCTACTTTCTCCATAAAACTCTTTATTTACTTTTCCTTTTAAGGTTTCTCCGTCAAGATTATATTGAACGGTATATACTTCTTTGTTGGCATTAGCGTTGTGAGTAGGTATTTTTTCAATAATAAAATCATTACCGTTTTCAATTAACACTTCTTTTCCTTGAATTCTTTCTGCATATTCTTTAAATGAATTAAATTTCTCTGTTCCATCTAAAAAGTAAGTTTTTCCATCTTTAATAACACAACAAATCATGTGATTATCTACAGATAATGAAGGAATACTATAGCTATAAGCAATGTGTTTAGTTCCAATCCAACATAGTCTTGCATCAAAACCTGCTACTTTAAGCATTTGTTTAGTAAGATTTGCCATTCCTTTAC
This sequence comes from Flavobacteriaceae bacterium, assembly GCA_002862755.1. Taxonomy (GTDB): domain Bacteria; phylum Bacteroidota; class Bacteroidia; order Flavobacteriales; family Flavobacteriaceae; genus Flavobacterium. Next base: position 8,911 of record PKDY01000057.1, on the reverse strand, counting down.
AATCACCATAGCGTTTATTAAAAACATTTTGAGAATCATCAGGTTTAAATCCAGCAATACCATCTTCAAAAGCAATATATCTAATATTATCTTGTACCCAATAATAGATTTTTTTTATTTTTTCATCATCCGTTTTTGCTCCAGCAATCAATTCTTTTACTTTAGTTTCAAATACTTTTGAATCATCATGCATGTCGTCTATTAGCGATTTATACCATTTATATAAATCTGCAGTATCATTGAACAAAATATTTTTTTCATTTTTGTTTGAAAATGATTTGGCAATAAATAAAAGATGGGGATAAATATAACTAGGTCCAGGAGCTAATTTTTCTCTTTTGGATGGGGGAATATTTTTAATTTTATATTTATAAACTACAGCTTCCTCATTTTTTGTTTCGGTTTTGGTAATATCGAATCCATTAAAATTAAATTCTTTTATTTCTAAAGTAAGCCATTTAGGAACAGTAATTATAATTTCTTTTTCAATTACGGGATATTCATCATTGAAATAAATAGAAGTAAAGTATTTTACATCATTAATTTTTTTCTCCAAATTATATAAATAGGTGTATCCTTGAACTGGAAAATCGATATCAAAGTATTTTACTCTTGCGTCATTATAAAATAAATCGTTGCTCTTGTAAAATTCATCCTTTGGGTAGATGCTTGCTTCTTTATTGTTTTTATACTTTAATGAAAAAGTTTGAATAGAAGATTGGCTATCATAAAACTCATATTTTTGAATATCGGCTCTATGATTAATATTTAATAGTACTTCAGAAACAGAATAATCTACTTCGACGTTCTTTTTGTCTTTAGAAATTTTAAAATCAACTGTTTCTGTACTTTTTAAAATAGCAATGTCAGATTTATCAAATTTCTCCCTTAATTCTTTTGCTGTTTTTATTTCTGTAGTTGTAGGTTCTATGTTTTTCTGACTCCACAATTGTAGTGAAATTAAAAAAACGAAAAGTAGGTTAAGTTTTTTCATCTTTAAAATTTCTGCAATATTAAAAAAATATATCGAATTAATTGTTTTTTAGTACGTTAATGTAGTTTGTCTTGTGCTATTTTTTTCTGATGTAAACGTGTTTAACATTTGGATTATTTGTTTCTCTAACGTCAATCTCAAATTTTTGCATACTTTTAATTAAGGGTAATAGTTTGCTAAAGCCATAATTTCTAGGATCGAAATCTGTTTTCTTTTTTAAAATCAAATTACCTAAGTCTCCTAAAAATGCCCATCCATTTTCATCTTCTAAATCATCTATACTAGTAGAAAAAAGTTTAATGATTTTTGGATCAATCTTGCTAAGTGGTGTTTTCTTTTTTGTAGTGGTATTCTTGGCTGTTTTCTTTGAAGAAGTTTCCACATGGCTTTCTGTGTCATCTTTTTTCAGAATCTCAATGTAAATGAATTTATCACAAGCGGTGATAAAAGGTTTTAAAGTTTTCTTTTCTCCAATACCTATTACTGTCATTCCAGCTTCACGTAATCGAGTGGCCAATCGTGTGAAATCAGAATCACTTGAAACAATACAAAAACCATCTACTTTTCCAGTGTACAAAATATCCATAGCATCAATAATCAAAGCGCTATCACTAGAATTCTTACCTACAGAATAACTATATTGTTGCACTGGATTTATTGCGTTTTCTAGTAGCACATTTTTCCAACCAGAAACTGTTGGTTTTGTCCAATCTGCATAAATTCTTTTAAATGTGGGTGTTCCATATTTTGCAATTTCTTCAAACATCTCTTTTACATTCGCATAAGGAACATTATCAGCATCAATTAAAACAGCTAATTTTAAATCTTTTTTTATTTCCATCTTTCCTTTTTGTTTGAGATAGTAAATGTACTACAAATGATTGAGTAAGCATAATAAATAGTACCTTTGAAATAGATTAAGATTTATTGTGAAAATATATGGCGTTATTTAAATCAATCAATAATAAGGCAAAAACGATTGATTCTTCTGGTTTTGGAACAAGTGCTTCTAATTATGGAGGACGATTTGTAAATAAGAATGGTGATGCAAATGTTAGAAAAAAAGGAATTGGTATTTTAGAGCGTACGAGTTGGCATCATTTTATGTTAACTATTCCGAGATGGCAATTTTTTGGTATCATTATCTTGTTTTATTTTCTAGCGAATTTATTTTTTGCTACTATCTATTATTATATAGGTGTTGAACATTTAAATGGAATTATAGCTTCCAATAATGCAGAAAAATTTGGTCAGGCCTTTTTTTTTAGTGTGCAAACTTTTACAACGGTTGGTTATGGACATATTAATCCTACAGGATTCTGGGCAAGTTTTGTTTCTTCAGTAGAAGCATTAACAGGTCTGCTTACTTTTGCGATAGCTACAGGTTTATTTTTTGGAAGATTTAGTAAACCCGAAGCCTATATTAAGTTTTCTGAAAATGCCATAATTGCTCCTTATGAGAATGGTACCGCATTAATGTTTCGAATGACTCCATTTAAAAATGTTAATTTAACAGATGCAGAAGCCAGAGTAACACTTGGATTGAGTATAGAAGAAAACGGAAAGATGGTCAATAAATTTTATCAATTGCCTTTAGAATTAGATAAAGTAAATGCGCTAACCTTAAGTTGGACTTTAGTGCATCCCATTACTGAGAAAAGCCCGTTATATAATTTTACAGCACAAGATTATGGTTCTATAGATGGCGAAATATTGGTTTTTATTAAAGTTTTTGATGATGTTTATAGTACGCACTTGGTTAAAAGAACATCTTATATTTTTAAAGAAATTGTATATGGTGCTAAGTTTACTATCATGTACAATCAGAATGAAGATGATAGTGTTACCATTTTAGATTTACAAAAACTAAATTCATTTGAAAAAGTAGATTTGCCATAATTTATTTTTCATAAAACTCAATAGGTAGTCCATCTGGATCTTGAGTGAAAGTAAATCTTTTTTGGGTAATTTCATCTATCCGAATGGGTTCAACATATAGCTTGTGTTTTTCTAAATGTTGAATGATAGTTTCTAACTGATCTACTTCAAAAGCCAAATGTCGTAAACCTGTTGCTTCTGGACGAGAAGGGCGTTCTGGAGGACTTGGGAATGAAAATAGTTCTATGGAATATGTATCATTAATAGCTAAATCTAATTTATAAGACTTTCTTTCTGCTCGGTAGGTTTCATTAATGATTTTTAGTCCTAGAATATCGATATAAAATTTTTTTGAGATTTCATAGTCTTTGCAAATAATAGCAATGTGGTGTATTCTATTTAGCATAATGTAAAAAATAAATCCTCATTAAGTAATGAGGATTTATATGTTTTATATAATTATTTTCCGTCTTTGTCTACAACAATTCTTTCTTCTCTGTTCGCTAATTCCCATGCTAAAGTAAAAGCTAATTGTGCTCTTTTTGCTAAAGCATCGTATTCAATTTTATCAGGTGTATCTGAAGCCATATGATAATCTTTATGCACTCCATTAAAAAAGAAAATAGCTGGTACACCTTTTTTAGCAAAATTATAATGATCAGAACGATAATAAATTCGCTCTGGATCATTACGATCATTGTATTTGTAATCTAATTCTAAATTCGTATATTTTTTATTTGCTGCTTCATTAATAGTATGTAATTCAGAACTCAAGCGATCTGAACCTATTACATAGATATAATTATTAGTATCTGGATGTAAGGTATCTCGTCTACCAATCATATCAATATTAATGTCGGCAATAGTATTTTGTAATGGAAATAATGGATTTTCAGAATAGAATCTTGAACCATGAAGGCCATGTTCTTCACCCGTTACATGAAGAAATAATATGGAACGTTTTGGGCCATAACCCTCTTTTTTCGCTTTTGCGAATGCTTGTGCAATTTCTAAAAGGGCAACTGTTCCAGAGCCATCATCATCAGCACCATTGTAAACTTCACCATTTTTGGTGCCTACATGATCATAATGAGCAGATATGACAAGTATTTCATTTGGTTTTTCTGAACCTTCAATAAAAGCCCAAATGTTTTCAGAATCATTTAGTTTGGGTGCAAATCCTTTTGCCATGAATTCAGAAGGTACTTTTTGATACCAACCTTCTGCTTTTGGAGGGAATGAAATACCACTTTTTTGATATTGTTCAATTAAATATTTTCCTGCTTTTTTTTGACCTTCTGTTCCAGTATCTCTACCTTCCATTTCATCAGAAGCTACGATGTGTAAATGGGTACTTAATTCAGGTGCAGTAATAGTATTCATGTATTTTGTAACATCTGCTTCAGTTTGTGCTTTAGGTACTGCATTACAACTTATTAAAAGTAATGTTAGTAATCCACCAGAAATTATATTTTTCTTCATTTTGTAAGGTTGGGTTTTGAATAAGTAAGTAAAAATAGACTTTTTATAAGAAATTAATAAAAGCAATTAACATTTTTTTATAATTATGTGTTTTCTATTGTAAGCTATAGCGTTTTTATTTTGATAACTTTGCACTCAATTTATAGCTTATGAATTTTGAATACGAATACCTTTTATTAATTCCTGTAGGTTTCATAGCTGGTTTTTTAAATACAATTGCTGGTGGAGGTACTTTATTAACTTTACCAACTCTAATTTTTATGGGATTGCCAGCTCCTTTGGCAAATGGAACGAATAGAATAGCCATTTTAATTCAAACCTTTACTGCAGTAAAAGGTTTTAAAAGTAAAGGTATTAGTACTTATCCTTTTAGTTTGTATTTGGGTTTGTCTGCTTTGATAGGATCTTTTATTGGAGCTAAATTAGCAATAGGAATTGAGGGTGATTTATTTAATAAAATTTTAGCCATTATTATGATAATGGTGTTATGTACAATTGTTTTAAATCCTAAAAAAAATTATACTGAAGTAATAGAAAAAACAACCGGAAAAACCCTTTATATTTCCTTAATTATTTTCTTTTTTTTAGGAATTTATGGTGGTTTTATTAATGCAGGAATTGGTTTTCTAATGTTATTAATTCTTCCCTATGTTAATGGTTTATCTTTATTAAAATCGAATGCTACTAAAGTTTTTGTAGTTTGCGTTTATACTGTAGGAGCTGTATTGGTATTTGCTTTAGAGAAGCAAATTAATTATACATTAGCATTTATATTAACCATTGGTAATGCTTCTGGAGCTTGGTTTGGAAGTCGATGGTCTGTAAAAAAAGAGGACAAAGTAATTCGTTTGTTTTTGATAATTACGGTGTCCTCTTTAGCTATTAAATTATGGTTTTTCTAATTTTAGTAAGTTACATATTCAGTAATTTCTAAACCGTAACCAATCATACCTACACGCTTTGTAGGTTCGGAATTGTTAGATAATAATTTGATTCTAGAAATATCAATATCATGTAAAATTTGAGCACCAATACCAAAGTCTTTGGCATCCATTTTTACTTGAGGTGCTTTAATAATACCGTCTTCTTGTAATTTTTTTAATTCGGTTAAACGAGATAAAAGTTCTAAGGATTTTACTTCTTGATTGATAAAAATTATAGCTCCTTTTCCAACTTCATCTATCTTTTTAAACATGACATCCAATTTTTTATCGGCATCATTAGTTAAAGTTCCTAAGATATCATTGTTGACTTGAGTAGAATTAATACGCGTTAAAATTGCTTCTCCATTACTCCATGTCCCTTTGGTTAAAGCAATATGAACTTGTTTGTTGGTAGTTTGTAAATAAGCTCTCAAGCGATAGGTTCCAAAACGAGTTTCAATTTCAAAATCTTCTTTCTTTTGAATTAAGCTATCGTGTTGCATGCGATAAGCAACCAAATCTTCGATAGATACTAATTTCAAATTAAACTTTTTAGCCACTTCAACGAGTTGTGGTAATCGTGCCATCGTACCATCTTCATTCATGATTTCCACAATTACACCAGCTGGTTTAAATCCGGCTAATCGTGCAAAATCTATTGCGGCTTCTGTATGTCCTGTTCTTCTTAATACACCACCTTGTTTCGCAATTAAAGGGAAAATATGTCCAGGTCTTGCTAAATCAAAAGGTTTTGTGTTTGGATCTAGTAAAGATAGAACGGTTTTAGCTCTATCTGCAGCAGAAATTCCTGTGGTTACGCCATTACCTTTAAGGTCAACGGAAACGGTAAAAGCTGTTTCCATATGATCGGTATTGTTTCGAACCATCGCATGTAAATCGAGCTCTTTACATCTACTTTCAGTAAGAGGAGTACATATTAAACCTCTTCCATGAGTAGCCATGAAATTAATCATTTCTGGAGTACATTTTTCTGCTGCTGCGAGAAAATCACCTTCGTTTTCTCTATCTTCATCATCTACGACTATAATTACTTTTCCTTGACGGATATCTTCTATAGCTTCTTCAATAGTGTTGAGTTGTATGTTGTTAGACATGGTAGTTTTTTAGTTTTTTGAGAATCTTGAAAAAAGTTTTTTTATAGGATCAATTAACCAGTCAAAATTAATCATAATTCCTATGTCGTTTGTGGCTCTATATGTTAAAAATAAAGCCAATGGAGTTAAAATTATGGAAGACATCCACATTCCTAATGCCACTGGAATAGTATCTTCTTCTGCAATTTTTTTACCAAATGTATTCATGAAATGAAAGGCAATGAAAATGATAATGGCAAAAACAATAGGTAAACCAATTCCTCCTTTTCTAATAATGGCTCCTAAGGGAGCACCAATAAAAAACATTAAAAGACAAGAGAAGGCAATAATAAACTTTTCGTGTACGACTACCCAATGCGAATTGATGTTTTTCTTTTTATATTCCAAGTCACTTTGACTATTTTGAATACTAAATTCGGTACTGGAAGTATTGCTAATGGCCATTTCCAAAATTTTTTGTTTTTCAGTATTCGAAAAGACAGTTAATATGTTGTCAACGTTATTTTCTTTATCAATATTTTGAACACGATTTAGCTGAAAAACATAATCGTTTCTTTGAACTGTATTTTCAGCAAAAGAAATAATGTCTTTGTTATAGTTATTTTGAAGTGAATCTATAGTGTAATTTAATTCATTTAGAGTTAGCATTTTCTCAGAAGTAATGTCTCCATTATCTCCAGTGTTTTCATTTAACTTGGTTAAATCGATATTTAAGATATATTTTTTAAAACTACTTTTTGCAAAAGGTTGTTTATTTCTTTCTTCATATTTTTTAGGAATTACATTTTCGTAATAATTCCCATCAAGTAATTCTAATTGCAAATAATTTGAGTTTTCATCACTTCTTAAAACACCATTTTTAGCTTTAATAACTGTATTGGCACCTAATCCAGCACTAGTGTTTTTAATGTGCATGGTCACATCTTCCAAAAATTGGCCATTAGCACCTGTTTTTTTCTCTACTTTTATATTAATGGCTGGACCAATTGGATTAAATTGTCCTTCTGCAATAGCCATGGCAGGTCGCTGCTGAATAATGGTTTTTCGTAAGTTTAAAAATTTATATTGTGCTTTAGGAATCACATTATTGGCAAAAATAAAAGAGATAATGCTTAACCCAAAAATGAATAGGGTAAGCATTCTCATGGCGCGTTGCAAAGAAATACCAGATGATTTCATTGCAGCGAACTCATAATTTTCAGCAAAACTTCCAAAGGTCATAATCGAGGCTAAAACGACTGATAAAGGAAGTACTAGCGGAACTATGGTAGGTGCATAGAAAGATAAAAATTTAATTATCGTAAAAAAATCTAAGTCTTTACCTGCTAATTCGGAAATAAAAAGCCATATTCCTTGTAAAACGAATATAAAAAAAAGGATTACAAATACCGAAGTAAATGTAATCGTAAAAGATTTAATAATGTATTTATCTAAGATTTTCACCTTTTAGTCTAGTCTATTGATATAATAATTTGGATATTTTGACTCGGTAAAGGTAAAATGATTATCTGATAAAGGTTGGTTTGTTTTAAAAGAATTAACAGTTAAAGTAGTTCTTGTTCCATTTTTTCCAACTTCAATAAGGTTATATATATTTTTTGTTTGAACGTCTATACCTAAAAGAATTTCTTTTCTTTGGTCTTTTGAGCTAATTGGAATTAGTTTGATATATTGGATTTTTCTTCCTTTTATATCTTGTAGAATATCCCAAGAATATTTGTAACCCGTATTAAAAAAGGTAAGCATTTTTGATGGTGTTACTGCATTTTCATCTTTATCATCAAACTTTGAAATGGATATTTCTTCATCTTCAGGTACGATTGTATATACCTTTTTGCCATCAAATATCTTAGTAACTCCCATAAAATTTAAATTGTATAAATTCCCTTTTAAAGTTACATTTCCTTTGCTTTCTTGATTAATGTTTTCACTAGGGTTGTTCAAAGCATACTTAAAATCAATAACAATATTTTCATAAGTTTTAACTTTAGCAGAAACTTCATCTAAAAGACTTTTAGCTTTTGCCGCGTCCTGCGCTTGAATTGAAACACTTACTAAAAGAAAACATACTAATTTTAAAATTTTACTCATCTTATTTAACTTAATTATTGTTTTGTTCATTGTTTAAAAAATGTTCGAGTGCTACTAAATCAGCAATTAAAACCGATCGGGCTTTACTACCTTCAAATGGATCAAATCGTCATTTTAGGTTTTTTTGTATTTTTTCGGTACCCCTTAAGAAGGTTTAGGATTTTGGAATTCCTAAGATTTTAAAGCTGAACTTACGCCAGATTTCTGCACAAAATCATTCTAAAAAGATTCAACATGGTTAGAAAATGGAGAATTTATATCACTTGTGTGGTTTGGGTCGTAATAAGTTGTTCCTGGTTCTTATAAATCTGCCAAAATCTGCTTACTGGGGCTCTTGATTTTGGTTCCATACGAGGAAATTGATGTTTTTTCAAGGGGTTTCTTCTTCTTTGCTTTTGAGCCTTGAGTTGAAATTTTTAAAACTGACC
>PKDY01000027.1 GCA_002862755.1 Flavobacteriaceae bacterium | reverse complement strand
TTGAGAAAAAACTAAAAAAATGGTCAAAAGTTAAAAAAGAAGCATTAATTATAGGCAATTTTGATTTAATTCAAACATTAGCTGAATGCAGAAATGCTACAAATTCAAATTATAACCTTTAAACGCCCTTCGACTGCGCTCAGGGTGACAAACAAAATTAGGATAACGTTGTCTTCCCGAGCGCAGTCGAGGGACAAAGTAATAAAAAAAGCGTACTATTTATAGTAAATAATTTTTGCTGTTTAGTAGCACTAAATTTTAGAATATGACTAAAAAATATAAAATAGGACAAATTGTTCCTTCCTCCAATATCACAATGGAAACGGAAATACCCGCACTATTTCGTGCCAGAGAAACCATTCTACCAGAACGTTTTACGTTTCATAGTAGTCGAATGCGAATGAAAAAAGTAACCAAAGAAGAACTGGAAGCAATGGATAAAATGAGTTTAAAATGTGCTCAAGAATTATCCGATGCCCATGTAGATGTTATGGGTTATGCTTGCCTTGTTGCTATAATGAGCATGGGACGCGGCTATCATTGTGTTTCCGAAGTAAATTTACATCAAGAAACGGTTGCAAATGACTTCCCTACTCCTATTGTAACCTCTGCGGGTGCTTTAATTAATGGCTTAAAGGTTTTAGGTGCGAAACAAATCTCAATTATTACGCCCTACATGCGTCCTTTAACAGACAAAGTAGTCGATTATATTGAACATCAAGGTATTAAAGTCAAAGAAAGCATAGCATTAGAAATTCCTGATAATTTAGAAGTGGCTGCTCAAGATCCAATGAATCTCTTGCAAATTTACAAGCAATTGGATTTAACAGATGTAGATGTATTAGTTGTTTCTGCTTGTGTACAAATGCCTTCTTTAGAAGCTATCGATTTGATTCAAGCGGAATGTGGTATTCCGGTTACTTCTGCAGCAGTTTGTACCACCTATGAAATGATGAAAAAAATTGGTATCGAAGCTAAATCAAGCATTGGTGGTGCATTATTAAACGGAAATTATTAAAATACTATAAAAATCGGGATTAGCTTTAATTTGTAATTTTTCTTTTACAATCAGAACATAAAGCTAATTCCGCATTATCTATAGTAGCAATACTTTCTACTGCATCAGTCATTACACATTTTTTATTCGGACAATGTGGTAATCCTAAATTATGACCTAATTCATGTATGGCTATTTTCTTTACGCGTAGCATATGAACCTTTGGATTTTTATGTTGCAAACGAAATGTAGAAACAATTCCGCTCGTACCAGGACAATAGGCTAATCCCATAACTCCCCAATCTTCATATTTATAAAGAGGCTTTTTTATATTTCCATTACCATCTCTTTTAGTTGTAGAAATATCTTTGTGCGTTAAACCTAAAATATAATCGATTGTATCTGATTGTTTTATTTTTTGGAACTGAATCAAACTGTCAGCTCTATATCGAGGCGATTTTTGATTTATGAATGCTTTTTGAGGCAGTTTTTGAATTGGTAAAACAGCTACTTTTAAATTATAAACGGATCGGATAACTTGTACAATACTATCTGTCATTTTTTCAGAGAAATTCTCATAAGGCTGAATACCAACAGTTCTATTTTCAATCGAATGAAAATTAGTACATGAAAATAAAATTATAAAAATGCAACTTAAAAAATAATTCGCTCTCATGTTTTAATTCAAATTATATTTCTTTTTATAATCCATGGGAGACATAGAAGTATATTTTTTAAAAATCTCACGAAAGGATTTACTGTCGGAATAGCCTACCTCATACATGACTTCGTTAATGGTTTTTAATCCCTTTTCTAATTCTTTCTTTGCGGCTTCAATTTTAACGCGTTGCATGTACTCAATAATTGTATTATTAGTCGCTTTTTTAAAACGTCTTTCTAAAGTTCTTCGCGTTAGATTACTATAAGAAGCCAAGTCTTCAATACTCATTTTTTTATCAAACTCCGCTTCTATATAATCTTGTATTTTTAAAATATCGGAATCATTGTGGGAACGTTGTCCTTTAAAAATAGTAAACGCATTCTGACTTCTTCTATTTATATCTAAAAGAAAGAATTTTGAGATTAAAACTGCTGTTTCTTTATCAGTATATTTCTCAACTAAATGCAATAATAAATTCCAATAAGATGTTGCGCCTCCACTGGTATACAAACCTTTTTCTTCCGTTATAATTAAATCATTAACTACATTTACTTCTGGAAAAAACTGCTGTAAAGTTTCTACGTACATCCAATGCGTAGAACAAGATTTATCATTCAGTAACCCCGTTTTTGCTAACATAAAAGCTCCAATACACAAACTGGCAATTTCTGCTCCTTTTTCATATTCTTGAACCAGCCAAGGTATCATATTTTCATTTTGAGCTAAGGCATCTGTCACATTTTGACCTATTGGTGGCACAATTATTAGATCCGATTGAGGTTTATCTTCTAAGACAAAATCAGTATGTATAGCAACAGTTCCGTGATTTAAAAGTACGGTCTTGGTTTCACCAACTAATTGTATTTTAAAAGGAATTTCTTTTCCGTCATTAATAAAAAACTGATTGATAGAAGTGAAAAGATATTGTGAATCAACTATAGCAGCAGTTACAGCCGTTTTAGGTACTAAAATACTTATTGTCTTCATGATTTGTTTGTTGGTAAACAAATATAAAAAACTATTGTCGCAATTAACCAATGGTATTGTCATAATTACACCTTTTTTAGTATAACAGAACTCATTAATTTTGGAATATCGAAAGCAACTAAAAATGGAATACTTTAATTTACAAACAGATAGCAATGCCTTTTGCGTTACTGCGAACACATTTCCTGATGGCGTTTTAGAAGCCCATCAAGAGTTACAATCTATTGTAGGCTATAATTCAAATAGAATTTATTTAGGGGTCTCTTACAGGAATACAAACGGATGTATTATCTATAAAGCAGTAGCTACAAAATTATTTCCAAATGAAAGAAACGAACATAAAATGGAACACATTACGCTTAAAAAGGGAACCTATCGTTGTAAAAAGGTAAATAATTTTAAAATTCTTTTTTTGAATTCCAATGAATTATCATTCTAAAATTACCTAACAACAAATACATTTCACATGAAAAAACAAAAAATAGTATTTTGGACAGCAACCGTTTTAATAGCCTTATTTGAAGGCGTTATGCCTGCTTTAACCTCTCAAACAGAATTAGCTAAAGAAGGAATCCGACACTTGGGTTATCCTGAGTATTTTGGTACTGCATTAGTGGTTTTTAAAATCTTAGGTGTTATTATTCTAATCGTTCCTAAAATCCCATCCCGACTAAAAGAATGGGCTTATGCAGGTTTTACTTTTAATTTTATTTTCGCCATGATAAGTCATGCAGCCGTAGATGGAATAAATGCGCAAACCTTTTTCCCTCTAATTGTGCTTTTTGTTTTAGCGATTTCTTATATTTATTATCATAAACTCAACAAACAAACGTAAGATGTCTTTTCAAGCGTACATCGATAACATCAAAGCAAAAACAGGTAAAAGTCCGGAAGATTTTAAACAATTAGCCGAAAACAAAGGTTTTATGGAAAATGGCATGCTTGTACAATCTGTAAAAGCAACTGAAATTACCAATTGGCTCAAAGAAGAATTTGAATTGGGTCACGGTCATGCCATGGCTATATATGCAACTTTTAAAGGAAAAACCAGTTAAACTTGTAAAATTTAAACAACATGAACGAACAAAAACTCACACCCTTCTTGTGGTATGATACTCAAGCAAATGAAGCGGCAACCTTTTACACTTCGGTGTTCCCAAATTCTAAAATTCAAAGTAGCAATCCATTAGTTACCACATTTCAGCTCAATAACTTAAATTGCAACGCACTTAATGGCGGACCACTTTTTACGTTTACCAATGCTATTTCCTTTTTTATAAAATCAAATGATACAGACGAAATAGATACCATATGGAATGCATTGAAGGAAAAAGGTACTATTGTAATGGATTTAGGTGAATATCCTTGGAGTAAAAAATACGGTTGGGTAAATGACAAGTATGGTTTGTCTTGGCAAATATTTATAGATGGTGATCCGTTACAAATTGTACCCACATTACTTTTTGTAGATAAGAAATTTGGTCTTGCAGAAGAAGCAATTACTTTTTATACTTCTTTATTTTCAAATTCTGAAATCAACTTCATCAGTAAATTTGATGCTCATAATCCGAATGCAGCTGGAAAAGTTGAATTTGCAGAATTTACTTTGGCCAACCAAAAATTCATCGCCATGGAAAGTCCGATGGAACATCATTTTGATTTTAATGAAGCCTTCTCTTTTGTGGTGAACTGTACCAATCAAGAAGAAGTAGATTATTATTGGAATGCATTTCTTCAAAATGGTGGTCAGGAAAGTCAATGTGGCTGGTTAAAAGATAAATTTGGAATATCTTGGCAAATTATACCTGAAATGTTGCCTCAATTGATGAATGATAAAAATCCGGAAAAAGTAGCACAGGTTACCCAAGCCCTGCTGCAAATGAAAAAAATAGATTGTGAAAAACTACAACAAGCGTATAACAAATAAAAAAAAACAAAACATGATAGCACAAAAATTTGAAGTAACCATTAACGCTACACCTGAAAAAGTATGGGACGTATTATGGAATGATTTAACCTACACACAATGGACAAGTGTCTTTTGTCATGGTTCTTATGCGGTATCGGATTGGAAAGAAGGAAGTCGTGTACACTTTTATTCTCCGGGAGGAAAAGGAATGTATAGCAATATTATTGCTTTAAAACCCAATGTAGAAATGACGTTCAATCATTTAGGCGAAATTGATGATTATAAAGAACTACCAAACGACGAAAAGGCATCGGAATGGAGTAATTCGAAAGAACAATACCTACTTAATGAAATAAATGGTAGTACGCATTTAGTAGTTAATTTAAATTCCGTTGAAGAATATGCTACCTATTTTGAGGATGTGTTTCCCAAAGCTTTAGCCATAGTAAAAGAACTATCGGAACGCAATTGCATTACTATAACTACAAAAATAAACGCACCCATTGAAAAAGTATGGAACTACTGGAATGAACCCGAACATATTACCAAATGGTGTGCTGCTTCAGATGATTGGCATACACCAAAGGCAGCAAACAATTGTATAACTGGTGGTCAATTTACAAATATAATGGCTGCAAAAGATGGCAGTTTTAGTTTTGAATTTTCAGGAACGTATACTGCAGTAAAACCCAATGAATTGTTAGCGTATACCTTAGAAGATGGTCGTATTGTGAGAATTATTTTTGTACCAATTAAAGATCAAATACAAATTATAGAGACTTTTGAAGCGGAAACTCAGAATCCTATGGAAATGCAACAAACAGGGTGGCAAAATATTTTAGATAATTTCAAAAAATACGTTGCGAATAACTAATGCCAAAATCAAATCGAACAGAAACGGAGCAAGTCACGGCATTTATAGCACAATTACCAAAGGATACTGCAATTCTGGTAAATAAAATTAGGCAAATAATCCTACAAGCGCATCCAGAAATGAAAGAAAGAATCAAATGGAATCATCCTTCTTTCTATTATGATGGAGCGATGGAACATTTTGATCCGAAAGAATATAAACGGGATATCGCTGTTTTTAATTTATTTAAAAATAGAATCATGCTAGTCTTTCCAAACGGAGCATCCCTTGAAGATTCTTTCAAAATATTAGAAGGTCAATATAACGATGGCAGAAGACTACTCTCTTTTGCAACACTTGAAGACCTTCAAACCAAAGAAATGGCATTGCGTAATTTGATTCAAAATGCTATTGAAAACATTAAAATATAAACAAAATATGAAACCAAAAATCTTTATCAATTTACCGGTAAGCAATTTAGCAAAATCAATGGATTTTTATACGGCTATCGGATTTACAAACAACAAACATTTTACGGATGAAACTGCAGCATGCATGGTTTTCAGTGAAGAAATTTATGTCATGTTATTAACGCACACTAAGTTTAGTGAATTTACTACAAAAGAAATCGCAACCACTTCTAAAACAGCAGCAGCCATTTTATCTTTAGAACTTAAAGACAATGAAGCGGTGAATGCAATGGCAGAAAAAGCCCTTCAAGCAGGTGGAAAAGAACAAAACGAACCCAAAGACTATGGTTTTATGTACTTAAGAGGTTTTGAAGATCTTGACGGACATAATTGGGAAATCTTTTATATGGACATGAGTCAAATGCCTAACAACGACTAATAATAAAAGTGCCCTCTTTTGGAGGGCACCTTAGGTATTTTGGTTGGAAAATTGTAAACGAATTTGTAAGTGTTGTTATACAAATATAGTGATTTTTTTTAAATCTTTATTTTTTAACCACAATAGTATCACCCTGTAAGGGTCTCATTCAAAAAAATCAATATAGTTAAGATGCTGAAATAAGTTCAGCATAACAAGTTACTCCACAGTAAGTACTACCACAATTTTACTTGCATCCTCTTCTAAAGGAATAAAAGTATCTTTTGTATGCTCAAAAAAGGCTATTTCTACTACCGTAAAACGTATGCCACTACCCGCTTTGGGTTGGTCTGGTAAGGAAACTGTCACGATTTCTGGCAAGGTAGCTTTTTGAAAATAGGCAATCGAACTACTGTATAACTGGCTTTCATTAGTTATAAAATCAAAAAAAAGAAAATGGGTTGTTACACCTATACTATTGGATTGTGCTGGAAAAGTCAAAGCGGTGGTTGTACAACTTATATGTTCGTTATGCAACGTTACTTGCTCTAAACCTAACGGACTCATGGGATTAAAAGAATAATATTGCAAAGCTGTTTTCGCGAAAGGGTTTTGTAGGGCTTGTGCCAATTGGCGTTTTCCTTTCTCAGACGTGGTGTCGAAAAGAAGTAAACTTCGCATCTTTTTAGTAAATGCGTTCACCACTGCTAAATTGTTGCTTTTGGGTAAAACCCCTGTTAAAGCCATTCGAATGGCTTTGCATTGCGAAGATAATTTTCCAAACTCATGGGCATTTTGCCTGCATTTTTCATATTTTTTATTGTGGTATAAGTCGGTACTACTAAACCCACTAATACTTCTAATAATCATTTGTCCGTTTAATTCATAAATTACATAATTGCCTATTCTTCTAGAGAAAGTGCCTTCTACTTCTATTTTTGCCATGGTGCTGTTTGTTTGTATGGTTGCGCTTTTGTTCGGGTTTTGTTCGGGCTTTGTTCGGTGTTGTGGTACCCTTTTTGCAAGTAAACAAGACTAAAAGAGGTTACTAACTGGATACCTTTCGAAAAAAACAAGAATCAAAACAAAAAAGAAGCCATAAAAACTGTGCCGTTTTTAAAAAAATAGTGCTTTTGTACCCTTTTTATAAAACATTACATTTTTTCTGTAAGATTCGTTAAACTACTGAATTTCTATGTTTTACACAATTTATTTCTTTACTTTTAGAAATATAACATTCAAATATATTTCATATGATTCAGAAAATTTTAAAATTAGACGGAGTAACTTCATTAGGTAAAAAACAATTACAAACCATTCAAGGCGGAAGAATGAAATGTAAAGATCAATATGGAAATTGCATCAAATTTGGGTCCATGTGCGCAGAACTAGAATGTGCCTATTTCCCAATTGATTAAATAGCAAGAAAAAAAGGTCGTCATAAGACGACCTTTCCCATTTAAAAAACTAAACTTAAGAACGTTAATTGATTCCGATATATGGATTCAAAGTATAGGTCATACTGAAATTCCCTAAATTTTTAAAATAGTTATTGACTAATTTGGCTGGATTAGTAGCTAATTCACCCACTCCAGGCGCATCGTCTTTATCATCCCAATTCCATGGTGTATTCGCATTTCCAGAACCTTGAGTAGACGGAAATGATTTGGCATTGTTTAAAAAAGCAGTATTAAAACGTCTTTCCCAAAAACCATTGGTTTCAAAAATGTTGACCAACTTATATTTTACATCGCGATCGTCATTATTAGAAGGTACTTCTGCTGTAGTTAAACTAGGATAATATTTAATTCCATCTCCAATAATTTTATAGGCTGGCCAAGCTTTTAAACCATGTCCTTTCGATTCTTGAGCGGTAACAGGATGCAATTGATTGTTATAATTTTCATAGGAAACACTTCCATCTATACTTTCTTGATTGGCTTGTAACGGACTTCCATTTGGGATAAAAGAATAAAAATCGGAATGAGCTACGGTTACCATCCCTTGAAATTCACCGTAACCATTATTTGCAGTAGATTTTTTAATAATAGACAATTGTCCTTCTAAATCATTTTCATGATAATCAATCCCAAAAAAGCAAATATTCGTCCAGTCTCTTGGATGAAAAAAGGCATATATGATAAAAAAATGCGTATTGGTTTCAACCACAGAATAATAACAATGTGCTGTAGGTTGGTATCCCCTATTAGGTTCAATATTGTTCCAATTATTCGTTGAAATCCAATCGTTATCAAAATTAATTTTAGTAATATAATCGCCTCTACCATTCATTGAACCACAACCCGCATTATCTACATCTTGATGATGCACCGGTGCCCATCGTAACACTAAATTTTCATAAAATGCTGCCGTTTCTCTAGCAACAGTAGCACCAGATTTTTTAGAATCGATAGCAGCGGAATCTTCCTCTAGTTCAGATGGCGAACAACTATTTAAAATCGTCAGTCCAAAAACAGTTAACAAAAGCATTTGCAGCCTTTTGATCATAAAAGAACAGTTATTTTTCATATTTCTATTTGTTTGTTATTCACAAAGAAAACAAACCCTTATTAACACATTATTTAGAACGCATAAAGGAAACGTTATGCTTTAGAGATTGATGTTAACAAAAAATAAAGTACGTGGCTAAAATTTAAATTTGTAAGGGAATACAACACTAAATTGGTATTGTTTTTGTGCTATCGAAAATGCGATGCTATTATTTTTTTATCTGTATATATAATTCTTGATAATTTTATAAAGCAAAATGAATTAGGGATTTAAAAAATTAGTATTTTTAAAAGATTATCGTAACGAATAATCCTCACAAGAAAGTTATAAATTTGTGGTTTATTAGCATACGTGATAGAAATATATAAAATTGCATGAAAGAGATAGAAAGATCATATGAAGCGCTATTAGATAAAATGAAAGCTCAGGAGGCAGAAATTAAAAGCCTACGCGAGCGGCTTGCGTATTATGATTCTGTTGAAAAAGGAGAAAATACTTATAAAAACCTGTATCATGCACTATTAGATAATAATGATAGTATTGTTATTCTAATGGATGAAAATTTAAATACCTTATATCGCAGTAAATCTTCGGCTTTAATTACAGGTTGGGTTGATGAATCTCATAGAGACACACCGCTCCTATTTTACATTCATCCTGATTATGTGAGTTATGTGCATGAGATGATACAACAAGCCTTAGACCAACCCAGAACACCCTTAAGTATTACGTTGCAAGTAAAACATGAAAACGGGAATTATATTTGGTTAGAAGGTGTTATTAATAATCGAATTGATGATGAAAATATAAAAGGTCTAATTGTCATATTAAGAGACATTACAGAAAGAAAAAAAATATTTGAACTTATTACAGAGGAAAAAGAAAAGTTTGATAAAATAGCAGCCACTTCTCCAGGATTGATCTATTCTATGAGACAAAACAAAGATGGCTCACTCTCTTATCCTTATGCCAGTGAAGCTGTTGGTGAAATATATGGTTTTACGCACGAAGAAATTAAAGATGCGCCCCATAAGATCTTTGAATTAATTCATCCTGAAGATATACAGTTTGTAATCGATAGCGTAACTAATACAAAAACCAATCTAGTTCCTCTTCATTGTACTTATCGCTATTACCATCCTAAAAAAGGATTGGTTTGGCATGAAGTCAATTCGTTACCGGTTGTAGAAGCTGAAGGAACCGTTATTTGCCATGGAATTGCGACCGATATCACTGAAGGAATTTCTAGCAAACAAAAAATTGTCAAAGCCAATCGCTTGTACCAATTTATCAGTCAAATGAACCAAATGATTGTACGCTCGACTGACGAAGATACTATTTTTAAAGAAGCGTGCTCTATTGCGGTGAATGTAGGAAAATTTAAAATGGTATGGATTGGTGTTAAAGAAGAAATTTCAGATAAAGTTGTTCCGAGAGTGATTGCAGGAGAAGATAACGGTTATGTGGAAATGATTCAAAGCACACTATTAGACAATCAAGAAACTATTATTTCTTCTCGCTGTGAAGCTATTAAAAAAGATCCCTATATCGTAATTAACGATATTTCTGAAGACCATTTAATGACTTGGAAAGAAGAAGCTTTAAAAAGAGGGTATCAATCCTTAATGATTCTTCCTATTCGAAAATTTGATGAAACCGTAGGCATTTTTTGTTTCTATGCAAGTGAAAAGAACTTTTTTGATGCAGAAGAAATTGCTTTAGTAGTAGAAGCAACTCTAGATGTTTCTTTTGCTTTAGAAGTATTTGAAAACGAAAAGATAAGAAAGAAAGCCTTACAAGAAATGACAGAAAGTGAGAATCGCTATCACATTCTTACAGAAATTTCTCCAGTAGGTATTTTTAGAACAGATGCAGCTGGTTATACCACCTATGTAAATCCCAGATGGTCAGAAATAACAGGGATGCCCTATGAGAAAGCATTGGGTAATGGCTGGTTAGAAGCAGTTCATGAAGAAGATCGCCTCTCTTTACAAAGAGGTTGGGAAAGTGCAACAGAACATCAGGATTTATCATTATCAGAATACCGTTTTATTAAACCAGATGGTTCTATTGTTTGGGTAATGGGACAGGCTATGCCTGAAAGAAATGCAGAAGGCGAAGTGGTGGGTTATGTGGGCACTACCACTAATATTACCGAACGAAAGAAAGTGGAAGAAGAATTCAAAAAATCCTATGAAAAATTAGAAGCGATCATTGATGCTATTCCCGATTTATTAATTGAAATTGATTTAGAAGGAAGAATTTACAATTATCATTCGCACAAAGAAGATATATTATCACACTCCACTACTGCCATTATAGGAAAATCTTTTTCAGAAGTATTACCCAAAGCCGCAGCAGCTTGTTTCTCTTTAGCCTTAAAAGAAGTGGCTACCAAAGGATTTTCAACAGGAAAGCAATATGATTTAGAATTAGCTAATGGCACCCATTGGTTTGAATTATCTATAGCTCCTATGGAAGAATCGGAAAAGAATGAACCCCATTTCATTTGTCTTTCAAGAGATATTACCATTGCAAAGCAGTCCGAAATTGAATTGCAAAAAAGTAGAGAACGCTATCGTGATATTTTAAATAATTTAGATGCCGGAATTGTGGTTCAAGCGACTGATGGAACCATTCTTCTCAACAATGTAAAAGCGGCTGAACTATTGGATATTAAAATCAATGCCACTGAAATACCCAATTGGATTTTTCTCCATGAAGATGGTACCATGATGGCAAAAGATCACTATCCTGTCCAACAAATATTAAACGGTGGTTTACCCATTAAAAATTTAATCTTAGGAGTAGCCAAATCTACCTCTGAAAAAACAACTTGGTTACTTTATAACGCTTTTGCAGTAACCAATTCTGAAGGCGTAATTATTGAAATTGTTTCTAGTTTTATTGATATTACCGAACGTAAATTAATGGAAATAGAAATTCTAAAAGGAAAAGAACAAGCGGAAACAGCCAATAAAGCCAAAACAGATTTCTTAGCCAATATGAGTCATGAGATTAGAACGCCTCTAAACGGAATTATTGGTTTTAGTCATTTGTTAATGGAATCCAATTTAGAAAAGACGCACTATCAATATATGTCTACCATTAATGAATCGGCTTCTTCCCTATTAAAAATTGTGAATGATATTCTTGATTTTTCTAAAATTGAGTCGGGTAAATTTGAATTAAATATTGAAGAAATAGATTTGTATGAATTAACCCAACAAGTAGTTGATTTGTTCCAATATCAGGCTAGTCAAAAGAAATTGAATTTGGTACTCCATAAAGGCAAAAATGTACCGCAATATATTTTAGCCGATGTGGTTCGATTGAAGCAGGTTTTGATGAATTTATTAAGTAATGCCATAAAATTCACAGAGTTTGGAGAAATACAATTGAATATTTCTGCAGTAAAACATACAGCCGAAGAAGTTGCGCTTCAATTTTCAGTAAACGATACAGGAATTGGAATCCGTATCGATAACAATGAAAAGATTTTTGATTCTTTTGTTCAAGAAGACACTTCTACGAGTAGGAAATTTGGTGGAACAGGTTTAGGATTAGCTATTTCAAACCAATTACTGGCCCTTATGGATAGTAAATTGGAATTAGAAAGTAAATATGGAGAAGGAAGTAAATTTTTCTTTACAGTATTGGTAAAAAAAGGAAATTCTAAAAAAGAAAATGCTCTTTTATCAAAAAAGAACCTACATAATATAAGCACTTTTGAAACTGAAATTGTAAAAAATCATACTGTACTAATAGTTGAAGACAACAATGTTAACATGTTGCTTGCCAAAACATTAATTAAAAAAATAAATACAAATACAACGCTTTTTGAAGCCAAAGATGGTTTAGAAGCTGTAGCTCTTTTTGAAAAAGAAGCAATTGATTTAATATTGATGGATGTTCAAATGCCCAATATGAATGGTTATGAAGCAACCAAAGCGATTAGAGCCTTAGAAAAAGGAAAAGAAACTCCTATTATTGCTATTACTGCAGGTATTTTAGCACATGAAAGAGAACGTTGTTTTGAAGCAGGAATGGACGATTATCTTTCCAAACCTATCATTAAAGATGATTTAGAGATGATACTCCATAAATGGTTGGTATAAATAAGTTATTTCTTTAGCGATTACCAACTAAATTTAAATATTCTTCCCAATATTTCTCAACTATTTTATAATTTTGCAGTTTCCAATACTTTTTGGAAAGTAAGTATTTAAAATATGAAACAGAAGGTTGAGATTTTGGCACCAGCCAAAAATTTAGTGCAAGGAATTGCTGCAATTAATGCAGGTGCAGATGCAGTGTATATGGGAGCTCCTTTATATGGAGCGCGAACCAATGCGACCAATTCGGTTGAAGATATAGCAGAAATGGTAGCGTATGCGCATTTATTTAAAGCGCAAGTTTTTGTGGTTTTAAATACGATTTTATATGAAAAAGAATTAGAACCTTGTGAAAAATTAATTCACGAATTATATGCTATAGGAGTAGATGCGCTTATCATTCAAGATATGGCCATTTTAGAAATGAACTTGCCTCCTATTGTGCTTCATGCCAGTACACAAGCGAATAATAGAGATCCAAAACACGTTAAGTTTTTAAAAGATGCTGGCATACAACGTGTGGTTTTAGCCAGAGAATTGAACTTAGACCAAATTAGAGAGATTCATGAAGCTAGCGATGTAGAACTAGAATTCTTTGTTTCTGGAGCCTTATGCGTATCCTTTAGTGGGAATTGCTATATGAGTATTGCAGGTGGCGAAAGAAGCGCTAATAGAGGTTCGTGTGCACAAAATTGCCGTTTGCCTTATAACTTAACCGATGGAACTGGAAAAACTTTAATTGCGAATAGCCATTTATTATCGATAAAAGATTTAGATTTAAGTGATCAGTTGCCTAATTTAATTGAAGCCGGTATTACCTCTTTTAAAATTGAAGGGCGTTTAAAAGATGTGGTATATGTGAAAAATAACACTTCCTTTTTACGTAAAAAATTAGATGCTTTTTTAGAAAATAATGACCAATTTCAAAAGGCTTCCTCTGGAACAACCTTCTATAATTTCGAACCAGAAATGGACCGTAGTTTCAATAGAGGATACACCGATTATTTTGTAAACCAAAGAAAAGCAAAAATCGGAAGTTGGGAAAGCCCTAAATCTCAAGGACAATATATTGGGAAACTAATTGAAACCAAAGCCAATGGTTATGTCATTGAAAATTCAGATAAACTAAACAACGGTGACGGTTTGTATTTTATTAATGAAGCAGGTGAAGCAGATGGTGCACAAATTAACATTATCATTAATAATATTGTCGTTCCCAATACTTTTAAAGCCATTCCTATTGGTACAGAAATCTATAGAAATTCGGATGCTGAATTTAATAGAATTGTAGAAAAAGAAAACAGTGCGGTTCGAAAAATAAGTGTCGATTTAGTCTTTACAGAAACACAAGATGGCTTTATGCTAGTAGCCACAGACGAAGACGGTCATACAAGTATTGCGACTTTAGAAACAGAAAAAGAAGCGGCTAAAAATGGAAATGATACCCTTCCAAATATTAAAGCAAATCTTGTAAAAACAGGAAATACACCCTTTATGGTAGAAAATGTTGCTATTGAGTTTTCAAACAACTGGTTTTTACCGATTTCTAAAGTTAATGAAATTAGAAGAACCGTTTTAGAACAGTTAATCGACATTCGTATTAACGAATACCATAGAGAAGAGTTCCAAATTAAACCAACAGAACATCCTTATCCTGTACAAGAATTGGACTTTACCTACAATGTTTCCAATAGTTTGGCGAGACAATTTTACAAACGTCATGGCGTTACTGAAATAGAAAAAGCCTTCGAATTACAATGGGATCCTGGTAAATCTAGAGTAATGGTAACCAAATATTGCGTCAAATATGAATTGGGCAAATGTGCTCGTTTTCAACGCGATACCATGGGAGAAAAAGTAGTAGAACCCTTAACATTAACACATGGTGAAAATGCTTATAAATTGAAATTCAATTGCAAGCCTTGTGAAATGGAAATTTGGGAAAAAGATGCCGAATTAGAGTTTATCGATGAAGATGAACAATTTTTATTATAGTTGGATTGTTGGATGGTTGGATTGTTAGATTATTAGATAGTTAGATTGTTCGAAATAAAAAATTACTAATTCCTCTTATACGTATCAAAGAGATACGCTAAGGTTTCTGGAATATTATTCGCTTTCATTTTTGGATATACAATTTTACTATTCAACCAATTTTCAATCACTTGGTTAAAATCATCTTGTACCTCATATTCCACAGGAACGCCCATCGCTTTTAAAGCGGCTGCATTGCATTCTTGTTCGTAATGCGACTTAATAGGTATCGAAAGTAATTTCTTTTCTAAAAACAAAGCCTCTGAAGGCGTTTCAAAACCACCACCCGTAATAATTCCTTCGCAATGAATTAAACTTTGATTGAAGTCTTTTTGGTTTACCGGAAAATATGTAATATTCTGAACCGTATATTTTTCCTTAACCGTGTCTAAAAACCAATGAAAATGTACATGAGGTAACGATTGAAAAGCTCTTTCTAAGCAATCTTTGTCAAAAGAAGGCAAATAGACGGTAATATGTCCTAAATTTGTTGGAGTAGACTGAACAATTTCATCTTTAATAATTGGAGGATGAATGAATGAGTCATACGATTGAAAATGCAAGCCTAAATTTTGAGGTGCAGGAGCGTAATTTTTAAAGATAAATTCTCCTACTGTACTCCTACTTTCAGGTCTTGGCGTATATTCGGATAAAAAACTAGCTTGATGTCCAAACTGTACGGAATGCACTTTTTGTAATTTACACGCTAAAGCAGTCACCGAATCAAAATCATTAATAACAACATCATATTCCTTTAAAGGCAGCTCATTTGCATCTTTATACATTTGATACGGCTTGAACTTTTTAACAATGTTCCAATAATCCAATCCACCACATTTACTATAAAACAAACTACAGCCTTTACTTCTATATTTAACAGGTATTGTTGCTTGTAGAGAAGCATTGCTACCACTTAAGAAAAAATCTACTTCACCGTATTTTTGGAGATAAGGAAACAATTGTGTGGCACGACTAATATGTCCGTTTCCTGTTGCTTGAACCGCATAAAATATTTTCATAAACCAAAGTTACACAGTAGAAAAAGTAAACTAACTACTTTTAGGCTACTGTATTTCAAACAAATGTAGGAATTCAAATCGTTGAAAATCAGCAATAACCAAAGCTTAATTATTTTTTAAAAGTCAGGTAGATTATTTTTATGAATCTTTAAATTATAGTTAGGAAAAGATGTCTTTTATTTTTTAAAACTGCTTTTTGAACAGAAAATTTACATTTAAAAACAAAAAAGCACGGTTAGTCTTTGAGAATTTCAATAACCTTTCCGTACACTTGTTTGGTCCATCCATTAATGTGACCGTGATTGTTACCAATAAGCAAACCGCGTTTGTCGTTTTTACCTTTGACTAAGTGCGTGTAGACATTTCCTCTTACTTTGCAATAGACGATGTCTCCTACTTCGCAAGCTTCCCAAGTAATGGGAGCCAATCGAACGGCTTGTCTGGATTTTAAAATAGGCAACATACTGTTACCCGCTTCTCGAGAAACAATTGTTTCTCCTGCTAATAGTTTTTGAATTTTAATTGCATTCATTTTTTAAGTATTTATTGTTTTGATAATTAACACAAGTTGATTATCAAAGCATAAAAACGTTCTATTAGGAGCCGCAAAATAAAAATACTCCTACGTAACTATTTTACGCAGGAGTGGTTTTATTATAAAAATAGTACTTGTTATGGAATAATTTGCAATCCGAAGGCAACTTTATTTCTTCTTAGCGCTTCGTCGCTACCAAAAGAGTTTATTGTTGCTGCCAAACGAAATTTACTTAAAAAAGTAACACCAACTATTAGTTTTCCTTGTAAGAAAGGTTTTTCATCAGCTAATTGTAAGTTTTGATATAACGTATTTGAACCCACAACTACATTTGCATCACTTTGTATAAAGAAATTAAACTTATTTTCATCTGAATTTAAACCAAAGTAAAGATTTGCACCTAAGGAACCATTAAACGCGTCTGAATCGATATATTGGTTTAATCCATCAAGAGTGAATGCATATTTGTTATTTAAAAAACCATAGAGCGTACAAATACTTCCTTTATTAAAATAAACAGGATAAATGGCCTCTAAATAAAAGTTTCCACCGCCATTAATAAGTTGGTCCAATTGATCTTGTTCAGATTGTTCCTCTTTTTCTTCTTCCGTTTCAGGAGTTTCAGAATTAGATTGCAATATGGATCCAAAACTAACTCGTAAAGATCCAAATGTATCAGCAATTATTTCAGATTGCACAACAGCTCCTAAATCATTATAATTTAAGGCAAAGGAATTTAAATACGATGTTTCATTATCTTTAATATTATATATAGCTTTATAAAAAGCATTACTATACTTAGCCTTTATAGATGGAAACCACTTATAATGTTCATTTTTTGTTTTAAATTCATATTGTAATTCTTCTATTTGCTTTCTCAAACTTTTTATGGCTAAAATTTCCTCATCTACCTCTTGAATATTATCCAAATTGGCAATATTAGCTTCTTTCGTTTTAATCATTTCATTTATAGAATTAATTTTTTTTCCATATAAACGGATATAAATATCAGAATACTTGCTAGATATCTTATCTGGTGTTATTGCTAAAGATTCTTTCAAGACCTTTAATTCATTGACTTTATTTATATTTTCTTGTAATAATTTACTATTATTAGCAATTTCTTGGAATATTTCAACTTGCAATATTTTAGGATCTTGTTGATTATTAAGGAATTCATTATCCTCATTAATTTTTTTTTCTAAATTTTCATTTTCTTTCTCTAAAGATTTTATTTCTTCTTCAATAATTTTTTTTGTATTATCGAAGTTACTTGTAGCCGAAAGATTTTTATATATTGAAAAATTTCTTTCTGCTAATGTGGGAATTTGTGCTTTTAAACTAATTGAAAATAATACAATTAGAAGCAAATATATTTTAGTTTTCATAATAATATTGTATTGGTTTTATTCATTATTCCACTTCTATATTTTTTTATTATAATCAATCATACAGTTTTACTTTACCATCCAAACTAATTTTTAGCAATACATATTCAGGATAAGCAAGAATATCGGATAATTTTAATGATTGTGTTTCTCCTTTTATGGTTCCTAATGGTGTGTTTATATTCATTTTTTCATCAATTTCATTATTAGCTTCAATTACCTGACTTGCAACACTTTTACAGCTGTTTTTTTCAGCTTCTTTTAGTATAGATTTCTTAATAAATCCTTTTCCTAAAAAAATTAAAAGATTTGAACTCTTTATTTTAACATTTGATGCCTTTACACAAACAGTTGTATCGGATTCAGTTGTAAAAAAACGTGCATCCATACTAATATTTCCAATTTTCTTATTGTTTTTTCTTTTAAACAAATCAACTTTTAAATTCACATTTCCATCATCCGAATAAACAGCAGTTGGTTGATTGATTATAAATTTTTTAAGTAAGAATTTATCTTCATTTTTTTTGTTAAAATCAGTAATAAAAGGTTTCAATTGTGAAGCAACAAAATCGTAAGTTAAAAATGCGGGCAACATTATATTAATACCTTCACTTACTATTACATCAGTATTAAACTTTATTAGAGAATCTTTATTCTTAATGGGTTGAGGTTCGGTATCAAATGTTGCAAAAGGTTGGAATGTTACTCCAAACTTAATTTCAACTTGATTGTTGTTGTCTAATTTCTTACCATTTAGTTGGGAAACAAATAAGCCCGTTACATTAGGATAAATAAAACCACTATCATTTAATTTAATGGGTTTATCAAACTGCTCAATAAGGTTTGATGCATATGCTTTAATGTTAATTTTGTCTGTGTTCTCTTCAATTAATTTCTTCACTGCTTTATCGAGTTGTTTAGTAACTTCCTTATCCGCTAAATCTAACAGGTAATCCATTACAGGAACAGTTTTTGTACCTAAATCAATCGCATTAACAACAAATTCAGATCCAAAGGCTTCAGCAAATTCTAATTTTGATGTGGGTTCTGTAATTTTTATTGAACCGTCTGGATTGATTTCTATGAAACCTTTTTGTATAATCTTTATTTTAAATTTCGAATTAAAGTTTCCTTTGGGAGTAATAGTTTGAGGCAAATAATCCATATATATAGTTGTCCTTAAGTCGGTATCAAAAAAACCAGTAATTGTGTATTTGTTTCCTTCAAATTCAACAGCAATATCATCAAGATTTATATTATATTTAAAATTTCCTTTTATAGCAAAAAGGGTTTGATTAATTTCAATAAAAGGAACTAAAACATCTTGGTAAATTGCTTCTACTGCAGGAATTCTAACTTTAACTTCATCGATAATAGTTTCTGTGACATTTTTATATACATCTCTCCAGCATTTTTTCCATTTCCATGGTCGTAAATAACATTTATAAAATTCGGTACCAACCTTCACTGACTTTGTTATTGTTCTTGGGATTCTTTTTATCTCATCATAGGCTTCTTTAGCTGGTGTTACTAAAACACTCTGTATTTTTTCAATAGTTATTGATTCATCTGCATGAAGCATAAAACCAAGTTCAGGGCTTTCTCCAGTAACTATAGGGTTTTGTAACTGTGCTTTTAATAGATTTACAATTTCTCTACTTTTAATATTTGTTGTTAGTCCTATACTAGAAACTTCACTGTTAGCCGAAAGATAAGTATTAACGTTGTCTTCCGATAATTGCCCACATACAATGATTGGAAAAATAAATAGCATGTAAAGAATCAAACGCTTAATTGTTTTACTCTTTTTTTTAATTTTTGTTTTCATGATTTTATTGTATTAGTTATTGGTTCAAAGGTATTTAGAGTGTGCTATATCAAACCATTACACTTTTGGGTGATATTCATTGCCTTATTTTAAAATCATTTTTGTAAGTTTTTTTCTAAATAAGATTTGTATCTTTAGTGAGGTATAAGAAAAATATCACCCAAAAGGGTAATTGCATAAAAAATTCTCTTTTTTCAATTTTGCTATGAAAATAATATCCTATGAAAGTTAATGTTGCCATAGTTGAAGACGATAAAAATTACAATCAAGCTTTAAAGAAAATTATTGATTTTCAAGAAGACATGATTTGTGTGGCACAATTCTTTAATGGTACTTCTGCATTAAAAGAATTAGAAAGTTTGGATCCTGATGTTGTGCTTATGGATATACAGCTTCAAGATGCATCTGGAATTGATTTGGTTTT
>PKDY01000056.1 GCA_002862755.1 Flavobacteriaceae bacterium | reverse complement strand
GTGCTTCTATGGAAAAACTACAATTAAACGATGCTTCTTTAGTTTTTGCTGCAGAGAGTTCATCAGCTTTAGGATTTGGTTTCCGTTGTGGTTTCTTAGGCATGTTGCACTTGGAAATTATTCAAGAGCGTTTAGAACGTGAATTTGACATGACCGTAATCACGACAGTTCCAAACGTTTCGTATTTGGCCTATACCAAAAAAGAACCTGAAACTGCTATTATTGTTAACAACCCTTCTGATTTACCAGAACCTTCTAAGTTAGACCGTGTAGAAGAACCTTATATTAAAGCAACAATTATTACAAAATCTGACTTTGTGGGTAACGTAATGAGTTTATGTATTGAAAAAAGAGGAATCATAACCAATCAAACCTATTTAACCACTGAAAGAGTGGAGTTGAATTTTGATATGCCTTTGGCTGAAATTGTATTTGATTTTTACGATCGCCTAAAAACAGTTTCTAAAGGATATGCTTCTTTTGATTACCATCCAATCGGGATGCGAACTTCAAAACTAGTGAAGTTAGATGTTTTATTAAATGCACAATCAGTAGACGCTTTGTCTGCATTGATACACGAAGATAATGCGTATAACATTGGTAAAAAAATGTGTGAAAAACTACGCGAACTAATCCCAAGACAACAATTTGACATTCCAATTCAAGCTGCTATTGGAGCTAAAATCATTGCTCGTGAAACCATAAAAGCACTACGAAAAGATGTTACCGCAAAATGTTATGGTGGAGATATTTCTCGTAAAAGAAAATTATTAGAAAAACAGAAAAAAGGTAAAAAACGTATGCGTCAAGTAGGAAATGTAGAAATTCCTCAAGAGGCATTTATGGCCGTTTTAAAATTAAATGATTAAAATATAGTATAAAAAAACCAATAAGTAAAATTATTGGTTTTTTTATACCATCATACTCCCACAAATACCTAGTCCTACTAATAAATATATTCCAGATAATATATATAAAATTTTAGCTGCTTTAGGATTATTCTTACTAATAATAAATCCTAAAATACTTAATACAATGGGAGGACCAATCATTATAATGATAATTAACAATATCAGACCCCCTAAATCCATATTTCCTTCTAATGCTACCATATTTTAAAATTTTATTTCGTTTCTTAATTCCCCTAAACGTGCTTTCTTATCGTCTCTATAAAACAAATTCATCGTTTCAAAAGGAATGATTTTATAATCTTTATCTACAATATGCACACACGATTTTTTAATGGCTCGAACATCAAAATTATAGGCATCAATAAATTGCATGATAATAATTCTAAAAAGATTTTCATATCCCAAATGTGGCGCATCAATATGAGGTAAACAACATAAAATTGATTTTAAATTTTCTTCAGCTACTTCAACCGAATTTCCAGTACTAAACAAATCAATCATTTTTCCTTTTAATTGTTCGTCCTGTTCATAGATAATTGTATTTTTACTATTATCAAGCAAATCATTTGGATTAATATAGCGTGTTAAAGGAAATACTTCACCTGCTAATTTTAAAGCATAACCCATAACCAAAGCGTCCGGATTACAAGGTACAGGCAACAAATCATCTGGATTAAAAATAGCTGTTTGTTCCAAGATTTTCCTTCTAACCTCAGTTAATGTCATTCGATCTGTTTCAGGATTAAAATTTTGCAACCTCCCAGCTATTTGTGTGGGTTGAAAGGTAACTCCTCGAACACATTTTTGTTGGAGTGCATAATCTATTATTTTTCCAATTTCATTATCATTCAAGCCTTTTTGCAAGGTTACCACTAGAGTAGTCGATACATTCACCTCATTTAAATTGGCAATAGCTTGTTTTCTTATCTCACTTAAATGCGCTCCTCTCAATTCCTTCAACACCTCATCTTCAAAAGAATCAAATTGCAAATAAATCTCAAAATCTGGTGTATATTTTTTCAATTCGTTTACAAAATCTTTATCCTTTGCAATTTTTATTCCGTTGGTATTCAGCATCAAATGGCGAATAGGCAATGATTTTGCATAACTTAAAATTTCAAAAAAATCAGGATGTTCAGTAGGTTCACCGCCACTTAGTTGCACCACATCAGGTTCTTTTTCATTACGAACAATGGTATCTAACATCTTTTTCACTTCATCTAAAGTTCGATGCCTTCCATAAAAAGGAGAAGAACCGGCATAACAAGTAGGACACGTTAAATTACAACGATCTGTAATTTCAATGACTGTTAAACAAGAGTGTTGTTCATGATCTGGGCATAACCCACAATCATATGGACAACCATAATCTGTTTTTGTGTTAAATTTATAAGGTGTTTCAGAAGGTTTGTTATAATTTCTAATATTTTTATAGTAAGCTATATCATCAGCAATTAACACTTTTGAATTCCCATGTTCCTGACATCGCTTCAACATGTAAACCTTATCGTCTTCAAAAACAATTTTAGCATCAATACGTTTTAAACATATGGGACACAAACTTAAGGTATAATCGTAATACGTATAATTTCTAACAGGCATTTTTGAATAGATTAAAAATGGTTTTATAATAGTACAACCAACAAATAATACATAAAATTTGAATGGTACTCAAATGACAAATAAAAAATGTATTTGGTTTTAAAAATTCAATAAAAAAGCGAAACGCAAAATAGCTAATCATAAAATATCGAAACAACAAACCATTTTCTTTGACTTTGTTTTTTATTTTCCATAAAAATAAAAATAAAATAAATAGAAAAAACAATTCATACAAAGCAATAGGGTGTCTTTTCAATCCATCACCTAAATTCATTCCAAGAAAAAAAGATGTTGTTTTGCCATACGTAAATTCATTAATTCCAGACAAAAAACAACCAATTCTTCCAATAAAAATTCCCAAGATTAGAGGAAATACAAATAAATCTCCCGATGAATGTGTTTCACCAATTATTCTCTTTGCTATTTCTACTCCTAATAATCCTCCAAACAGTCCGCCCATAATGGTTTTGGCATTCATTACCTTAATCCATTGCAATGGTTCAATTGGAAAAATTGGATTTTCTAAAAACCCGATAATTCTAGAACCCAAAAGTGCTCCTAAAATGGCGCCGAGTAGAATAGACAAACGATTCGCATTGGAAATACAATCTAAAGAGTTTTTTCTTAGATAGAGATAGTATCTAAATCCTAAAAAAAAAGCAAGATATTCTAAAACAAGGTGCACATTGATTTGGCAATCAAACCAAATAGGTTCATAAGGAATTGTCATACATACAATTTTACTAAATTTAGAAAAAATACTACAAAAAAACAACATTCAAAAAAAGCTCTTTTTAAATGTGTTAAATTTATTAACATTTAAGATTATTTTCTCAAGTCTATCGTCAAAAAACCGTAATTTTGTGAACTGTCAAAATGATTTTCAACCCCAAAGATGTCATAATGAAAAAACTACTAATTTTATTTTGGCTTTTGCCAATACTATCTTATTCTCAAGCCGTTACAGTGGACAACACTAGGTTCCCGCCTAATCAATTAGTGGATTTATTGTTAGGGAATTCTTGTACCGAAGTATCGAACGTTTCCATTTCTTCCAATCAATCAGTAGCCTATTTCAACAACAATGGTTCTACGTTTCCAATAAATGAAGGAATCATAATAAGAAGTGGTATTGCTTCTTATTCAGAAGGTGTTTACACAGGAAACAATTTAGACAGTCAGGTAAACACTTCTGGTGATGCTGGTTTACAAAACCTTGTAGCAAGTAACGGACAAGGTGGCACCATTACTGATGTAGCTTATTTAGAATTTGATTTTATTCCATTATCTTCCAATTTTAGTTTTGATTTTTTATTTGCTTCAAACGAATACGGTCAGTGGCAATGTGCTTCATATGACACTTTTGCTTTTTTCTTAACCGATTTAAGTACCAATACTACTACTAATTTAGCAGTTATACCGTCAACAACAACTCCTGTATCCGTTTTAAACATTAGAGATCAAGCCTACAACAACAATTGTTTTTCTTCAAATCCTTCTTTATTTAGTACCTATAATGTAACCAATCCTGGGAACTCAACTGTAAACATG
The DNA here is from genome assembly GCA_002862755.1 of Flavobacteriaceae bacterium. Classification (GTDB taxonomy): domain Bacteria; phylum Bacteroidota; class Bacteroidia; order Flavobacteriales; family Flavobacteriaceae; genus Flavobacterium. Next base: position 16,673 of record PKDY01000056.1, on the reverse strand, counting down.
AGAGGGTTTACTACGGTTATGAATGCATCTTCAACTGTAACACCAAACAATGCTTACAGAATACGATTAGTTATTGGAGATTATCAAGATGCACGTTATGATTCTGCTGTTTTCTTATCATCCGGAAGTTTCATTACCACTTTAGACTTAGGACCAGATGATAGCTTTTGTTATGGCGACAATAGAACGCTTACAACTGGATTAAGTGAGACCGATTACAATCATACTTGGACGTTAAATGGGAATCCATTAGCAGAAACAGGCAACACCTTAACGGTTACAGAAAGCGGAGAGTATGAGGTAACAGTAACAAAACCCAATACAAACTGTACCATTACCGATGCAATAGTTTTCTATGATTTAGCTGTTAACAATCCGAATAACCTTACAGCTTGTAATAACGGTAGTGCAACCTACAATTACGATCTAACACAAAACAACGAAGCTACTTTAGGAATTGATGATGCTCGATATGATATTTTTTATTACACCTCATCAGCAGATGCTTCATCTCATACCAACCCAATCCCTGATGTTGAATTAAACAATTATCAGAGTCCAGGAAATGAAACCCTATATTTTGCACTCTATAATAGTAACACTTCTGCATTTTGTGAAGCTGTTTATTCTTTTGATTTGCTAGTGAGTGATCCCATTGTGGTGAATACAATTGATAATTTAGAAATTTGTGATACCGCAAACGGTCAAGGTCAAAATGTAAACTTAATAACACAAACCTTAGCCAATAACTCTCAGTTAGTTTCTGGTTATAGTTTATCATTCTATGCCACTCAAAACAATGCACAATTAGGAGGTACGGGAAATTATCCAAATCCTACTAATTATCCAATAGCTGCTGGAGCTTCAACACAAATAGTATGGGTAAGAATTCAATCCAACACCAATTCGAATTGTTTTGCAGTAAGCAGTTTTGAAATCATTATTAATCCTTTACCCATTGTAGATACTTTAGAAAACGTCATAGAATGCCATAGCTATACGCTACCTCCTATTACAAATGGAAATTATTTTTCAGGACCAAATGGTACAGGTATTTCCTATAATGCTGGTGATAATATAGATGTTGGTGGCACCTACTATATTTTTATAGGTCCTGACACGAATGGTTGTACCAATCAATCTAGTTTTCAAGTTACTTTAATTGACGAGTATGATATTAACTTAGAACACTGTGGGCAATTTGTTATACCTAATCCAGTAGTAGGTAACTTTTATACACAGGCTGGTGGACCAAATAATTTATCCAATACTGTTATTCCTAGTGGCACAGTAATTACGAACGATCAAACGGTTTATTATTATGCTGAAGTGGACGGTGTTTTTTGTAGAGATGAGGCTTTCCCATTAGTTATTCATCCTTTACCTCCTGTAGACACCTTAGACGATGTAACAACTTGTACTAGTTATACTTTACAACCCCTTGTAAATGGTAACTATTTTAATGCTGAAGGAAATCAATTGAATGCAGGAGATGCTGTAACAAGTACTCAAGTCATCACTATTAGCAATGGTCCAGACGGTAATGGCTGTGTAAACAGTTCTAATTTTACAATTTATATTATCAACAATATCGGAAATCAAAGTGCCTGTGGAGTATACACACTTCCTAATTTGGATGCTGGAGGTTATTTCACAGGTCCTTCTGGAACGGGAGATAACATCCCTGCTCAAACTCAAATTACAGCATCACAAACGATTTATATCTACGCAAACACCAGTACGGCTCCTAACTGTACCGAAAACATGTCTTTTGAAATTACTATATTAGAAGTTCCACCAGTAGATGAACTAGAGGACGTTATTGCTTGTGATTATTACATTTTACCGGATTTAACAGATGGAAATTACTATACAGAACCTAATGGCAATGGAACCCAATTGCAAGCTGGGACAATTATAGACTTAACCTCAAATAATCCCGACCCAGGCACATACTATATTTACACTCCTGCAAATACATTCAATTGTGACAATGAAAGTTCGTTTACCGTTACTATAAATCCATTACCTCCTGTTGATAACGAAGGAGATCTTTATTTTTGTAGTCCTTATTCATTAGAGGCACCAGTTTTTGGAACTTATTACACAGAACCTAATGCATCAGGAACACTTGTAACACCAAGTATGGTTTTCGAAGAAACAAAAACCTTTTATATTTATAACATAGATACAACTACGGGTTGTTTTCAAGATATTCCTTTTACAGCTTACTACAATTATATTGGTTTACCCAATTTTGATGACATCTCTAGCTGTGATAGCTATACATTAGAAGCACTAACACATACTCCAGCTTCTTCAAATGGTTATGCAATAGGCTATTACTCACAACCCGGAGGTAATCCTGCAGATATTATTATGCCAAATGATTATACCTTAACTTCAACCCAAACCATCTATGTATATGCTAAAAATGGAGATAGATATCCTTGTACCGAAGAAAAAAGTTTTACAGTTACTATCTCAGAAACACCAGATTTAAGTACGTATGCAATTGATTTTACAGCTTTAAACGGAAGTAATCATTGTGGTGAATTTACCTTACCGACCTTAACACCTACTACTTATCAAGTAAATTATTACAGTCAGCCAGGTGGCGATTCAGCCAATCTAATTAATCCTAATAATTATACTTTTAGTGTACCAGCTGCAAGTGCAAGTGAAACCTTTGATATTTGGGTATATGCCCAAGCAACAAATAATGATACTTGTAATGATGAAACTCATTTTCAGTTTACGGTTTCCCCAAGATCCGTTTTTTCTGTAGCTGATGGTATTATTTGTATTCATCCTGAAACCAATACTGTAGAACAAACTGCAACTTTAGTTGTTCCTCAAGACAGTAGTTTAAACTCTTCAAACTATGCTATTGAATGGTATTTAAATGGAAACTTAATGGGCACTGGATTTCAATATATAGCCGATGCAATTGGCGTTTATGATGTGGTTCCTATCAAATTAACGCCTGAAAACGCTCCTGATTGTTCTTATGATGCAACTACTGTTGAAGTTACTGCTTCAAGTGTTGCTTTAGCCGAAGTGGTTTTAACAGAAGATTTCGAAGAAGTAGCTATAGCAACCGTTAACATACTAACAGGTTTGGGCAATTATGAATATCAATTAGATGAGGGTACTTTCCAAACAAGCCCTATTTTTACGAATTTAAGCTCTGGGGATCATACCATTGTAATTAATGATTTATATGGGAATTGTGGCGATAGTCGGGTTACTTTTACAGTTATTAAATATCCTAAATTTTTCACACCAAATAATGACGGTTATAATGACCGATGGAACATTTATGATTTAAAAGATACTACTGGAACAACCATTTCTATTTTTGATCGTTATGGTAAATTAATCAAACAAATTTCACCAAATGGGCCAGGTTGGGACGGAACTTACAATGGAACACCACTACCTTCCACAGATTATTGGTTTATAGTTTCCTATCTGCACAATGGAGAAGAAAGAACTTATAAAGCACATTTCACAATGAAACGATAAATTAAAAAGCACTTGAGAGTTCAAGTGCTTTTTTTATATTTTCTATTTAACATTCTAATTTATAGGCCTGTTCTAATCGCTTCCACCGGATCCAGTTTTGCAGCTGAAATAGCAGGCAAAATCCCAGATATTAGCCCAATAAATGAAGCCAAACCACTACCTATTAATAAATTTTGAGAACTTAAAACAAATTCAAAATCGAGCGCAGCACTTAATCCTACTGCACACAGCCATACGAGAAGCATCCCTACAATTCCTCCAATAAGTGACAAAATAATAGCTTCAAATAAAAACTGAAATAAAATAAACTTGTTCTTAGCTCCCAAGGCTTTTTGGATTCCAATTAAATTGGTACGTTCTTTTACAGAAACAAACATAATGTTAGCAATTCCAAAACCTCCAACTAAAAGAGAGAACAAACTGATTCCCCAACCTATTTTATTCATTTGTCCAACGATATTATCAATAAAATCAGTGAAACCCGATAGCACATTGATAAAAAAGTTATTAATTTCACCAGGTTTCAAACTTCTGTAAGCACGCAGTTTTTGTGCTAATTCTGCTTTAAACTCTTCCATATCTACTCCCTTTTCAGGTTTAATTAGTATAGCTGGAGTTAAACTCTTATTATTATCACCATACATTCTTCTTAAAAAGTTAACTGGAAAAAACACAGACACATCATTGCTTTGTCCAAAAGTAGCTTGTCCTTGTTTTTTAAGCACTCCAATTACTGTTAGTTTCTGACCATACAATCTTACCTTTTTACCAAGTGGATTCTTGTTACCAAATAAACTACTTGCTACTTCACTACCGATAACAATTACAGGCGTACCTGAATTGGATTCAGATTCATTAAAAAAACGACCTGTTTCTACTTTTATAGGTTCAATGTCAATTAATTCATTGGTACAAGGAGTAACCTGAATTGAATTAACTGTTTTATCATCATACTTTATGTTTTCATTTCGTGTAAAGACATTAAAAGACATTTTATCCACATGATTTACCGAACGTCTAATGTATTCATATTCATCATAAGTTACATCTGGAAATTGTTCTCTTTTCCACCTTGGCACTTCTGAAGGGCCAAAAGAAAAGCGAATTAAATACACGGTATTTAAATCCATATCACTTAAGTCTTCTTTGATTTTTTTATCCATAGAATCTACTGCAGCAAGTACCGCAATAATAGAAAAAATACCTATAGTAACTCCAAGAAGAGACAACAAGGTTCGTAGTTTGTTATTTCGCAGTGCATTAAGCGCAAAGCTTAAACTTTCTTTAAGTAATCGAAGATATAATAACATAATACAGTTGAATTATAGTATTAGTAGAGCGAAAGCTTAAAATGTTACAAAAAGGACTCAAAAAGATATACTTTAGCATGACTAAAGGTTAGATTACTATAACCTCGTCTTTAACACGGAGTAATAACTTTTGCAAAAAAAATAGTTATTATGATTCAACCTAATAACAAAAAAAGACTTTCCAATTTTTAATAGAAATCAGTTAATGATTTTTAATATTCACTTTTAAATAAAAATTATTAAAAAAAAGTATTTTTCTGTGTTCATAATTGTTGAAAGTTTTAATAAGTATAACTACTTTTGCACAACAAAAAACTACTCCAAAAAAAATACAATACAAAAATGTCTTTTTTTGGAACTAAACAACAACACAACACACTATGAGCACAACGAAAAAAATTACTTCTGCCTTAATTTCAGTCTTTGACAAAACAGGATTAGAGCCTATTGTAAAAGCACTTCATGAAAATCAAGTAACCATCTATTCTACAGGAGGTACAGAAACTTTTATTACCAATTTAGGAATTCCAGTAGTAGCTGTTGAAAATGTAACGGATTACCCTTCTATCTTAGGAGGCAGAGTAAAAACATTGCATCCAAAAGTGTTTGGTGGTATTTTAAATCGTCAAGACAACCCTTCAGATGTGGCTCAAATGGAAGAATATAACATTCCACAAATCGATTTAGTAATTGTTGATTTGTATCCTTTTGAAAAAACAGTGGCTTCTGGAGCAAATGAAGCAGATATCATTGAAAAAATAGATATTGGTGGCATTTCTTTAATTCGAGCTGCAGCTAAAAACTTTAAAGATACCGTTATTGTAGCTTCTGTGGAAGAATACCAACCTTTTTTAGATTTTTATACGAATGGAAATGGAGCTACAACTATAGAACAAAGAAGAAGCTTAGCAACGAAAGCATTCCATGTTTCTTCCAATTATGACACCGCTATTTTTAATTATTTCAACACCGATGAAACGTACTTAAAAATAAGTATGGCAGAAGGTGAAACATTACGTTATGGAGAAAACCCTCACCAAAAAGGATTTTTCTTTGGTGAATTTGACAAAATGTTTACCAAATTAAACGGAAAAGAATTATCATACAATAACTTACTTGATGTTGATGCGGCTGTTAATTTAATGAATGAATTTAAAAACGATGCCCCTACATTTGCCATTTTAAAACACAATAATGCTTGTGGAATTGCTACAAGATCCACCATGAAAGAAGCGTATCTAGATGCTTTAGCTGGTGATCCAACTTCTGCATTCGGTGGTGTTTTAATTGCAAACGGCACCATTGATTTAGCCACTGCAGAAGAAATTCATTCTCTATTTTGCGAAGTAGTGATTGCGCCTGCTTTTGATAAAGATGCAATCGATTTATTAGAAGAAAAGAAAAACAGAATTTTATTAGTAATCAATGACGTTGCATTACCAACAAAACAAGTTCGCACTTGTTTAAATGGTATCTTAGTTCAAGATAAAGATAACCTAACAGATACGAAAGAGCAACTAAAAAACGTTACTAGTTCAAAGCCGACTGATGAAGAAATTGAAGATTTAATTTTTGCTTCAAAAATTTGTAAACATACCAAATCGAACACGATTGTTTTAGCTAAAAACAAACAATTATGTGCTTCAGGAACAGGACAGACGTCTCGAGTAGATGCTTTAAGACAAGCAATTGAAAAAGCGCGCTCTTTTGAATTTGATTTAATTGGCGCTGTGATGGCAAGCGATGCTTTCTTCCCTTTCCCAGATTGTGTAGAAATTGCAAACAAAGCAGGAATTACTTCTGTAATTCAACCTGGAGGTTCTATTAAAGACGAATTGAGTATTAATTATTGTAATGAAAATAATGTGTCTATGGTATTTACGGGAACACGTCATTTTAAACATTAATTTTATTACATTTGTAAAACACGAATATTTTTACTAACATAAACCCCTAAAAAAGCATATGGGATTTTTTGATTTCATGACTGAGGACATCGCAATTGACCTTGGTACAGCAAACACCTTAATCATTCACAACGACAAAGTAGTAATCGATAGTCCTTCTATTGTTGCACGGGATCGTATTAGTGGTAAAATTATAGCAGTCGGGAAAGAGGCCAATATGATGCAAGGTAAAACACATGAAAACATTAAAACCATTAGACCTTTAAAAGATGGGGTTATTGCTGATTTTGATGCTTCAGAAAAAATGATTAGCATGCTAATTAAAAGTATCCCTGCATTAAAAAAGAAACTTTTTACACCTGCTTTACGAATGGTAATTTGTATTCCATCAGGAATTACAGAAGTAGAGATGCGTGCAGTAAAAGAATCCGCTGAGCGTGTGAATGGTAAAGAAGTATATTTAATTCATGAACCTATGGCTGCCGCTATTGGTATTGGAGTTGATATTATGCAACCAAAAGGGAATATGATTGTAGATATTGGTGGAGGTACAACTGAAATTGCAGTAATTGCTTTGGGAGGTATCGTTTGTGATAAATCTGTAAAAATTGCAGGTGATGTATTTACCAATGATATCATCTACTATATGAGAACACAACACAATTTATTTGTGGGTGAAACTACAGCTGAAAAAATTAAGATTCAAATTGGCGCAGCTACAGAAGATTTAGACAGTCCACCAGAAGAAATGCAAGTTCAAGGTAGAGATTTATTAACTGGTAAACCAAAGCAAGTTGATATTTCTTATAGAGAGATAGCAAAGGCATTGGACAAATCGATACAACGAATTGAAGATGCCGTTATGGAAACGTTATCTCAAACACCTCCAGAATTAGCAGCTGATATTTATAATACGGGTATTTATTTAGCTGGTGGTGGTTCTATGTTAAGAGGTCTTGATAAAAGAATTTCTATCAAAACTGATTTACCTGTTTACATCGCAGAAGATCCATTAAGAGCTGTTGTAAGAGGAACAGGAATAGCGTTAAAAAATCTTGGTAAATACAAAAGCATCCTTATAAAATAAAGATAATTCATGCAGCAAATACTATATTTTTTCATAAAAAACAGCTATAGATTGCTGTTTTTGCTGCTTTTGGGTATTTCATTTGCGCTCATTATTCAATCTCATTCCTTTCATAGAAGTAAGTATATTAATAGCGCCAATAATATAACAGGAGGAGTATATGAGAACATTAATTCGTTTAACGAATATCTTAGCTTGAAAGAAAAAAACGAATTACTTGCTGAAGAGAATGCTCGATTAAAACAAATCTTATTCAACCAAAAAGATACGGTTTTAGATTTGAAAAAATTAAAATTCAATGATGTGCTATTTTATACAGTAACAAAAGCGAAAGTGATTAAAAACTCGTATAATGTTAGACAAAACTTTTTAACGATTAATGCGGGAACAAAAGACAGCATTAAACCGAGTATGGGTGTTGTAAATGACAAAGGTATTGTAGGAATTATAGAAAAGACTTCTAAAAATTATGCAACTATCATTAGCATATTAAATACAGAATTAAAAATTAATGCTAAAATTAAAAATTCGACTCATTTTGGAACCTTAAATTGGGACGGAAAAAATGTGGGTTACGTGCAACTCACTGATGTACCCCGTTTGGCTAGTTTAAAAAAAGGAGATTCGATTGTAACAGGAGCAGATTCTGAAATTTTCCCAGAAAACATTCCTATTGGTAAAATTGAAAAGGTTTTTATCGATAAGAAGACCAACTATTACACCATAAACGTGCGATTATTTAATGACATGACAGCTTTAGGTTATGTATATGTAATTGGGAATGAATACAAAGAAGAAAAACAAGAATTAGAAAAAGAAACCATTAGAGAAGCGAATTGAATAATAACATCCTAAATATCGTACGTTTTATATTACTTGTTTTTTTACAAGTAATTTTATTTAACAATATCAATATGTTTGGGTTTGTGAATCCATACCCTTATGTTTTATTTATTTTATTATTTCCAGTAAATGGAAATAAAAATGCGCTATTAATTAGCAGTTTTTTTATTGGCTTAACGATTGATATGTTTAGTAATTCTCATGGAATTCATGCTATGGCTTGTACCGTATTAGCCTTTGTGAGACCTAATTTATTTCGTTTTTCCTTTGGAATTAGTTACGAATACCAAACTGTTAAAATAGCAGATAAAATTACATCCGAGAGAGTATCCTATGTGTTATTAGCACTTTTTATTCACCACTTTGTATTGTTTTTCTTTGAATATTTTAGTTTGACTTTATTCTTTGAAATAATATATTCCACTTTAATTTCAACGGTACTTTCTTTTATTATTTGTTTACTGATTATTTATCTTATTAAACCAAATAAGCGATGAGAAAAATTGTTTTACCATCCCTTATAATAGCTGCTGCAATTGTATTAATTGTGCGAATTTTCTATTTACAAATAATGGATGATTCCTTAAAGCTTCAATCTGAGAATAATGCCATCAAAAAAGTATTTGATTTTCCTGAAAGAGGTTATATTTATGATCGAAATGGAAAATTAATGGTTGCTAATCAACCTTCTTATGATATCATGGTTATCCCAAGAGAAATAAAAAACTTAGATACCTTAGATTTTTGTAATTTATTAAAGATTGATAAAAAAGATTTGATAGAAAAAATCAGAAAAGCAACCGTATACAGTCCGAGGTTACCTTCTGTTTTTTTGGCACAATTGAATAAAAAAGAATATGCAGCTTTTCAAGAAAAGGAAAGAAAATTTGAAGGTTTCTATACGCAAAAGAGAGCATTAAGAGATTACCAAGTTGATTTTGGAGCTAATATTTTTGGTTTTATCACCCAAGTAAATGAAGCTATTATCAAAAAGAACCCCTATTATAATAGTGGTGATTTAATTGGCAAACAAGGTGTCGAACAAGAATATGAAGATATTTTAAGAGGTGTAAAAGGAGTAAAATATCTATTGAGAGACAAATACAACAAAGTGATTGGTTCTTACAAAGATGGTAAGTTTGATACCCTTTCCCAACAAGGAAAAGATTTAACACTTACCATTGATTATGAGTTACAAAAATATGGGACAGAGTTAATGATAAATAAAAGAGGTGGTATTGTAGCTATCGAACCTAAAACGGGTGAAATTTTAGCTTTAGTTTCAGCTCCAACCTATGATCCTGGCTTATTAGTTGGAAGACAAAGATCAAAAAACTACACGGCTTTGTATCATGATTCCATTGCTAATCCTTTATTTGACAGAGGTCTTTTGGCACAATATCCTCCTGGTTCACCTTTCAAAATTCTAACAGGTTTGGTTGGTTTACAAGAAGAAGTGATTACACCAGAAACAGGATTTGTATGTCACCATGGATTTTCCTATGGAGCAGGTCGTTTTATGAAATGTCACGATTCTGGATTATCCAAATTAAACAATGGAATTTACAATTCTTGTAACACGTATTTTTGTAGTGTCTATAGAAATACCATTGACAAATTTAAAAACTCTTCTAAAGGAGTAGATGTTTGGTCGAATCATGTGAAAAGTTTTGGCTTAGGAAATTATATGGGAACCGATTTACCAATTGGTAAAAAAGGGAACATTCCCACTTCAAAAACGTATGAAAGATTATACCCAAATGGTGGTTGGAGAGGTTCTACCATAATTTCAAACGGTATTGGTCAAGGTGAAATATTAACTACTCCGCTTCAATTAGCTAATATGATGGCTGTTGTTGCCAACAAAGGATATTATTTCACACCCCATATTGTAAAAAAGATTAAAGATCAAACGTTAGATAAAAAATTCACTACTAAACATGTTTCAACTGTAGATTCAAGACATTTTGAGCCAGTTATTGAAGGATTAGCAGATGTATACAACAAAGGAACTGCTGCTAGTTTAAAAGTAAAAGACATGCAAATTTGTGGAAAAACAGGTACTGCTGAAAACAAAATTAGAGTAGCAGGCAAAACGTATCAATTGAAAGATCATTCTATTTTTGTAGCTTTTGCACCAAAAGACAATCCTACTATTGCAATTGCCGTTTTTGTTGAAAATGGCTATTGGGGGAATCGTTGGGCTGGTCCTATTGCTACGTTAATGATTGAAAAATATGTAAATGGTGAGATTACGAGAACCGATTTGGAAACCCGAATGTTAAATGGTTCTTTAGAAGATGAATATAAAAAAATAGAAAATATTATTTATCAAAGATTCACTGAAACCACTACGGTTCAAGACACAAAACCTAATTTAAACCTAAAAGAGGAAGAAGTTAATTAAATGAGAGGAAAAAGTATTGGTAACATTGATTGGTTAACTGTATTATTATATGTTACTCTAGTAATAATGGGGTGGTTGACGATCTATTCTGCCTCTTTACCTCTAGAGGTTACTTCTATATTTGACATTAAGCAAACCTATGGGAGACAAATGCTATTTGTTATACTAACCATTCCCTTAATATTAGTATTACTCTTTTTAGATGCCAAAATATTTGAACGCTTTTCTTTTGTTTTTTATGGAATTGGAATCCTACTATTATTAGGTTTATTTGTTTTTGGGGTAACCAAAAAAGGGCAAACGAACTGGTATCAATTTGGAGGATTTGGGTTCCAACCTTCTGAATTTGTAAAAACAGGAACTGCTCTATTATTAGCAAAATACCTCAGTTTTCCACAAATTAATTTGAAAAACCTAAAGGATCAATTACTTGCTTTTGGAATCATCTTACTTCCTGTTTTATTAATCCTTTTACAACCAGATGCAGGTAGTGCAATGATTTTTCTTTCTTTAATTTTCGTTTTAAATAGAGAAGGACTTCCAGCATGGTATTTATTTTCAGGTTTTAGTGCGATTGTTTTATTTTTTCTTGCCTTAACAATAGATCCCAAATACATTATGATAGGGATTGGATTAGTGATGCTTGTTTTTTATTTCAAAGAAAGAAGGGTAAAGAGAAACCCCATCTTATATAGTATCATTTTTATTGTTATAGCAGGATTTACTTTTTCAGTTAGCTATGTTTATACCACTGTTCTAGAGCCACATCAAAAAGACCGTATCGACGTTTTATTAGGTAAAGATGTAGATATTAAAAAAGAAGGGTACAATTTAAATCAATCTATGATTGCAATTGGTTCTGGTGGTTTAACAGGTAAAGGTTATTTAGAAGGCACACAAACCAAAGGAGGTTTTGTTCCGGAACAGCATACAGATTACATATTTACTACCGTTGGTGAAGAATGGGGTTTTATAGGCTCGTCTATAGTAATCATCCTTTTTGTGACTTTATTCTTAAGAATAATTTTTTTAGCTGAAAAACAAAAGACAAAATTTAGCCGTGTTTATGGTTATTGTGTTGCTAGTTATTTGTTTACCCATTTCTTTGTAAACATTGCAATGCTTATTAAGTTATTTCCAACCATTGGAGTACCCCTTCCGTTTTTCTCCTATGGAGGTTCGAGTTTGTGGGCATTTACAATTATGCTGTTTATTTTTGTGAAGCTAGACGCGAATAAAGTAAACGAATGGTAAAATCCTTATTTTATCTTTTAAAAACATCTCTAAACTGATACAACAAGCGTTCGATTAAACGTAAATCTTCTGTAACAATATCAGCTGTTCCTGTCATTTCTTGTTGAAAAACTATTTTCTTATCATAAGAAGTTTCTAAACCGTTTGGCAAACTCACATCAATTAACAAATTGCCTTCTTTATCTGGTGTTGCAGCAATGTTATGCACGATACCTTGCACAATACCGTATTCTCTATCTGGAAAATTTGCCAAGCGGATATGAACGGTTTGTCCTTTTTTAATTTTTCCAGAATTTTGTGCTTCTGCAACTACTTTTCCAACATATGCATCTTCACGAATAGGCACCACCGAAAACACTAAATCTCCAGAAGCAACCGTTTGATTTTCAGACCAAAGCTGCAAAAAAGAGACCTTTCCTTCCATTGAAGTTCGTAGCACATAATTCAACTCCCAATCTTTAATTGCTTTTTTTAATTGAAAAAAAGATTGAATTACATTTCTTTCAAGATTAACCGCCTCTTTAGTAGCATTGATTGTCGTATTTTTACTATTTCTATTTATATCATTTAAGGATGATTTCAACTGAGAAATAGAACTTAATAAGTTTTTAAAGTTCTTTTGAGATTGTAAATAAGCTAATTTAAATTTTTCAAATTCTTGCGCTGCAATTACACCTCTTTTATATAGCAATTCCTGTCTATCTAATTGATTTTTTTCTAATTCTAATTCCGATTGGTTGATTTCTTTTTGTGATTCTAATAATAGTAATCTTTCTTTTATCTGATTAACTTCAAATTGTTGAGCATTCGATTCTACTTGGTAAGGCTTTAACACCTTTAATAAATCATTGGCACTATACTCTTTTTGAAAAACTGCAAAAGCACTTTCTACTTCGCCTAATTGTGTAAATTGTAATTTCTGAAATGGGAAAGGAGTTCTATCTATTTGAATGGTATCAGTAATGCTTTTCAACAAAAAAACATCTTTATAATTAGCCGTATTTTCAATAACTGCTAAAGGAGTATTTCGAGAAACAAAACTATTATCATTCACCAATAAAGCTTCTATTCTACCCGAAGTTCTGGCTACTAATTTTTCAGGAGGAATAGCAGTAGTGACTGTAATTTTTGCAGTATTAATATCTGGATATTTAATAAAGTAAGAAAACAACAAAAGCACCAACAAGAGTATTAGAATCACCAAGTTTCCCCATCGAATCATCCAGTGTGGGACTTTTGTTAATATTTCTTGTACTTGTTCACTTCTTAACTCAATATCTGAAGCAGGAAGTGACTCGTTGTTTCTATTTTCGTTTGGCATTGTTTCTTACTTATCTATAATTTATTCTCTTCATTCTAATTTCCTAATTGCAATTGGTTTTTAACCAATTTAAAATAGCTTCCTTTTAGTGCCACTAATTCTGTATGTGTTCCCGTTTCAATTATTTTCCCTTTTTCTAAAACCACAATCTTATCCGCATTCATTACCGTGCTCAAACGGTGTGCAATAACCAAAACCGTTTTGTCTTTAAAAAACACATCTAATTTTTCCATAATCTCTTTTTCGTTGTTCGCATCTAACGCACTCGTTGCTTCATCAAAGAAAAGCATTTCTGGATTTTTATAAACGGCACGAGCAATTAGTAAACGCTGTTTTTGTCCTGTACTCATTCCTACTCCTTCTGCACCTATTTTAGTGTTGTATCGCAAGGGATAATCATCAATAAACTCTTTAATATTAGCCACATCAGCCGCATATTGTAAACGCTCTTTATCAATAATATCAACACCTACAGCAATATTATTTGCAATCGTATCACTAAAAATATATCCTTCTTGCATTACAGATCCAATATGATTTCTCCATGCTTTCTGAGAAATACTTTTCAACGAGGTTTTATTGATTAAGATATCTCCTTCTTGAGGTTCGTAAAATTTCAAGAGTAATTTCATTAACGTTGTTTTTCCACTCCCACTAGTTCCCACAATTGCCGTTATCTTTTTGGCAGGAATTGTTAAATTTAGTGCTTCTAAAACATTTACATCAGAACCTGTATAACGAAACGACAATTCCTTTATATGAATATCGTTTTCTGGTATTTCTCGTGTTTTTTCATTTTCGTCTTCAACCTCATCTTTCATTTCATGAATTTCTGACAATCTTGCCAATGAAATTTTAGCATCTTGTAATTCTCGAATAAACCCTATTAATTGTATCACTGGTCCGTTTAAACTTCCAACAATACTAGTAATTGCCATCATTTCCCCTAAGGTTAGTCCGTCATTTATAACCGCAAGTGCAGACAAAAAGATGATAATTATATTTTTTAATTCGTTTATGAAATTAGAACCAATACCTTGCGTTTGCTCCAAAACCAAACTTTTCATAGAAACCCGAAACAATCGCGCTTGTATGTATTCCCAACCCCATCTTTTTTGTTTTTCAGCATTATGCAATTTTATTTCTTGCATACCATTGATCAATTCTATTACCTTACTTTGCTCTTGAGACACCTCAGAAAAACGCTTATAATCTAATTTTTCTCTTCTTTTTAAGAATAAAATAACCCATAAAAAATAAAGCAAACTACCAATAAAGAAAACCGTAAATATTCCAAGATTATAATAGGCCAAAATCCCTCCCATTAAAACCATATTAATCATAGAGAATAATACATTTAGGGAAGATGTTGTTAAAATTCTTTCAATTCGATGATGATCATTAATACGTTGCATGATATCTCCAGTCATTTTCACATCAAAATAAGAAATGGGTAAATTCATTAGTTTGATAAAAAAGTCTGAAATTAAAGCAATATTGATTCGAGTAGACAAGTGTAATAAAATCCAGCTGCGTATCAATTCTAAAGCTGTTTTTCCAAAAAATAAAAACAATTGTGCTAATAATACCAAGTATATAAAATGAATGTTTTGATTTTGTATCCCAACATCCACTACACTTTGAGTCAAAAAAGGAAAAATGAGTTGCAATAAACTACCTGCTAATAATCCTATCGCCAATTGAATAACAAATGCTTTGTATCTATAAATATATTTTGATAATAAGCTAAATCCAAACTTCGTTTTTCCCTCTTCATCTTTATCTAAATCAAATTCAGACTCATAGAATTTAGGAGTAGGTTCTAACAATAAGGCAATACCTTCTTCTGTAGTTTCATCAGCATTGTTACCTATCCAAAATTTTAAAAATTCTGCTTCACTATATTCAATAAGACCAATAGCTGGATCAGAAATATAATATTTATTCTTTTTAATTTTATACAGAACCACATAATGGTTTTTGTTCCAATGCAATATACACGGAAGTGGCGCTTCTTGTAATTTTTCTAGAGAAATCTTTACTCCTAAAGAGCGAAAACCAATCGTTTCTGCAGCATCACTCAAAGTTAGTAAATTACTTCCTTCTCTAGTGGTTTCCGAAAGTTCGCGAAGCATTTGTGTATTTAAAACTTTCCCGTTGAATTTGGCAATAATTTTTAAACATGTAGGTCCACAATCTTTACTTTCAGTTTGGATGTAATAAGGAAATTTTTTCAAAAGTTTGTTTAGATTTTTATCAAAAATAATAAAAAAAGAACTGCCTAGAAACAAATTCTAGACAGTAAAATTTAATTCGATAGATTTTAAAGTTCCATCATAAAATTATAACAGCATCCTGTTGCATTTTCCCAAACATATCCTGTTGGTTGGTTATTTGAACATGATTGTGAACTATTTGAATAAGTACCTCCATTCTTGCACAAACATTGATTTACTGAAACTGGAAAAGTACCATTGCTACATGAAGGAGATGGTGGCAATTTACCTCCATTTATTTCCTTTTGCTCATTCTTTGATAAAAGTTGAGCCCCTACTAAATTTAAAATTGTTTTTTTCATGATTAGTCTATTAAATCGATTAATATTGGAGCACAAGTATTTGGGTCTGGCACTGAACAACACCATCCGCCTTTCACGTATGGATAAGAAGAATTGCAGCTTCCCCCTAATTGGGTTCTACTTTTACAACATCTTGCCATTCCTTCTGTAATTCCTCCGTTTACATTTTTTTGCTCTTTTTTAGTCAACTCTTCAGCACCAACTAAATTTAAAATTGTTTTTTTCATAATTTAAATATTATAATTTGTTTTTTACTACATATTTTTAAAGTCAAATGCAGCATCTTGACTATCGTTGCAACAATATTTTTAAACCAATACAGCTTCTTCTTTTTCTGAGAGTTCTGAAATAAAATATTTCAGTTCTTGTAATTCATATTCATCTGGATAAATCAAACCATTAACCAGCTTTATAGGAGTGTAATTAAAATCGTTTTTC
>PKDY01000028.1 GCA_002862755.1 Flavobacteriaceae bacterium | reverse complement strand
AACCTTCTTTTTTATAAAAAGGGTTTAAGAGAACCTTAACGTTGACTATAAAAAATTCATTATTTTGAAATAAATATAGTAAAGGAAAGGATAGCTGAACGTAACAAAAGCATAAGCAAGTGTACCAATAACATAGAAGAAATTTCTAAATTGATACACATTATATTTTGATTTAAAATAATATTGATTTGCTATTTCTAAAAGAATGCCAAGAGAAAATAGAATATTCGCCATAATCCCCCACAAAAGTATACCTATACAATCACACCAACCAAAACAAGATGGTTGAATTATGATTAAAGCAAGTATTCCAAAGAAGCCAATAATTATATTAAATACAATTCTCTTCTTTTCCCACCAAGAAATTGTTTCATTTAATCTATTATTATCCAATTGTTGCATTTGCTTCATAATATTAAAAATAGAAACCTAGTTTCGCAAGTCGGTTTTTAAAATATTCCGATTTAAATTGTAAAGAAGAATGATATTCATAAACATAAACTTGATTCATTACAAGATCTATTTCAGTAATTACAGGTTTATTTTCTGTTGTATTTTCTAATAGAAACACAGTACT
Source organism: Flavobacteriaceae bacterium (assembly GCA_002862755.1). Taxonomy (GTDB): domain Bacteria; phylum Bacteroidota; class Bacteroidia; order Flavobacteriales; family Flavobacteriaceae; genus Flavobacterium. Next base: position 23,022 of record PKDY01000028.1, on the reverse strand, counting down.
ATTATTTTTCCAATATGCTTCTTCTACCCATTGTAAAGGTCCTCTAAAAGCAATTCTTTCAACACTTTTATCTTCAAGGTTTACTAAATCTATCTCCTGATCAATCTCTGTTATTATATTATTTTCATCTAAAGCCCAATTATAACTATCAAAATCAATGTATTTTGTTCTTGACTTGTCATATCTTAAAAAACGAGAATAAATTGTATCAAATTTTGGATCAAAACTCCCTAAAACTGTTCCTTTTATTTTATGCAACGTATCCTTTTTAATCAACTTAAATTTAGTGAAAGAAAAACTAGTATCAAGCGCTTTATAATACGATAACCAATCGTCAACAAATTCATTTTCATTAGCAATACTGTCTGAAAATAACTTTTCCCCTCTAGTTGAAACAGTATGCTTTCTCTCATGATTGTGACAGGAAATTAGTAGCAAAAGAAACACTACATAACTTAGGATTTTTTTCATTATTTATACTTTTAAATCCAAAACTTTCTCATAAGCTCTTCGAGCACTTCCTCTAAAATACACTTCCCCACAATATACATAACCTAATCGATCAAAAATAGCCATCATAGCATGGTTATCAAAGTTGGTATCGGCTTTAACACTATAGATTTGGTTTTCCAAAGCATAATCTTCAATATAACCTATCATTATTTTGGCCAAACCTTTACCTAAATAGTCTTCTGAAATAGCCACACGATGAAACACCACAAAATCCGCATGGGTTACCCACTTCCCAACTATTCTAGCATATTCGGGTTCGTCATTAATTAATACGGCGGTATAACCTATGATTTTCTCGGCATCTGTTAACACAAATCCGATTTCTTTTTCAATATCATTTTGGATAACCTCAGGATTGGGATAACCGTCCTGCCATTGCTTACTACCCTCTTCCTTTCTTCTTTGAATGGCTTTTTGAAGTATGACCCATATTTCAGGAATGTCACTCATTTGAGCTTTTCTAAATGTGTATTCGTTATGCATTTCTAGAACTATTAATTGGTATAGGTAAAGGAACTCCAAAGAGATTCGTTTCAAATATAATTTAAATTCAAATGAGAATCTTTGGTTTCCATTAATTTCTAAAACTAACGTGCTGCATTTTTTTTAAATTAATAATAAATTAACCAAAATAAAACATTTTACACAACATAAAACACATATCGCTACTGTATCGATACACTTACAATTTGTAGACTATTATATTGCTAATTTAAAAAGCAAAAAACTTCTTATAGTACTAAAAATCAATTGTTTTATTTCAATTAAATGAATTAATTTTGCACTCCGAAAAAAAGGATATTAACCCCTATTAACCCATGAAAAAAAATTACGTGCTATTGTTAACGATGCTTTTACTAAGCATTACTATGTATTCACAAGATATCGATTTTAAAAAAGGTAAAGTATTAGCCGATAAAAAAAGTGTGTTTGATTTTGACAAAAGAAAAATGGGAAGTGAATTGTCTCTTTTTAAACTAGACACTAGTACTGAACTGATCTATATCGAAATTAACAACAACAATACCATCTCTTATCTAGATGACGATTTTGTAAAAATAGTGTTTCCAAAAAATGAGGTTACTATTGAATCTACTTTGTTGATTGACAAAAATTTTAAAGAGATTATCCAACTCTTATTTATGAACAATGTAGTAGATTATAATGGTACTATTAACCAAGAAAATCTATTACTTTTTAAACAAAGACAAAATAATAGAAAGATTTAATTTTTCTCTACAATTATAGCATAAAAGCACTTTACTTTAAAAATAAGTAAAGTGTTTTTTTTTATTATTTCTTTCGAAAAACATTTCTGATTTTATACCACACTCTTTTATGAAGGGGTGCTTTTACTCCATAAATAGAAAAAACAGATAATTCAACTTCTTGTGTAAATTGTACATTGACTTTTACGTCTTTTATTTCTTCAAAATAAGTTTTATCTTGAGACCATAAAATTTGTTCATAACCCACATATGCAAATACTAGATTAACTTTTTCAAGTGTTTCAATTACATCTGTTAAATTTAATTTATAAAAACCATTCTCATCTGAACTTGTTGCTATATGAGTTCCTGCAACTAAAACATAAGCTCCAGGAAGTACTAATCCTTTTTCATCAGTAATAGTACCTGATATAATTATCATTTCTTTAACTATCGAACTATCCTGATCTTGCTTTTTTACTGTTATGTTAGGGTTTATACTTAGCTTCTTATCGGTTTGTTCAACCTTTACTTCATCGCTTTTTTCTTGTCCTAAAGTATTCCAACTTAAAAAACTAAATAGTCCTATATAAAAGACATTCCAACGCGTTCCTTTTCTCCCTTTATTAGCTGATGAAGCAAATTCCAACTGTTCCTTATGATATAAACCACAAACTTTATCTTCAGAGAATATATGGGCTTGTGCAATTTCAGCGTCTGTACTTTTTCTAAAATCAATAATAGTATGGTTACATTGCAAACATAATCTTCCTTTTTCATTTTCAGGCATGTCTTCCCAATACTGGTTGCATTTTCTCAACTTTGAAAGATTTATTTTGGTAATGGTATTCATATCTTCTTATTTAGTACACTTTGTAAAAGTAAATATATCTTTTTCGTTTGATAAAACAATTTTTAAAGATGCGTTCTACTTATACCTGATCAAAAAAAATAGCTAAAAAAATAAATCCAAAAAACAAAATGGGTAATAGTGTAATTGCTATCCACAACCATTGTCTTTTTTTATTGTCATATTTTTCATGAAATAAAAAAAGAGCATTAACGCCACTCCAAAGTAAGCAAACTAACAGCAATAAATAAGAACTCATTATACCAATTTGATAAAAACATCTAAATTCAGTATACCGAAACCTTTCTGAGATATTAGCTAATAAAAGTCCGAAAAACAGAAGTAGACAAACTATTATTACAAATTTTTCAAATTTATTTTTAAAAAGCATTTTAATTGTTTTTACTTACTAAAGGTAAATAATTATTTACTTTTAGTAAATTTTCATACACTTATTTTTAAAAAATAATTACTTAAAGTATTTATTTAGTTACTTTAAGTATATTTTTTATTACCTTTAGTAATAAATTAGAGTATAAAAGTAAATAAATACATGAAAAAAGGTAAAAATAATATCGATACAGGTAAATTATTGAAGGATTTTATTTCAAAAAATAAGATCAATAAGTCGGCATTAGGGAGAGAAATCCATAGAGACGCAGTTTCTATCTTAAAATATACCCAAAACAGTAGTATTCAAACGGGTATTTTAATTGAATTATGCCATGCTTTACAACATAATTTTTTTCAGGATATAGCGAATCAATTACCCACAACTTTTACAGTTAAAGAACCTAAAAAAGATGAAATTGAAGCTTTAAAAGAAACCATAAAAGTATTGCAAATTCAAAACGACTTATTAATGAAGTTAAAAGCGTAAAAGAAATTATATTCAAAATAATAGGCTTCTTTAGATTTTCAAACTTTGACTTTCGACATTTGACTTTTGCCTTTCAACTTTTCTTTTCTTTTTGTACTTTAGCGAACCAATAAAAAAACAACAACTAGTCACTCATGGATTTACAGTTCAATAAAAACGAAGACCATAATAAATTACTCCTTTCCGATTTAAAACAACGCTTTGCTAAAGTAAAATTAGGCGGTGGCCAAAAACGTATCGATAAATTACATGAAGAAGGTAAAATGACCGCTCGTGAACGTATCGATTATTTATTAGATGATAAAGCAAAAAGCATCGAAATAGGTGCTTTTGTGGGTGATGGTATGTATGAAGAACATGGCGGCTGTCCTTCAGGTGGTGTGGTGGTAAAAATGGGGTATATCCAAGGAAAACAATGTATCGTGGTGGCAAATGATGCTACTGTTAAAGCGGGTGCTTGGTTTCCTATTACAGGTAAAAAGAATTTAAGAGCGCAAGAAATTGCAATTGAAAATAGATTACCAATCATTTATTTAGTAGATTCTGCTGGTGTGTATTTACCCATGCAAGACGAAATTTTTCCAGATAAAGAACACTTCGGTCGTATTTTTCGTAATAACGCTATCATGAGCAGCATGGGAATTACCCAAATTGCAGCTGTAATGGGAAGTTGCGTAGCAGGTGGTGCCTATTTACCTATTATGAGTGACGAAGCTTTAATTGTAGATAAAACCGGTAGTATTTTCCTTGCGGGAAGTTACTTAGTAAAAGCAGCCATTGGCGAAAGCATAGACAATGAAACTTTAGGTGGTGCCACAACACACTGTGAAATTTCGGGAGTAACCGATTTTAAAGCCAAAGATGATGCAGCTGCTTTAGACCGCATTAAAAGTGTGGTAGGCAAAATGGGAGATTTTGAAAAAGCAGGTTACAATCGGGTAAAACCTGAAAAACCAGCTCTTGACCCTAAGGAAATATATGGTATTTTACCTAAAGCGCGTAATGAACAATATGATATGATGGAAATCATCAGTCGTTTGGTGGATAATTCTGAGTTTGATGAATACAAAGCTGGTTATGGTCAAACCATCATTACGGGTTATGCTCGTATCGACGGTTGGGCAGTAGGAATTGTGGCCAACCAACGTAAAATAGTAAAAACAACAGGTGCTAAAACGAAACCTAGTGAAATGCAGTTTGGTGGTGTAATCTATTCCGATTCTGCAGATAAAGCCACTCGTTTTATTGCCAATTGCAATCAAAAGAAAATTCCATTAGTCTTTTTACAAGATGTAACGGGTTTTATGGTGGGTAGTAAATCGGAACATGGAGGAATTATTAAAGATGGTGCCAAAATGGTAAATGCAGTTTCGAATTCGGTGGTACCCAAATTTACAGTCATCGTTGGTAATTCATATGGTGCTGGTAATTATGCCATGTGCGGAAAAGCTTATGATCCACGTTTAATTTTTGCATGGCCAAGTGCAGAATTAGCGGTAATGGGTGGTGCCCAAGCGGCCAAAGTGTTGCTGCAAATTGAAGCGGCTTCGCTAAAGAAACAAGGCAAAATTGTAGATGAAAAAGTGGAGCAAGAATTATTTGATACAATTAAAGCGCGTTACGATGCTCAAGTATCGCCTTATTATGCAGCCGCGCGTTTATGGACCGATGCCATTATTGATCCTCTAGAGACCCGTACCTGGATTTCCATGGGGATTGAAGCAGCTAACCACGCTCCTATTGAAAAACCGTTTAATTTAGGGGTAATTCAGGTGTAACCAAATAAAAAAAATTAAATTTAAAAAATCCATTGTGCTTCGCAATGGATTTTTACTTTTACAAAGTATCTTTGCTCCATGTCAAAATTATTCTTTCAACCCTTTAAAACCGATATATCTGATATTCCTTTACCAGATAAATTTACCTTTCCTTTTTATTATGAACCGCATGAATTGAGTATTCTAGCCGCGAAAGAGCTACAAGAATACTTAACTTCTCAAACTGATTTTGAACATAATTTTGGATTACAAGAAAACCAAACAGGTTTAGTGATTGGAAAAATGTTTGGGGTTTTAGTTTGTCAAGATAAAGAAGAAAATTTAGGTTATTTATGGGCTTTTTCTGGAAAACTAGCCGAAAACAATCATCTCAACTATTTTGTTCCTCCTGTTTTTGATATGTTACAACAAGATGGTTTTTTCAAAAAAGAAGAAGAGGTTTTAAATGCTATCAATCAAGAAATTGAAATTTTGAAAAAGGATACCCATTATCTTTTGGCTAATGAACATTGGGCTACTACTCAAAAAAAAGCAACTGAAGATCTTCAAAATCAAAAAGAAAAAATCAAACAATTAAAAATTGCTAGAGATATAAAAAGAAAAGAATTCCCAGCAAATGCTACTCCAACTGAAATTGAAGCATTTGAGTACGAACTCTCCGAAGAAAGTAAGAAAGAAAGTATTCTTCTCAAAAAAATGACCAAATACTGGAATTATCAGTTAGAAAATGCGAAAAAGGAAATACTAGTTTTTTCAGATAAAATTGCGGAATTAAAAGAACTTCGCAAACAAAAATCGGGTAAATTACAACAGCAATTATTCAAGCAATATGCCTTTCTAAATCAAAATAAAAAACTAAAAAGTATTGGTGCAATATTCGATAATAATCCGCCAGCAGGCGCAGGAGAATGTGCGGCTCCAAAATTATTACAATATGCTTTTGAAAATGATTTAACACCTATTGCTATGGCGGAATTTTGGTGGGGTCAATCTCCAAAATCGGAAGTACGAAAACACCAACAATTTTATCCTGCTTGTAGGAGCAAGTGCGAACCCATATTGGAACACATGCTTGAAGGTGTTATTATGGATTACAACCCCTTTTTAGAAAATCCTGCGGAAGGAAAAGAGATAGAAATTGTTTTTGAAGATGAATATCTTGCCGTAATTAATAAACCTGCTGAGTTTCTTTCAGTTCCTGGAAAAAATGTAAAAGATTCCGTGTATCAAAGAGTGAAAGATTTATATCCAGAAGCTACTGGTCCTTTAATTGTGCATCGTTTAGATATGTCTACTTCGGGTTTACTCTTAATTGCTAAATCGGAAGCCATTTATAAAGCACTACAATCGCAATTTATCAAACGTACGGTTCAAAAAAGATATGTCGCACTTTTAGACGGTATCGTTACAAATGATGAAGGGTATATTGATTTGCCACTACGCGTAGATTTAGACAACAGACCCAATCAATTGGTGTGTTATGAGTATGGAAAACCCGCACAAACCAAATACAAAGTGATCGAACGAAAAGAAGGAAAAACGCGCATCCACTTCTTCCCTATTTCAGGACGTACCCATCAATTACGGGTGCATGCTTCGCATCGTTTAGGGTTACATTGTCCTATCATTGGTGATGATTTATATGGTACCAAATCCAATAGATTGCATTTACACGCGGAAGAAATAACTTTTTGGCATCCTATTTTAAAAGAAAATATTACTATTTTTGAAGAAGCAGAATTTTAATTACACTGCTACTTACACTACAACCTATCAAGAAAAAATGAAAAAACTACTTATCATAAGCTTATTTATATTGGTTTACCAAAACACCACAGCACAAAACTTTACTCGTAGAGACTCTTTGCATGGAGGACTCCGTTTTGAAAGAAATTGTTTTGATGTGCAACGCTATGATTTGAATATTAAAATAAATCCAGACGAAAAAAATATTGTGGGCTATAACGACATTACTTTCAAAATACTAGAACCTACAAAAAAAATACAATTGGACTTATTTGATAATATGAAAGTGGATTCTATTGTATGGAAAAGTAAGAAACTAGCTTATAAAAGAGATTACGATGCGGTTTTTGTAAGTTTCCCTAATGAATTAGCAAAAAATGCCACTGAAAAAGTACGTTTTTACTATTCTGGAAATCCTAAAATTGCAAAAAATGCACCTTGGGATGGCGGATTTGTATTTAAAAAAGACAGTAATGGTAAACCGTTTATTGCAGTTGCAGTGCAAGGCACTGGAGCGAGTTTATGGTATCCTGTAAAAGATTCTCAAACCGATGAACCGGATCAAGGAGCTTCTATTAAAGTTGCTGTACCTAATGGTTTAATGAACGTGTCTAATGGTCGTTTTATAAAAAAAGAAGCAGTTGATGACGCTTATACGCGCTGGGACTGGGAAGTAAAAAACCCAATCAACAACTACACGATTACCGTTAATATTGCCGATTACATTCACATTCATGATGAAATTGAAAATTTAGACTTAGACTACTATGTTTTAAGAGAAAATAAGGACAAAGCTATCGCTCATTTTGATGCAGATGTAAAACCAATGATGGCCTGTTTTCAGGAAAAATTTGGACAATATCCCTTTTGGGAAGACGGTTATAAATTAGTAGAAACTCCTTATTTAGGTATGGAACACCAAAGTGCTGTCGCTTATGGTAATAAATACAAAAAAGGGTATTTAGGTATGGATTTATCTGGGACAGGTGAAGGTATGAATTTTGATTTTATTATTATTCATGAAACCGGACATGAATGGTTTGGAAATAGTGTTACTAGTAAAGATATTGCCGATATGTGGATTCATGAAGGTTTTACAACCTATAGTGAAACAGTTTTTATTGAGTGCCAAAAAGGCTATGATGCCGCTATGAAATACATCAACGGTCAATCTAAAAATGTACAAAATGACAAACCTATTATTGGTCAATTTGGAGTTAATAACGAAGGGAGTAGTGATATGTATTACAAAGGTGCGTTACTATTAAACACCATACGACATGTGGTAAATGATGATAGTAAATGGTGGTCAATTCTATTAAAATATTCCAACACTTTTAAAAAGAAAATTATAGACACACAAACGGTTATCGATTTTTTCAACAAAGAAACTGGACTTGATTTAACGGCTGTGTTTCATCAATATTTAAAGTACACCACTATTCCAAGACTAGAAATTAAAGATTACAAAAAAAGCTTTCAATATAGATGGGTTACAGAAGAACCTCATTTCTCGATGCCAGTTGATGTTGTCATTGGCAAGAAAAAAATTCGCTTAAACGCTACTAATGAATGGCAAAAAGCAACAACATTGGTGAAAGACACTAAAGATATAAATGTATTAACCAATCATTTTTTTATTACCACTAATTTATAATCTAATTTAAAAATTATTATTTTATTAGTTCCAATGTTTGTAATCGGTTGAGTTTACCCGTTTTTGTTTCAATAAAGTGAGGTACAAAATAGATTTCCTTCGGCTTTTCAAATTTATCCAATGCCTCAAAAACAGTTGAAGGTATTTCTTTTGGTGCTCCTTCAAGAACTAAAATTACTTTTTGACCTAATTTTTCATCTGGTAAGCTGGCAATAAAATAACGTTTCGAAATTACATCTTGTAGTTTAATTTCAATTTGTTCGGGAAATAATTTAACACCACCACTATTAATGACACTATCAAAACGTCCTAACCAAATGAATTCATTTTCTGATAGGATTTCCACTATATCATTGGTAACAATTTTTTCAGAAATAATTTTAGGTGCTTCAATAACCAAACAATCACGTTCATCCTTTGAAATGATAATATTAGGTAAAGTTTTAAAGGCTTTTTCACCTACTTTTTTAGCAGCTACATGTGTTATTGTTTCTGTCATACCATAGGTTTCAAAAGCATTAATTTTTTTCTTTTTAAGTTTTTCTACCAATGATTTAGAAACGGGAGCACCACCAATAATTATCTTTTTAATTTGTTTTAATTTATCTAACGAATTTTCAACTTGCAAAGGAACCATGGCTGCAAAGTCATATTTTTCTTCATTATAGGCTAACGGATTTCCATCAACTGTAGTAATATCGAGAGATAAACCTAAAATAAGTGCTCGAACCAACATCATTTTGCCTGCAATATATTTAGCCGACAAACACAATAATGCTTTATTACCTGGCTCCAATCCAAAAAAATCTCCTGTTGCCAATGCTGATTGTATCATGGCTCTTTTTTCCAGTCGAATTACTTTTGGGGTTCCTGTAGTACCTGAAGTCTCTACTTCTATATACAAGTCATCATCTAACCATTCTAACAAAAAGCTACCAATATGCTTTTCATATTCATCCCCTTCTTTGATAAAACTATACGCTACACGACACATATCGTCATAATTCAAATGGTACCCATTTAATTTGAATTGATTATGAACATTTTTATGAGTCAATTGGTCTAAAACTAAAGTGTGTTCCATACTATTTAATTTAAATCTATCGTTCCTGTTAACTTTTGTTTCCAGTTTTTCCATTTGTAGATTTTAGAAAAAATAAAGAGTAGAATGGGGAACATTACAAAGATAGGGAGAATTATCTCAAAAGAACCCGATGGTTCAGAAACATCTTTTAAAATAGAATGCGTTTGAAAAGCAGTCCAATCTGCCGTTACTACTAAAGCTCCTATCAAATTATTAGCTGCATGAAAACCTAAAGCGAGTTCCAAGCCTTCATCCATTATCGTAAGAATGCCTAAAAACAAACCTGTTCCGATATAATAAATCATAATAATAGGTCCAATTTTTACAACTTCAGGATTCGCCATGTGCATTAAGCCAAATAAAATAGCAGGAAGTAACAAAGAAAGTAATCTGCTTTTAGTAGCCAATGCTAAACCTTGCATTAAATTACCTCTAAATAAATATTCTTCAAAACTAGTTTGCAACGGAATTAAAATGATTGCCAAACCAAGAAATAATAAAAACTTTTTAGGTTTAAAGTTTACTACAAAATTTTCTGGCTCTATTGCAAAGGCAATATAAGTCATGACGATGGTAATGCTTGCCCAAAGAAAAAAGGAAAAGAAAATACGTTTAAAATCTACTTTTTTTCTTGATGTTGTTAAGCTTGTAATCGATTGACGTTGAATAACCTTCACCCAAAACCATACAAAAAAAAGCCCTACTGATAAAGGAGCAATCATTAATACAAAAGCACCGTTTACTCCTACTTGTTGAATTAATTGATCAATTACTGCATTTGAATCAACACCCATGCTAAAAACATAATTGGCTATCATCAATAGTAAAAATGCTACTGGTAAAACAAAATATAAAATAGGATTAGAAGTAAATTTTTTAACTTGTTCTAGATACATAATTTCTTTTAGGGTTAAAGTTACATATTTTGTTACAAACTATAATATCATTTTCTTTGTATAAAATTAAAAAACAATGATTACTATTTATCACAATTCAAGATGCACTAAATCAAGAGAAGGATTAGCTCTTGTTGAACAAACTGACCAACCCTTTGTAATTCGAAAATATTTAGAAGACCCTTTTACTAAAGAAGAATTGACTAGTGTTATTGAAAAATTAGGCATTCCACCGATAGAATTGGTTCGTACGAAAGAAAAAATTTGGATTGAAGATTATAAAGGAAAAGACTTGACTGATAAAGATATTATTGAAGCTATGTTATTACATCCAAAATTAATTGAAAGACCTATTGTTGTAAATGGAAATAAAGCAATTATTGCGAGGCCTAAAGAACTTGTTAACAAAATCCTATGAAATATTTAACAAACAATTGGGAAATGTAGCTTAAACCTAAGTCTAAATTTGCTGTCTTATATGGAAATATTAAATTAATCATGCTTAAAAGACTACAAATTTTCGCCCTATTCCTATTGACAACACTGGCTTTTGCCCAAAAACCAGATTTAAAAAAAATTACAATTAGTGGAAAAATCTTTGAAAAAGGAACCACTTTACCTTTAGAATATGCTACTGTTGTATTTCAAGACGCTAAAAATCCTGAAAAACTAAACGGTGGGGTAACAGATATGAATGGTAATTTTAAATTCGAAGTTCCTTCGGGAACTTATAATGTTCGTTTTGAGTACATCTCCTTTAAAACAGTCGAATTTAAAAATAAGACCTACAATACCAATACAGATTTTGGAACTATTTATTTAGAAGCTGATATTGCTCAATTAGCTGCTGTAGAAGTAATCGCTGAACGTTCTACAGTAGAAATTAAATTAGACAAAAAAGTCTATAATGTAGGGAAAGACATGATCGTTAAAGGTGGAACAGTAAGTGATGTCTTAGATAATGTACCATCAGTAACTGTCGATCCTGAAGGTACGGTTGCACTTAGAGGAAATGAAAATGTACGTATTTTAATTGATGGTAAACCTTCTGGTTTAGCAGGTATTAATATTGCAGATGCTTTAAAAATGCTCCCCGCTGATGCTGTTGAAAAAGTAGAAGTGATTACAAATCCATCAGCTCGTTATGATGCTGAAGGTGGTGGTGGAATTATTAACATTGTACTTCGTAAAGGTAAAGCTCAAGGTTTAAATGGCTCTTTTGTAGGAACTATTGGTGATCCAGAAACTTACGGATTAAACTCTAGCATTAATTTTAGAAGTGAAAAATTCAATTTATTTTCTAACATTGGTTACAATTACAGAACCAGTTTAGGAAACTCTTCTACCGATTCTTATTATACTTCAGCAACGGCAAACCCTAATAGTATTTTTCTTGAAGAAAGAAGAACGAATGAGCGTTTAAATAAAGGTTATAATTCCAATTTTGGTATTGAATTGTTTTTAGATAAATCAACCTCTTGGACAAATTCTTTAACCATTCAAAATGGTAGAGGAGAAAATCCAGATAATGTGTTTTTCTATAATTATGATGCCAATAGAAACCCCACATTCACTAGAAATCGTTTGAACAATCAAAACAGTAAGGATTTTACTTTTGAATACGCTACCAACTTTACCAAAAACTTTAAAAAAGAAGATCATAAATTAACGGTAGATATGGCTTTTTCTCAAAACAGAGAAAGAGATAATTCTACTATTTATGATCAAATTATCGGTGATCCAAATGTACTTACCGAAAGAACCTTAAATCCTGAAAATCAACAACGCAATCTTTTTCAAACAGACTATGTATTGCCTATTGGAAAAGATGCACGATTTGAAGCAGGTTACAGAGGTAACTTTCAAAAAAACATAACTGATTTTGAAATTGATTCTTTGGATGTTTCAGGAAATTGGGTTCGCAATGATATCTACTCCAATTTATTAGAATATAAAGAATATGTAAATGCATTTTACATGCAATATGGGTCTAAAATCGATAAATTCTCCTATTTCTTAGGGGTTCGTTTTGAAGACAGTAATATTGAAGTAAATTCTATTTCTTCTAATGATTATAATACTAAAAAATACAATAACTTCTTCCCTACTGCTACTGTAAATTATGAATTTTCAGAAAGTAGCAACATTAGTTTAAGTTATAGCAAAAGAATTAATAGACCTAGAGGTCGCTTCTTAAATCCATTTTCAAGCTATTCTAGTAGAATTAATATTTTTAGAGGTAATCCTGATTTAAATCCTGCTTACACAAATGCCTTTGATTTAGGGTATTTAAAAAGATGGAAAAAAGTAACATTTAATACTTCAGCTTATGTTAATTTAACAGATGATTCTTTTCAATTTATCAGAAGAGAATCTGGTTTATTTGTAGAAGGAGTTCCTGTTATTGAATCGACACCTATCAATTTAGCTACAGAAATTAGAGCTGGTTTTGAATTTAATGTAAATTATTCCCCATACAAATGGTGGAAATTAAATGCCAACTTCAATCTATTCAGAAATGAAACGAAAGGAGATTATAGTTATATTAATTCTTCAGATGAACTAGTGGTACAAAACTTTGATAATACAGCTACTAGTTGGTTCAGTAGAATCTCTTCGAAAATTAATTTACCTTATAATATCGATTGGCAAGCCAATGCTTTTTACATGGCACCTCAAACGAATGCACAAGGTAAAACCTTATCTATGACGAGTATTAATTTAGCATTTAGCAAAGATATTTTAAAAGACAAAGGTACAATCGCCTTAAACGTAAGTGATTTACTTAACTCTAGAAAAAGACGTTCTGAAGTTAATTTACCAACAGTAATTAGTACTTCTGAATTTCAATGGAGACAAAGACAAATTAATCTTTCGTTTACATATAGATTCAATAAAAAGAAAAATGACCGCGAAAACCAAAAAAGATCAGATGATGGTGGTGGTGATGAATTCATGGGATAACATAAAAAAAGGACTGCAAAAGCAGTCCTTTTTTTATTTCTGAACAATCTTAATTATTCTTGTTCTGTTTGTTTTTTAGCTCTTTTTTCTTTGATTAATTCAAAAATAGCGCCACCTAACCAATAAGGTACAAATGATGCTAAAAATATCATTAACCAAAAACCAATTGTTAAAATGGTTAAGAAAAGTAAAAAACCTAAGTACTGATCAAATTCAAACATGTTTTCCGGAATTTATGAATTCTTGCCAAAGATAATAGGAATTATTTTTTTTAGCAATATAATAACAGTTTTTATTTCGATAGCCAATGCATAAATTGTAATTTTATAAAAACAACTAGAAAAAGAGTATGAAATATAGAATTGAAAAAGATACACTAGGAGAAGTTCAAGTACCCGAAGAAAAGTTATGGGGCGCTCAAACACAACGATCCAAAACTAATTTTAAAATTGGTCCAGAAGCTTCAATGCCTTTTGAAATCATTAAAGCATTTGCCTATCTTAAAAAAGCAGCTGCTTATACCAATAGCGACTTAGGTGTGCTTTCAACTGAAAAAAGGGATTTAATTAGTCAAGTTTGTGATGAAATCGTACAAGATCATCTCAATGAACATTTTCCTTTGGTAATTTGGCAAACAGGTTCTGGTACACAAAGTAACATGAATGTTAATGAAGTAATTGCTAACCGAGCACAACAATTAGTTGGAAAAACATGGTCAGATGAACCTGTTTTAAAAGCAAATGATGATGTGAACAAATCCCAATCTTCAAATGACACTTTTCCTACTGCAATGCACATTGCAGCTTATAAAATACTTGTTGAAAATACCATACCTGCTTTAAAAGAATTAAAAAAGACATTTGAAGATAAGTCCAAACAATTTGAAGCTATCGTTAAAATGGGCCGTACGCATTTAATGGATGCAACACCCCTTACATTAGGTCAAGAGTTTTCAGGCTATACCCAACTTTTAGAATATGCTTTGCGCAATTTAGAAGCTTCTCTATCCTACCTTTCAGAATTAGCTTTAGGTGGAACAGCTGTTGGCACAGGTTTGAATACGCCAAAAGGATATGATACATTAGTAGCCCAATATATATCTAAATTTACAGGACATCCATTCGTTACTGCTCCCAATAAGTTCGAAGCCCTTTCCGCTCACAATGCCATTGTACAAAGTCACGCTGCTTTAAAACAGCTTGCAGTTAGTTTAAACAAAATTGCAAATGACATCCGAATGATGGCTTCTGGTCCACGTTCAGGAATTGGTGAAATACTATTACCTGAAAATGAACCAGGTTCCTCTATCATGCCTGGAAAAGTCAATCCAACACAATGTGAAGCAGTTACTATGGTTTGTGCTCAAGTAATGGGAAATGATGTAGCCGTTACTATTGGTGCTACACAAGGACACTACGAATTGAACGTTTTTAAACCAATGCTCATTTCAAACTTTATTCAATCGGCTAACTTATTAGGGGATGCCATGCATTCTTTCAACAAAAACTGTGCAGAAGGTATAGAGCCAAATAACAAACGTATTGAAGAACTGGTACGTAATTCACTCATGTTGGTTACCGCATTAAATACAAAAATTGGTTACTATAAAGCTACAGAAATTGCTCAAACCGCACATAAAAACGGCACTACTTTGAAGGAAGAAGCGGTTCGCTTAGGCTATGTTTCAGCAGAAGATTTTGATCAATGGGTCAATCCAAAAGAGATGGTTTAATTAAAACCATCTTTTCTTTTTAAAATAGTACAACATCACTAATACTAAAACAAACATCACTCCCAAAGTAATAAAATACCCATATTTATAATTTAGCTCTGGAATGTATTTAAAGTTCATTCCATATAAACCTACAATAAATGTTAATGGTAAAAACACAGAAGAAATAACTGTTAACGTCTTCATAACTTCATTCATCTTATGATTTTGAGCAGTGTAGAAAAAATTACTCGCACTGTCCAAGTTTTTCATATCATAATCAATTTGCTCTAAAAGTTCCAATGCTTTTTGGTGTAACCTTCCAAAAAAGATATAATTGGAAGTCTCAATACAATTAAAATCATCATCTTCTTTAATGGTTTTGATGGTGAAAAGAGCATCACGCAAAGGAACAATAGCTCTCTTTAAAATATGAAAAATCTCCCTTAAGTTTTCAATATCCTGCATGATAATCGGACTATCGGCAGTTTTGGATGCCAATAAAAGTGCTTCAATATCGTTTTCTTTATTTTCAATAGTAATATAAAAATTTTCAATAATGGAATCAAGCATGAGATATAATAAATAATCCACTCTTTTTTTACGTACAATTCCTGTATTTTCTCTTAACCGTTCTCGAATATGTGTAAAAAAATCACCTCTTTTTTCTTGGAAAGAAATGATTAAATTATCTTGTAACAAAAAACTAATTTGTTCAATTAAAATTGTCTTATCATCGCTATCGTTAGGCAAAATAGATTTGATACTAAAAAATAAGGTGTCGTCTAATTCATCCAAACGAGTACCTCTAGAAATATTTAAAATATCTGAAACGATAATTGTATTCAGTTGTAAGGCTTCTGCTAAAGACTTAATCACTTCAACATCATTTAAACCATGAATATTAAGCCAGTTATTTAAAGCAAGGTCTTTGATCGTCATAAATTTTTTCACTGAAATATGCTGTTCTTCTATAACTTTATCTTCATTATACACAAACAATTGCATATCAGAACCTTTATCGGTATAAACACCAGTATATTCGAAGTTGGAAACACTTACTTTTCTTCCTTTCTTATAACTAATTTTTCTCAAAATAGGTAGTTTTAAAGCTAAAGGTACTAGTTTTTAAAAAAACGTACTTATTTTTACGAAAAAAATACAATATGCGCACCCTTTTTATCAATATTAAAGAATTAGTCCAAGTAAGAAATGAAGCTATTGAGAAAGTTTCTGGTAAAGACATGTCGGTTTTACCAATTATAAATAATGCTTTTTTATTGATTGATGAAGGCGTAATTGAAGATTTTGGTTCCATGGAAAATTGTCCGAAATTAGAATATGGAACTGTTATTGATGCTACAGGAAAAGTAATCTTACCTACTTGGGTGGATAGTCATACGCATATTGTTTATGCTGGCAATCGAATTCAGGAATTTGTAGATCGAATTAATGGCTTATCGTATGAAGAAATTGCCAATCGAGGTGGTGGTATTTTAAATTCTGCAAAAAAATTGAACGAAACTTCTGAAGATACCATTTATGAAGCCTCAAAAAAGCGTTTGGAGGAAATCATGCAATTGGGAACTGGAGCGGTTGAAATAAAATCGGGTTATGGTTTAACCTTAGAAGGCGAACTAAAAATGCTTCGCGTCATAAAAAGATTAAAAGAAAATTATGCTATTCCCATTAAAGCCACTTTTTTAGGAGCACATGCTTTTCCAATAGAATATAAAGAAAATCATGCAGGCTATTTGGATCTAATTATCAACGAAATGTTACCCAAGATTGCTGAAGAAAATTTAGCCGATTATATTGATTCGTTTTTAGAAACGGGTTATTTTTCAGTAGAAGAAACCATAAAAATTATGGAAGCCGGTAAAAAATATGGCTTACCAGCAAAAATACATGTCAACCAATTTACAGCAATAAATGGTATACAAGCTTGTGTAGATTATGAGGCTTTATCTGTTGATCATTTAGAGATTGTAACTGATGCTGACATTGAAGCACTTCAAAATAGCAAAACGATGCCTGTAGCGTTACCAAGTTGCTCGTATTTTATTAGTATCCCTTATACACCTGCTCGAAAAATGATGGCTGCTGGATTACCTTTAGCATTGGCTACAGATTACAATCCGGGTACTACTCCATCTGGAAACATGAATTTTGTGGTGGCAACCGCATGTATAAAAATGAAAATGACACCTGAAGAAGCGATTAATGCCGCTACTATTAATGGTGCCTACGCTATGGGTATTAGTGCTACTCATGGAAGTATAACTAGAGGAAAAAAAGCGAATCTCATCCTTACAAAACCATTAACCTCCTATTATCAATTACCCTATGAATTTGGGAATAACTTGATTGAAAAAGTAATGATTAATGGAGCGTTTATTTAGATAAAAAATCCCAAGTTCTCACTTGGGATTTTTTTATAGTTCTTCAGCAAAAGTATCATGTTGCCTTATATCTCCAGAATTATATCCTTTCATAAACCATTTCATGCGCTGTTCAGAAGTTCCATGCGTAAAAGAATCGGGAACTACTTGACCTTGCATTTTACTTTGTATGGCATCATCGCCTACTGCATGAGCGGCACTTAATGCTTCTTCAATATCACCTGCTTCTAAGTATTTTTTATTATAATGTGCCCAAAGTCCTGCATAAAAATCAGCTTGTAGCTCTAAACACACCGATAATTTGTTGGCATCTGCTCTACTTTTACCTTGCTGGGCTTGTCGTACTTTTTGAGACGTCCCAAGAAGTGTTTGCACATGATGACCCACTTCATGAGCAATAACATAAGCTATCGCGAAATCTCCACCTTTAGCACCAAAACGAGTTCTTAATTCTTCAAAAAAGCGCAAATCCATATACACTTTTTTATCCGCTGGACAATAAAATGGTCCTGAAGCAGCTGTCGCACTACCACAAGCCGTTTGTACAGCATCGGTAAATAAAACCATTTTAGGTTTTTCGTAATATCCTAGTTGATTGTCATTGAAAACTTGAGTCCAAATATCTTCGGTATCTGCCAATACCGTTGCAGTAAATTGTCCAAGCGCTTCTTCTTCTGGAGTTAATTCGCGTTGTACCGTTTCTTGCGAAGATCCAGATTGGTTCATTTGCTCTAAAACAGGTGCAAGGGTTTGACCTGTATCGCCACCAAAAACCTGTATCAAAAGAATAATAATTCCTAATATTCCTCCTCCAGCAACTACTTTTCCTCCTGAAGACATGCCTCTTCTGTCTTCTACATTATCACTTTGTCTTCTACCTTGCCATTTCATGTTATTCTATTTTTATTCGTCTAAAGTTAAAAAAATTATTCTTCTATCTGACCAATTTCATCTAAAACATTATACTCTTCAACACCTACAATATTATCATATATGGAAAAAACCATTGCGGTATAAATCGGAAACGTAAAAAATATACCAATACACAATCCAATAATTCCTAAAGAAGCACCAATTGTTGCAACTAACAAAGCTAAAATAATATGAAATGGTTTTTTAGCAACTAATCTGATACTATTTTGAAGTGCTTCGCTGAAATTCTCATTCGCAAAAATAACTAACGGAACAAATAGTATGGTTAAAACCCCAATTAAAATCTGAATTAAAACACCAATTAATTTTATAAAAAAACCAGTTACAGATAGAGGAATCAACTGAAATACAGTACTAATTACCATTGATGTTAATGCAATAATTACAGCCCCTAACAAAATATCTTTTAGATATTTACTTTTATAATATTCAAATATTACTCCTAAATTTAGCTCTTGATTTCTTTTGGCTAAAAGGCATAATTTAAGAAAACCTGCATTCAAAGGAGCTATTAAAGCTGAAAAAAGAATCGTAATCACAAAATTTCCAATAATAAAACCCACTTCATGTTGCATGGATTCCATTTGGATGGCCCAATCTGATAAACTAGAAACTCCTATGAGCGTAGCCCCTAAAAAAGCATATAAAACAAATGCGGATATTGCAACGATTAAAAAACCTAATCCTGCTATAAGAAACGTTTTTTTATAAATTTCAAAGCAATCTTCAATTAATTTTCCCAAATCTAAAGAATAGCCGTTTCTAATTTTTTCTCTAATATTAAAGTCCATACTATATATTTTTTGTAAAAATAACGTATTTTATTACAAATCAAAATAAGAAATGTATTAATTGCATGCTACAAAAAAGGGGGATTTTCCCCTTGTACGATTTTCTCAATACAAATACATTTGCCCCATAAACTTAAATAAATAAAACATTATGAAAAAATGTAACTCTCTTCTATTAACTTGTTTGCTTGCATTATTCTTATTCCAGTCGTGTACTGAAATAGAGGTAAAACATGAGGAACCCACACAACTTATCTCGAATGATATCGCAAAAGAATTAAACCGCAATTATAACAATACTAGACACCGTCTAGTTTCACAAAGTATAAATAAAGAAGATGCTAACTCGGCTTGGTATTCTATTAAAGAATTAGAAAATTATATTTATTACATAAAAAAACAAGGTAAAGCAAAAGGATACAATGTAGATGGTATTCGTTTTTATTTAGGAGCGTATCCAAACACTACAGAATACAATGAAAAAGCTAACATGACCACCATCTTTTTAACGCCAACTGGTAAAAGAACGGATGTACAAAAAGGTAGTTTTTTAAGTTTGCCAGCCATGACCATACAAACACTTGAGGAAAACCCTGATATTGAAGAAATTGAACCAATGAACTTTGGTACAATGGGACATCCTCCAAAAGCAACATACCCATTAAATTAATAAAGAATTTTATTAAATCAATAGAATTAGAAGCCTAACTTTTAATTCTATTGATTTTTTTTAAAAATGCTACCAGAACAAAAATTAATGTTAATATATTTAAGATACTTCCCAGGTCTATTTGCCTTAATCACGGTAATCATTGGTTTATTAAATTGGTCAAAATTGCCCAATTATAAATCCAAGTTATCTTTATTTACAATAAGTTTAACACTTCTTATAGAAGTCTTAGGCCCTTTATTCAGTCTATGGACTGGTCTATTAAATTACTATATCTTTAATATTTACATCTTTGTCTTATTTCAATTATACTTTTATATTTTAATAAAGATTTTAAAAAATTATCGCAGCAAACTTTTAGGGTCTTTATTCATGCTTATTTATACAACAGTTTTTATTTTAAATTTAATATTTCAATTTGAAACCTTAGGACATGATATTTATTCTGGTTTATATTCCTTAGGTGTACTCCTGTTTATTATACTTTCAACCTTTTACTTTATCGAATTATTCAATTCTAGCAATGTTTTAAATTATAAAAAAAACATATTCTTTTGGTTTGTTATTGGAGTGTTATTGTTCCATGTACCTTTTTTACCATTTATGCTCTCCTTAGAATGGTTTTTAATTGAGTATAGTTCTTCAATTTACTGGATAGTTCTTTTTATACTTAATTTAATAATGAACACTTGTTTTATAATCGGATTTTTATGGACAGAGAAGAAATACAATTATTAGTCATATCATTAAGTATTGTATTTTTTACTTTACTCATCGTTCTTTTTGTGCTGTTATTTTATTTTCAAAAGAAAAAGACTCAGTTTTTGATAGATAAAATGGAATCTGAGATTCATTTTCAATCGGAATTAATCAAAACAAGAGTTGAAATTAAGGATCAAACTTTAACGGAAATTAGCAAAGAATTACATGATAATATTGGCCAAATTATTTCAGTAGCTATCATGCAGCTCAATATGTATGCTCAAAAAGAAGAAGCTGTTTCATCGGCTGATTTAAACGAAGTGAAGTCTGTTATGGCAAAATCTTTAGATGAAATACGAATTTTATCCCGAATAATTAATAAAGATAATCTAATAAATACTAACTTTATTGAATCTATTGAAAATGATTTCAAAAGGATTGAAAAATTAAAAAATATTGAATGTAAACTGAATGTTGCTTGTAATTTCCCAAAAATTAATGTGGAACACGAACTCATTTTGTATCGCATTTTTCAAGAATCTATACACAACAGCTTAAAACATTCATCTAGTAAAAAAATAGAAATGAACATTAATTGTAATGATGAAATTCTTACAATTCAATTGAAAGACTTTGGGATTGGTTTTGATTCAAAAATAATGCACAAAGGCTTAGGACTAAACAATATTAAATACAGGGCAAAATTGATTGGCGCAAAATTGTCTTTAGATTCCAATGAAAATGGAACAGAAATATTCCTAGAATACAACATAAACAAACAAGATGAAAACAAAGAAAAAAGTAATAATAATTGATGATCATTTATTATTTTCTCAGTCATTAAAGTATCTTATTAATAGTTTTAATGATTTTTTAGTCGTTAATAATTATGAAAACGGCAAGGATTTTATCGATAGTGTTCAAGCAAATAAAATCAACACAGACGAAATTGAATTGGTTTTACTAGATGTAAACATGCCGGTTCTAGATGGTTTAAAAACCATGGAATGGATAAAAAACAATAGAGAAGAACTTAAAGTTATAGCCCTCTCTGTTAATGATGATGAAGAAACCATTATTAAAATGATCAAACACGGAGCCAAAGGCTATTTATTAAAAGATACTTCCCCACAAATTTTTGAAGAAGCTCTAAAAACAGTTGCTGATAAAGGCTTTTTCTTTACCGAATTGGTATCTGGTCTTTTAGTGAATCGTTTGGATAACAACAATCAAAAACACGAATTAAAAGATAAAGAAATCCTTTTCATCAAACATGCTTGCACAGAAAAAACCTATAAAGAAATTGCAGACGAAATGTGTTTGAGTCCTAAAACCATTGATGGTTATCGAGAAAATTTATTCTGCAAATTAGAAATAAAAACAAGAATTGGCCTTGTACTTTATGCTATTAAAAACAAAATCGTTTGTATTGATTAAAAATTACTTTATAATTTGCACACCTATACCTAATACATTTGGCAAATAAGCCGAATTAAATTTATTGTTTATAACCACTTTATAATTTCCTTTTTGAAAATGAAAATTGCTTTTAAGGCTATAATATAAATCACAAACGTCCCCTGAACAATCTGCCATATCTTCACCTTTTTCATTTTTCACTTTTAAATCCAAAGAAATAGTTTCTTTATTCCCATTTGGATAAGTAATGTTTACTTCTAAAGGAATACTTTCAAACTGAAAATCATAAATATGACCAAAATGCAGTCTTAAATTTGCATTTTCTTCTTTTTCCAATGCAAAGGCAAACGACCTAGCATCATTAGATGACCATCTATTGTTCTCAAAATTAGAGTCAAAATTTCTATAAATTACTTTCTCATTACAAGACTGAAGTAGGAATAACACAATGAATAGTAAGCCTATTTTTATTTTCATGGGATAAATTTTAATACATCTAATTACAATAGTAAACATTCATTTAGAATCAACCAAACATGTGCTACATTATATAAATATAAAAAAAAGACCTGAAAAACAGGTCTTTTTAAAATATGAATATTAAATAATATTATGCTTCTTTTTTAAATTCAGCCATTTTCTTAGCTTCTTTCTTGCTCATGGTATCATTCATTACTGGTGTAGCCACAAATAACGAAGAATAAGTTCCCACTAAAATACCAACTAAAATTGCAAATACGAAACCTCTAATTGTTTCCCCACCAAAAATAAAGATGGCAACCAATACTACTAAAGTAGTAGCAGAAGTATTAATTGTT
>PKDY01000052.1 GCA_002862755.1 Flavobacteriaceae bacterium | reverse complement strand
ACAGTTAAAGCCTATTTTAATAATCCCGATTTACAAGAAGCAGATGCGATGAGTAAAAAACCAAGAATGGGTGAAATTTATCAGCAATATGTGGAGCGTTGCTTCAAATCAGGTGCTATGGATTTTGATGATTTATTGTTGAAAACTAATGAATTATTAAATCGTTTTCCAGATGTATTAGCGAAATACCAAGATCGTTTTCGCTATATTTTAGTTGACGAGTATCAAGATACCAACCATTCTCAATATTTAATTGTAAGAGCTCTATCCGATCGTTTTCAAAATATCTGTGTCGTTGGTGATGATGCGCAAAGTATTTATGCTTTTCGTGGAGCTAATATTAATAACATTCTGAATTTCCAAAAAGATTACGACAACGTTCGCATGTATCGTTTGGAACAAAATTACCGTTCTTCTAAAAATATAGTGGAAGCAGCGAATAATGTAATTGATAAAAACAAAACCAAATTAGATAAAGTAGTTTGGACAGCAAATGACGACGGCCCAAAAATTAAAGTACATCGCAGTGTAACGGATAGCGAAGAAGGTCGATTTGTGGCTTCAACAATTTTCGAACAAAAAATGCAAAATCAATTACCCAACAGTAATTTTGCAGTTTTATATCGTACGAACGCACAATCACGTTCTATTGAAGATGCTTTACGAAAAAGAGATATTCCGTATCGAATATATGGTGGTTTGTCTTTTTACCAAAGGAAAGAAATTAAAGATGTTTTGGCTTACTTACGTTTGGTTATTAATCCTAAAGACGAAGAAGCTTTAGTACGAGTTATTAATTATCCTGCTCGTGGTATTGGAAATTCAACTGTTGAAAAATTAACGGTAGCTGCAAATCATTTTAAGCGCTCTATTTTCGAAGTGATGGAGCATATTGACAAAATAGATTTAAGATTAAACACAGGAACAAAAGCAAAACTTCAAGATTTTGTAACGATGATTAAGAGTTTTCAAGTCATTAACGAAAATCAGGATGCCTTTTACTTAACAGAACACATAACTAAAAAAACGGGTTTAGTTCAAGAATTAAAAAAAGATGGAACTCCAGAAGGAATTACCCGTATCGAAAATATTGAAGAACTTTTAAACGGTATTAAAGATTTTACGGAAGGTCAAAAAGAGATTGATGGTGCTAGAGGTGCTTTAGCTGAATTTTTAGAAGATGTAGCTTTGGCTACTGATTTAGACAAAGATACAGGTGATGATGATCGTGTTGCTTTAATGACGATTCACTTGGCTAAAGGACTTGAATTTCCACACGTTTTTATTGTTGGATTAGAAGAAGATTTATTTCCAAGTGCCATGAGTTTGAATACTAGAAGCGAATTAGAAGAAGAAAGACGTTTGTTCTATGTGGCATTAACTCGCGCAGAACACCAAGCGTATTTAACTTATGCACAATCTCGCTATCGATGGGGAAAATTGGTAGATAGTGAGCCTTCTCGCTTCATAGAAGAAATTAATGATTCGTATTTGGAATATTTAAACCCTGTAGATCATGGTGGTTATCGTTACAAACCACAAATGGATATTGATATTTTTGGTGATATCGACAAGTCGAAACTTCGTCTGTCTAAACCGGTTTCAAGTGCGCCACCTGCATATTTGAAAACTGAAGTAAATGATAAACCGAATATTCGTAAATTGAAACCCGTTTCAGGTATTAAAACGCAAAGTAATACCAACTTATTCGATTCTAATTTAGTCGTTGGCAATATCGTAATGCACGAAAGATTTGGTAAAGGACAAATTATGAGCATAGAAGGAGTAGGAGCAGATAAAAAAGCGGAAATAAAATTTGATGTGGGTGGTTTGAAGAAGTTATTGCTAAAATTTGCCAAGCTTCAAATAATAGGATAAATCATGCCCTTTAACGAAAATACATACTTACGAATTAAAAAGTTACTTATTCTAAAAGGAATAGAATTTGTAGATAAAAAAATGTTTGGAGGTATTGCTTTTATGCTAAATGATAAGATGTGTTTTGGTGTCATGAAAGAACAAATTATGTTAAGAGTTTTAGACGAAAATTACGAATTGCTATTACAGAGAAATCATTTTCATACGATGGATTTTACGGGTAAAATAATGAAGGGTTTTCTTTTAATTGATCAAGAAGCTTTTACGAGTGATTTGGCTTTATCTGAAATACTAGAATATGGAATTGAATTTTCTATAAAAGGAGTTTTAAAAAGTAAAAAAAACAAATAATAAAAATACATGGCCGAATTCATAAGAATATACGAAGATAAACCCAGCGAAGCGGCAATACAAAAAGTCGTAGATGTATTACGTGATGGAGGATTAGTCATTTATCCTACTGACACTGTTTATGGATTAGGTTGTGATATTACAAATTCTAGAGCATTGGAAAAAATTGCTAGACTTAAAGGAATTAAACTTGAGAAGGCGAACTTTTCTTTTGTTTGTAGTGATTTGAGTAATATTTCGGACTATATCAAACAAATAGATACTTCCACCTTTAAAATTTTAAAAAGAGCTTTGCCTGGTCCTTATACCTTTATTCTTCCAGGAAATAATGAACTCCCAAAAGAATTTCGTAAAAAGAAGACCGTAGGTATTCGTGTTCCAAATAATAATATTGCACTTCAAATTGTAAGTAAATTAGGAAATCCAATTGTATCTACTTCAATTCGAGACGAAGATGAAGTTTTAGAATATTCTACGGATCCTGAACTTATTTTTGAAAAATGGCAAAATAAAGTAGATTTAGTAATCGATGGGGGTT
Source organism: Flavobacteriaceae bacterium (assembly GCA_002862755.1). Classification (GTDB taxonomy): domain Bacteria; phylum Bacteroidota; class Bacteroidia; order Flavobacteriales; family Flavobacteriaceae; genus Flavobacterium. The sequence continues at coordinate 21,070 of PKDY01000052.1, read as the reverse complement.
ATGGTGATAATGTAGCTTCCACTATCATAGACTTATCAGGTTATGAACCAGAAGTTATTCGTGAAGGAAAAGGAAGCTTAGATATTTTATAAATATGAAAGCCAATTGGGTGTTACTTTTCGTATTATTAAAAAGTGTTTTCTGTTTTTCTCAAATTGAAATAGAAGGTTGGGTTAGTAATACAAATAAAGAACCTTTATTTGGAGCATCCGTATATGTGGATGGTACAACTATTGGAACAACAACAGATGATAAAGGTTATTTTAAACTACAATTACCATCTTCAATGAATTCGATTTTAGTAGTTCGTTATTTTGGTTATACTACAGCATATCAGAATATTAAAAAAGAATCGAATAGTATATATATAACTTTAAATGAAGAAGTTAAAGCATTAAAAGAAGTTGTTGTTCAAAGAAATCAATTTACAAGAGCTGATATGCTTAAACTATTTAAAGAACAATTTTTAGGGATTAATAAAGCAGGTAGTAATTGTATTATTGAAAATGAAGACGATCTTTATTTTGATTATGATACAAAAAACTTTGTTTTTAAGGCATATGCTGATAAACCTCTAGAAATAAAAAATAATTATTTAAATTATAAAATTCAGTATCAATTAATAGATTTTGAATGTCAATTTTATAAATTAAGTATTAAAAGTTTGGATGTTATTAATGCTCTTTATGCTGGCACTTCTTATTTTACGGAAATTAATAACGACACTAAATATGTTAAAAGAAGAAAAAAATCTTACGAAGGTTCTTCTTTGCATTTTTTTAGAAATCTAATTGAAAAAAAATGGAGCAAAAAGGAATTCATATTGTTTGAAGGAAGTTTTATGACTTCACCTGATACACATTTTGAAATTTCAAATGAAACTAATGCCATATATAAAATTGAAGTTGCCCAACAAAAAAAGAACACCAAAAATAATTTTGTAGCAGAATTTAGTATACTGTTCAATAATAAAGAACAATCAAAAATAAGTTTTTTTACAGATACTTTTTATGTAGATCGTTTTGGCCAATTTACTGATTATGATAAAATATATTTTTCTGGTGACATTACATCTAGAAAAATAGGGGATTTGTTACCAACGAATTATGGTTTATAAAAAAAGCGCTTCAATTGAAACGCTTTTTTTATAGTTTATATAAATTATTTCCCTAATAATCTTTTCTTTAAAGTACGGTCTACACATCGATCTTCTAACCAAATACCAAAAAGTGCTTTTCTAAAGTCTAAACCTTCAATTTCACCTGTTAGTTTATCATTGATAAATACATAGGTTTTTACATCTTCTTTAGAATAAACAAATTCCAAATATCCTTTTTCAGTTACATTTTCAAAGAAAGACATGAATTTGTGCATTCTATCTCTTAAAGGTTCTAATTCACTTTGATATGATTTTTCAATACCTTCTTCAATAGCTTTGATTAATTTCTCTCTGGTTACTAAAGATGAAGTTACATATAATCGAGTAGCTATGGTTTCATCAGACTCTAAAATCTTTTTAGGATCGTCTGTTTTTTCAGTTAAATATAATGCTTGAACATATAAGTTAATCCACATTTTATCTCGAATTCCATATCCATTAAGGACTAATTTGGTTTTCCCACCTGAATCGCGAACCTTGATGTGTTTCTTAATTTTAATTCCATCAACATCTAAATCATCTTGAGAAAATGCTGATACGCTCAACAGAAAAGCTAATAACAAAATAATTTTTTTCATAAATTTCAAAATTTGGGTTTACAAAACTAATTAATTAATAATAAAGATAACGTTTTTTTAATAAAAAAAATAATTTTTATTAATATTAAAACATATAGTTACAAAAGTAATGCCAAAAATAAAAGCATGATTTTTAAATCATGCTTTTATACTATTCTAAAAAGTTGTATTAACAATTATTTATTTTCACTCAAACTTTTCATTTCTTTTTCAATCATATCATAGAATTGATCGATTTTAGGTAAAATGATAATTTTTGTTCTTCTATTTTTAGCACGGTTTTCAGGAGTATCATTCGCTACTAAAGGAATAAAATAACTTCTACCAGCTGGTATAAGCTGTTTTGGATCTACACCTAAATCATTTTGTAATACACGAACAATAGAAGTGGCTCTTTTAACAGATAAATCCCAGTTGTCTAATAAAACCGTGTTTTTAATTGGCACATTATCTGTATGTCCTTCAACCATACATTCAAAATCAGGTTTGCTGTTAATTACTTTTGCAACTTTACCTAAAACGGTTTTTGCACCTGGACTTACTTCATAACTTCCTGATTTGAATAATAAATTGTCAGCGATAGATATGAATACAACTCCTTTTTCAACATTTACATTGATATCTGGGTCGTTTAAACCAACTTCTTTTTTCAAACTTGTTACTAAAGCTAAAGTAACACTGTCTTTTTTAGACAAAGCGTCTTGAAGTCTTGATATTTTTAAATCTTTTTCTTTTAAACTTTCTAATGATTTTTCAAGATTTTCTGCTCCTTTAGTGGTTAATACAGTTAATTCTTTAGAACTGTTAATCAAATCAGAGTTATTCTTTTTCAAATAATCTAATTGATCGCTCATGGCAGATTTTTCAGTCAAACAGTTATTCAATTTAACTGTAGCAGAATTTAATAAATCCTGAATTTCTTTGTTTTTGTTTTCTAGTTCCGCATATTTCTTTTTAGAAACACATGACGTAAGAGTCAACATTAGTGCGGCAGCAACTACGGTTATTTTCTTCATAATTCAATTTATTTTGATACAAAATTAATAACATTTATGTCTAACTTTAAAATAATAATAGCTAAACTATTGTTAAAATATTTCTGTATAAGTTTGTTGTTTTTGTATAAAAAAACGATTTACAATTGAAGATATTGTATAGTAATTCTTAATATTTTGTGAATTCCTTTTACTATAATTATGCTTAAAGTTCCTATAAAAATGAAAATGAGCACGTAAGATAGCAAATAGATGGTTTAATTTTCCTTGACTTAAAAAACGAAAAGCAGCTACACCGTCTAAAAGTAATCTTATAAATAAAATAGAAACTAATTTATGCTTGGGTAAATTCTTAGTCAACATATATAATGAATTCCTAAAATTTAAATAGGTTTTTTTTGGATTCTCATTATTTAAAGTTGCACCACCTACATGGTACACCAACGACTCATAACAGAATTGTATTTGATAGCCTAAATTATGCGCTCTCCAACACAAATCAATTTCCTCTTGATGGGCAAAAAAATCTTCATCAAAGCCCTGTAATTCTTGAAATACTTGATTGCGAATAAAGAAACAGGCTCCAGAAGCCCAAAAGATATTTATTGTTGCATCATATTGTCCTTTATCTTCTTCAATTTTATTAAAAATCCGCCCTCTACAATACGGATAGCCATATTTGTCTATAAAACCACCTGCTGCTCCAGCATATTCAAAATAAGATTTGTTTTTAAAATCTAAAATTTTAGGTTGAATTATAGCAGTTACGGAATCTTGTTCAAATTGATTTAAAATAGGTTGTAACCAATTTTTTGTAACTTCAATATCGCTATTAACTAAAGCAAGATAGGGCTCTTTTATAGTCTTTAATCCTTCATTATATCCTTTGGCAAAACCAAAATTACCTTTGTTTTCTATGATATGTATGGATGGAAATTCAGTACGTAATACCGAAAGAGATGTATCTGTAGAAGCATTATCTATAACATAGATTGTGGCTTCTTCAGAATATTGAAGTACACTTGGTAAAAATTGTTTTAATAAATCGACTCCGTTCCAATTTAAAATAACGACAGCTATTTTTTTCATCTTGAATTTTTCAATTATAATGTGGCAAATCTTTTAAAAATAAATACTTCTCATTTTCAAAATCCATTTGGCAAAAATAATGATTTAGGCCATTGGTAACCATTAAATACCTTGCTTTTAAAACTAAATTATAACGCGCGATTTGATCAAAGGTGTTTTGGGAAATAGAAACTTCGGGTGCTTTGCATTCGATAAGTAAAAAAATACTTCCATCATTATTAAAAACAACAATGTCATAACGTTTATTAATTCCATTTACTTTTACTAGTTTTTCAACATTAATATATGATTTAGAATACTTTTTTTCCTGAATTAAATAGTGTAAAGTATTTTGACGAACCCATTCTTCGGGTGTCAGTACCACAAATTTTTTTCTAATTTCATCAAAAATAAAGGTTTTATTTTCACTATTTTTGAACCGAAAGGAATAGGTTGGAAATTGCAATGGAATCATTAGGCAAAATTAACGAAATAAAATAAACAGCCAACAATACTTGCTTTATTGAATATTATGGATGAAGTTTTACAAATTATAAAAGAAATTAAATCGGAAAATTACAAACCGATTTATTTTTTTATGGGTGAAGAACCTTACTATGTAGATAAATTGACAGAATACATTGAAGATAATGTACTAACAGAAGATGAAAAAGGCTTTAATCAAGTTGTTTTATATGGTAGAGATACCTCCATAGAAGATATTGTTTCAAATGCCAAACGTTATCCTATGATGGCAGAAAGACAAGTGGTTATTGTAAAAGAAGCACAAGAATTATCTCGAAATATTGATAAATTAGAAGCTTATGCTGAAAATCCGCAGCCAACAACTGTTTTAGTTTTTGCTTACAAATACAAGACGTTAGATAAAAGAAAAAAAATAACCAAGCTCTTAAGTAAAACGGGTGTCGTTTTTGAAAGTAAAAAGTTATATGAAAATCAAGTTGGTGATTGGATAAAAAGAGTCTTATCGGGTCAAAAATATGCTATAGAACCTAAAGCAGCAGCTATGTTGGTTGAGTTTTTAGGAACCGATTTATCTAAGATAAGTAATGAATTGGACAAACTTAAAATTATACTACCTCAAGGACATACCATTACAGCAAAAGATATTGAAGATAATATAGGTATAAGTAAAGATTATAATAACTTTGAACTTAGAAAAGCAATAGGAGAGAAAAATCAATTAAAAGCGTATCAAATTATTACTTATTTTTCTCAAAATCCAAAAGATAATCCTATCGTGGTTACAACGGGTTTGGTTTTCGGTTTTTTTTCCCAATTGTTGCAATATCATGGTTTGAAAGATAAATCAAAAGCGAATGTGGCAAAAGTTTTAAAAATTAATCCTTATTTCGTTTCAGACTACGAAGTAGCTATTCGAAATTATCCCATGAGAAAAGTAAGCACAATTGTATCAGCTTTGCGCGATGTAGATGTTAAGAGTAAGGGAGTTGGGGCAAACTCACTTTCTCAGAATGATTTATTAAAAGAAATGCTGATTCATATATTTAATTAACTATTTTACTTGAAAAATAGAAAATTGTGCCTGAGCATTGTTAAAAACCAGAAGGTTGTTGGATTTAATTCCAAAGTAAATACGTTCTCCTGCAACTAATTTGACTAAGGTTTGAGTGCTTCTTACTGGTGGCGAAGTAACACCAATGCCTAAAATCGTAACAGATAAAGATTCATAAGATTCATCGGCAATTAAAGTTGTCGTTCCACCTGAAAATTTAAAAATTCCTACACCTAAATCAGAAACACTAACTATGGATGTCATTTTTACATACACGCTAATATTATAAATTCCATCTAATGGAGCAACAAAATACTGACTGGTTGTATTGTAATCAGAATTTTCGTCAAAATCTATGGTAGGAAATGAAATTTGATTCCAACCACTTATTAAAGTTGCACCTAAAACAGTAAATCCAGTACCTCCTAAACCTTTAACAAAAGATTTAGCAGCGTCTGTATATTCTATTCTATTATCGGTAGCATTTAGGGTAAGTGTTTTTGTTAATGGAGTTGTTAATTTTGGCACAGTTTCTACAATTACATCTCCATCAACGTGTAAAGTAGCTTGGGGGTCAGTTAAATTAATACCCACTTGTGAATGTACTGAAAATAAATTCAAAAGGAGTACCGCTAGTAAAAGTCTAAAATTTCTCATAGTTAGTAAGATTAAATTGATATTTCACGGTTAATAGTAAACTATACTCTTTTTAAATCAAGAAAAAGTAGTTATTGTTCACTAGGGTACTTCTAGTTGAGGATAAATAATGGAATAATGAATTTGATTTTTTTGTAAATTAATAGTTTGTAAATAAATTCGATTACAAGAATCAAGCAGAGAGAATATAGTGCTATTAATTATCTTCCTAAACGAGAATTTCGTTTGGATAATTTGAGGATCAAAAAGAGATAATAATACTAGTTTCATAAATACCTATAATTAGTTCATTTGCTTTCCATTACTGTAATGAAAAACAATAATTACTAAATCAATTGTTAGAAATAAAAATATATACTAATCTTAATTTCTAACAAGGTTTATAGATAGTTATTCAGAAGTTTGCTTTTATAGTTGTATTGTAAATTTACAAAAAAAAAGTTAATACGTTATATATTTTTTCAATATAATGTTAAATTTATGTGAATATAATTTTAAGATAAAGTATACTGAAGATTTTTATTCTATAAGTCTACTGCTAAAAAATAATTTTAGATTTTGTATATTTGCTGTCCTCAAATTTTTAAAACGATACAAAATGGGAATGAATAAAAATACAGTATTAGCTTGGGCTACATTTATTATGATACTTATGGGATTATTATTGATAGGTCTTGGTATTTATCGCTATGCAGATGTTGCTGGATGGGGATTTTCTGCAGTGGGTGTTGGTTTTTTTGCCATTGCATGGGTTTTTAATGCTTTAAAAGGTAGAGTATAAAAGGTATTTTAAATATAGAGAATAAAATTAATTGAATAAATAAATATGTCAGACGATAAGAAAGTAATTTTTTCAATGTCTAAAGTAAACAAGATTTACTCTAGTACAAATAAGCAAGTTCTAAAAGACATTTACTTAAGCTTCTTTTATGGAGCAAAAATTGGAATTTTAGGTCTGAATGGTTCTGGAAAATCTTCTTTATTAAAAATTATTGCAGGTTTAGATAAAAATTTTCAAGGAGATCTTGTTTTTGCGCCAGGATATACAGTAGGTTATTTAGAGCAAGAACCACAATTAGATGATACTAAAACTGTTATTGAGATAGTTCGAGAAGGAGCTGCAGAAATTTATGCTTTACTTGACGAGTTTAATAAAATTAACGATAGTTTTGGTTTGCCTGAAGTTTATGAAGATGCAGATAAAATGCAAAAACTTATGGATCGTCAGGCAGAATTACAAGATAAAATTGATGCCGCAGGTGCTTGGGAAATTGATAATAAATTAGAAGTTGCTATGGATGCCCTTCGCACACCTGAAGCAGATACTCCAATAAAGCATTTATCTGGAGGTGAAAGAAGACGTGTAGCGCTTTGTCGTTTGTTATTACAACAACCAGATGTTTTGTTATTAGATGAGCCTACCAATCACTTAGATGCAGAATCAGTGTTGTGGTTAGAGCAACATTTACAACAATATGCTGGAACTGTTATTGCTGTAACGCACGATCGTTATTTCCTAGATAATGTCGCAGGATGGATTTTAGAATTAGACAGAGGAGAAGGTATTCCATGGAAAGGAAACTATTCTTCATGGCTAGATCAGAAATCCAAACGTATGGAACAAGAAGAAAAAGTGGCTTCTAAAAGAAGAAAAACACTTGAGAGAGAGTTAGATTGGGTACGACAAGGAGCAAAAGGAAGACAAACCAAGCAAAAAGCACGTTTGCAAAATTATGATCGATTATTAAATGAAGATCAAAAGGTTTTAGAAGAAAAATTAGAAATTTATATTCCTAACGGACCTCGATTAGGTACCAATGTAATTGAAGCTAAAAATGTAGCCAAAGCTTACGGAGATAAATTATTATATGATAACCTAAATTTTACTTTACCTCAAGCAGGAATAGTTGGAATTATTGGACCTAATGGTGCGGGAAAATCAACTATTTTTAGAATGATTATGGGTGAAGAGCAATCAGATAATGGAACTTTTCAAATAGGAGACACTGTAAAAATTGCTTATGTAGATCAATCGCATAGTGATATAGACCCAGAAAAATCCATTTATGAGAATTTCTGTGATGGACAAGAATTAATGATGATGGGAGGAAGACAAGTGAACTCAAGAGCCTATCTTTCACGATTTAATTTTGGTGGTAGCGATCAAAATAAAAAAGTGGCTACTCTTTCAGGAGGTGAAAGAAATAGACTGCATTTAGCAATGACTCTTAAAGAAGAAGGTAACGTTTTATTATTGGATGAGCCAACAAATGACTTAGACATCAATACATTAAGAGCTTTAGAAGAAGGGTTAGAAAATTTTGCGGGTTGTGCTGTAATTATCTCTCACGACAGATGGTTCCTGGATAGAGTATGTACTCACATTTTAGCTTTTGAAGGAGATTCTCAAGTCTACTTCTTTGAAGGTAGTTTCTCAGAATATGAGGAGAACAAGAAAAAACGCCTTGGTAAAGAGGTTACTCCAACCAGAATTAAATATAAAAAGTTAATTAGAAATTAATTTTCTATAAAGTTAAAAAAATAAAAGCTGTCTTAGAGACAGCTTTTATTTTTTTAAAAATCACCCATTTCGTGTGAACGATATGTTATAGAATGAAATTATTTTTACGATAATTTTAAAACATAGTAAACATGAAAAACAAGGCATTATTTAAAGGTTTTATCTTATCAAAGAGTGAACAAAAAAACATTATTGGATCAACCAAACAGCAAAATTACAATTATAGATGTATTGTAGGAGGACGTGTGTTTTGTGGGTCTATTGGTGCAACTGTTAGTGAAGCAGAATGTAAAAGTAATTGCGTTGATAGAAATGGAACTTGGCAAATTTACTAAGAAGCTTTTATAGTTAAATAAGAGAACCTATTTCAAATTGAAATAGGTTTTTTTTTACCAAAATTTTACTATGATAGTTTCTTGATTTTTAAAATAAATAAGATTCTTACATTAAAAATTGCAGTACTTTCTTAATAAAGATACGAACAAATCTATTTTTTAATAGTTTTATTTATTTAAAAATAGTATTTTTAACATGTCACAAAATCTTATAATTTGTCCAAATCGCTTTCAATGAATCATTTATTTCAGACACTTCTTGTTATTTTATGTTTCGTTTTTTGTCAATTTAGTATTTCACAAATACAAAATACTAATGCAAAAGCGATTCACAAATACCTTAGAGAGTCGGGAAAATATTTACATTCAGATCGGCCTGAATTGTCGCTTCAAAATGCGAAAAAAGCATTGTCATTAGCTATAAAAAGTAACGACGAAGCTTCTATCGCAAAAGCGTATAATTTTATTGGTTTAAATTTTGTTGAAATTTATGATTATGATAAAGCGATAGATTATTACAATAAAGCGCTCATTCATGCCGAAAATACAGATAATGATACGATTAAAAGTTGGTTGTATAATAATTTAGGAAATGTATACTCTTATAATAAAGATGACGATGAGACAGGAATTAAATATTATTTACAGTCTTTAGAATATGCCAAAAGAGTTGATATTATTGAATTTGCCTATAATAAATTAAATTTGGTTAATACCTATTTTGAAGATAAAAAATTTGAAGAAGGAAAAATCCATTTAAACGAAGTAAGACCACATATTGATTCTTTAAAAAACGAACACGAAGCGCAATTTTTTTATTATTCATTAAGTGGCGATTATGAAGAATACAAAGGAAATTTAGCCATTGCTGAACATAATTTATTAAAAGCTTTAAGTATTTGTCATGCGAAACATAAAAATTTCAATCCACTACATGAAATAGGCATGAACGAAAGCATCTCCTTATTTTATTATCGAAGAAAACAGTTCGATAAAGCCTATAAATATTTGTTAGCAACCGACTCTTTGAGAAAAGTAGATTATGAAAATCAAAGAAATGAAAAAGTTAAAGGGTTAATTAAACAAATTGAAAGTGAAGAGGTTACAAAAGATTTAATTCGAATGGAAGCCGATAAAAGAATGCAAGATCAAAGGCTTTTAAATAGTAAAATTTTAATCATTTTAATTGGCGTTATTTTTTTAACCACTTTAATTATTTTATATTCTCAATTAAAATTAAATAAAATAAGAAGAAAATCGAATGAAGAATTAAAAGAAGCTAATGAAAAACTAAAAATTGCAAAAGAAAAGGCAGAAGAAGCTTCTATTGTTAAATCTCAATTTGTATCCACAATTAGTCATGAATTGAGAACTCCTTTGTATGGCGTAATTGGAATTACCGATATTATTGAAGTAGAACACCAAGAATTAGAAAATAGTCCACATTTAAAAGCACTTAAATTTTCAGCTAATTATTTACTTTCACTTGTAAATGACATATTGAAGGTATATAAATTTGAAGAGAACAAAGTAGTCTTAGAAAATAATTTGTTCAATCTAGAAGATAAATTAGAAACTATAAAAGACTCTTTAGACAATATTGCATTAAAATACAATAATGACATATTAATTAAAGTTGATAAAAGAATTCCAGAATATATAATAGGAGATAGTATTCGACTGTCTCAAATCATTTTAAATTTAGTTAGCAATTCTTTAAAATTTACTCATGATGGAAAGGTAACGATTTCTGCAGATTTAGAAAAAACAGATCAAGAATCGGTTTACATTAAATTTAAAGTAAAGGATACTGGAGCCGGAATTCCAAAAGAATATCAAGACAAAGTTTTTGATAAATTTGTTCAAATAGATCGAAAAGAAGACGATTATCAAGGAACAGGATTAGGATTAACTATTGTAAAAAAATTAATAGAATTATTCAAAGGAGATATTCAATTAGAAAGTGAAATTAATAAAGGAACAACGGTTACCTTTACGATACCTTTTGAATCAGGTGAAAACAAAGTCAATGAATTTGTGAATAATATTGAAGTAGATTTATCTTTACCAAAAACCTATAAAATATTAATTGTAGAAGATAATAAAATCAATCAGATTGTCACAAAAAAATTATTGGAGAATCATAAATTTCAATGTGAAATTGCTGATGATGGCTTTTATGCTTTAGAATTATTGGAAAAATATCAATTTGATGCCATTTTAATGGATATTAACATGCCGAAAATAAATGGTTTTGAAACTACAAAGTTAATTCGTCAAAAAGGGTATTCCATTCCAATTATAGCGGTTACTGCTTTTGAAAAGGAAGAAGTTCAGGAAAAAGCAAAACTTTCTGGTATAGATGATATTATTGCAAAACCCTTTGATACCCGAAAATTATTTCAAATGATTCGTTTTCATATCAATTTAAAAGAAAAAGAACAAGCTTAGATGGTATCTTATTAATACCATCTTTTTTTATTCTTTTTTGAACCGTCTGATTTTCTAGATTTGTTGTTTTTTTTACCCGAATTGTTTTTGTTTTTATTCCTTAAATCAGGCTTAGCACCTTCTTTTTTCTCTTCTTCTTTCCAAGGATACGGATGATTTTCAACAACTTTCACCTTCATACGAATTAATTTTTCGATATCAGTCCAATAATTTTTTTCATCTTTTCCGCAGAAGGAAATCGCTAATCCAGAATTTCCTGCTCTACCAGTTCTACCAATACGATGTACATAGGTTTCAGAAATATTTGGAATATCAAAATTGATTACAAAAGGTAAACTTTCAATATCAATACCTCGAGCAGCAATATCGGTCGCCACCAAAACCGGAATTTCTTTATTTTTAAAGCTTTCTAAAACGCGTTGCCTAGCACTTTGAGATTTGTCACCATGAATAGCACCCGCTTCTACACCATGTTTTTTTAAGGCTTTTACTACATTGTCTGCACCGTGTTTGGTACGTGTAAAAACCAAAACATTCTTCAAATTATCATTTCGAATTAAATGATACAATAAATTCCTTTTATCAGATTTATCAACAAAATATACTTTTTGACTCACCGTTTCTGCAGTACTGGAAATAGGAGCAACCGAAACATATTTTGGCTGCGTTAGAAAGGTGTCGGCTAATTCCCTTATTGCTAAAGGCATTGTAGCAGAAAACAATAAGGTTTGTCTATTATCTGGAGTTAGTTTAATAATTTTTTTTACATCATTAATAAACCCCATATCAAGCATTTGATCGGCTTCATCTAAAACCAATTGGTGCATGTGATTCAAGTCGATAAATCCTTGCTTGTATAAATCCAATAAACGACCCGGTGTAGCCACTAAAACATCGATTCCTTTTTTTAATTGATCTACTTGTGGAACTTGATTTACCCCACCAAAAATCACTAAGGTTTTAATATTAGTATACTTGCCATAGGTATCAAAACTTTCACCAATTTGAATGGCTAATTCTCGAGTAGGCGTAATAACTAAGGTTCTTATTCTCTTGGTTTTTTTGGCTGAACCTACAATTTGATGAATTAACTGAATAATTGGAATCGCAAAAGCAGCTGTTTTACCAGTACCAGTTTGCGCACAAGCTACTAAGTCTTTTTCGGCTAATATTTCTGGAATGGCTTGTTCTTGAATAGGAGTAGGGCTTTTATATCCTTCTTCTTCTAGAGCTTGTTGAATATTATTAATTAAATGAAGATCTTTAAATGTCATGATAAAATTTTCTCCAAAGGTAATCAAAACTAAATAGACTTTATTTTACAGAATAGCGTAAAGTGTTTTCAACCTTTAGAATTGGATTTATAACGTTTTACTTTTAATAAAATCGGTAATTAAATAAGCGATTAGTTTTCCTGTCAAATGGTTGTTAGTAGCATTATCTAAATCCGGAGCTCCTTCACAAATATGTAAATAAGAAGCGTTTTTATGTTTGCCAAAATAATGAATATACTCTCTTGCTTGTTGCACACTAAATCCGCTCAAAGTCATAGCACTTGAAGGAATATTTGGAATAGCATCTAAATCCAATTCAACACCAAAAGGATCTTGTTTGATAAAGGATAAGCCTTCTTCTAATTGGGAAGCAAAGGTTTTTTGTTTTCTAACTTCAACTTCTTCATAGGAAACATATTTCAATCGCGCTTCTTGTTCTTTTATCGAATTAAAAACACTTTTGGAAACAAAATTTTCATGTAACCCAAAAACAAAGTATTTTTTTAAAAAACCTTCTTCAAAAGCATAACTAAATCCATTGCCAGAATGTCTACCTTCTAAAATTCTAAAATCGGTATGGGCATCAAAATTAATGGCGTTTACAGGTTTTCCTTTGGCTAAAGCCAATCCTTTGATGTTTCCATAAGCATTATTATGACCTCCACCAATAATAATAGGAATCTTTCCACATTTTATAATTTGATGAATAATATGAGATACTTCTTTGTCAATTTTTTCAACTAATTTGAACAGTTTCTTTTTATGCTCTTTATTAGAGGCTTTTAATTCACTTGCTTCTTGTAATTCATGGGTCACATTCAAATGACCTAAAAGCAATAAATGATTTCCTTTACAAAATTTATTATGTTGTGTATTCACCAAACTTTTTAAAGCACTTTCGTAAGCAGATGCAGTACCAATTCTACCTAAATTGGCCTTCACGCCTATATCTTCTGGAATGCCAAAAAGAACAAATGGAGCTTCGCAATTGGTAATATAATCCCAAAGATTTTCATCAGAAGGAACGGTCAATGCTTTTTCTCCTAATTTAATCTCACCGCTTCTATGGTGTGTGATTTTAGCTAAATCTTTAACTGTTAATAGTTGTATGTTTTCCATTTTGTAAAAAAAATTTCATTTCAAAAATACTATTTTAATATAACTTTCGTTCTTAGATTGAATAAATACTTTATAAATTGTAAATTTGTTTAAAAATTAAGTAATCACCCAAAAATTAAGTAATCACCCAAAATTTATGGAAAACACAAACACAAAAAGTAATTCGGGATTAAAAGCAGCAATAGTTGTATTAGCATTATTGTTGTTAGGTAGTATTGGTTATATCTACAAATTAACCTCTGATAACAAAAAACAAGTAACAGAATTAAGCACAGAAAAAGCAGCTTTAGAAGATGATATTAAAGCTAGAATCGCTGAATTAGAAGCAATGTCAGGAGAAAATACGGCATTAAAAGGCGATATTGATGCTCAAAAAGAAGAAATGACAAAACTTTTAGAAGAACTTGAAAAATCTAAAGGCGATGTACAAGCTATGGCTCGTTATAAAAATGAGTATTTCCGTTTAAAAAGAGAAATGGATAATTTAGTTGCGGAAAATAAATTATTAAAAGAACAAAATGTTACTTTAACAACTTCTTTAGACAGTACAAATACAGTTTTAGAAGAAAACAGAAAATTTACAGATACGCTTTTAGTTCAAAATAACAATATGACTAAAACGATTGAAAAAGCTTCTAAATTAGCAGTGTTAAACTTAAATGTATTAGCTGTTAAGGAAAGAAGTTCTGGTAAACAAATTGAAACAACGAAAGCAAGTAGAGCAGATAAATTAAAAATCAGCTTCGTTATTGCAGAAAACCAAATTGCATCTTCTGGAGATAGAAAATATTATGTTCAAGTAATGGACACAAAAGGAAATATCTTAGGAGAAAAGAAAACAATTCCAATGGGAGAAGATCAAACTTTAACGTATAGTTTTATTACTACGGTTAAGTATGAAAATAAATCGGTACAAGTTACTGAAGAATTAGCAGGAGACAACTTTGAAGCAGGTACTTACTTTGTAAATGTATTCAGCGAAAAAGGTGAAAATGTTTCTAAAACAAGCTTTGTTTTAAAATAATTAACCTGTTACTTTTAACAAATAAAAAACGGAACTTACACAAGTTCCGTTTTTTTATTCCTCTTCTTTGGATTGGTATCTTTCATAGGTTTTTTCAATAATACGAAGCATTCTTCTTCTTAAATTCTTGGGTTTAATTACTTCTAAACCATTTCCAAAACCAAGTAATAGTCGTTCTAATTCATAATTTGGAATTAAAAATAAGTGTACCAAAATACTGCCATCTTCATAGGTTTCAATAATTCTTTGACTCTGATGTAACGGTTTTGTGATCACATAAGGAGCATTCATTTGGTCTATCCAAAGTTCGATTATCATTGGATATAAACCTTGATTAACAGTAACACCAACAATATTCTTATAATAGTTTTCCGCATTGAATTCCTCTTCTAAAAATGGCAAATTAAAATCATAATCAATCTTTTCAATGCGATCTAAAGCTAAATTGGTTATAGGTTGGCTGGCTTTTGTTCTACCTACTAAAAACCATCTATTGTTAAATTCTTTTAATAGGAAAGGATGAAAAGTAAGCTCTTGGGCTTCTTTAGATTTAAAGGATTTGTAGGAAATTACTAAAACTACTTTTTTTACAATAGCTTGGTAAATTTCATCTAAAAAATGCAAACCCTTTAAATTTTCATTTTTATCCAAATGAATCACGGGTTGTGTATGCGATTTTTCAGCATAAATTTTATCTTCTAAACGCTGTAAAATGTCGGAAACATCATGAAACAATGAAAAATCTTTGAATTGTTTCAACATTGAAACGGTTTCGGTCAATACATTAATATCGGTTTCTGTTAACGGAATATCGGTTATTGAAAAATCTTCTTCTGCATAATGATAATATTTTTTATCATATACTTCAATAGGAGCGTTGTAACCCAACTTTTCGCTACGCATCATCTGTAAGTCCAATTGAATAGTACGTTTGCTTACAGGAGTTTCTTTTCCTTCGTATTCATATAATGCCTGACTACAAGCTTCAATTAAATCTTCTAATGTCCATTGACGGTATTTGTTTTGAAGACATTTATCTATGGTTTTGTACCGAATGAGTGCGTTTTTATTTTGTGCCATTTTAGAAGTGTGCTGTTTGTTTAAAAAATTTAGTTTTAGTTAATTATAATGCTTTTCATTTTGTATTCTAAACCGAATGATAAGCAATTGAATTCGTGTCGAAACTTTGATCATAATAAAAGGATTTCCTTTTTAATATTTTCTCTAGCTTTTGCTTCATATGCAGCTCGAAATACATCCGTTTGAAAAATAAAATCCCTTTCTAAAAAATGGTGTAATGCTTTTTTGCGTCCTGGATTATAAAGCATATTAGGATATATTTTATATTCTTGTCGAATTTGCTTGTAATACACTTCATAATCTTCCCATGGTGCAGCTAATATTTGTAAATCAAAATCGAGTAACCAATTGATGTCCATTTTTTCCTGATGTTCATGCGTTTGAGTGGCACAAATCATTTCAAAAATCAATTTTGTATCAATTTTAGCAAATTCAGGTAGTAACTTTATCGCCAATTTTGCACTTTCCAATTCATTGTCTTTTCGGGTCACTTTATAAATAATATCATGATAAAAAATCGCATATTCTATTTCATCACAATGATTTAATTCATCTTTGTATAAATTATAAAGCGAAAGCATGTTTTCTAAATGAGTCAAATTATGATATTTCCTGCTTTTGACTGAATATGTTTTATTTAATGTTTCCCAATGCTTGTTAATAATAGGTTTATCAAATCCTACACGCAACAATAAATCTTCAAAATATGTTTGCAAAGACATGTTTTTAAGTAAAAATACAATTTTTTACAGACTACGTAAAATTATTGCGCAGGAATAAGCAAAAATTTGTTTGTTAAAGAATGATCTTGTAGCTTAAAAGGAAAAGCCTGTGGAAAAATTTGCTTACCATAGTTTTTACGGATATCCCTGTTAGACCTGCGCGGACTAATGGGTAGAGTTTACAGAAGCACCGAAATTTTTGGGAAAGTAGGGAAGCGTATTTACAGCCGTAATGCCCGTGAGGGAATGTGAGTTCGAATCTCACCAAGATTACAAATAGTTTAAAATATTAGTACACAAATTAATTAAGCATAGCTTCTTGATTTATAAAAATAGTATTTTTGTGCATAAATCGGTTATTAAAAAAAGAAGTATTTAAAAATGTTTTTACACAAACATCCTTACGCGCCCTTTATTCAAACGGATACTGAAAAATTAATTGTAGGTACTTTACCACCACCACGATTTTCAACAGGAAACTTGTTGGAAAAGGATGTTGATTTCTGTTATGGCAGTTATTATAATTCCCTTTGGTTATACATCGATAAGATTCATAATTTGAAATTGCGTTATGATAATTCAGACGAAGCGGTTGCCCAACGCAAATCGTTTTTAATAGAACGAAAAATAGGAGTGTGTGATATTGTAGAAAGTTGTGAACGTACCAAAATTGATGCTTCTGATTTAGGAATGCAAAATGTAGTATTGCGTAATTTGATTGAATATTTGAACGAATATCCTAACATAAAAACCCTTCTTTTTACAGGTGGAAATAGTAAAAATGGTCCGGAATATTTTTTCCGTAAACAATTGAAAGAATATGGAATTTCCTTAGAAACAATTTCAGAAGAAATTCCAAGAATTCATGAGTTTGTTCTTCCTTCTTTAAAGGGTTCTAAAAATAGTAGTAAAAGAAAAATACAAACCGTTTCCTTAACTTCTGTTTCTGGTGCAGCAAATATATCTATAAGTAAAAATCCTACCTATCAATATTTTAAAAGCAAATATCCTACTTTTAACACCTTTGATTTCAGGCTTTTGCAATATGCGGAATATTTTAAATAGTAGTACGTAAAATAATTGCGTATTTGACCTCATATTTTTGTTAAATAATTGACCATTAAAATATTGGGATACAATTAATACTAAAAATTATGATAAAATACATAGACATTGGAATTAACATAACGAACAAACAATTCCAAAATGACCAACAAGAAGTTATAGCAAATGCCTTACAATCAGGTGTTTTTCAAATATTACTCACAGGAACAAGTGTGACCAAGAGCGAACAAGCATTAGAAATAGCAAAAAAATATCCAAATGTTTTGTTTAGTACTGCTGGTATTCATCCGCATGATGCCAAAAGTATGGATACTAAAAGTATAGCCAATTTAAAAAAATTATTAGAACAGGATGAAGTTGTTGCGGTAGGAGAGTGCGGACTCGATTTTGATCGAGATTTTTCACCTAGAAAGCAACAAGAACGTTGTTATGAAGCCCAATTGGATTTAGCTTGTACTTTTGAAAAACCTCTATTTCTTCACGAAAGAGCAGCATTCAATCGATTTTTACCTATTACACAACAATTTTTACCGCAATTACCTAAAGCAGTAGTGCATTGTTTTACGGGTACTTTAGAAGAAGCAAAGCGCTATTTAGATCTTGGCTTTTATTTAGGTTTTACAGGAGCAATTACGGATCAAAAGCGTTTTTCATATTTAAAAGATGTGATTCAATATGTGCCTTTAGATCGGATTATGATTGAAACCGATGCGCCTTTTATGCTACCAAAAAATATTTTGAAAGTGAATCTTAATCTGAAGCATCAACGTAGGAATGAACCTGCTTATTTACCTTATGTAGCTCAATACATAGCCTTAATTAAAAACATAAGTGTAGAAAGAGTAGCTTTAGAAACTACTACTACAACACAAGCATTTTTTAACCTTCCAAAATACGAATACCTTATGTAGTTGTCAATCGATACTTAATTTCAATGTGAGTACCTTTAGCACTTGGAACTATTTCAAATTTGCCTTGTATGTTTTCCATTCGTAAAGCCATATTGGTTAAACCATTACCAGTTTTATCTGCATGTGATATGCCGATGCCATCGTCGATAATTTGTATGTTAAATTCCCTATCTATTTGTTTGAAATGTACTTGAATGGTTTTGGCTTGACTATGCTTATACACATTATGAACGGCTTCTTTTACGACTAAAAAAAGATTTCTTCGAGCCGTTACAGCTAAGTTGGTATGTTCTTCAATAATTTCAGATAGTACTAAGGTTTGAATGGGAGTTTTATCTAAAAAACGTTCTACATAAGTGGATGTATAATCAATAAAATTACCAATCGTGTCATTTTTCGAATTCAAACTCCATAGAATTTCTCTCATGGCTAAATTCATGTCTTCCGAAGTAGCGATGATAGCTTCAATATCTTCTTTATAAGCTTCATTAGAAATTTTATAGGTAAGAAATTCGGCTTGAAGCTTAATGGCTGATATTCCAGCACCTAAATCATCATGCATATCTTGTGAAATTCTTTCTCTTTCTAATTGAATTGCTTTTTGTCGTTCTAATTCCTTTTGCAACAATTGGTTTTGAAATTCGGCTTCCATAATTTGGTTTTCTTGGTGTTGAATGAGTTGTCTTTTATTATACACAAGAACAACCATAATAATAAAACCTACAAACAGAAGCAGTATTACGATAGCAATAATAAACAAACTTTTAATGGATGGATCTAATTCATTCATATTTTACAAAAAAGGCCTCTTAAAAATAAAAGATAGGAAAAAATAGTGATTATTTGAAATCCAAAATTAATTTGAATTAGAAATTCGAGATCATTATTGTTTAGCCAATACATAGGAATGGATCTAAAAATAAAAAAAACGGCCCAAATGAGTAAAGAACTACTTATCCAAAAGGCTTGTTTTTTTAAAAGAGGATTCTCATCAGTATTCAAAATTTGCAATAATAACCATAGAAGAGAATACACAATATAAACAACACTCATTAAAGTTCCTGCATATATGGAATATTCTTGAAGACCTTCAAATGCATAAAAAAAAATGCAACTAATGAATGCTACGGAACCAATTAAATAGATATTTTTTTGATTAGTGTTTTTTTGATTAGCAAAATAAAAGGTAAAAAAAGGAATGTAGTATAATGGTGAACTATTATAGATATCTCTAGGTAATATTCTAAAAAAAGCACCAATTTCGATAATAACAACCAATAAAAAATATATATAGAACAAGTTTTGCCTTGAAACTTTTCTTATAAAAGAAGCACCAAAGCAAAACAGAATTATAAAAAAATAAATTTTTGTTAGCATGATTTAACAACCAGGAGGACAAAGTTGGAAAGTATCAAAGTAGTTTCTGTTAGTATTATTTAAAGGAGATCTCAAGTTATAATGTTCTTCTTTTTTTCCAAATCCCATGACAAAAGTAAATCTATGATGGTTTTTATCATAAGGATTATTCACTATTGAAGAATAAAAGTGAATGTATTCATTCTCATCCAATTCAAGATCATTAAAATTGTTAATGTATGGAATGGTTATTTTTCGAGTATTATCTCTTAGTATAGTGTTTGAAAGTTTATATAAATTATCATCTAAGGCTTTACCCAGATTTTGATTAAAATTATTTGTTACTCGATTCCATTTGTCTTCATTAATTAGCACTAATTTCTGATTTTCACAATCTATCAAATAGCGATTGTCATTTGACAGATAAACTAATTGTAAAATACCTTCATCTTCAACCAATTGTAAAACCGTATCTTTTTGATTACTAATTGAGTCTCTAAATAAAGTAGATTTAATTTTAAAACTTTCAGTTACTTCTGGTTTTAATGAAAAGTGAGTGGTAAATAACGTTATATAATCATTAGCCAATTTATTCGTAACGATATCATCCATTTTTTTATAGACAGCATGCAAACTTTTATTATTGCTTTCTAAATCATTGACAAAAAGATGAATGTACTCGAGATGATTTTTATCTATATTTTTAGTAGTATAGGCTTTATCTATTAAATATAGTATTTCATTTAAATATTGATTGTGTTCCATGTTGCTATCTATTTTGGTTTAATTTATTTATTGCTTCAATTTTATTATTTACTTGTAATTTTCTGTATATGTTACCAATATGCTTTTTTATGGTATCTATAGTAACACATTTTTTATCTGCTATTTCTTTATAAAGCAAGCCTTCCGATAGTAATTCCAATACTTCTTTTTCAGTAGGTGTTAAAGAAGCTAAATCTTGTACTTGTACTTTCGATTCTTGGAAATGATGCAACACTCTTTTAGCTATTGCAAAACTCATTGGAGCTCCACCTTTATATGCTTCTTGTATGGATTGAATGATTTTTTCCATGGGCTCTCCCTTAACTAAATAACCGCTAGCACCTGCCCGTAAAGCCGTAAAAATTTTATCATCGTCTTCGAAACTGGTGCACATAATAAAATTGGTTTGAGTCATGGTTTCTGTTAATTTAAAAACCAAATCAATTCCAGATG
>PKDY01000029.1 GCA_002862755.1 Flavobacteriaceae bacterium | reverse complement strand
AATCACCGAATTCAAGGTTTTTCCATTCGCTGGTTGAATGCTTATCGTACCATCCGACAACAACTCTCCTATTTGAAAACGTATCGCTACTTTTTCAATTCCAATTTGATTGGCTGCTGGAACGGGTATTCCCGCTGGAGCATCTGGCACATTGGGTTGTGAAGTTAAAGCAGTGGTATCTAAAGAAAGTAAAGTATCGGTATCGATGATTTTAAACAAACTTAAATCACTTACCGCATAACCATTATTTACCAAAGTACGTTCGATGGCATTCGTAGCATCAAACCAACCGTTCGCATCAAAATCAGCTTCATTGCTTATTACTTGTAATTCGTCTAAAGTTCCGGTATGAATCTTTTTATCCAATTTTAAGACTTGGCTCGCCGCAAACAATCCTGGTGTAACTCCAATTATTTTGGTAAAATTACCATCTGCAGGACTAGCCGCATTGTTAGGAGTTGTAACATCACTAATTAAAAAACGATACTTCAAACGATTTCCTGAAGCGGCTTTCAAAGGAGCCTGACCGGTTAGTGCTACCACACTGTACAACACATATTTTCCTGCTCCTGCATATCCATCTGCATCAAAATCTTGAGCACCACTACCATAAGAAGCACTGAAACTGTCACCAAAACCCGTCCATGAACTGTCGAAGGTTTCGTTTTCATTAATGACATTAATTTTGGAACATAAATTCACACACAAGCAATAATCTACATTTTTACGGGCGTCTTTTTTGGTTTCGTCTACCAATGTTTCTCCCGCTAAAGTCGCTTTGAAATACACATCTGGTCCACTTTGAAAACGCAAAGGCAAACCAGGATCGGTTTCTACATTAATCCATGGTGATAAAAAAGTCTTTTTAAAAGTTGCAGAGGTATAATCAATTCTAAAATGTCCGTTGGTATCAGTAGTTGCCGTTCCTAAATTATCGTCGGTTAAAAAATCGGCATCCCAAGCAGTAACGGATGCATTGGCAATCGGCCTATTGGTTTCACAATTGCGCAAATGGCCACAAATAACCCAAGCATCAAAATATTTTCCTCTAATGTTACACCAAATTTTATGTGGTATGGTAAAATTCCAATATTCAATTTGGATGGGAATAATCGTAGTAAGATGTAACTGTACTGCTTGACTTGCTTCTGGTTTCTTCACTGCAAAAGGAACCGTATGACAAATAATATCGATATCAAAGGCTGCTTGTTGGTATTCCTCTTCAATTTTAAAAGAGAAATTCCCATTTGCATCGGTAGTGGTTTTTGCGATCAATAGTTCTTCTCTTTGTTTGGCTTCTGCTGCACTCACAATTCGGAAATTGTCTTTCCCATTGGTTTCCACATGTGTCTCATTGTTTCTTCTCCATGGCAAGTACAAGCGTACTTCAATGCCTGAAAGTGTTTCAATACAATCTTCACAAATTTGTCCGTGAAGACTTCCCTTAAATAGATAACTCATAATCTTTATTTTTCATGCCTACTCTTTAATTTGGATTTTTGGCTTACTCCTTGATTTGTTTGTGAGACAAAAGTAATGGCAGAAATACAAAGAAAACAGAGGATACTTGCCCTTTTTAATTGACTAATCTCCTGATTTTTAAAAGGATAAAAAGACGGTTTGATTTTGAAATTATACGGAAGCGAAGGTTATTTTTCCCCTTTTAGGATTAATAGTAGAGTAAAAAACCCATGGTCGTACACAAAGCATATTGCTTTTCGTATAGCGTTTCCACTAAGTCAATTACATTTTCCTCTTCTTGGCATAGTGAAAAGTAAAAGGTATCTAAAACCGTACTTAAAATAGGCACTTGCTTGCTGTATCCTGAAATGGCTTTAGCACCCGTTACATCGAGAAAGTATTGCGCTCCTTCTTCATCTAAATCGAGACGCATGAGATTGGCAAAATGAATAATCTTACCAGTGAGTTTACCTTCAAAGAATTCGGCTATTTCTTCTAAAGTGTAATAATAACCGTCTAAAGTAATTTGATTGCCATCACCTTCAAAAACCAAATATAAAATACCATAGTCTTTAAAATTACGATCTTCATACAATAACAAACTCAAACTTTCCTCTAAACCTTCCAGGGTATCGCAGGTTTTGTAGATACTGGTAATTCCATATTGAAAGGCCAAGTTTTCCAAAGCAGGCAAAATTGCCGTTGGATGCGGTTGATCCGCATCGGGAACCCCTTCTAAACAATAGATGTATTTTTCTGATGACATGTTGTCGTAACGATTAAAAAGTTTAGGCTTGTTGTTCTTGTTTTTTGTAAATGTATTCGGCGATGAAGCAAATGGCGATTAATCCTAGCGCTACTAAAACGCCTAGTTTATTACTTGTAAATTGTTGGACCAACAACACTACTGTCGCCACTGTACATAAAATACATCCTACAAGAGCGATGTATTTATTTGCTTTGATTTCTGTTGCTTTGCGATAGGCAACTGCATTTACAATAGCAAAAATAGCTAAAAAGCCCACACTACCCGCAGTAGAAATACTTTCCAAGTTTAAGGTATTGGTTAGCACCAAGGTAATTACAGCCGTTAGTAATAAACCTATAGGTTGGTTCCATAAGGTACTGGTTAAGTGATGTGGTAATTCATCGTCTTCAGCAATTTCATAACTTACTCTTGTACCACCATATAAAGATGCATTAATCGCAGAAAAGGTAGAAATTAATGCTGCAATAGTAATAATGGTAAAGCCCAATTGTCCAATCATGGGTTTGGCCGCTTCTGCTAACACATAATCTTGTGCCTCTGCAATTTGTTTGAAAGGGAGCGAACCCACCGTTACCAAAGCAATAACAATATACAGCAGTATCACAAAGAGGACCGCGTAGTAATAGGCTTTAGCCACATTCTTTTCTGGATTTTCAATATCCGGTACGGCATTGGCAATCAATTCAAAACCTTCATACGCAACAAAAATAACCATACCCCCTGTTAGGAGTTGGAACGGTGTTTCCCATTGGGATATAGCTAACTGGCTTACATTGGGGTTACCCCAAAGTCCATACACTCCTATACCCACAAATCCGAGAAGAATAATTAATTTGATGACCACTGCAAAAGATTCGATTTTACTGACCACTTTTACGCTATAATAATTGATTAGGGTTGCTAAAATAATAATGGCAGAGGCATCGATATGAAAATCTATAGCAGTAGTACTTGTGATTGTAAATAAATTGGGAGCATACGAACCAAAAGCAGAGGCATATAAAGCCAACATAATAATATAACTCACCCACAATAAGTTATTGATACCGCCACTAAAAATAGTGCGACCAAATCCTTGATTGATAAATTTTACCGTACCACCCCGATCTGGATACACTAAGGAAAGTTTGGCATAACTGTAAGAAGTGAGTAAAGCCAAGATACCTGCGATCAAAAAAGAAAAAGGAGTACCTCCTTTACTTAAAGATACTGCTAAACCCAAAACAGCAAAAATACCACCACCTACCATTCCTCCTATTCCAATAGAAATAGCTTCCTTTAAACCTATTTTATCACTCATATTGTTATTGTATCCGAATTATCTTCTATAAATATAAAAAAACTTTATGGGCCAGTCGCTCCTCTTTCTTTAAATTTGTGTTTTCAAATGATTCGTTTGCTATGATTGATAAGTATTCACTGGCCTTTATTCCTGATGCTCCTATAGTTGAAAAAGTAAAAGAGATGAAAACACAATTGGCAACAGCTATTGGTTGGTTTCACAGTAAAAATGCTTTGGCACATATTACGGTGGGTGAATTTGAAATACATGCAACTGCTATAGATTCCATTGCCTCACAACTCACACAAATTGCGACAACCATACAACCTGTGGAAGTAATTTTAGATGGTTTTGGCACCTATCCAAATGGTGCTTTTTTCCTAACGCCTACAGTAGACTCAAAAGCGTCATTACAACCCATTATGAAGACGTTTCATTACCGTTTGCAAGTACCTGCTATGTATAAAAGTAGTGATCCGCATCTATCAATCGCTCGAAAATTAAATGCGAACCAAATTGCAGTTGCCAATTCCCTTTGGGAACCAGAACCTCTAACCTTTAGTTGTGAAAGTATTGCTTTACGAAAGTTAGATCCTGTAAAAAAACAATTTGAAATTATAGCCACTTTTCCTTTTTTAGGTGAAACTACACCACAAGTTATTCAGACTTCTTTATTCTAAAACCTTGAATTTAATTAAAACAAGAGCAGATTCATTTTTTAATTCCTATTTTTGCGCTTTCAATTCTATACAACATTATGTCAGATACATTTACACCTAATAACACCAACTTACTTAAAAAAATTAAAGCTTTTCAAAACAACCAAAATGAAGAAACCTTTATGGCTGTCTTTAATGAATTACAAGGCGAAAATGCTTTTCTAGTAATTCCTACGACTGAACCTGTACGCGGTGAGAACAAAGATGAAAACGGTTGGAGTACTGTTGAAAAAGGAACTCAAATGACCTTTACTTCAGTTTTTGAAGTAGAGAACCAAATGGTTTTAGGTGCTTTTACATCGCAACAAACCTTGATGGCTTGGGCCAAAGACATGAAACCTTTTGTATCTATTCCTGCACGTGATGTGTTAGACATTGCTATGGAAAATGGTATTAGTAAAATTATTATAGACAGCAATCAAGATAGCATGTTTGTATTGGGTAGAAGTGTTTAACTTTTCTTACAAAAAAAAGGAATAATTTTTTATTTTTTCGTTTGTTACCTTTTTGTTAACCTTGCTTTTTTTTCGTCTTAATCTTACAAAATTTGAAAAAAAACAGGTATTTTTACCTATATGGGTGGAACATAAAAACCGTATTTTTGACCATCCATCTAATCTAACAAATAAACAGAATGAAAAAAACAGTTACCCAATTGAGTTGGATAATCCTACTAGGGATTAGCCTGTGCGTTTCTTGTAAACCGAAAGAAGATCAAGAAACTCCTATTGAAGGAGAAGAAGAATTAGTTGTAATAACTTCTCCATTACCACAAGACGTGTTACCTTCTTGTGTTGTTGATTCTACTAGCTTTAATTCGTGGTTTGAATCTGGTAAAGCCACTGAAAACGGAATGGTAAATGCTGCAAACAGTGTGACTTTTACCCATCAAAACAATTGTGATTTTTACAAATGGTCGCAACAAATGTTTTTATGGATTACTTCTCCAACAAAAGTATCTGGTAAAAGAGTATTTGAATCTCCTGTGTTCTATACCGTTTCGACTGCATTTGATAGAAACGAAAGAAAATTAATTCCACATACACCAGGAATGATATTAAGTGCTATGCCTACTATTGAAAAAAGTGTTAACAACCACAATGACAGTGAAGAAGGTCAGGCAACTGGTGATGCTTTAATGTCTAAAGATAGTGCTATGGTGTATTATATTACGATGGTTAACGATGTATACGCTGAATTTTTATCGGCTGTAAGTGACGGAAAAATGGGTGGAAAGCAATTTCCAACTACACAAGCGGAATTAGACAGCATTGTAAATTATGCGACTACAAAAGGTATTAAATTACCAGACGCGAATGCTTTAGCTATGGAAATTAAAACGTCTTGGGTGGAAGCTAGTACCATTTCTGAAACGGAATTAGCGAATTATGTAGTGATTGATGCCTATATTCCAACATATGAAAAGACTCCAACTAAATGGACGATTTTAAATAAATCGGTAAAAACAAAGTTAGCATTATTAGGCGTACATATTGTAGGTAGTGCAGCTGGACATCCGGAAATGATATGGTCAACTTTTGAACACCAAAACAATGCTCCTTCCTTAAGTTACAGTTATTTAGATAAAAACAATCAAGTACAAAAAGTTGCTGCTGATACTTCAGGAAATTGGGTTTTAAATTCAAATCCTAAGGATACGGTGAACATTAATATTTCACATATGAAATTTAAAGGTGATAGCATTTATTCAAACTTTAAAGGTGCTCCAGCAAACAATACTATTAGTCCAAGTAATTCGACAAAAACTAAACCTTGGGGTGTTGCTAATGTAGGAGTTCCTAATCCAGAGAATGCGACAGCTGCGGCTTCCAATAGTCAAGTCATTTCAATAAACAATTCGGTATTCAATCAATTACCTGGAAATGATGTTCGTAAAAACTATTATTTAATTGGTTCTACTTGGACAGACAGTGGTTTACCTCCAACAGGTGCTAGTTATTCTGCTACAAATCCAAATAATACTGGAAGTGGTGTTGCTATTGGAACGAGTCAGTTAGCGAATTCTACTATGGAGACCTATGCACAAAATGGAACTGCATATGCTTCAGGTGGTTCTTGTTTTGCTTGCCACTCCAATTATAAAACTCCAACCAATAATCCAAACTCTATAAGTCATGTTTATAGTGATATTTTGGCTTGG
Source organism: Flavobacteriaceae bacterium (assembly GCA_002862755.1). GTDB lineage: Bacteria > Bacteroidota > Bacteroidia > Flavobacteriales > Flavobacteriaceae > Flavobacterium. The sequence goes on along the minus strand of PKDY01000029.1, from coordinate 17,907 downwards.
AAAAAACAAAGTGGAACAATTACTTCTGAAAAGAAATAATAATTTGAAAAAACCTACGTTATAAAACAACTATAAGTAACGCTAGTTGTTTTATAGTTTTGTTTGTTTTTTGTTTGTATATGCTAGAAAGTCGAGCCGATTACTCTCTTCTTTTTAGCATATCTTTTTTAATACCATTTGAAAAGAATTGGTAACCTTTTGATTTACATACAATTTAATTGGATTTCTAAAAACCAGAAATTAGTAACGCCACATTCTTTCTTTATCCAATCTTGCTTGTTCTTCTAATTCCTCAGCAGGAATTACTTTTAAGAAAGAAGGATGTTGTTCAATAGCATATTCGATTTTTTCCACTACACTTTCAACTGTATCATTTTCATAATCGATATCTAATGGTGGTTTAATTACAAAAGATTGTAAAATTCCCTTCTTCTTTATACGCAAACCTTTACGATCAAATGATCTACGGAAACCATCAATTACAATAGGAACTACGATAGGCTTGTGTTGTAAAATAATATGTGCAGTACCTTTACGAACTGGTTTAAAGGATCTTGTGGTGCCTTGAGGAAAGGTTACTACCCAACCATCTGCCAAGGCTATTTTTATGTTTTCAGTATCGTTTGGATTGACGTCTCTTTTTACATCTTTTCCTTCTGCTCGCCAAGTTCTTTCTACCGTAATTGCTCCTGCGTAGGCTAAAATTTTAGGTAGTAAACCTGCTTGCATGGTTTCTTTAGCTGCTACATAATACATGTTTAGTTTTGGATTCCATAAATACCCAACATTTTTGATATTGTCTTCTCTTCCTTTTAAGGCTGCATTAAACACATGAAACATAGCAACTACATCTGCAAAATACGTTTGATGATTGGAGATGAATAACACATTGGTATCGGGAAGGGCTCTGATAATTTCAGAACCATCAATCTGAAGGCTGTTAAATCCTCTATAGCGTTTATGGGTAAAACTTCCTGCAATTCGGATTAACCATTTTTTTAAAAATAAAATATGTCCAAAAGGATTTCTTTTAAATAATCCCATATGTTAGTAGATTTAAAATAAAAATAGGGCTACAAATGTAATAAAACCTATCTTTTTTATATTAAAAAATTAAGAAAACTTAAAAAAACGCTATTCGTTGTGGATGGCATTTTTCACAGCTTCTTTTAACTCGCTCATCATCATAGCAGTAGCTCCCCAAACCACATATTTTTCTACCATAAAAGCAGGTACTTCTATATCAGTTGCGTAGGATGTTGTCATTTTAACATTGGTAATTGACTTCTCGTCTAAAAAGGAAAATAAGGGGAATTCTAATACATTCTTAACCTCATCATGATCGGGAATAAAGGTTAATTCTTCATGTGAAACACCCATAAAAGGAGACACTAAAAAATTACTTGGAGGTATATATACCTTACTAAAAGGTTTAATAATTTGAATTTTATGAGGTGGTATCCCAACTTCTTCGTGGGTTTCTCTTAAAGCAGTATCCGCTAAATCTTTGTCTTCTATTTCCACTTTCCCACCTGGAAAACCAATTTGAGAAGAATGTACACCAGGATATGTATTTCTAACAATTAATGCTAAATGTGTAATGCCATTTTTGGGGTAAAACAACATTAATACAGCTGCTTCCCTAGGATTTCTAGTTTCATAATTTAACTCCTTTAAAAAAGAAATACGCTCTAATGGAGCCATTTTTGCATGTGCATCTGCGGCTAACAACTTTTCTTTTTCTATTTTTGGAATGTATTTTATAAAGTCCTGAAATAACATATTTGTTTTTATTACGACTTATAAAGTTACTTTATTTTTTTTAATTTAAATACAAAATTCACAAAGAATGTATAGTAAAGAAGAAGCCTTACACTTAAAAAAAATGTTTTGGACCGCTTTTGCAGAAGCCTATCCTAGAAAATGGCTTTTGTATAATACTAAGATTAAAGACTTTAGCTTTAAATTTCATATTGACAATAAAAAAGCACAGGTTTTATTGGAAATTGAGCCCAAAGATGATGACAAAAGAACGATTTATTATGAAAAGGTATATTCTTTAAAAGCCATTCTTATAGAGGATTTTTTGGAAGATGCTATTTTTGAACAGCACTATTACTTAGAAAATGGTAAAGAAGTGAGTCGCATTTGGGTTGAAAAAACAGGTGTTAGTAGTAACAATAAGGCAACTTGGGAGGAAACATTTGATTTCTTCTATGAAAAAATGGATGCTTTTGAGCGCTTCTTTTATGAATATGAAGATTATTTAAAAGATTTAGAAATTAACACCTAAATCAAAAAGTGTTAACTAGCTGACATTCCTATTCGCTTATACCTTCTACATTTGTCTAGAATTTAAAGAGAACTTATATGAAAAAAGGAATCGTATTCATTTGTTTATTGCTTACAAGCTTACAACTAGTTGCACAACAGCAAAAGATAAATCTAAACAAAGAACAGGTAGCGGTAGAAGGTTATGACGTAGTGGCTTATTTTACCGAAAATAAAGCAGTTAAAGGAAACTCAATGTACCAAGCAACAGATCACGGTGCTACCTATTACTTTAGTTCACAAAAAAACAAAGAAGCTTTTGAAAAAAACACTTCGCAATACAAACCGCAGTATGGAGGTTGGTGTGCCTATGCTATCGGTAAAAGTGGCGAATATGTTGAAGTAGATCCAAAAACTTTTAAGATTATCAATCATAAACTTTACTTATTTTACAATAAGTATTTGACCAATACCTTAAAGTTATGGAATAAAGAGGAAGCAACTTTATTACCTAACGCTGATAAAAATTGGCAAACCCTCGGTAAAAAATAAAACTACTTGTACTTATTTTTTAAGTTTATAATGTATATTTAACAAAATTTAGGCAGTATTCACCAAATTTTACACGAATATGAAAAAGATTTTTATTTTATTATTTTTGTTTTCGTTGCAGTACTCATTCACTCAAACTAAAAAAGGTATGGAACCCCAAATTAAAAAAACAGATGCCGAATGGAAAGCCCAACTTTCCGATCAAGAATATGAAGTTTTAAGAAAAAAAGGAACCGAACGCCCTTATACTGGTGAATATTGGGATCATTTTGAAAAAGGCACCTATGTTTGTGCAGCCTGTGAAAATGTATTATTTACTTCCGATACCAAATATGAATCGCATTGTGGTTGGCCTTCTTTTGACCAAGCAGTTCCCGGTTCTGTTATTTATGAAAGAGATACCAGTTTTGGAATGATACGTACAGAAGTGATGTGTGCCAAATGTGGAGGTCATTTAGGACATGTATTTGATGATGGTCCAAAAGAAACTACTGGGCAACGCTATTGTACCAATTCTGTTTCCATAAAGTTTATTCCTAATAAATAATTTATTCTAATACTATATGCTTGTACCTGCTATTCAGAGAAATTTTTTAGAAATTATTACCTTACTGGATCAATTAGACAATCAAAAATATACTTTTTGTAATCCTGAATTAAGCGAAGCCACTATAGGAGAACACATTCGTCATATTATTGAAATGTACCAATGCTTGATTGCCGATTATGAATTCGGTACTATAAATTATGATAAAAGAAAACGCAATTTAGCCATCCAAAACTCTATTGAAGAAGCTAAATTAGCTATCGCATCTATTTTAGAAACCATTGCTTTGCCCAACAAAGAGTTGTTTTTGGAAGATGGTTTGCAAGCAGCTAATTTTAGAGTACAGACCAATTATTTTAGAGAATTACTATACAATTTGGAACATAGCATTCATCATCAAGCTTTAATTAAAGTAGCTGTCTTAAAATACAACGAAGTTACTTTACCTGAAAACTTTGGAATTGCTAAATCGACAATCGAATATAAATCACAATGTGCACAGTAACCTACGTTCCTTTAGCTGATGGTTTTTGTATTACTTCAAATAGAGACGAACAAACAGCCAGACCTAAAGCCTTACCGCCTCAAGAATATTTCATAAACGGAAAGCCCCTTACTTTTCCAAAAGATCAAAAAGCGGGTGGAACTTGGTTTGCTCAATCTACATCGGCTACTTTGGTTTTACTCAATGGAGCTGCTGAAAAACACAATTCCAAAGCGCATTATCGAAAAAGTAGAGGCTTAATTGTTTTAGATTTAATCGCTGCAGAAAATGTACGTTTAGCCTGGGAAACGATTTCTTTAGAAGGTATCGAACCTTTTACCATTGTTTTATACGAATTAGGAAATTTGTATGAGTTACAATGGGATGAAATAATGAAAAAAACACAAGTTTTGGATGTGCATCAAGCGTATATTTGGTCCTCTTCTACTTTGTATTCTAAAGAGATTAGAGCCGAAAGAGCAAATTGGTTTACCCAATTTTTAGCGCATAATAAACAATTGGATGCCGAAAAATTATTGGCTTTTCATCAATTTACGCAATCAGACAACACCGAATTTGGTTTACAGATAAACCGTAACGATACATTAAAAACAGTAAGTATTACTCAAATACATACCTACGGACAAAATTTAGAAATGAACTACATTGATCTAATCCACCATGAGACGCATACAGCTAGCCTTACATAAAATTACCCATTGGGAATACTGGCCTTATCAAGTAGTATATTTACCTATCTATTTTCAGTATTTGTATTATGTAGCCAGAACGCGTTCGTTTTTTTATTTTAATGCTTCTAATCCAACGATACGTAATGGCGGTTTTTTGATGGAATCTAAAAAAGAGATTTACGATCTTATACCTCAACAATATTACCCCAAAACAGTTCTCATAACAGCTCAAGAACCCCTAGATTCGGTTACAGATAAATGTCGTCAAGCTGCAATTTTTTTCCCAATGATTGCCAAACCTGATGTAGGTTTGCGTGGTACAGCCGTAAAAAAAATTGATACTCTAGAGGACTTAGAAGCATATCATAAAAGAGCTAATTTTAATTATTTAATCCAAAATCTAATTCCCTATAAAAAGGAAATTGGTTTGTTTTATGTGCGTTATCCCAATCAAGAAAAAGGAACCATTACTGGTATAGTTGAAAAAGAGTTTTTAATTGTAACTGGAAACGGCCAACATACCATTGAAGAATTGTTGCTTCAAAATCCACGATATGCTTTTCAAATCCCAGTATTAAAACAGGAATTGCAAGAAAAAATGAATCAGGTTTTGGCTCCTGGAGAACAGTTGAATTTAGTTCCTTATGGCAATCATTGCAGAGGTTCTAAATTTATTGATGCGAGTAACTATATTACACCGCAACTGATAGCTACCTTTAACCAAATTTGTTCAGAAATTGATGGTTTTTATTTTGGACGAATGGACATTATGTTTGAAAGTTATGACCAATTAGAAAAAGGAGAAAACTTTGAAATTGTTGAAATTAATGGTGCTTTAAGTGAACCCACACATATTTATGACCCCAAACATTCTTTATTCTATGGATGGAAAGAATTGACACGTCATTTTCATTATATGTATGAAATTAGTAAAATAAACAACGAGCATTACAACAATCCCTATTTAACGTTTAAAGAAGGAGTAAAAGAGTTTAAAAAACATCATGAATATTATGATGTCATTTTAAAATTTTAATAAAATTCGCCATCCACATAATACCATTTCCCATTCACTAGTTCAAAAGTCGATTTTTCGTGATGTATTTGCGCTTGCAATTGGTTGTCTAAATAATAGGCTTTAAACTCCACGATTGTATCATAGGCTTTACTAATTTCTAGTTTTATCCAAGTATTGGCTTTGGCCCAAGCCAAAATCTCCTTTTTTGAATAATATTTTCTTTGAGAAACTGCAGTCGTTTCTATTAAATAGTCCGCTAGATGCAATACATAAGCGGTGTATCTCGAACGCATGAGCTGTTCAGGAAAAACGGGGATATTGGTTCCTTTAATAAAAGGCTCACAACAGGTTTCAAAAGCTTTTCCCGAACAGCAATAACAGGATTTCATTTTAATTCCCTTTTAATAAATTGATACTTACTGTTGCATAAGCCGTGTCTGGAAACTTTTTAAAATAGGCAGGATCAGGGAATAAATTCGCTTCCGCTGCTACATTGTGCAATACATCTATTTCAACAATGAATTGGTCTGAAAAACCATGAGTAGCATCGTAAGCAGTTGCAGCCGTTTTCCCTAGATTTTGAGCCGTTAATTGTGGAGCAATGGTATGCAATTCTATGATCAACAAACCATATTTATGCACATAAGGTGCCCATTTTTTTAAATGCTGCAATAAATTGTCTTCTACCCTATTGTTTGGAATACGTTTGCCACGATGCGCAAAAGCTCCCGTAGAAATACTGTTTCTATCTTCTTTAATGGTTTCTGGTTCTTCCCAAATTCGGTTATGATCTAAAAACGTACGCACATTGAGTAAATCTTTTAAATCGATAGCGTAATTTTCTTCTAAATCTTTTGCTAATAAATCGGGTCTACCAATATCTCCCCAAATCACTTTTGCCCAAATATCGGCTTTAATTAAATTCGCTCTCGTTACTTTTAAAGCCGCTTGGTTGTAATCAGCACCTACTAAAAACAAAGGATGTTCTTCCAAAAGTTTGCCACGAAGCGTTTGTCTTTCAATCACCTCAAAAATATGTTGCAAAAAAGCACCATTACCACAACCCATATCCAAAATTCCTTTTGGTTGTTCGTTAATCGGTTTATTAAAAATTTCAATGATAATATCGTCAATTACTTTAAAATAGGTTGCATGAGCACCACCACTTCCCCATACATTCATTTCTCTATTCACATGGATTTCATCTTCGTGAGCGCCAATATCACGGAGTACATTTGGGTTACCAAATAATAGGGTTTCCATATTTTTAAACATCGGCAAATAAGAAACCGTTACCCCATAAGCTGTAGCTCTTTTAGCAAAAAACAAACCCGTTTCCGTAAATTGATAATTGCCATTTTTTTCGGTAAACCAATTCAAATGCGTAAAAAAGTCCAGAATAACTTTAAAAACTTCAGGCTCTCTGTGAAACTCTTCCGCTCGAAAAGAAGTTTCCATAAAATACTTATGAAACATACCTGTCATTCCTAAACTAACTACAATTGGACCTACCAAATACCCTTCAATATGTGCTAAAACTTGTTCTTGTAAAGCTTTTTCTTGAGGGTCATTGGAAAACTGAATCGTAAAATTTTGTTGGTATTTTGAAAAGATGACTTCTAACTGAGTGATAAAATTAGTTGCAATTCGTACCGAAGTAAAAAGTTGGGTTTCATTGAGTAAACTTACCACATCTTGATACAAAGAAAATAATGAAAAGGCATAGGCTGATTTTTCATTGGTTTGAACTGTAACTGTATTTTCTACATTATCTACTTCATATTCTAAAAATCCTTGAGATGCTAAGGTGCGTAAAGCAATATTTAAATAGCCTTCATTTGCTTGAAAGATTTGAGAAAGTTCGGTAAGACCAACTTTTTTATGTTCTAAAATATAGGCCGTAATGTTTTTTTTGTGCAAGGCAATAGCCACAGGTGCAGTAACTAAACCGTCTAGATGTTGGAAGATCTTCTGACGGTACTCTTTTTTTTCGATCATGATTTGTTTTTGTTGTTTCTCAAATTTAGAAAAATATATACAATAATTACTTTTATGATACATTTTTTAAATTTTATTTATAAAATCAGGTATTTCTACTCGTTTTTATCATATATGAATGCAGTAATTTTACTATCAAATGGATAAAAATACATTTATGGACACAACAACAAATCCTACAACTACTACTCCTTCTGAACCAATGGATGCCGTTACAACACCAATATCAGTTGAAAATCCAACCATTCCAACAGTAGTTCCTTCAACTCATGATACTACAACTTCTCAACCAGGAATTTCTAAAAAAGTAATTGATGAATTGAGTACAGAAATTAATAACATGCTTTCATTTGCCAGTTATAATGGCATTATAATTAATACCGAAATCAATAGTTTAATACAAAATAGCAGTGTCGATGATTTAATTAACGCACATAATTTATTAGCCAAAAATATCGCTCCCGCTACTCCAAAATCGATTGCCTATTCTAAGAAATTGTATGAAAAAGAAAAAGACAAATCGTTTTTAAGTAAATTACCCTTAGTTCGAAACTTAATTTTTTTAGCGCTCTTTTTTTTACTAACCTTTATTATTAGTGGTTTATCACCCTTAGTGAATAATGATTCTCTAGACGAAGGCGTATTAAGCAATCATGGCACCTCATTATTAGTGAATTTGGGCTTTTTAGCTTCCGTTTCGGGTTTAGGTGTTGTTTTTTATCTCTTAAAAAGTGTAAGTACCTCTGTTAAACAAGGCACACTCGTTCCAGAAGATACCATTTATTATATTGCACTTATCATTTTAGGATTGATTTCGGGATTGATGTCGTCTGAAATATTGTCATTATATACAGATAATCCAGACAAAATAAACCTTATTAATAAAAGTGTGCTTGCTTTGATAGGTGGATTTTCTTCTGATGGTATTTTCACGATACTACAGGGAATAATTACAAAAATGAAATCATTCTTTACGACTGCTTCTAACAATTGATAAAAAGAAAACGCTATTTCTCAAATTATAATTTGAGAAATAGCGTCTTTCATATTCATTTTTTACAACTAGAATTAGTTTTTAAACTTTTGGATATAATTGCTGTACAAATCTTTATACTGATAGCCTTTACTGAAACGGTTTTTAGTTAATTTTTCATGCTCCACTAATCCCCAAAGTAAAAATTCTTTTAAAAAGTATTGTTCTTCTTTAGGAAAATCGGGTTGGTATTGTGCAATGAATTCTTGCAAAGGTGTTATGCTATCTAATGTTTTTTGGTACTCTGAATGGGTTACATTATCAAATAATTCAAAACCACTTTCATTGAAGAACCATTCTAAAATATCCGAATACGCATTTTTCTCATTTGGTTTTTCTAATTTTTCAATCTTAGGAAAGTAATTTGGAAACAGCGTTTTAACTGCATCACCAATAAGATATTGTGCCACTGTAGCAGCACCTTCTTGTTCCCCTTCATACACAAGTTCTACTTTTCCAGTTATCGCAGGAATAATACCCATAAAATCAGATAAACGAACGGTAGTTTTTTCTTCTCCTGCTAGTAACGCTCTACGTTCTGCTGTTGCCATTAAATTTTCATAAGCCGTAATACTCAAACGAGCTGAAACACCACTTTTACTATCTACAAATTCGCTATCTCGGGCTTCAAAAACAATTTGTTCTAAAAGTTCTTTCGCTAATTCAGGAACATGCACTAATTTTGTTTGTTCTGCATCAAATTTTGCCTCTTGTGCGGTGATATTTTTTGCAATTTCAATGGTTTCAGGATAATGTGTTAAAATTTGGGAACCAATTCTATCTTTTAAAGGCGTTACGATACTACCTCTATTGGTATAATCTTCAGGATTGGCTGTAAAAATAAATTGAACGTCTACAGGCAAGCGCAATTTAAAACCTCTAATTTGAATGTCTCCTTCTTGTAAAATATTAAATAAAGCCACTTGAATGCGCGCTTGTAAATCGGGTAATTCATTAATCACAAAAATACAACGATGTGCTCTTGGAATCATTCCGAAATGAATCACACGTTCGTCTGCATAATTCAATTTTAAATTGGCCGCTTTTATGGGATCTACATCACCTATTAGATCGGCTACCGTTACATCGGGTGTAGCCAGTTTTTCATAAAAACGTTCGCTACGGTGTAACCACGTAATAGGCGTTTCATCTCCTTTTTCTGCTAGTAATTCTTTGGCAAAACGAGAAATTGGTTGTAATGGATCATCGTTAATTTCAGAACCAGCCACTACAGGAATATATTCGTCTAATAATTCCACCATTTTGCGTGCTAATCTGGTTTTGGCTTGACCTCGAAGACCTAATAAGTTAATATTATGCTTCGACAAGATAGCGCGTTCCAATTCAGGAATTACAGTATTTTCATAGCCATGAACCCCTTCGAAAGTTGTTTCACCTGCTTTAATTTTAGCACGAAGGTTTTTACGTAATTCGTCTTTTATAGTAATGGGTTGGTACCCTGTTTTTTTTAATTCGCCTACTGTTTTTATTTCTTTCATATATATTTTATAGCTTATATTTTTACTATTATTCCTTTGAAATTCTTAATTCCAAATCATTTTCTCTTACAAATTGCAAGTATGAATGTAAGTTTTTAATACTTTCGATATTCCAAAATTTATTTTTAAAGTTATCTTCTTTATTCAATATAGTACTTTTTATTTTTTCTATAAACCAATTCATTTCTTACATCACGATTAATTCTGGTCCATTATCCCAAAACCATCCTTCAACTATGTTATAATTAATAATAAATTGAGGCAAGACATCATTTTCAATATTGGAAAGCAATTCACTTATTATTTGTGAAAAATAACCGTCCCAAATACTAAAAAAGACAATTCCATTTTCATTTTGTTTCAATTGAATTTCACTAAAACCTTCATATGAATTTGTTTTTCTATTCAGTTTAAATGATACATCTTTTGAATTAGCATACAATCGTATTTCATCTTCTCCTTCAAAGCCTTCATAAAAATCAAGCTTTATATTTTCTAAATCCATCTATTTAATTTAAAATGTTCTCGACTGCGCTCGAACTGACAACGGCTAACTAATAACTAATATCTAATTGCTAATTTCTATATCAACGAATTCGCTTCTTTCTATTCGTTTCATAATCTTCAAAAATCATTTCGCCTAATCCTTTTAAACCTGTATAAAATGCTTTTCCTTGATTGGCTTCTGTAAAATAATTGACAAATTTTTGCAAGTAAGGATCTCTGGCAATCATAAAAGTAGTAATTGGAATGTGTAATTTACGAGCTTGAGCGGCTTGATTGTAACACTTATCTACTATATATTGGTCCAAACCGTTGCTATTCATGTAGTATTCGCCATTTTTTTCTCTTACACAACTGGGTTTACCATCTGTAATCATGAAGATTTGTTTGTTGGTATTCCTTTTTCTTCGCAAAATATCCATAGCTAATTGCAAACCTGCAACGGTATTTGTATGATAAGGTCCTACTTGCAAATAGGGCAAATCTTTAATTTGAATGGTCCAAGCATCATTCCCAAAAACTAAAATATCTAAAGTGTCTTTTGGGTAACGCGTTGTGATAAGTTCGGCCAAAGCCATTGCTACTTTTTTAGCAGGCGTAATGCGATCTTCACCATAAAGTATCATACTATGTGAAATATCAATCATTAACACCGTACTCATTTGTGACTTATGATGCGTATCTTCTACGACTAAATCCTGTTCGGTTAGTTTAAATTCCCCTATACCATTATTAACTTGAGCATTTTTAAGACTTTCAGTTAATGAAATCTGCTCTACGGAATCTCCAAATTGAAAGGTTCTTAAATCTCCAGTATGCTCATCCCCTTTTCCTGATTGTTTGGTTTTATGATTTCCTGAACCTGCTTTATTCAAATTTCCAAAAATTTGTTCCAAGGCATGTTGGCGTATGGCTCTTTCCGTTTTTGCAGTAATAGTCATACCACCAGAACCATCTGGTTTCACTTCTTCTCTGATGTATCCTTTTTTCTTTAAATCTTCAATGAAATCGTCAATTGTATATTCAGGAGTAGTTAATTGGTATTCCTCATCTAATTGACGCATCCAATCAATGGCTTCCTCAAAATCACCGGAAGTATGCGTAATCAATTCCTTAAAAATAGGAAATAATTTGTCGAATGGTGTTTGGAAAGGAGCTTCATATTTGGTAAACTGAAACCCACTAGCATTTACATTACTTTTCATAGTATAAAGATACTTAATCTAACATACTTCTTGAAATAACGTTTATTAATTTTTAGTTAAAGAAGTAGAGTTAAAAAGGAGATTCTTTACAGTAAGTACGCATTTTTTATTCCGATTGATTGAGCTTCTTTTGTAAATGTTGCAGTACAATTTGATATTTACTAAATTCGATTAATAGCGCATCATCAGCAGTAGTATCAATTAATTCATCAACTATTTCAGTAATGATAACTAATTTATTATTGGCTGTTTTGTATTCTTTTACAGCCATAGCATCGATGATATTTTGTACTTCTTTATGAAGAAATTGGAGTTGGTCCTGACTCATTTTTATCTTGATTGAATTTCATTAAAATAGCTTTCTTTTTTTCTTTTAAAGCATTTTTTGCTTCTTTTTCTCTGTTTTTTTATCGTCAGCTTTCTTTTTATGTGCTTTCCGATTGGTTTCATTTCTTCTTCCCATTACAGATAATTTTGTTTGATTTGAATAAACGTTGCATTGGTTTCCAATAACTGTGCTGCTACTGCGTTTCGTAAAATTTCCAAATCTTCAAATCGAAGATGCTTTGCCCAGTTTTCTTCCGTTAGTACTTCTTTCACTTGCTGTATTCTTTTGGCTGTCGCCAATGCATCTCTGACAATCAAATTAGAGTTATAATTCGGATTATTTTTATGCTGAAAGGTTACTTCCTTTGTTTGCCAATTGATTTCAATATAAAACAATTTATCTTTATCATTATTAGGGTAAAAATCGGTCCAAAGTGCATAACCAATTCTTTCATTCGTATTATTAACCTTATTAGAGGCTTCACTTTTCAAACGCCATCTACAATTTGCGGCTCTTCCCCAATGATTCGAAATCCGAAACACACCTTTTTCTGTAAAATAATAACTACTGCCTGATTTACTTTTATAACTTGGAGACAAAGAAGCAATTTCTTCATCAGTTACTTCTTGAAATTCACAGAAAGTATGTTTGTGAAAATTGTATTGATTGTAAAACGTTTTCAAGGATTATTAGTTTATGTAACAAATGTAACATACTTCAATTTAATATAAAATGTATCTTTACAAAAAATCTGAAATGAAAGAAATTTTAGAACAAGCTTACGGGTATATTTTTGAAGAGGAATTGCTTCATGAAATTGAAAAAGTGGCAACCTATAAAGAATTTAAGGCAGACGATTATTTAATTGAAATTGGCGATTATATCAAATCCATGCCCTTACTTTTAGAAGGAGCTATTAAAATTTTAAGAGAAGATGAAAATGGAGATGAATTGTTGCTTTATTTTTTAGAACGTGGTGATACATGCGCCATGACTTTAACTTGTTGTATGGGAAAGTCGAAAAGTAAAATTAGAGCTATTGCAGAAAATGATGGTTCTTTATTTATGATTCCTGTTGAAAAAATGGAAGAATGGTTGACGAAATATAAAACGTGGCGAAATTTTGTTTTTGAAAGTTATACGATTCGCTTAAATGAAATGCTTGAAGCAATTGACACGCTTGCCTTTATGAATTTGGATGAACGTTTATATAAATATTTAACCGACAAAGCCAAAGTCATAGGGAATACCGAAATTAATAATACACATCAACAAATTGCCTATGATATGCATACTTCTCGTGTAGTCATATCTCGATTATTAAAAAGTTTAGAATTGCAAGGAAAAATTAAATTAAACAGAAACAAAATTGAAATTGTAGCACTATAATGGAGTTTTTTGGATATTTAGGCGCTTTTTTTATAGGGATAGTTATTGGGTTAACGGGTGGCGGTGGATCGATACTTACCGTTCCCTTATTAGTATATGTGATGGGATATAATCCAGTAGTAAGTGCTGCCTATTCTTTATTTGTTGTGGGTACTTCTTCTGCTTTTGGAGCTATTATTAATTACAAAAAACAATTAGTTGCTATTCAGACCGGAATCATTTTTGCGATTCCCTCCTTCATAGGTGTATTTGTTACCCGAAAATACATTGTTCCTAATATTCCTAGTGTCATTTTTCATTATGGTGAAACGGTATTAAGTAAAGATACTTTTCTAATGCTTTTATTTGCTTTAATTATGTTATTTGCCGCTTTGTCGATGATTCGAAAAACCAAAGTCAATTTAAAAGAAGTTACAGAAAAGCACGATTACAAAAAAATCATTATTCAGAATTTAAGCATTGGTGTAATTATCGGTTTAGTAGGTGCTGGAGGAGGATTTTTAATTATACCATCATTGTTAATCATCGCAAAATTACCTATGAAAAAAGCGGTAGGTACTTCTATGTTTATTATTGCTATGAACTCACTAATTGGATTTTTAGGCGATTTAAAACACATCGATATTCATTGGAATTTTTTACTTCCCTTTACTTTTATCTCTATGATAGGAATTTTCACCGGTACCTCTATCAGCAAATACATTAATGAAACACAACTTAAAAAAGGTTTTGCATACTTTGTATTAGTGATGGCATTTGTAATTGCTTTTAAAGAATTAATGTAACTCAGGTTACAACCTTTACCATTTATTATTTGTAGATTTGTAACAATAAATTGAATCTATCATGAAAATTGAACAAATATATACAGGATGTATTGCTCACGCAGCATATTATATTGAAAACAATGGTGAAGCTGCTATTTTCGACCCTCTAAGAGAAGTAGAACCTTACCTAGAAAGAGCCAAAAAAGACGGTGCTACTATCAAATACATTTTTGAAACTCATTTTCATGCCGATTTTGTTTCAGGTCATTTAGATTTAGCTGAAAAAACTGGTGCAAAAATAGTTTATGGACCAACAGCTAAACCAAATTTTGAAGCTATAATTGCAGCAGATAATCAAGAATTCACCATTGGTAATTATACCATTAAAGCGATTCACACACCTGGTCACACGTTAGAAAGCACATGTTATTTGGTTTCTGATGAAAATGGTAAAGCACATGGAATTATTACGGGTGATACTTTATTTATAGGAGATGTAGGCAGACCCGATTTAGCTCAAAAATTAGTAGCTGATTTGACACAAGAAAAATTGGCTGAATATCTTTTTCATTCATTGAGAAACAAAATTATGCCATTAAGCGATGATTTGATTGTGTATCCAAATCATGGAGCGGGAAGTGCTTGTGGTAAAAATATGAGTAAAGAAACTACAGATACTTTGGGGAACCAAAAAAAAACCAACTATGCTCTAAGAGAAGATATGACTTTAGAAGAATTTAAGCAGGAATTGTTAGAAGGCTTATTACCACCTCCTGCCTATTTCCCTCAAAATGTAATGATGAACATTGAAGGGTATGAAAGTCTAGATCAAGTAAAAGAAAAAGCGAATAAGCCGCTAACTCCAAAAGAATTTGAAACTATAGCAAATCAAACTGAAGCTGTAATTTTAGATGTAAGAAATGAGTATGATTTTATAAAA
Source organism: Flavobacteriaceae bacterium (assembly GCA_002862755.1). Taxonomy (GTDB): domain Bacteria; phylum Bacteroidota; class Bacteroidia; order Flavobacteriales; family Flavobacteriaceae; genus Flavobacterium. The sequence continues at coordinate 2,680 of PKDY01000029.1, read as the reverse complement.
GAACACGTTCCAAATTCTATTTTTATTGGTTTACATGGACAATTTGCTCCATGGGTGGGTGCCTTAATTCGAGACGTTAAACAATCTATCTTACTTATTACTCCAGAAGGAAAAGAAGAAGAAACAGTTACAAGACTTTCACGAGTAGGTTTTGATAATACACTAGGATATTTAGAAGGGGGGTTAGAAGCCTGGAAAAAAGCAGGTTATGAAACCGATACTGTTACTTCTGTAACTCCAGAAGAATTTGCTTCAAAATTTGACAATGCAACTGTTATTGATGCTAGAAAACCTGGAGAATTTACTGCTGAACATGTAGAAAACGCAAAAAATATTCCTTTAGATTTTATTAATGAGTATCTAGCTGAAATCCCAAAAGAAAAACCTTTTTATATACATTGTGCTGGTGGATATCGCTCTGTAATTTGGGCTTCCATTATGAAATCACGTGGGTATCACAACATGATTAATGTAGAAAAAGGAATGGCTGGAATAAGAAATACAGAAATACCATTGACAAATTATGTATGTCCGTCCACTTTAAAATAACAACTTTTTCATAAAAAATGTCAGGTAATAGCCTGACATTTTTTATGAAAAATTTAATTCCAAATTATATTTAGAGTGTTTTAATTTAAATACATTTGCCTAAAATTAAATGACAAAATTATAAATGAAGAAAACTTTAGTATTACTAGCAACCGCTTTTGCATTCGTATCATGTAATAAAGCTTTAGAGAATCAATATGAAATTACAGGTACGGTGAAAGGTATTGAGAATGGTAAAAAAATATTCATAGAATCAGTTGACGAAACTGGCAGACCTATTCCTAAAGACACCGCTATCGTTAACGACAACAAATTCGTATTCAAAGGTAACGTAACAGGTATGGACATTGCATTTATTAAACTAGAAGAAGGCATGCAAACCTTACCTTTTATTTTTGAAGAAGGAAAAATTGAAATTGAATTCAACAAAGATAGCATTCAAAAATCAAAAATTGGTGGAACTTTTAACAACGAAAAATTTCAAGAATTCAATGATAAAGTAAGTAAAGTTGGTGAAAAAATAAACCAATTTAAGAAAGATAATGACGAAAAAATGAAAGCCGCTCAAGCAGCACAAGATACGGTTGTTATCAAGCAAGTAATGGAAGAATTTAAGGGAATTCAAGAGGAGACGCAAAAGAACATGAAAGAAACGTATGTGAATTTTGTGAAGTCTAACCCTAAGGCCTATGTTTCAGCTTTACTATTAGAAAATATGCTTTTAAGTAATGCATTAACAATTGATGAAGTTAAAGAAAACTATGAAAAATTAGATCCTTCTTTAGCAGAAACCAAACCAGTTAAGAATATTAAAAAAACATTAGATGCTGCAACAGCAATAACAATTGGTAAAACTGCTCCTGATTTCAGTGGTCCATCACCAGAAGGAAAAACAATTTCTTTAAAAGAATCATTAGGAAAAGTTACGATTATTGATTTTTGGGCTTCATGGTGTAAACCTTGCCGTCTTGAAAACCCTAATGTTGTAGCGCTATATAACGAATTACATGAAAAAGGTTTAAATATTATTGGAGTTTCTTTAGATAAAAATGATGAGAGCTGGAAAAAAGCCATTGCAGATGATGGTTTAGTTTGGAATCATGTTTCTAATTTAAAGTTTTGGCAAGATCCAATTGCAGAACAATACAATGTTAAAAGTATTCCTGCTACTTTTATCTTAGATGAAAAAGGAAATATTGTAGCAAAAGACTTAAGAGGAGACGAATTAAAAGCGAAAGTTTTAGAATTATTAGGTCAATAATCCTTAAAAATACTATCATTTAAAAAAAATCTCCTTAGGGAGATTTTTTTATACTTTTCATTTACAAATAGTTATAAAATTATTAAAAAAATAGCTGTTTTTTTGTTTGCGAATATAAAAAACAATAGTATATTTGCCATCGCTAAGTCAAAATAGCGACAGGCTGGGGAGATACTCAAGCGGCCAACGAGGGCAGACTGTAAATCTGCTGGGAAACCTTCGCAGGTTCGAATCCTGCTCTCCCCACAAAAAAAGCATCAAGAAATTGATGCTTTTTTTATTTTATAACTATTCTGTTTTTATTCCAATATAAAACTTATGGTCACATTGGCATTAATTTCTATTTCTCCAATAGCCAACGTTTCATTTGCTGCATCCATTTCTAGCCCTTTAGCCATAACATTACGATACATAGGTTGCGGATAAACCGGTGCTGTTGTATCAGAAATTGAAATCGCTTTACCAATTTTTTGGTTTAAAACACTTACATAATCTTCTGCTTTCATTTTAGCATCCATAACTGCTTTTTTTCTAGCTTCTGTTTCATACTGCTTCATTTTAGAAGATTTAAACTCCACGCCTTGTATTTGATTAATTCCACTATTCACTAAATCCATCATTACACTTTCATATTTAGAAAGATCTTTTAAGTGAATTTTAATCGTTTGGCTAGCAACATAATTGTTCTTTTTGGTTTGATAATCATAATTCTTATACAAAGAAACTTGTTGGGTTTGAAAATCTGAAGCTGGAATTCCTTTAGATTTAATAGTTTTAAGTACTAAATCTACCGTTTCATCATTCTTTTTCTTTACTTCTTTAGCATCTGAACCAGTATACTCTACTCCAACCGTTATTACAGCTTCATCA
>PKDY01000003.1 GCA_002862755.1 Flavobacteriaceae bacterium | reverse complement strand
GCTGTAGCATTATATTCAAAGGCAATTTTAAAAATTACTCTAGAATCTACAAGTGTTCCCGTAATTCCTCCTTTACTAATTTGACACTTATAAATAATTTTATTGGCATTATTCAAATAAATAACCCAAAACTCTTCATGAGCCAATTCGCCAATTATGGGTTGCATTAATTCAAAAACAGCTTTACTGGAAGTAATTTTTTCCAAAACAACAGCCTCCTCTACTCTCCTTCTTCTCCCTAATTCTAAAGCTGCAGCAATAGTAATTGCTTTTGCTTCTCCTATACCTTTAAATTGCATCAATTGCGCAATAGATAGCTTACTTAAAACAGTTAGATTATGATTTGAAGAAGCTAAAATGCGCTGACACAATTGAACCGCACTTTCATTTCGAGTTCCAGAACCAATTAGAATAGCTAGTAATTCTGAATCAGACAAAGCTGCTTTTCCTTTTAAGAGAAATTTTTCACGCGGGCGATCATCCTCGGCCCATTGATTGATTGGCATATACATAATTATTTTTTTGGCTTTTATACAAACAAAATAAATTATTTTTTTATTACCGTCAAAATTTTTAAATTAGAATAAATATCTGATTCCTGTTTTATAAAAAATTAAAAAATGATAAAAAATGTTTTCTTCTTTAGCCTTTCTATCTTTTTCATAAACTGTCAAAACAAGAATAAGACAAGTTTAGATCCTGTAGTTACTGAATTAACTGACACAAAACAAAACCAAGAAAGAACCACAATACAAGAACCAAAAACATTTGCTGAAAAACTATCTCAAGCAGCTATTTCTATTATAAATCCCGAAGTAGTTTACACACCTAGTTATGTTAGTTTATCCTATCCAAATGGAGATGTTCCTCCAAAAACAGGTGTTTGCACTGATGTTGTAATTCGTGCTTACAGAAAATTAAATATCGATTTACAAAAAGAAGTTCATGAAGACATGAAAGCTAACTTTTCTAAATACCCTAAAATTTGGGGATTAAAAACAACCGACAAGAATATAGATCATCGACGCGTACCTAATTTAGAAGTTTTCTTTGAAAGAAAAGGCACAAAATTAACCATTAGCCAAAACCCAAAAGATTATAAAACAGGTGATCTCGTAACTTGGATGATAGGAAATGAATTACCTCATATAGGCATCGTAACCCACCTAAAATCGACAGATGGAAAACGCCCCATGATAGTACATAACGTAGGTGGTGGTCAAGTGTTACAAGATTGTTTGTTTAGTTATACTATTGTAGGGCATTTTTCGTATGGAAATTAATATCCCAATAAAAATGTGTCAATTGAATTAACATATTTAAAATTGAAAATTGGACTAATCAATCAATTCTTTCACTTCCTCAAAATCCAAACCACCATAATTACCCGAACTCATTAAAAGCAAAGCGGTATTAGTAAAGTTTTGAGAAAAAAGAAAATCTTTAAATTCTACCGGATTTGTATAAATAATTAAGTCTTCCCGATTAAAAGAATTCGCAATTTGATCATACGAAACTTCTTCTAATTTTTTAATTTTTACTGCATCTGGTGAATAAAAAACCACCGCTATGTCGGCTTGATCTAAAGCACCTTGATATTCTTTTAGGAATGTAGCGTTTAAACTACTATAAGTGTGCAATTCCAAACAAGCGATTAATTTTCTATCAGGATATTGATTTTTAACTGCTTTTGTGGTTGCTGCCACTTTACTTGGCGAATGTGCAAAATCTTTATAAGCAACTTTATCTTTGCTTTCAGCAATTTTCTCTAATCGTTTGCTCGCTCCTTTGAAAGTTGCTATGGCTTCATAAAATTCAGCTTCGTCAACTCCCATGCATTGGCAAATCCATTTTGCACCTGCTAAATTACTTAAATTATGAGCTCCAAATACTTCAATTGGCATGGGACCTTCTGGTGTAGTCAACAAAGTTATTCCATTTTCAACTACATAATCAGGTGTTTGATACGCTATTTTACGAATAGGATTCTGCGCTTCTTCAGCTACTTGTTTTACTGTTGTATCTTCTTCATTGTATACCAAAATACCTCCATTGGTAATTTGATTGGTGAAAATTTTAAATTGGTCTACATAATTTTCAAAAGTCGGAAAAACATTAATATGATCCCAAGCAATACCAGATAACAAAGCAATATTTGGTTGGTATAAATGAAACTTTGGACGCAAATCGATTGGAGAAGACAAGTATTCATCTCCTTCTAAAACAATGAAATCATTTTTTTCTGTTAAATGCACCATTGTATCAAAACCTTCTAATTGAGCACCAACCATATAATCCACTTCAATATCATGAAAATGCATGACATGTAAAATCATGGAAGTTATTGTAGTTTTCCCATGTGAACCACCAATTACAACTCTTGTTTTATTTTTAGATTGTTCATATAAAAATTCGGGATAAGAATAAATCTTCAACCCTAACTCTTTTGCTTTTAACAATTCCGGATTATCTGCTTTTGCATGCATTCCTAAGATAATTGCATCAATTTTTGAAGTAATTTTTTCAGGGAACCAACCCATTTCTGCAGGTAATAATCCTTTTCGCTCTAATCTTGATTTAGACGGCTCAAATATAGCATCATCACTACCTGTAACTTGATATCCTTTTTCATGTAAAGCTAATGCTAGATTATGCATTGCCGCACCACCAATGGCTATAAAATGTGTATTCATGTAAAACTAAAAGATTAGAGATTAGTTGCTACTAATTTTAATTGTTGTATTTATCCGATTCTTCCTGAGCTATTTTAACTTTATGAGGAAGATTCATCTTTTTATATAAATTGATCAATCGTTGGTATGCTGTTTTAGAACGCGTTAATTGCACTCCTTTTAAATAATATTTTTCAGCGGAAGCATACCTTTCAAAATACTCATCGATATGCCCTTTCGCCATATAACCATCTATTTTAGAAATAGCCATTAGTTCATCTGCATAGAATTGTGCTTTTTTTTCACTTCCACCCACAATAGCAGGAAGTTCTAAATACAAAATAACAAGTGCCCATCTTGTATCGGTATGTTTCGGATCTAATTTAGCAGCGGTTTTAAAGGAATCTTCAATCTCATCAATCATACCGAGCGCTTTGAACTTATTACTCCCTTTGGCTTTCATTCCCATTGCGCCACCATATTTATAATGATAATTAGCATTATTTGGAAATCGGTCTCTAAGTGATTTATATTTAACCATAGCTTCATCCCATTTTTTATAATAACCTGCAATATCTCCTAAATACTCAATGGTTTTAGAATCATTAGGTTTTACCTTTAGATAAGCTTCAAAATAAACATTAGCTTCATCATATTTTTTTTGATTGAATAACGTTTCTCCTTTCTCAAAATTACTTTGCGAAAAAACAATCCAAGGCAAAAAAAGCAATACAAACTTATACATATCAAAATTTATGCACCAAAAATAAGAAAATTGAGGCATACTAATAGGATCAAAATTATTTATATTAGATAAATTTTTATTTTAATTCATCCAACCTTTTTATATTTTTAACGCTCTACAATAGAAAACTACTTCCATGAAAAAATATTTTACGCTTATTTTCTTTTTTATTACAATTTGGTTATTTTCTCAAAACAACTATGATAAAGATTGGAGAGAAGTATACCAATTTGAATTAGATGGTCAAATACAATCTGCTTATGAAAAAGTACAACATATTTATAAAAAAGCAAAAAAGAAACAGGAAGACGTTCAAGTTATTAAGACATTTTTCTATACATCTAAGTTTATACAACAACTAGAAGAAGAGGCGCAACTAAAAATAATAACAAATCTTACCCAAGATTTAAATGAAGCGAACGAACCTTCTAAATCCATTTACCATTTTATTTTTGCCCAACTTCTAACCGACTATTTAAATGAAAATAGGTATAAAATCAAAAATAGAACAGATACTTCCGATGTTCTAGAAGACAATTTTCTTTTTTGGAGCGTTTCAAAATTAGAGAGAGAAATTTCCAATCATTATGATTTTTCTAGGGATAACATTACATTACTAAATCAAAAAAACATATTGGAGTACAAAGATATTTTTATAATTTCTCCAGACATAGATGGTAAAAATTACAGCCTATATGATTTTTTATGGAATCAATGTTTTGATTATTTTAAAAAAAATGTATCGCAATGGCAATTTAACAAAAGTAATTTAGAACCTGAAACTATAAGCACCCTCTATGCTGAATCAGCATTATTTATCAATTTATCTACTTCCAAAATAATAAATCCTGATAGTAAAAAAATTATTGAATTGCTTGTGGAATATGAAAAACATGCAACTAAAGACAAACCATCTATTTATTTAAAACGCCTCAATTACATCCATTCTTTAGTAAAAAACAACTCGCTGTATCTTCAAAGTTTAAAACAATTAGAAAAAAACAATAAAAACACTCATTTACAACAAGAAATTAGAATTTGTAAAGCCGAGTATTTATATGAAATTACAGAAAAAAATACAGCAGAAAATCATTATGATGAAGTGCTTAAACTATGTGATTCTGTTCTACAAATTAAAAACAACATCAATGCTTTAGCAGAAGCAGAAAGAATCAAAAACCGAATTTTAAATAAAGATTTAACAATCGAAATAAAGGAGATTTTATACAACAAAGAACCATCAAGAGCCTTTTTAAAATATAAAAACATTGACACCATTACCCTTCACTATTTTAAAATTCCTAAGACTTTTTTAAATTCAAATACTAAAAAGAAAGACTCCATAATTTACGATTATATAAGTAAAAACAATCCTGTTACAACTTTTAGTAGGATTTTACCAAATCCTAAAAAATACTTCCAATTTTCAACAGAAGTACTATTAGAACCTGCAACAATTGGCGACTATCTTTTAATTGTACAACCAAACACTCAGCCATTACTTAAAGACAACTTTGAATATACGATTTTTACAGTGTCTAATATTGCATTTGTAAATGATAGCGATGATAAATACGATTACATCTATGCTTCTGACAGGAACAGTGGTAAACCGCTAGAAAATATTATCGTTAAAAATAATGAAGAAACTCAAAAAACAGACGCACAAGGCAAAGCGCGTTTTAAGAAAAAGAAATTCGAAAAAGATAAAACAAATATAAGTTTAAGTTCAATCTTTTTTATCAATCGAAAAGACACCTTAATAAGCTCATACCAAAGGGGATGGTATTTTGAATCTAACCTAGAAAATGAGAAAGAAGATGAGGAAGAATTTGAAGCAAAAGCAAAGGTCTATTTTGACAGAGCAATATATCGTCCTGGTCAAAAAGTGTATTACAAAGGTATCCTTATTCAAAATAAGAAAAATAATAAAAGTGTTGTGCCTTATGTAACTGTTTTAGTAACTATCGAAGATTCCGATTTTAATACTTTAAAAGAATATGAAGTACAAACCAATGAATTTGGCTCTTTTACTGGAGAATTTGAACTTCCTAAAAATTGCTTAACAGGTCAATTTAAGCTTACAATTGATGAACCTGATCATTATGAAAACGACAAAAAATATTATAATAAAAAAGAAGATGAACATTCCTTTTGGGATATTGTAGATTTTGATTATGATAACGAATTTAGCTTCCAAGTAGAAGAATATAAACGTCCAACATTTGAAGTTGTTTTTGATGAAATTAAAGAAAACTACACGCTTGGAGATACTTTAAAAATTAAAGGCAATGCAAAAACCTTAGCAGGAAGTAACCTTACAAATGTGAGTGTAAAGTATACGATAACAAAAAACGTTTATACTGAAGATTACAATACAAATTCAAATAGAGATAATACAATTGGACAAGTAACCACAGATGGAAATGGTAATTTTACAATTTCAATAGTCGCAAATGATAGCATTTTAGCATCCGATAGAATCGAAAAAATTATATTTAATGTCGATGCCGAAGTTACAGATAGCAATGGAGAAACAAGAGTTGCAAAGAAAAATGTAGTAGTTGGAAAGAAAATTCTCCAACTGCAACTTTACCTGAACAAAGGTCAATTGTTTAAAGAAGATTCAAACTCTGTTTCAATTCAAGCAACCACACTAAACAATTACACTATTGATGCTAAAGGAACACTGTATATATCACATCTTGCAAAGCAAAAGTATTTTAAAGCACGCCAATTTCCAACACCTGAAATACAAACTATTTCTAAAAAAGAATTCGAAGTTCTTTTTCCAAACGAACCTTATCAAGAAAAGGATTTGAACATTGAAGAAAAAGTAGTCAAAAGCATCCGTTTTGACACCAAAGAGAACAAAAGCGTTTTATTAGATTTTCTAAATGAGTTAGAAAATGGCAATTATAAAATTGTTGCCAAAGCATTGGATGCCAACAAAAATGAAATTATTACCAGTACGTATTTTGAACTCAACTCTAGAAAAAACAATTTTGACGAAAGTGTTCTTTTTACTTTTAAAGATATCACTGATCCATTAAGCGATTATTTTGAATTTGAATTTCAATCGGTTATTCCTGATTTATTTATCTTCTCTAGATTTTATATGGGAAAAAACTTAAATCAAGAACAGGTTATAGCACTAAAAAACAACAAAGGTATATTAAAAGTAAAGAAGGAGAAAATTCCAAATAATCAGTCTGATTATTATTTCCATTTTTCCACTCATTATGACAACACAACCTTTGTAAAAACATACGCTATCCCTAAAGAATTAGTAGATAAAAAACTAGATTTTGAAATTATTAGTCTACGAAATAAAATAGAACCTAATAGTAACGAAAGTTGGTCTTTTAAAATTAGAAACACACAACTTGAAACTGAAGTTTTGGCAAGTATGTATGACAGTTCTTTAGACCAATTTAAAATGGGAAATTGGGACACGTATTTAAATTTTGACAGAGAATATAATGCTCCATATTATCCTTCCTTTTACCAAAAGGACACAAAATCTATTTATTTCAATAAATTCTATCAAAACTATCAATATTATAAATATTACATTAAAAATCCAGAGCTGAATCAGTTTGGCTTTCATTTTAATACTTCTTACAGTAAAAACAGCAACCAAAAATATTTAGAAACGGTTGAACCTTTGGTTACCATCCCAAAAAATGCCACCTATTTGACCGGAAACGTTAAAGATGCCTTGGGTCCATTAGCTGGTGCAACTGTTACCGTACAAGGTACTCGTAGAGGTACGACCTGTGATTTCGATGGTAATTTTAGTATAGCCGCAGAACCAGGGGAAATCTTAACCATTTCCTATATCGGAATGATAGATTCTTATTATACTGTAAAAACGAAAAATGACAATATTACTATTACTTTAGAAAACGATGAAACCGATTTAAAAGAAGTTGTCGTTGTAGCATATGGTATTAAAAGAGAGAAAAAAGCGCTTGGATATGCAGTAACCGTTATTCACGACACAATTCCTTTAGACACTAAATTTCTTCGTTATTTAAGTGGAGAAGTTGCTGGAGTTGAAGTACAAGAAAACCTTGGAGGATTAACTAATATTAGAATTAGAGGATTTGGATCTGTAACCAATACAAAAGGTCCTTTATATATAGTTGATGGTGTTCCCGTTACGGCTGAAGAATTTTCAAAATTAACGGTTGGCGACATTGGTAATTACACCCTTTTAAAAGATGCTTCTGCCACTGCTTTATACGGCAGCAGTGCAGCTGGAGGCGCTATTATTGTTACAACAAAAAAAGCACTCAAAGAAGTTACTCAAGTAAAAACTCGTACTAATTTTAACGAAACTGCTTTCTTCTATCCAGAATTAAAAACAGATAAAGAAGGAAAAATAAGTTTTGGTTTTACGACTCCAGAATCTTTAACCCGATGGAAATTAAGATTACTTGGACATACCAAAAATTTTGAAACCGGTTATTTCCAAACAGATATTGTTTCACAGAAAGAACTAATGGTTATGCCTAATTTACCTCGCTTTGTTAGAGAAAAAGATACAATTACACTTGTCTCTAAAGTGGTAAATCTGACGAATGAAACAAAGTCAGGAATTGCCATGCTTTTATTATTTGATGCTACAAATGGAAAAGCGGTTGATAGTATTTCTCTTAACCTTAACAATCAGAAAAATTTTAGTTGCAAGCCTAAAGAAAGCGTTGCTGTTTCATGGACAATAACAATTCCCGAAGAGTTACAAGGATTACAATATAAAATTGTAGCACAATCTGGAAATCATTCAGATGGCGAAGAAAACATACTAGCTGTTTTAAGTAATAAAATAGCAATTACTGAAACGATACCGCTATGGGTGAGAGAAAACAGTAAAAAAGAATATGTAATTGAAAATTTAAAAACCAATACCTCACCTACTCTTCAAAATCATAGTTTTACTTTGGAATACACTTCAAATCCAGTTTGGCTAGCAGTACAAGCACTTCCTTATTTAATGGAATTTGAACATGAATGTGCCGAACAAACATTTGCACGTTATTATGCCAACACTATTGCAGCGGAAATTATCACTAAGAATCCAAAAATTGCTGCTTTATTTGAATCGTATCGAAAGGAAAAAAAACCAGAGGTTAAGTTAAAAATGAATGAAGCATTAAAATCAATTCTATTAGCGGAAACTCCTTGGTTCTTTGACTCGGAAAATGAAACTATAAAAAAGCAACAACTCGCTCTTTTATTTGATATTCGTTCACTAGAAGAAAATAGAGAAACAACTTTACAAAAATTAAATGACAAAGTATTAAACAGTGGTGGTTTTTCATGGTTTGATGGTGGTGAAGTGAATCTCTTTATTACACAACATATTCTAGCAGGAATAGGACATGTTAATCAATTATTTCCTGATTATAAAAGCGACCATAATACTATAGTTTCAAAAAGCATTCCTTTTGTAGATCATCAATTTTTAGAACGCTTTGTAACCAACAAAATTCAATTTAAAAATTATTCCTTTACCGATATTCATTATTTATACACCAGAAGTTTCTTTTTGAATGATTTTCCATTAAACTCGAAATTAAATTTAATGATTCAATTCCAATTAGAAGAAGTGAAAAAAAATTGGCTCAACTATTCTTTGTACCAAAAAGGGCAATTGGCATTAATTTATCATCGCTTTGGGGATGCCGATATGGCTAAAAAAATACTCAATAATTTAAAAGAAACGGCCTCTTTAAATAATGAAATAGGCATGTATTGGATTGAAAACACAGACACTTGGTATTGGTATCAATCACAAGTTGAAACACAAGCCTTGTTAATAGAGGCCTTTAATGAAATAGCTCAAGATAAAAAATCTATAGATTTAATGAAGGTTTGGCTTTTAAAAAACAAACAAAATAAAAATTGGAACAATACAAAAGCAACCACTGAAGCTATTTACGCTCTTTTATTACAAGGAACAAATTGGACTTCTGTAAAAGACAAGACCATTATTAAAATAGGAAATAAAAAGATTGCTACAAAAAAACTAAGCGAACAAGAAAAAGAAGCTGAAACAGGATATTTTAAATTAAATTGGAAAGAAAATGATATTTCAAATGAAATGGCAAACATTTCTATCGAAAATCAATCTGAAGTACCGAGTTTTGGTGGTATTTATTGGCAATATTTTGAAGATTTAGAGGCGATTCAAGAAAGTTCTAACAATGTTTTACAAATCTCAAAAAAATTATTTAAAAAAGAAAATACTAAAACCGGAACCATTTTAAGGAATATTGAGCAAGAAGATTTAAAAATAGGCGATATAGTAACGATACGTTTGTATTTAAAAGTTACTGAAGATTTAGAATTTGTACATTTAAAAGATTTAAGAGCTTCTTGTTTTGAACCATTAGATGTACTTTCTAAACAAGAATGGAAAGAAAATTTATATTATTATAAGAGTACAAAAGATGTGGCTACTCATTTCTTTTTTGATAGAATTTATAAAGGAAATTATAGTATAGAATATGATGTTAGGATAAATCATTCTGGAATTTTTAATGATGGAATTGCTACTATTCAAAGTATGTATGCTCCTGAATTTAGTGCACATTCAAAAAACAATAAGGTAAAAATTACAAAATAATAATTTGGTCTTTGAAAATAATTTCTTCATTTTTAGTATATTTGAGATATAACAATAAACAACTTTAAATTATGGGATTATTTTCATTTGTAAAAAACGCAGGTGCTAAACTTTTTGGTAAAAAAGAAGAAGAAGCTCCGGTAGAAGAAAAAGCTGTATTAAAGGCGAGTGCATTATTAGAACATGTAAAAGCTCTTGGACTAAAGTATAAAAACATTAAAATTAGCTTAAGAGGTGATGATGTAGTTGTAGAAGGTGATGTAGAACAGCAAGAAGATGCAGAAAGAATTATATTAGCAATTGGTAACGTAGAAGGTGTGGACACTGTAGATAACCAAATGAAAGTTATTGCACCTGAGCCCAAACCAGAAGCACAGTTTCATACTGTTGAAAAAGGAGAATGGTTATCTAAAATTGCTAAAAAATATTATGGTGATGCAAACAAATACAATATTATTTTTGAAGCGAACCAACCTATGTTAGACCATCCAGATAAAATTTATCCCGGCCAAGTACTTCGAATTCCTAAAATTGATTCATAAAAAAGCGACTTGTATAAGTCGCTTTTTTTATCTTCTTCTTCTTCCGAAATAACTCGTTCCTAAATTTGTCAAATTCATAGCCGATTTATATTCTGGCTTTTTGAAGGATTGAGAAATAGAATCGAAATCGCTTTCTACTCCAACCAACTCACCTTCTTCGGCTTCAATGGTATTAAAAACAATCTCTTCTCTTTTAATTTGTTGATTTTTAAATGATTCATCCGCATATCCAAAACGAATCTTATTAAAAGCCTCTAACTTTAAGCTCAAAGAATATCTAAGAGCTTCTAAATCTTTTTGGTTTTCCATCACTGATAATTTTAATCAAAGCTACAAAATAATTTAACACGAATTACAGAAAAACTATAATAATTTTAACGTTAACAGAAAAAATCTGACTATCTTTGTTTGAAATAAACCCATGATAACAAATATGTTACAAAAATTAATCTCTAAAACCGCTATAGACGCAGCTTTACTCTTCGATAAAAAAGGTACCCTAATAGATTCAGAAAATTTAGACAATCCCGAAACACTTTCAGCCATGTCTGCAATTATTGTAGAAATGTGTCAAGGATTAATTGAAGAATTAGACCAAAGAGATTTGAGTCAAATTATTTTAAAAAGCGAATCCCTATTACTTATTGCTAATACTACAAACGAAGATCAGTTTTTAATAGCTGTTACAAGAGACATTACAAAACTGGGACTTTTAATGAAAGTCTTAGAAAACTTCGAAAACTAAATTATAATTTTAACTATTAACCATGTCAGATTTCTTATCTAAGTTCGGTGAGGACTTAAAAAACAATGTTTCTGGTTTTATCGCTGTAAGTATTACAGAAGTTAAAACAGGAATATCTTATTATTCATTATCTGTAAACTCATCTTTTGATCCTGAATTAGCTTCTGCATACAATCTAGAAGTTGTTAAGGCTAAATTAAATGCTATTAAAGCATTAGGATTGGATCAAAAAATTGAAAATATAATGATCAATTTATCATCTCAAATCCACATTATCGACATTTCTGATGCAGGAGATTATTTCATCTATCTTGCTGTAGATGCTAATAAAGTGAATTTAGGAATGACTAAAGCACTTTTAAATAAATACAAACAAGATATTATTGGAAAAATTTAAAAAGATGTTTTTAATAAAAAGAGGAATGATTTTTATCATTCCTCTTTTTATTACGTTTATTCATTTTCATTTGTGGTGTTCAACATTTTCCACAACTTATCTTTTAATTCTTGCAAGCCTTGTTGGGCAACCGACGAAATAAACATATACTGAACCCCTTTAAATTCCTTATCCAATTGTGCTTTCATTTCAGATTTAAGTTCGTCGTCTAACATGTCCGATTTTGAAACCACTACCAATCGGTCTTTGTCTAACATTTCTGGATTGTATCTTCTTAATTCGTCTAATAATATTTCATATTCTTTTTTAATATCATCTGTATCTGCAGGAATTAAAAATAATAAAGTGGAATTTCTTTCAATATGTCGTAAGAAATAATGACCCAATCCTTTTCCTTCTGCTGCTCCTTCAATAATTCCAGGAATATCTGCAATAACAAATGATTGAAAATCACGATACGCTACAATACCTAAATTGGGTTTTAAAGTAGTAAAAGGATAGTCCGCTATTTTAGGCTTAGCCGCTGTTAAAACCGACAATAAAGTGGATTTTCCAGCATTTGGAAATCCTACTAAACCAACGTCTGCTAATACTTTTAATTCCAAAATAATATCCAGTTCCTCACCTGGAAGACCCGGTTGAGAATAACGAGGGGTTTGATTGGTTGCACTTCTAAAATGCCAGTTTCCTAAACCGCCTTTACCACCTTTTGCTATGATTTTAGACTCACCATGCTCAGTAATTTCAAACAATACTTCGCCAGTTTCTTTATCTTTAACAACGGTTCCTAAAGGCACCTCAATTATTTTATCTTCGCCATCCGCTCCTGTACTTCTAGAACTTCCTCCATCTCCACCATGACCCGCTTTAACATGACGTAAAAATTTTAAATGAAACAGTGTCCATAATCCTTTGTTACCCACTAAAATTACGTGTCCACCTCGACCACCGTCTCCTCCATCTGGACCTCCTTTTTCAATAAATTTCTCTCTATGTAAATGTGTAGAACCTTTACCTCCTTTACCAGAAGCCAAATAAATTTTTACATAATCTACAAAATTCCCTTCCGTCATAACAACTATTTCTATTAATTATATTCGTTTTTTACTTGAAACTTAATTCATTGTAAAAAAAGCATCCTTTATTTATTTTTTTGCAAATGTATAACTTAAAATTGAATTTATCGCTGGTTTTCATAGCCCAGATGGAAATGAAAAGCGTAGGCTACAACTAAAAGAGTAGGCGCATAAAAAAAGAGCAACTGATAAGAAGCTCCTTTTTTTATGCTTAGTATGCCTTTTAAGTGTAGTCATACCTTGTAATGAACAGCTGGAAAAAGCTCCAACTAAAAATTTCACAATAAACCGTCGATAACAATTGATAACCTTTCAGTTACTTCAGCAATTTGACCAATTCCATCTACGGGTTTGAATTTATTTTGCTTTTTATAATAATCCATTAAAGGAGCTGTTTTTTGGTTGTACTCCTCATAACGATTTCTAATTTTTTCTTCATCTTGATCGTCTGGTCTACCAGAAGTTTTTCCTCTTTCTAATAAGCGTTGTACTAAAATTTCGTCGTCTGCTTCTAAAGCTACAGTAGCAGTAATTTCTTGTCCTTTTGAACTTAAAAAGGCATCTAAAGCTTCTGCTTGAGCAATTGTTCTTGGGAAACCATCAAATAAAAAGCCTTTAGCTTGTGGGTTTTTATCTACTTCACTTTGCAACATTTGAATGGTTACTTCATCAGGAACTAAATCACCTTTGTCCATGTAGGTTTTAGCCAATCTTCCTAAATCGGTATCATTTTTTATATTGTATCTAAAAATATCTCCAGTTGAAAGGTGTACTAAGTTGTATTTTTCTTTTAAAAAATCGGCTTGAGTACCTTTTCCAGCTCCTGGCTTTCCGAATAAAACTATATTAATCATTTGTGTGTTTATATTTTCTTTAGCTAATTGATATACATCGGGTAAATTTCTTCCTAAACCATCATAATCCAATCCAAAACCAACAATAAAGCGATCTGGAATACGAATTCCTACATAATCTAATTTGATGTCTTTTTTGTAAGCTTCTGGTTTAAAAAACAAGGTTGCAATCTTTAAATGTTTTACTTTTTTCTCTTTAAAAATTGCTTTCAATTCTTCAACTGTATTGCCTGTATCTACAATATCTTCAACAATTACAACCGTTTTTCCTTCTAAATCTTCATTAAGTCCAATTAACTGTTTCACTTGATTTGTAGACTGTGTTCCTTCGTAAGAAGCTAATTTTACAAAACTCACTTCACACATGCCTCTATAGTATTTCATTAAATCGGAAATAACTTTAAAAGAACCATTTAAAACACCAATAAAAACAGGGATTTCGTCAAAAAAATCGTCATCCATTTGTTTGGCCATATTTTGAATCGCAAAATCAATTTCATCTGAAGAAATGAACGGTTCAAAATGTTTATCATGTAGTTGAATCACAGGATTTAGTTTTAAAAATGAAGGAACAAATTTAAGAAAGTAATCAGTATTAACCATTACTAATTGAAATGTTTTTTTCTAATTTTTACTATTTTTATCAAATGAAATCTTCCTTTTATTTACAAATAGAAAACAGTACTGCTCATAGACATTCTAGAGACGAACTTTGCGAAAGGGCTTTATCTAGTAAAGAAGCGCTTAAAGAACTTTTTTTATTTGCATTTGATATTGAAAATAAAAATCATTTTAAAGCTTGTTGGTCTTTAGAGCTTGTTCTTGAAAAAAACATCTCCTTATTGATTCCGCATTTAGCCACTTTTATAGAAAAAGTAAAATTATACCAACACGATTCTGCTTTACGATCAATTTCAAAAATTTGTTTATTTATTTCAAAAAGCACAATAGTAGTAACAAAAAATCAAGAACAAGTGCTTGTTGAAGCCTGTTTAGATTGGTTGATTCAAGAAGAAAAAGTAGCTACAAAAGCTTATGCTATAAGAACTTTGTATAATTTTAGTAAAAACCAACCATGGATAAAAGAAGAGTTACGCACTATTTTAGAGCAAGATTACAGTTTGCACTCTGCTGCTTACAAAGCCGTTGCCAAAGAGGTTTTAAAAAAAATTAATAAGTAAGCAATTGTGTAATAGTAATTGTCTAAGTATCTTTGCAAAACTAACTACAAACAACAAAAAAGGAAACCTAAAAAATGGGTTCACACACAACAATGAATTATTTCTCATCAGACTTTAAACTAGGTATTTTAGGTGGTGGTCAATTAGGAAAAATGATGCTATATGACACCCGAAAATTTGACATTCAAACTTTTGTTTTAGATCCAAGCGAAGAAGCACCTTCACGCTTCGGTTGTAATAACTTCTACCGAGGCAGCTTAATGGATTTTGATACCGTATATCAATTTGGAAAACTAGTGGATTTATTAACTATCGAAATTGAAAACGTTAATTTAGATGCCTTAGACAAATTAGAAGAAGAAGGATTACCTATTTTTCCTTCTCCAAAAACGCTCCGTTTGATTCAAAATAAAGGAAAGCAAAAAGATTTATATGTAAAGAACGAAATCCCAACCTCTAAACATTTACGTTTTGTAGGGTTAGATGATTTGCGAGAAAGCATCGCCAAAGATGAATTGGATTTTCCTTTTGTTTGGAAGAGTGCCCAATTTGGTTATGATGGTAATGGAGTGAAAATTTGTCGTTCGGCTTTAGATTTGATGAAATTACCCGATGTTGAATGTTTGGCTGAAGATTTAGTACCGTTCAAAAATGAATTAGCAGTTATCGTTGCTCGAAGTTTTTCAGGTGAAATAAAAACATATCCTGTGGTTGAAATGGAATTTCATCCAGAAGCGAATCAGGTGGAATATGTGATTTGTCCTGCAAGAATTAATGAGTCTGTAGCTCAAAAAGCCAGAGAAGTGGCTTTAAAAGTTTCGGAAACCTTCAACCATGTGGGATTATTAGCAGTAGAAATGTTTCAAACTGAAACAGATGAAATATTGGTAAACGAAGTAGCACCAAGACCTCATAATTCTGGGCATTACAGTATTGAAGCCAGTTATACTTCTCAATTTGAAAATCATTTGCGTGCCATTTTAGACTTACCTTTAGGAAACACCGAAAGCAAAGTTGCTGGTATTATGGTAAATTTAGTTGGAGAAGAAGGATACACGGGGCAAGTGTACTATGAAAATATTGATACAATCATGGCAATTGACGGTGTAACTCCTCATATTTATGGTAAAAGAGAAACTAGACCTTTTAGAAAAATGGGACACGTTACTATTGTGAATGAAAACATGACAGAAGCCAGAAAAATTGCAGAAGAAGTAAAGAATAGTATTCGAGTGATTGCAGTTGATTAGATAGTTTTCGGTATTTTAGTCATCGTTTACAACAAATTTGGATGATCAAACAATTTTTCAAAATAAGCTTTTATGCGTTTGTAGCATTTTGCACGATTAATTTTACAATTCTATTATTTAGGATTCAATTATTTTCCTTTATGAAGGAAACACCAGAAATTCATATTGGAACACCTATAAATTTTTATATTTTATCACCAAATGAGGAAATGAACTATAGAACATTTTTAGAATGGAAGTATTTACTTTATGATTATTTATTTTTTTGGATATTATCATTCTTATATTTCCAACTCAAAAACAAACTTAAACGCTTAAACCATTTTAAACAACATAAAACTAAAATAAACAATGAGTAAAGTAGCCATAATTATGGGGAGCATTTCCGATATGCCAGTGATGCAAGATGCAATTGATATTTTAAAAGAATTTAATATCGAAACCGAAGTTGATATAGTATCTGCACATAGAACCCCAGAAAAGCTTTTCGATTTTAGTCAAAATGCGCACAAAAAAGGCATCGCTGTCATTATTGCAGGTGCTGGTGGTGCCGCACACTTACCAGGAATGGTGGCTTCCATGTCTCCATTGCCAGTAATTGGTGTACCAGTAAAATCAAGTAATTCAATTGATGGTTGGGATTCTGTACTTTCTATTTTACAAATGCCTGGTGGTGTCCCAGTTGCAACTGTTGCTTTAAATGGGGCCAAAAACGCTGGAATTTTGGCCGCTCAAATTATAGGCAGTTCTAATTCTGACGTTTTACAAACTATAGTTTCTTATAAAGAAGGGTTAAAAGAAGCTGTACTTAAAGCCTCAAAAGGACTAAAATAAAAAAATCCCGACGCAAACAATAACATCGGGATAAAAATCTATTCACAATTAAGTGACAACTATAAAAAAAATTCTATTTTGGGAACAAAAAGGTGTTGGCAACATCTTTTTTGTTGCTACAAATATAATCAGTTAATCGAAAAAAACAAACATTTTATCGGCAAATTTTAATCTTTTTTTAAAAAAAATAATTTTACTCTATTTTAAAAGTAAATTTCTTACGAATTTAATTTATTTACTCCTAAAAATACTGTAAAGTATATACCAATTTAAAACTCTAAAACTAGACTATTTGATACTTTTAAATTCTAAAAAGATTCATTATTTTTGAAATAAAAAAATCCCGACGCAAACAATAACATCGGGATAAAAATCTATTCACAATTAAGTGACAACTATAAAAAAAATTCTATTTTGAAAGCAATAAGTTTACTAATTTTTAACTCATGCTTATACAAATATATACACTTTATCGAATAAAACAATCGTTTTATCGATAAAAAAATAAAAAAAGATAAAAATATTTTTCAAAATATTGATTATCAGAATTTTAACATTAAAAAATCAACTTATCAATGAGTATTTTAACCACTCCTTTTACTACCAAATACAACGCGACTCCTTTTTCTAAAATTGAAAATAAAGAGTATAAAGATGCTTTTATCCAACTTATTAAGGATGCTAAAGAAGAAATCAATGCAATAATAAATAATCCTGAACCCCCTACTTTTGAAAATACCGTAGCTGCTTTAGATTTTTCAGGAAGTCAATTGGATCGTGTTTCGAGTATTTTTTTCAATTTAAATTCGGCAGAAACTTCAGAAGAAATGCAAAAAATAGCACAAGAAGTTTCTCCTTTACTAACAGAATTTAGTAACGACATTACTTTGAATGAAGATTTGTTTAAAAAAATAAAGTTAGTTTATGATGCTCAAGACCAAGCTAATTTAACATTAGAGCAAAAAACGTTGTTGGAAAAAAAATACAAAGGCTTTGTAAGAAATGGTGCCTTACTTGATGCACAACAAAAGACCAAATTAAGAGAAATTGATACCCAATTGGCCAAACTTAAATTAACTTTCGGTGAAAATGTATTAGCTGAAACAAACAATTACCAACTACATATTACTAACGAAACTGATTTAAAAGGCTTACCAGAAGGAGCCAAAGAAGCTGCGGCTGCATTAGCGCAATCAAAATCATTAGAAGGTTGGGTTTTTACTTTAGATTTTCCAAGCTATTTACCTTTTGTAACCTATGTCGAAAATCGTGAGTTACGAAAAGAAATCAGTATTGCTGCCGGTAAAAAAGCATTTCAAGACAATTCCTATAACAATCAAAACAACATAAAAGACATTGTACGTCTCAGACACGAAAGAGCAAATCTTTTAGGATATGCAACTCATGCTCATTTTGTTTTGGAAGAAAGAATGGCTCAAAATCCAGAAAAAGTAACTGCTTTTTTGAATGATATGTTAGAAAAAGCAAAACCAGCCGCAAAAAAAGAATTCGTAGAACTTACCCAATTTGCTAAAGATTTAGATGGAATTAATCACTTAGAAAAATGGGATAGCGCTTACTATTCAGAAAAATTAAAACAAAAATTATTCAATCTCGACGACGAAAAATTAAAACCTTATTTTAAGTTAGAAAATGTATTACAAGGTGCTTTTACCATTGCAGAAAAATTATATGGTATTACTTTTAAAGAGGTTTTAGATATCGATAAATACCATCCAGATGTACAAACTTTTGAAGTATTGGACTTTGAAAATAATTTAGTTGCTTTATTTTATACCGATTTCTTTCCAAGAAAAGGAAAAAGAAATGGTGCATGGATGACCTCCTTCAAATCGCAATACATAAAAGATGGAGTAAATGAACGTCCACATATTTCAAATGTTTGTAATTTTACGCCTCCTACTCCAACCAAACCTTCGCTATTAACTTTTAATGAAGTAACAACTTTGTTTCATGAATTTGGTCATGGGTTACATGGTATGCTAGCGAACACAACGTATCCTAGTCTATCAGGAACATCAGTATATTGGGATTTTGTGGAATTACCTAGTCAAATTATGGAAAATTGGTGTTACGAACCTGAAGCATTAGCTTTATTTGCAAAACATTATGAAACTGGAGCAATAATTCCTCAAGAATATGTTGAAAAAATTAAAGAAAGTGCAAGTTTTCTTGAGGGAATGGCTACTATGAGACAACTAAGCTTTGGATTATTAGACATGGCTTATCATGGCCAAGCTACTCCTATAAATGATGTAAAAAGTTTTGAAGAAAAAGCTTTCGAAAGCACTAAGTTATATCCAGATGTTGCTGAAAACTGTATGAGTACTTCTTTTTCACATATATTCCAAGGAGGCTATTCTTCTGGATATTATAGTTACAAATGGGCCGAAGTGTTAGATGCGGATGCCTTTGCTTATTTTCAAGAAAAGGGAATTTTCGATAAGGAAGTGGCTACAAAATTTAAAGAAAATGTTTTATCTAAAGGAGGGACAGAACACCCTATGACATTGTATAAAAGATTTAGAGGTCAGGAACCTAAACCAGATGCTTTGTTAAAAAGAGCTGGTCTTATTGAATAAAAGGGAGTAAAAAAGTATATTTACATCAAATTTAAAAAAGAAATGCAACATATAATAGATCGTTTTATCGGTTATGTAACGGTTGATACCGAATCAGATCCAAATTCAAACACCACACCAAGTACAGCAAAACAATGGGATTTAGCCAATCAATTAGTTGAAGAATTAAAGCATATTGGGTTACAAGAGGTAACCATTGACGAAAATGCTTACATAATGGCAACTTTACCAAGTAATGTAGATCATGAAGTACCAACAATTGGTTTTGTTTCGCATTTTGACACCACTCCAGATTTTACAGGTGCCAATGTTAAACCTCAAATTATAGAGAATTACGACGGTAAAGATATTGTGTTAAATGCAGCGCAAAACATTGTTTTATCTCCAACTTACTTTGAAGATTTGCTACTTTATAAAGGACAAACAATTATTACTACAGATGGCACAACGCTTTTAGGTGCTGATGATAAAGCAGGAATTACAGAAATTGTAAGTGCTATGGAATATTTAATCCAACATCCAGAAATTAAACATGGCAAAATCCGTGTTGGTTTTACACCAGACGAAGAAATTGGTCGTGGTGCTCATAAATTTGATGTAGATAAATTCGGTTGTGATTGGGCTTACACTATGGATGGAAGTCAAATAGGCGAATTAGAATATGAAAATTTTAATGCAGCTGGAGCCAAAATTACTTTTAAAGGAAAAAGTGTACATCCTGGTTATGCAAAAGGTAAGATGATTAATTCTATGCTTTTAGCAAACGAATTTATCTCAGCGCTTCCTGAAAATGAAGTTCCTGAAAGAACTAGTGATTATGAAGGCTTTTTTCACGTACATCATTTAAATGGAAGTATCGAAGAAACCGTTTTACAACTTATTATAAGAGATCATGATAAAGATCTTTTTGAAGCCAGAAAAGAATTGATTCATACCATTGCTACCAAAATAAACAACCAATACGCCAAACAATTTGGGGAAGACATTTGTATCGCAGAAGTAAAGGACCAATATTATAATATGCGTGAAAAAGTAGAACCTGTTTTCCATATTGTTGAAATTGCAGAAAAAGCGATGAAAGAAGTGGGGATTAATCCAATTATTAAACCTATTCGTGGAGGAACAGACGGTTCACAATTATCCTATAAAGGATTGCCTTGCCCAAATATATTTGCTGGAGGACACAATTTCCATGGTAAATATGAATATGTTCCTGTAGAAAGCATGGTAAAAGCAACAGAAGTTATCGTTAAAATTGCAGAATTAACGGCTCAAAAATAATACTATAAGAGGAAGCAAGCTTCCTCTTTTTTTATACACAACTCTATGTCAGAAAAAAAAGTTTGGGATAAGACCAATCAATGGACTGAAGAACTAGAAACTTTAAAGTCCATTATCGAAAAAACCGATTTAGTTGAAACAACGAAATGGGGCACAGCCGTTTATACTCATAATAACAAAAACATTATAGGAATTGGTGGTTTTAAATCTTATTTTGGTTTGTGGTTTTTTAATGGTGTATTTTTAAAAGATGACAAAAAAATACTGGTGAATGCTCAAGAAGGCAAAACAAAATCACAAAGACAAATGCGTTTTCAATCCAAAGAAGAGATAGATGAAAAAACGATTTTAAGCTACATAAAAGAAGCCATTGCAATTGAAGACAAAGGATTAAGTATAAAACCAGAGAAGCAAAACTTTCATTCGGAAACATTAGAAAATGAATTGGAAGCTAACCCAGAATTAAAAAAAGCATTTCATTTGTTTACCAAATACAAACAAAATGAATTCACAGAGTATATTGCCACAGCGAAGCAAGAAAAAACAAAACTAGCCCGTCTTGAAAAAATCAAACCCATGATACTGGCAAATATTGGTCTTAACGATAAATATCGATAAAACTAAAAAAACAAAACCAACTTCTTAAAACCAATTACTTTCTAAACACATATGAAAAAAGTAACAATTCTTCTTTTACTTCATATCTGCTTATTAACCTACTCCCAAAATAAAAGTTTAAAAAAAAATGACTATCTAAATCTTCAAGATAAAGCTCGAAGTTATCTTTATATTGACATAGATAGCTCCTTCTACTTTGCAACTGAAATAGAAAAATCTTCAAGTCCTATTCATCAATCGTTTGCAAATGGGATAAAAGGATATATTTTTCAGTTGAAAAATGACACTTTAAACTCAAAAAAGCACCTAAGTATTGCGTATGATTTGATAAATACTGTTCCCGATTCCAAAGAAAAAAGCTTAACAACTTCCTATCTTTTAAATTATGATGGCTTAATCGAATGGAAAAAAAACAATTTAACTAGCGCATTAAAAAAATATCAAGAAGGTAAAAAAATATCTGAAAGCATCAATGACATTGTACAAACAGTAAAATTCAATGCCAATATTGGTTTAATTAATAAAACCATCAAAAATTACGACATTGCCATTTCAACTTTTAAAAAGAGTTTACAATTGGTCAATCAAAATTTTGAACTGTTTCCAAAAGAAGAAATAAACTCCATGATTAGTAACATTCACTTAAACATAAGTAATTGCTATGAAAGAAAATTTCAAGAAAATAAAGACGAAAAAAAAATAGATTTAGCATTATATCATACCCAAAAAGCATTACAATATACGCGAAATAATGGTCTCCTAAAAGTGCGTTCTTTAACCAGTCTTGGCAACATTTATTTTTTAAAAGACGATTATATTAATTCTAAAAAAGCCTATCAAAGTGCTTTAATTATAGCAAAAGAAATAGGTATGTTAGCCGATTACAATACGCTTTTATGCAATTTAGGTCACATTAATTATTACTACAAAAAAGAAAAAGAAGCTCTTATTTATTTTACCAAAGTAGATTCTCTTTACCAAGCAGAAGACAGTAATTTGACAGAAGAATATGTACTTTCTAATTATTATTTAGCAAAAATTTACAATATATTAGGTAAGAAAGAAGAAGCATCAAAATACTCAAAAAAATATCTCGATAATTATGAATCAATGGCTGTAAAAGAAATCAAAGAGACTTTAGATATCAATAACACCTTAAACAATCAAAAGCTTCAACAGGAAATGATTGAAATAAACAATCAGTACCAAAGAGAAAAAATTATTAAAATAATAGCTTTGATAATTAGTTTTATTATGCTATTGGTACTTATCCTTTATTTCAAAAAACAGAATAATCTCCGAATACAAAATGCAAAACAATCCGCTGAAAAATTTCAATTAGAAGCAGAGAAAACAAAAAGTAAAAACATTGCCCTTCTAAATGAAATAGAAGATTTTAAAAAACAACAAAAACCTAAAAATACTGTAGTAATAGATAGCGAAAAAGAAAATCAAATTGTTGCTAAATTACTAACATTAGAAAAAAAAGAAGTTTTTTTAAATCCTGATTTCACACAGCAATTTGTAGCCAAAAAAATAAAAACAAACACCGCATACATATCTCATGTTGTTAATAAAAGGTTTGGAAAAACATTCAGTGAATACGCAAATGATTTAAAGATTAATTATGCCATTCATCAAATGGAAACAAACCCAGTCTATAGAAAATATAGTACACAAGCAATTGCAGAAAGTGTCGGATTTAAAAGCGCTATCTCTTTTCGAAAATCTTTTACTAAAAAAACTGGATTTTCACCTACTCAATTCTTAAAAAATATTGAAAATAAAAAAGCGAAAAACTTCAACAACTCAAAAGAATAGTACCCTTAATGCATACGCTCTAGAATTTTAAAAATGTACTAAAACTTTAATTAATTATTGTTAAAAAAGGAAGGAAACAATTTGTAAATTAACACCAAACAATTTATAAATTGTTTCCCCTAAACTTTTCTATTCCCCTTATTACTAGATACTTTTGAATTAAGAAATAATGACCAATTGAAACAATAAGAATTGTTTTTTAAGTCATTTTTTTTAACAAAACAAACAAAAAACAACTCACATGAAAAAAAGAAAAGTACTCTTACAATTAGGAGCATGCCTTCTATTGCTCCAGTTAAACGCTCAAGAACTTATTATTTCTAGTCAAAAGAGCTTTATCAATTACAACGTAAAAGAAAAAAAACAAAACACCCTTAGTAACCTCAAATTCATTCAGGAAACAAATCCTCAAAAAATTCAATTTTTAGACCAATTAGCTTTTAGTACTGAACAAATTTCAGCTGATTTAAAAGAAAAAAACGGCTATGCTTTTTTTCAAGGCTTGCAATCTCCATTTCATTCAAATATTTGGATTTACATGGAACGAGAAGATATTGGAGGTAGTTATATTATAAACACTTACAATACAAATACCAAAAAATCTAAAACCTTACAAAATGTAAAAAATAAAAACAGAAAGAAACTAGCCTTCAAACCCATTGCATGGACACAAAATCCTAACGAAATTTATGTAGAAGGTTTATATTTAGATAGTGCTGAAGAACACGAAGGCCTATGGCTTTTAAATATCAATACTGGTAAATTAAAATCCCTAAATATACCTTTTAAATTTATGAGAACCCCAATCCTTTCACCAGACAGAAAATCTTTTTATGGTGTGGGCTCTTTAGATAACAAAATGAATATTCTTCATGGAAATACAGATGTTATTTACGAATATAATTTATCTACTCAAAAAGGAGAAATCCTGCTTCAAGACAAAGGAGAATCTTTCATTATAAATGGATGGAAAGAGAGTTTAACGGACAAATCCATTACTTATAATCAAGCTCGAGTTTCAAATATTGACTATTATTTACCATGGGATTACAATAAAGAACTTTGCGTATCAAGACATGGAACGCCTGAACCAAGTGGATTAAACAACAATGTAGGTGTTTGCAATATTTTCAGACCAGGAGGACAACACAGTTATGCAGCTGTAGATTTTGCTACTTCAACTAACAGCAATGATAATGTTAGAGCAGCAGCTAGTGGCACCGTTTCTTTTGCCGGAATTAGTGGTAGTTTAACTTCCGGATATGGAAGACTTGTTATTATTACGCATAGCGATGGCACAAGAACTTACTATGCACATAATTCATCAATATTGGTTAACCAAGGACAGAGTGTTACACAAGGACAAATTATAGCTAAAGAAGGAACTACAGGTGGATCAACAGGAGATCACATTCATTTTGAATGGCGAGCAGCTGGCGGCAATGCTTCTACAATAGGAAGCTTTAAAGATATCGGTCAACCTCGTGTAGACAATAGATACCGATCAAATAATAGTACTACTCCTCCAAACACACCCGTTCCTGTTTCACCAGCAAATGGAGCAACTAATTTAGGTTTACCAATTAATTTCACCTATACCTCTCCAGTAAATGCGAATGCTTTTAGAATTCAAGTTGCTACTTCCAATTCGGGTTGGAATGATACCGATGGTTTTACTGCAAATACAGCTCCTAATGCAACAATTGTGGTAAATGCAAGCATCAATACAACCAATTATTATTGGAACGAAACTGCAGCAG
>PKDY01000001.1 GCA_002862755.1 Flavobacteriaceae bacterium | reverse complement strand
CTTTTAAAAAAGCACGGGTTCGATCACCGATGGAATAACTTCCTACATAAAAATCGGCGTCTTCAATTTCACAAGAATGCACTTCTCCCATGTCATTTTTAGACAAATCATGAATATAATCGGTAATTTTAAATTTTTCCGTAGCGCCAAGAACTAAATCTACACCATCTACTGCTGCCAACTCTTCTGGTTTTAACTGCGCATAACAACCTACTGCAGCAACAAAAGCATTTTCATTTAATTTTAATGCCTTTTTCACGATTTGCTTAAATTGTTTATCGGCATTTTCAGTAACCGAACACGTATTAATAACATACATATCTGCTACTTCTTCAAAATCAACACGTTCAAAACCTTCATCTTGAAAACTTCTCGCTATAGTAGAGGTTTCGGAGAAATTTAATTTACAGCCTAAAGTATAAAAGGCAACTTTCTTTTTATTTTCCATATATCTGCTCAATTAATGAAATCGTTGTCAAAAAATTGAGGGTGCAAATTTACATTATTTTTATAATTATATAAAATTTATACATAATTCTGTAAGACAATTTTAGTTGGTTATTCAGAAATTTGAAGTAATAAAAAATCAAAACGTTATGTCTAAGGAAAACTTATTTAGTAAAGATGCTATAGAAAAATTAAAAGAGCTTTCAGAGAAAGCAAAAACTTGTATGTTTGTGACCAATTTAAATTCAAAACCACCCTTTAACGCTCGACCAATGAGTTTACAAGAGTGCGATGAAGAAGGAAATTTATGGTTTATAAGCAGTAAAGAAAGCAACAAAAACATGGAAATTGAACGCAATAATGAAGTTCAATTGTACTTTATGAATAATGGCGATTACGAGTACCTTTCTGTGTTAGGAAATGCTTTTATTTATGACGATAAATATACGATTGAAGAAAAATGGTCTGTTTTTGCAAATGCTTGGTTTGATGGTAAAGAAGATCCAAATGTTAGCATCATTCGAGTAGAACCAAGAGATGTTTATTATTGGGATACCAAAGCTG
The DNA here is from genome assembly GCA_002862755.1 of Flavobacteriaceae bacterium. Classification (GTDB taxonomy): domain Bacteria; phylum Bacteroidota; class Bacteroidia; order Flavobacteriales; family Flavobacteriaceae; genus Flavobacterium. The sequence continues at coordinate 24,262 of PKDY01000001.1, read as the reverse complement.
GAAAATTTGTATCCATGATGTATTTTGTTTCTTCGATTCTTACTGGTAAAAAAACAGACAATAAAGATGGTGTAGAAGGAAAAATTAAAATTTAATCTAGAAACTTATTGATCTCTATATATACAAAAGAGAAGTAATCTACTCCAAGATTTACTTCTCTTTTCTTTAATAAGTAATGCTCTTCAAAAAATATCAAGAACGTTTTGTAACTATTTTATTGTTTTCAGCGTACAATTATAAAACCCTAAAAATAAAATTATGGCAGGCGAAGGTTGTATAATGAGTGCCAATACAAGTTTAAAAAATAATCGAAGAAGTAAAGCCTCTAGATTAGAAAAATTTGTAAATACTACATCTAACAATACTAGTGAATTTGTGGATCCAAATACAGCAACTCCTGAAGAATTAGCTGCTATTAGACAACGACTACAAGAAGAAAATAAAGCGATCCAAAAAAAGAAAATTACGCTAACCTTTAGCATTCTAGCTGTTATTCTAATTACTCTTGCAGTATTAAATCGCTATTTGTAACAGTATCTTTAAAATTAAAAATATGGGAGGATATTATGGTTCACCAGCAACAATTCTAAAAAACAATAGAAACCTACTTAAAAAAACACGATCGCAATAAATGGAAAAATTTGCAAACTTCTTATAGAAAGGCACTAAAAGAAATGGATATCTGTTACAGCACAGAATTATCCAACAAATTTTGAGACCGACTATTATGCAGGTGATTTAAGCTTTGCTTTTCAACCTTCTTTATAAAATAAAATGAGAGATTAAAATCTCCCATTTATTATTCCTTTCTATATTTTTTTGTCTCTTCGAAAACATGCTCTAATATTTTCGCATCTTGTTCAGAAAATTCAACTTGTCGACGTTGCATTACAACTTTAGCTACTTCAAAAGCCTTTTTAGTAAGGTAGGTCGTAAATCCAGTTGCACCGCCCCATGAAAAGCTGGGCACAAAGTTTCTTGGAAATCCGCTTCCAAAGATATTCGCTGAAACACCAACCACTGTACCTGTATTAAACATGGTATCGATACCACACTTACTATGATCGCCCATCATTAATCCACAAAATTGCAAGCCTGTTCTAGCAAAACTTTCCGTTTCATAACTCCATAAACGCACTTCTTCATAATTGTTTTTTAAGTTGGAAGTATTCGTATCAGCACCTATATTGCACCATTCTCCCAAAACTGAATTCCCTAAAAAACCATCATGTCCTTTGTTGGAGTACCCAAATAATACCGAATTATTAACCTCTCCTCCTACTTTACAATGAGGACCAACGGTAGTGGCTCCATAAATTTTAGCACTCATTTTTACTTGAGCATATTCGCATAATGCAAAAGGTCCTCGAATTACAGAACCTTCCATAATTTCAGCATTTTTACCAATATAAATGGGCCCTGTAGAGGCATTCAAGGTAACAAACTCTAATTTTGCACCTTCTTCAATAAAAATATTTTCTGGTGCAATCACATTGACACTTTTAGGAATAGGTTGTGAATGTCTGTCTTCAGTTAACAATTGAAAATCTTCACGAATAGCTTCATCGTTTTTTGAAAAAATATCCCACGTATTTTCAATTCTAAGGATTTCTTCTTCATAATCAATTAGCTCATAATCATCAAAATCTACTTCTTCTTGGGTTTCATTAGAATAGAATGCGATGATTTCTTCCCCAGCTATAATAGCTTGTTTTGGTTCCAAATTACGAATCATTTCCACGACTATTTCATTAGGAAAAAAAGAAGCATTAATCATAATATTAGCTTCCATTTCCACCATGGGAAATTTTTCCATCAAATACTCTTCAGTTAACGTAGTGGTTGTATATCCTAAATATTTTTCCCACTTTTCTCTAATGGTTAAAATCCCAACACGAATATCGGCCACAGGTCGGGTAAAAGTAAATGGAAGTAAGGCATTGCGAACGGTTCCATCAAAAAGTATGTAATTCATGATTGGTAGCTATTATCAGTTTTTCTTTGCACAGATGCGTTTTGAGGCTAAATTTACTATAATTTGTTTAAACCAAAAATTTAAGCATAAAAAAAAGCTCCATAAAAATGGAGCTTTTTTATTATGATATACATTCGATTATTTTTTATCGAATTTAGCGTATTTGTTTTTGAATTTATCAATACGTCCTGCAGTATCGATAAGTTTCGATTTACCTGTGTAAAAAGGGTGAGATGTTCTAGAAATCTCCATTTTAAATACTGGATACTCTACTCCTTCGTGCTCAATCGTTTCTTTTGTTTCTACTGTAGATTTAGTAATAAATACATCTTCATTTGACATATCTTTGAAAGCTACTAATCTGTAATTCTCTGGGTGAATTCCTTTTTTCATCTTGATAAATCTTTTTTATTAATGATTATAAATTGCTTCGCGGCTTTTTTATTTTATTAAAAAAGGTGTAAACACTTTATAACCTTTTCGTTTATAATCTTTTATTTTGAGAGTGCAAATTTACACTAAATTTTTAATTCACAAGCAGTGGTGTAACTTTTTTTTATTTTTTTACACTAATACACTAAAACTTTATTATTTCTATATTTGTAAACTCTTAAAACTAACAGACCATGAACGAAATTATGAAAAAAAACGGGATTAAATTTGGAATTATTTCTGGAATAATTGGTATTTTATCAATGATCATACCTTATGTTTTAGATTTAAGCCTTCTAGTACAATGGTGGTATGGATTATTAATTCTTTTAATTTACTTTATTATAGGTTGTATCCTATTAATTAATACCAGAAAAGAATTGAATGATGTGTTGTCATTTAAAGATGCCTTTAAAACATATTTCATCTCAGCTTTAATTGGTATTTTTATTGGCGTACTATTTAATATTATATTTTTCAACTATGTAGATACTGAAGTAGCACAACAGGTTAAAGAATTAAATATTGAGAACACAGTTGCTATGATGAAAAAATTTGGTGCACCAACTTCATCTATTAAAGAAACAGTTGAAAAACTAGAGGATTACAATCAATTTGGTGTAGTAGAACAATTAAAAGGTATTATTTGGAGTTTAATTGGTTCCACAATTTTTGGATTAATTTTAGCGGCTATTTTTAAAAGAAAACCTAAAGAACAAATTTAAATGAATCTATCCATAGTTATTCCTTTATTAAACGAGCAAGAATCGTTACCTGAATTACATAATTGGATTGTAAAAGTTATGACAAGTCATAACTTTTCTTATGAAATACTGTTTATAGACGATGGAAGTACGGATGCTTCTTGGAGCACTATAGAACAGCTTTCTGAGCAAAATCCAAATGTAAAAGGTATTCGTTTTCTTAAAAATTATGGCAAAAGTCAGGCTTTACATGCTGGTTTTGCTAAAGTTCAAGGCGATGTTATTATTACTATGGATGCCGATTTACAAGATAGTCCGGATGAAATTCCAGAATTGTATAATTTGATTTATAAAGAGGGATTTGATTTAATTTCTGGATGGAAGAAAAAAAGATATGATTCGGTACTGTTTAAAAATATCCCTTCCAAATTATTCAATTGGGCAGCCCGAAGAACCTCAGGGGTGAAATTGAATGATTTTAATTGTGGATTGAAAGCTTACAAAAACGAAGTCATTAAAAACATTGAAGTTTCCGGGGAAATGCATCGCTATATTCCCGTTTTAGCTAAAAATGCAGGGTATTCAAAAATTGGTGAAAAAGTAGTGATTCATCAAGCCCGAAAATACGGTAGCTCTAAATTTGGTATGAGTCGTTTTATTAATGGCTTTTTAGACTTGATTACTATTTGGTTTTTATCTAAATTTGGGAAACGTCCAATGCATTTATTTGGTGCCTTAGGCGTTGTTATGTTTTTCATTGGTTTTTTAGCAGCAGGAAGTATTGGTATTCTTAAATTATGGAAGTTATACCATCACGAACCTACCATTTTAGTAACTAGTAATCCTTGGTTTTATATTGCATTAACCACCATGATTATAGGTACTCAATTGTTTTTAGCAGGCTTTTTAGGAGAAATCATTTTGAGGACTAAAAACAACGAAGAACGATATAAAATTTCAAAAACAATAGCGTAATAGCCCTGATAGTAGCGGCATCCTTTTATTTTATCGGAGCTTGTCGAAGTAAAATAAAAGATATAGCGAATAGCAGGAAATAGCTTCAAAAAAAACATACAATATGCATATCGACAAACAAATTCTAGACAAAGCAAATGAATGGTTAACGCCTACATTTGATTCCAAAACAAAAGAAGAAATTGAAAAAATGATGACTAGTTCTCCCAAAGAACTGGAGGATTCTTTTTATAAAAATTTAGAATTTGGTACTGGTGGAATGCGTGGTATTATGGGTGTTGGAACCAATCGTATTAATAAATATACTTTAGGCAAAAACACACAAGGTTTAAGCAATTATTTAAAAAAAGTATTTGCAGGTGAAGCTCTTAAAGTGGCAATTGCTTATGATTGCCGTCATAATAGTAATACTTTAGCTAAAGTGGTGGCTGATGTTTTTTCTGCGAATGGCATTCAAGTCTATTTATTTTCAGATTTGAGACCTACTCCTGAATTGTCATTTGCCGTACGTCATTTAAAATGTCATGCCGGTATTGTTTTAACTGCTTCTCATAATCCACCAGAATACAATGGTTATAAAGTATATTGGCAAGATGGCGGACAATTAGTACCACCTCAAGACGGTGAGATTATTGAAATCATTGAAAACCTGCAATACAGCGATATTCTTTTTGAAGCAAATGATTCTTTAATTGAATACATTGACGAAGAAATTGATATTGCTTTTTGGAATTCAACCATTGAAAACGCGAGTTTTAATACACCTCAAAGCGCAAAAGATGCGTTAAAAATCGTATATACTTCTTTACATGGTACTTCTATTAAATCTATTCCAAGTGTTTTAGATTTGGCAGGCTATAAAAATGTAAATATTGTTCCTGAACAAGCAGTTCCAGATGGTAATTTCCCAACTGTAAAATCTCCAAATCCAGAAGAGCCTGAAGCCTTAACTATGGCTTTGGAATTAGCAGATAAAATTGATGCTGATATAGTAGTGGGAACCGATCCTGATAGCGATCGATTGGGAGTTGCTGTGCGTGATTTAGAGGGTAATCTTAAATTGCTTAACGGAAATCAAACCATGGTAATTATGACTGCCTTTTTGTTAGAACAATGGAAAAGAGCTGACAAAATAACAGGAAATGAGTTCATTGGCTCGACTATTGTATCCACTCCAATGATGCTCGATTTGGCTTCTGCTTATGGTGTAGAATGTAAAGTAGGATTAACCGGTTTTAAATGGATTGCGAAATTTATTAAAGATTTTCCAAAACAACAATTTATTGGAGGTGGTGAGGAAAGTTTTGGTTATATGGTAGGCGATGCAGTACGCGATAAAGATGCTGTTGCCGCAATTTTATTAGTCTGTGAAATTGCTGCTCAAGCGAAAGCTGCTGGTAGTTCCTTATTTAAAGAATTAATCAACCTTTCTTTAGATTATGGCTTTTACAAAGAACACCTTATTTCTATCACCAAAAAAGGAATTGAAGGTGCAAATGAAATTAAAAAAATGATGGTTGACTTGCGCGAGCATCCATTAAAAGAAATAAACGGTCAACGCGTAGTTTGTATTGAAGATTACCAAAGTTCAAAAGCTTTGGATTTAATGAGCAATGCAACCTATGAAATTACCATTCCTAAATCGAATGTATTAATTTATTACTTAGAAGACGGAACAAAAATTTGTGCAAGACCAAGTGGTACGGAACCTAAAATTAAATTTTATTTTAGTGTACATACCGAATTACCATCTGTCGCAGCATATGAAGCAACAGAAGCTATTTTAGATCAAAAAATTACAAATATTATTGCAGAAATGCAGCTTACCTAATGAAAAAAATAATTCAAAAACTATTTCCTTACATCAAGCCTTTTAAAAATCATGTGGTTTGGAACATTGTGTACAATATTCTTTATGCCTTATTTGGTACACTTTCTTTTGTGACTTTAATACCCATGATGAAAGTTTTATTTGATCAAACGGAAAGAGTTACTGTTGAACCCGTTTACACAGGAATAGGAAATCTCTTTAAGTATCTAGAACAATTATTCTATTTTAAACTTACGTCTTTAACAGATCAAGGAAGTCCGCAAATTGCACTATTGTATGTTGTAGCACTGGTTATTGTGACTTTCTTACTTAAAAATCTAGCAGGTTATTTGGCTTCTTATCATATGATGCATCTTCGAAATGGAGTTATGGCAAGTTTAAGAGGTGTCATGTATAACAAAATTATTAGCTTGCCTATTTCTTTTTATTCTGAAAAAAGAAAAGGTGATGTTATGGCCCGAATGTTAGGTGATGTGGGCGAAGTACAAAACTCTTTTTTCATGTTGCTGGAATTGATTGTTAAAGAACCATTGACAATCGTATTTTCCATTATAATGATGTTTGCTTTTAGTTGGAAACTAACACTTTTCGTATTTATTTTTATTCCTATTTCGGGTTTAATTATTTCGCGAATTGGTAAAAGCTTAAAATCACAATCCTTACGCGCTCAAAACGAAGGTGGTTACATGATTTCTTTGGTTGAAGAAACCCTTTCTGGATTAAAAGTTGTGAAGAGTTACAATGCAGAGCCTGTTTTTAAAGATAAGTTTTCACAATCGATTAATCGTTTATTAAATTTATCTAATAAAATAGGTAAAAAGAATAATTTGGCTTCTCCAATGAGTGAATTTCTAGGAATTATAACCATTGCCATCTTATTATGGTATGGCGGAAATTTAGTCTTATTGGAAAAAACTTTAGAAGGCACTGTATTCATTTCTTTTATGGGGCTAGCTTATAACATTCTAACACCAGCTAAAGCTATCTCCAAAGCTTCGTATGCTGTAAAAAATGGTATTGCAGCTGCAGAACGTGTTTTTGAAGTTTTAGAACAAGAAAATACGATAGATACGAAAGAAAATGCCTTGGTGAAAACCACTTTTGAAAACGAAATTACAATTGAAAATATCAACTTCAGATATGGAGATGAAAATGTACTTAAAAATTTCTCAATAAAAGTTCCGAAAGGGAAAACGGTTGCTTTAGTAGGACAATCTGGTTCAGGAAAAAGTACGATTGCGAATTTATTAACGCGTTTTTACGATGTAAACGAAGGTAGCATTAAAATTGACGGAACTGATATTAAAGATTGGAACATTCATTCGTTAAGAAGTTTGATGGGCTTAGTTACGCAAGATTCTATCTTATTTAACGATACTATCAAACAAAACATTTTGATTGGTAAACCAGACGCTACTGATGAAGAAATTATTGAAGCTTTAAAAATAGCCAATGCCTATGAATTTGTAAAAGATTTACCTTTTGGTATTGATACCAATATAGGTGATGCAGGTGGAAAATTATCAGGCGGACAAAAACAACGTTTGTCTATTGCTCGCGCAGTCTTGAAAAACCCTCCAATCATGATTTTAGATGAGGCGACTTCTGCTTTAGATACAGAAAGTGAAAAGTTAGTACAAGTTGCTTTGGAAAACATGATGCAAAATCGTACTTCTATTGTTATTGCACACCGTTTGTCTACTATTCAAAAAGCAGACACTATTGTAGTGATGCAAAAAGGAGAAATCGTAGAACAAGGAACACATGCCAATCTTTTAGCTAAAGATGGGATGTATGCCAAATTGGTTTCTATGCAATCTTTTGAATAAACCCTACTATGAAAAAAATAGCATTCTTATTTATTGTAACAGCGTTGGTTAGTTTAAGTTTTACCTCTTTACGAATGGATAGCAATCCCGCTGATGCTATTGTAGGTACTTGGTTAACGGCTGGTGAGGACAATGCTAAGATTGAAATTTACGAATCGAATGCAAAATACTATGGCAAAATAGTATGGTTGAAAAATCCTCTTCGAGAAGGAAAAAAAGCATTGGATGTAAACAATCCTGATAAAAGTAAAAGAGCCAACCCTATTTTAGGATTGCAAATTATTTCTGGATTTGAATACAATTCTGAAGATAAAATTTGGGAAAACGGAAAAATATACGATCCGCAATCGGGTAAAACCTATAGTTGCCATATTAAAAAAGAAGGCAATGCCTTAAAGGTTAGAGGTTATATTGGCATTTCCTTATTAGGTCGTACGGAAATTTGGACAAAAGTAGATTAATCTCTACTACAACTATTTTAAAAATTTACTACATTTGAGAGGAAACGGCTTCAATATGTATGTAAATAGTCCTGACATTAAATTATCTGATAACGACCAACTTGTGGTTTGGAAATATTTGGATTTATCCAAGTTTTTAGACATGCTTTTATCTCAAAAGTTATTCATGTCGCGTTCGGATAAATTTGAAGACCAATACGAAGGTACTTTTTCCGAACCCACCTTTGAAGAAATTAAAAAAATTGCGGCCAACAATCCCAAGTTTTTAGATTATTATAAATCACATCGTGAAAAAGTAGTGGTGAGTAGTTGGCATGCCAATGAATATGAATCTTTTGCCATGTGGCAAATTTTCACTAAAAACAATGAAGGTTTAGCCATTCAATCGACAATTGGAAGATTAAAAAGAGCATTAGCCGTAGAAAAACATATTGAGCAGTATATTGGTGAAGTCAATTATATCGATTACAAGAAAGAGTACATTCCTTTTGAAGATACATTTTTCCCTTTTTTATTCAAACGAAAAAGCTTTCAATACGAACGTGAAATACGAATAATTTCGGATGTGAGTCATTCGCAAATATCAATTAATGAAGGATTAAAAATAGAGGTCAACGTTAATGAATTGATTGAAAAAATTTACATCCATCCCAAAAGCGAAAATTGGTATAAAAACCTAGTGGTTCAAATGGTGAAAAAACTGGGTTATGAAATTGCTATTGAAAAATCCGATTTAGAAAGTGATATATTAATTTAGAATTCAGAGGTTAAAATTTTATAGGATTTGCTTTTCGTTATTTTTTCATCTGATTTCCAAAAAAGAACTTTATACGTAAAAAAATCAATATATGTGGTATTTATTATATTTTCACAAACTAAGACATCTCCTCTTTTAATTTTTTTTAACTGTGCTTTCAACTCCTTGATGATTTGTTTGTTTGAATATTGCTGCAATAAATTAGCTTTAAGTTCTTTAATGAGGTTTTCGTTTTGAGTTAAAAACAAAATAGATAAACCAGATTGATTTGCCTCTTCAATTTCATTCAATTTATTCAATATATCAAACTTTCGGTGTTCATATTGAAGAATATCTACAATCATTGCATTCCCACAACCATAAGAAATGAGCTTACAGTTTTCATTTTTTTTGGAATCTTTTAAATATTGCAGCGATTTGTTATATTCTTGTTTTTCGTAATAAATATCAGACAGTAAAAGTTGAGTTTTCTGTTTCAATTAATTTCCTGAAAGATTACTGAAAATATTTTCAACCTCATATTCACCAACAAAGACAGACTTATCACATATAAATCTATTAAAATGAAAGGCTTCATCAGAAGTGTTTAGGTTTAAAAGCAACTCTTCAGCATTGTTATATTTTGTCAAATAAAAATATAATCGTGCTAAATTAAAATCAAGAATTGGGTTGAGAGAAATATCTTTTTCATTAGACTTTAGAGTTTCTAATTTCAATAAAAGAGTTTCATAATCATTATTATAATACAAATTTGAAAATTCAATACTTGTATCACATAACTCATTTTGTGAGAAAATCATAATGGGAAAAAGTATTGAAAAGAGTATTTTTTTCAAATCATAAATTTTCATTGATAGTACATAAATTCTAAATTCTATGTTTTAAATAGGCCTATATTCCTCTACTTTCCATTCGTCTGCCAATAAATTAACCGAATGATAATGCACTTTATCGTTCTTATCAAAAGCACCGTTTTTATTAATATCTTCAATACATCTAAAATAAAGTCGGTTTTGCACTTCGATAATGTTCCAATCGATAAGTTCTTGTAAAGGCTCTGATAATTTAGTAAAACCAGACCCATCAATATTACTGATATACAAGGATTTGATATCATTTTGATTTACCTTTCCATCGATATTCGTATCAGAATCTACTAAAACATAGACTAAAATTTGCTTTTTGGTTTTATCTGCAATAGTATTCAAATAGGTTACCGTTTGAATTTGAATGGTCTTGTCGGTTAATTCTTTTACCGAAGTAGAGTCGATATGTTGAAATTTTAAATTTTCAAAATAGCCTGTCAATTCAAAACGGTTGTAGTTAGAAATAGCATAACTCACTTGATTGGTTTTACTAGAACCATAGACTTTGCTATAATCATCATATACGCGAACATCTCCAACGGGATGAATCAAAAATTTTGTTCCTTCCATTAAAATAGGTAAATCAGCTATCTTGATAGAAGAAGTATCTATTTTTTTCTGTTCCGTAGGTCTTTTCGTTTCTTCATAAATAACTTTAGGAGTTGTTTTTTCTTGTTTACAACTCACTAAAAAAACGACAATCAAACAAGGGAGATATTTTATAATGTGATTCATAATCTGAAATATATAATCAAATATACTAATTTTTTTGACTGCTTTTATTTATAAATGCGCGATTAACTTTACATTAAAAACCCTTGTCGTTAAATAGTTGGGCACACCATATTGAGATTTGGTATACACATCTCTAACCCAAGTATTTGTAATGGCATTCTGATTATTAAATAAATTGAATATTTCTAATCCTAAAGAAAAGTCAGTAAAAGGTTTCAACCATTTTTTATTGGATTGAATCTCATGATCTTTAAAAACATATGAAAATCCAACATCCGCTCTACGGTAATCTTTTAATCGCAACTGATAGTCATATGGATCTGCATAAGATGGAGAACCACCTGGCAAACCCGTATTGTAAACCAAATTCAAATACACTTTAAAATTCGGAATATTTGGCATATAATCTTGAAACAACAAACCAAATTTTAATCTTTGATCGGTTGGTCTTGCAATATAACCTCTATCATTCTGATTTTCTTCAGTTTTCAAATAACCAAAACTAAACCAAGATTCAGTACCTGGCACAAATTCTCCATTCAAACGCGCATCAAAACCATAAGCATACGCTTCTGCATCATTGTTGGCACGATAACGAATTCTTACATTATCAATCGTATACGTATTTACATCCGTATTTTTTTTGTAATAGGCTTCACTAACCAATTTAAATGGTCGGGTCCACAATTTAAAACTATAATCATTGCTTACTACTAAATGCACTGATTTTTGCGCTTTTACGTTGGGTTGCACCACGCCATCATAATCTCTTAACTCTCTATAGAAAGGAGGTTGGTAATACATTCCTCCAGAAATTCTGAACAACATATCTTTTTCCCAATTGGGTTTAATCGCAAATTGTCCTCTAGGAGAAACCACAAATTGACTATCTCCATCGACACTATTAGTATTCTTTACTTGCCATTGATGACCTCTTACACCAAGGTTCAACCAATATTTATGTTCACCAAATGCACCTTTATAATTCCATTGCGCGTATCCAGAAATACGATTGATGGTAGTATAATTCGTTGCTCTTCTATTTTGATACGGTGCTAAAGGTCCAACATAAGGATTATAAGGCTGATCATTTTGGTAATCCAAAATAGGTGCCGGTAAAGAAAAACCAGCAGAATCAATTACTTCCCATTCTACAATTCGATCACGTATATCTTCTTTGGTGTATTTAATTCCCCATTCAATTTGCGTTTTTTCATTAATTTCATGAAATCCTTTAGTTTCTGCATTAAATATTAAAGCGTCTAAATCATTTCTAGCGTGACTTAATTGCGAACCAATTCCTCTAGAATATACTACATCGCCAAAGGTTTCTGAACCAATGTTAGAATCTACTTCACCCAAACGATATTGAGCTAAAATATCATAATACTCTTGTTCTTGCGTATGATAAGTTGAAACAATGAATTTCAGTTTATTGTTTGCATTGTATTGGTAAACCGATTTAAAAGCTCCAAATAAAGTTAGATATTTATCTTTTTCTTGTCCGTCATAAACAACCACAAGAGCAATCGGTTCACTTACTGTTCCAAAATTAGTTTGACGTGTTAAGGGTTGATAATTGTATTTATTTTGAGAAATATTGCCTAAAAAGCTCCAACTCCATTTCGTAGAGGCATTAAAGTTCACTAAGGTTTGTACATCGGCAAAAGAAGGTCTAAAGTTGGTTTCCGTTTCTTTACTGTTTACCAACAAACTATTGTCTCGATAACGAATACCTGTTATATTACTCCATTTTTGATTTTTAGAAACCGCCTCTACGGTAGCACTTCCGCCCATTAAACTGGCTTCAACACCCGCTGCAAATTGTTTGGGATTGCGGTAGGTAATGTCTAAAACGGAAGATAATTTATCCCCATATTTGGCCTGAAATCCTCCTGCTGAAAAATCAACATTTTCAACCATATTGGTATTTGTAAAACTTAACCCTTCTTGTTGTCCAGACCGAATTAAAAACGGACGATATACTTCTATTTCATTTACATACACTAAATTTTCATCATAATTTCCTCCTCTCACCGCATAGGAAGTACTCAACTCATTGTTAGAATATACTCCAGGTAATGTTTTTAGTACATTTTCGATTCCAGCATTCGCTCCTGGAATTGTTCGTATTACAACTGGATCAATAGAAGTGACCCCTTCTACTCTTTTTTTACTTGTTCCAGTAACGGTAATGGGTCCTATTTGATTGACTCGGTCATTTAAAACAGGATAAAATTCGAAATCTTCGTTCTTTTTTAAAGTAGTGATGATGGTAGCACTTTTGAAGGATACGTGAGAAAAAACGATGGTAATTTCTTTTCCTGCAGGAACTTCTAAAGAATAGAAACCATTTTTATTGGTTTCAGTTCCTTTATCTCCAACACTTACGGTTACTTTTTCGATAGGATTATTAAATTCGTCTAAAATAACACCTTTAATTCTTGCTGTTTGTGCCAAAATAAATTGTGCTAAAAAGCAAAAAAAGACTAAAAAAATTCGTTTTTTCAATTATTCCAACTTTAATTATTCATAAAAAAATGCGACTCAAAGGTAGCTGAATTTTGCATATTATCGGTTACTACAACTTTAAAATCGTTTTTACCTTTTATATACTTATTATCACTTAACGCATGAATTAGCTTTTTAGTCTTGTAATCATATTCCATCAATATCCATTCTCCATTTAAATACGCATTATAGGTATCAATACCCGACAGGTTATCTGCAATAGAAACACTTAAGGTTTTTTGATTTTTCAAATCTTTTCCTTCTACAAAATTCACATTATAAATTCTGGGCGCTATCGTATCAATGGCTAATTTGTAAGTATCCAAATCTCTCACACGCGTAGAAAAAGTAGTTCCTTTTCTATAGGTTTTATTGTAATACAACTTATACCCTTCTACAGATGCTATAAACGTTTTATCCAAAAGATTCGTAGGTATATCTTCTACATCATTAAAAGTGATGGTAATATTTTTTTGAATCGGAATATTTTTCTCTGAAAAACGCAATATGCCATCCTTTACTTCAAAATCAAACTTAAAATCATCATAAAAAGCATTTTCTGGAACATAGATAGATACATTGTCCTTTGTATAATTATTTTCAACTTTGGATCGCAAGGTATACGGTTTTGCCGTTTCGGTTTTCAATATTGTGGCTTGTTGATCTTGATATTCAATGGGAATAATAATGGTTGTTTTATTTCCGTGATAATCAAATAATTCAATCTTATAATTATAACTTGCGTTAGGTTGTGTATTAATAACACCATTATTTTTACTAAACTTAATCACCGACAAGGGATAAGGACTGTAATGAAACAAACGCTGTACTCTTTGATTCATTTCCTTATAGCGTTCATAGTCAATTAAATTATTAATGTATCGCGATTCATCAAATGAAAAAGTTTCAAAATCATACTGATAATACAACACTCCATTTAGATAAGCATTCACTTTATACAATCCGTTTTTGTTATACGGATTGGTACAGTAATCATAAGCATTAATACCAAAACCGATTTTCCCATTGGTAAACACTTTAGAAGCTAAATACGAGCCATCTGCTTGTTTGTCATAGGAAATTGCAATTGGCTTTTGGGATTTATTTACGGAAGCACTATCCATAGGATAAGCTATTATTCCTTGTAAAAAAGGTTCTCTCTTATCGGAAACGAATTTAGTAAAACCAAAATGCAAAGGATTGACAATTTTTTCCGTTTTAACATCGCGGAATTCAAAATGCAAATGAGGCCCACCACTTCCACCAGAATTTCCAGAAAAGGCAATCACATCACCTTGTTTGACCTTCAGTTCACTTGCATTTGGGAACATTTCTACTTCAAAGGATTTTTGAGCATATTGTTGTTTCTTAATATAGGCTTCAATAGCGCCATTGGCTTCGCGTAAATGTCCATAAACAGATACGTAACCATTCGGATGTGTTACATAAATTGCTTTTCCATAACCAAAAGTTGAAATTTTAATTCTGGAAACATATCCATCAGCTACCGCGAAAACAGGTAAACCTTCTTTTTTATTGGTCTTAATATCTAAACCAGCGTGAAAATGATTGGAACGTAATTCTCCAAAAGAACCAGATACATCTATTGGAATAGATAATGGAGAAATAAAGCCGTCAGGGTAATTCGTTTGCCCAAATAGGGAAACCGAACAAAATAGGATAATAATAAGTCTCATGTGCGTATAGTATATTTAGGCTAAAATAATAAAAAAACTTTTATCATTAGTAGGAAATAAAGGCTTTTTATAAGTAGTTAATAATCAAAATATTAAAAAAAATTCAAATAAAAATATAATTTTTTACAAAAAGTATTGTTATTATCCAATAGTAATACTAATTTTGTAGAAATAGAAATGAATTTTATCATTGATGAATGGATTATCTGAACTAATTGATTCTCTTGAAATTAAATTTTTCAAGCTCAACCAAAAGTTGGTACACCTTGAAAAAATAAACAAAGAATTAGTTGAAAAAATTAAAGTTTCTGAAGATATTCAAAAACAACAAGCAGTTGAAATAGCTGAATTGAAAGATAATATTGATAATTTGAAGATGGTAAATTCACTATTAGGCAGTGAAGAAAATAAAAGAGAAACGAAACTCAAAATAAATTCATTAATACGAGAAATTGATTATTGCATAGCACAACTTTCTGAATAGAGAGGCATGAGTGAAAAATTAAAAATTAAAATATCGATTGCAGACCGAGTGTATCCTTTAACTATTGAGGATTCGCAAGAAGAAGGCTTAAGAAGAGCTTCTAAAAAAATCGATACTATGATTAAAGAATTTGAAGAAAGCTATGCCGTGAGAGACAAACAAGATGTTTTAGCCATGTGTGCACTTCAGTTTGCATCACAAACGGAACAGAAACAAATTGACAACTCACAGGAGTATGAAATAGCATTACAGCGTTTAAGGAATTTAGATAAAAAAGTGAGTGATTTACTCTATAAATAAAAACGTTCTTACATACAAACAAAGATACTGCCTACATTAGTATATATTTGATAAACTCAACACTAACAAATTAAAATGAGTGAATCTTCGTAACTATTGCAAGCCCTTCAGTGGGAAGCATGAAATGCGAGTTAGCTCAAAACTTGTCTTTACGAGTTTATACAAACACCTAATGTAGGCTTTTTTTATATAATTTATTTAACAAACTATGGACATACTAAGTATAATAATTGGGATCATCGCAGGTCTTGCTTTAGGTTTTGGAATTGCTAAATTTCTTGAAAAGAGCAATGTTTCAAACCTTATCAAAAATGCTAAAAAAGAAGCGGGTTCCATTTTAAAAGATGCTAAAACGGAAGCGGAATCACTTAAAAAAGATAAAATTCTACAAGCAAAAGAAAAGTTTTTAGAATTAAAAGCAGAACACGAACAAGTAATCTTATCAAGAGATAAGAAAATGGCTGAAGCTGAAAAAAGAACAAGAGATAAAGAATCTCAAATTTCTAATGAATTAGCAAAAAGTAAAAAAGCCAACGAAGATTTAGAGAAAAAAATGGCTGATTACGATACTAAAATTGATTTCTTAGAGAAAAAACAACAAGAAATTGACAAGCTTCACAAAAGTCAAGTAGAGCAATTAGAAGTGATTTCTGGTTTATCTGCTGATGAAGCTAAAAATCAATTAGTAGAAAGTTTGAAAGCTGAAGCCAAAACAAATGCGATGTCTTTCATTCAAGATACTATGGAAGAAGCAAAATTAACAGCGCAACAAGAAGCTAAAAAAATCATCATTAGCACCATCCAAAGAGTGGGAACTGAAGAAGCTGTTGAAAACTGTGTTTCTGTATTCAACATTGAATCTGACGATGTAAAAGGTAGAATTATTGGTCGTGAAGGAAGAAACATTAGAGCTTTAGAATCGGCTACTGGTGTAGAAATCATTGTAGACGATACTCCTGAAGCTATTATCTTATCTTGTTTCGATCCAGTAAGAAGAGAAATTGCACGTTTGGCTTTACACAAGTTAGTAACCGACGGACGTATTCACCCAGCTAGAATTGAAGAAGTGGTTGCGAAAACGCAAAAACAAATTGAAGAAGAAATCATAGAAGTTGGTAAACGTACCGTTATCGATTTAGGAATTCATGGTTTACATCCTGAATTAATTAAAATTGTAGGTAGAATGAAATACCGTTCTTCTTATGGTCAAAATTTATTACAACACTCTAGAGAAGTAGCTAATCTTTGTGGTATTATGGCTGCTGAATTAGGGTTAAATGTAAAATTAGCGAAAAGAGCTGGTTTACTTCACGATATTGGAAAAGTTCCCGATACAGAAAGCGAATTGCCTCATGCGATTTTAGGTATGCAATGGGCAGAGAAATATGGAGAAAAAGAAGAAGTATGTAACGCAATCGGGGCACACCACGATGAAATTGAAATGAAGCATTTAATTTCTCCAATTATTCAAGTTTGTGATGCGATTTCAGGAGCTCGTCCTGGTGCAAGAAGACAAGTATTAGATTCTTATATCCAACGTTTAAAAGATTTGGAAGATATTGCTTTTGGTTTTAATGGCGTTAAAAATGCTTATGCAATTCAAGCTGGTAGAGAACTTCGTGTCATTGTAGAAAGTGAAAAAGTATCGGATGAATTAGCTTCTAATTTATCTTTTGAAATTTCTCAAAAAATCCAAACTGAAATGACATATCCAGGTCAAGTTAAAATAACGGTTATTAGAGAAACTAGAGCGGTTAACATCGCAAAATAATTTTTCAAACACTATTCAAAACAAAAGCGCTTTTCTAATGAAAAGCGCTTTTGTTTTTTCGTAAACAGGCAAATAAAAAAACCTTTGGCACGATTTTTACGTATAAAAAATAGCAACATTAAAATAAATTTATATGAAAAAAGTTCTTTTTGCTTGTTTTGCATTGGTTATGACCCATGTAGTTTTAGCTCAAAATGGAGATTCAGAAAGTTTCGGAATCAAAGGTGGTTTAAATTATTCTACAATTACAAAAGGAGACTTCAATGAAGGTGCTGACCCAAGAACCAGTTATTATATTGGATTTTTTGGCGAAGTTCCCATAGTTCGCAATGTATTATCTTTACAACCCGAAATCATCTATTCAAGACAAGGTTTTGAAAACAATTACACTACGTTTTTAGGAGAAAACTACACACAAGAGTATCGTATTGATTATATTAATTTACCAGTATTAGCAAAAATTCATATTGGTCGTGTATTTTCTGTGGAAGCTGGACCACAATTTGGATTTAAAATCAATGAAAAAATTAAATCTGAAAATAGTGCTAGCATCAATAATGATGTTAATAGTTTCGATACAGCATTAGCAGGTGGTGTTTCTTTTAATATAGACAACTTCCTTATTTCAGCGAGATACACTTACAGTTTAAAAGAAGTAATCAAAAATACTGATTCTAAGAATTCCGTCTTTCAACTCGGAGTTGGTTTTAGATTCTAAGCCTAAAATAAAAAAGCATTACGTTTGTAATGCTTTTTTATTTTCTTGGATGATAGTTTTGCAACACTTCTTTCAAAAATTTTCTATCTAAATGCATATACACTTCCGTGGTTGTTATGGATTCATGCCCTAGCATTAATTGGATGGAACGTAAATCTGCTCCATTCTCTAGCAAATGAGTTGCAAAAGAATGTCTAAACGTATGCGGACTAATAATCTTGTTCAAATTTATTTTACAAGCCAAATCCTTAATAATAGTAAAAATCATCGCTCTTGTTAATTGTTTTCCTCTACGGTTTAAGAACAAGGTATCTTCATGCCCTTTTTGAACCTTAATTTGACTTCTAATTTGATTTTTATAAATGGTTATATATTTTTCCGTTGTACTACCAATGGGAACAAAACGTTGCTTATTTCCTTTTCCCGTGATTTTTAAAAATCCTTCTTCAAAAAACAAGTCTGATATTTTTAAATTTACCAATTCAGAAACACGCAAACCACAACTGTATAAGGTTTCTAAAATAGCTCTATTGCGTTCTCCTTCTAAAGTAGATAAATCAATGGCTTGAATTAATGCATCAATTTCTTCAACAGAAAGCGTATCGGGAAGTTTTCTGCCTGTTTTAGGTACTTCAATTAATTCCATTGGAGTATCTGCTCTGTAATCTTCGAAAACCAAATAGGAAAAAAAACTTTTCAATCCAGAAATAATACGGGACTGACTTCTAGCATTCACTTCTGAAGCAATTTTATAAATAAACTGTTGTACCGTTTCTTCTGATAGTGTTAATGGACTTTCCGAAATTGAATTTTCAGAAAGAAATAAAACTAATTTTTCAATATCAAAGGTATAATTCTCAATAGTATTTTGAGAAAGTCCGCGTTCTAATTTTAAATAATGTTGATATTCTTTGATATACGTTTTCCAATTATTCATACTTCAAAAATATCAAATTAATTGTAAAAAAAAATCTCAAGTTTATCTTGAGATTTTTTGATCTTATAATTTAAAAACGCCACCAATATTAAATGAGCCATAAGTATTTCTAATGGTATAATAATTATCCTTTGGAACATCTGTTAAACCAGTTATTCCTTGATAGTCAATTAAAATACTAAATTTCTCATTCACTTCAATTTTATATCCTATACCATAAGCCAATCCTAATTGAAATGAATTCGCTTCCTCTTTTATATCAACTCCATTTCCATCTGCAGCAGTTAAAAAACTAAAATTAGGTCCAAAATTCAAATTCCATTTTCTAGTGGAACCAAAATGCCAATTCGCATTTACAGGAACAGTAACATAATGTAATTTCTCTGTATAATTTCTCGCTACTTTTGAACCCATAGTTTGAAAAAGCAGACCCGATCTTAAACTCCATCTATCATTAAAGAAAAAATCCAAATCCGCACCAAATTGAGTACTAGAAAGGTTTTGATTCTCCAATCTATCTTCTCCATAATAATTAGAAAATGCTACTCCAAGAATAGGTGTTAACTCAACGTCATTCTTACTTCTTTGCTGTGCATTTAAAGAAGTCATAGTTAAAATTGTAAGGGCAAAAATTAATTTTTTCATTTGAAATTGTAATAAAAATTTATAGCTGCAAAACTATTGATAAATTTAATTTACACAAGCAAATTTCAAACAAAAACAAAGCTATTTTAAACAAAAAATCCCGCTAAAAAGCGGGATTTAATTATTTAATAATTTACAAATATTAGAATTTGTAAGTTAAACCAAATTGAGCTGTTGTAAAGAAGTTATTGAAAACATTTACATTAGCATTGAATTCAGATACTGCTTCACCTTCATCATATTTGAAAGTAGAGTAAGATAAAATATCAGTTAAAGCAAAGTTAATTGCGAAGTTCTCAGTTAAGAAATAGTTAATTCCTAAACCAGCACCAGCACCAACACCAGAATATTTAACATCTGCTAAACCTTGTTTACCTGAATTAAAACCAACACCAGCTTCAGCATATGTTTTAAATCTTTGTCCTAAATCTAAGAAATAGTAACGACCAAATACACCAGCACCAAAGTTAGAGTTTTTGTCAGTATCTGTTCCAGCTACTTCTTCTTTATCAGAACCAACAGATAATTCAATACCTAAAGCAAACTTATCATTTAAAAAATAACCCGCTTTTGGATTGAATTCAAAACTGTTCGTTTTAGTTTCAGTGTTTTTGTCATTTGAAGATGAAAAACCTAAATTTCCTTCTAAAAGGATATTTCCTTGAGAAAAACCAAAAGTACTTCCTTCTTCTTGAGCATTAGCTGTAGCGAATGCAAATACTGCAGCAGCAGCAAATAATAATTTTTTCATTTTTTATTTAATTTTAGAAATTTGAGAAAGCGAATTTATAGAATTAATGCATTCGAGCAAGAAAAAAAGTATTAAAAAAAACATAAAAATCGCAAGTCTCTAATTATCAAATACAAAAAAATCCCGTATATTACGAGATTATTTTTTTGCATGTAAAAACAGACTAAAATTTATATCCTAAAGCTAATGCAAGATTGCTATTTTTAATGGAATCATTCCCGTCTTTATTTACATCGCTAAGACCAAAACCATATCTTACTCCTAAAGCAATGTTTGCTGTTACATCATAACCTACACCAAAATTAAGACCAAAATCAGTTGAATTCACATACTCTTTAAAATCTGAATCGCCTGCATCTGTTTTGAGTTTTGCAGACAATAAAAATCCTACTTGTGGTCCTGCTTCTAGACTTAATCCATTAGTCACATAGAATTTAGCCATTACTGGAATGTTCAAATAATTTAAATGTAAGGACGGATCGCCAGTTCCATCATATTTAGTTCCTTGTTCGGAATATAAAAGTTCAGGCTGAATAGCAAACTTTTCCGAAATACCAATTTCAGCAAAACCACCAACTTGAAATCCTACTTTCATAGCAGTGTCATCATCTCCTGTAAGTGTAGATAAATTTAAACCCGCTTTAGCCCCAAATTTCACTTCTTGAGCGTAAGAAATTCCAAACGCAATTACTGCAACTACAGCAAATACTACTTTTTTCATGTTTATTTAATTTTAGAAATTTCACAATAATACTAATAAAACCAAGTTTTACACACAACTAAAATACTAAAAATAAAACACTTACGTTTAACACATTATAATCTTAAATAAAAAATTAGAATCTATATCCTACAGAAAATTGCAAGTTATTTAGTTTGGATTTTGGCTCGAAAGCATACTCCATACCATTATATTCTCCTTTTATGTCTTTATAAACATTAGACAACCCCAAATCATATCTTATTTCTGCAAAAACAGTATCGGTAAAGAAATAACCTGCTCCAAAAGATGCTGCTATATTTAAACCATTCAATTGATTTTTAACATCTTCTCCTTTTATGGATTCAATTTCAGTATTCCCATTTGAAGTATACGTATAATTAGAATCTTGTTTTGCCATTACCAAAACACCTACTTTAGGACCTGCACTTAAATACAAGGTATAGGTAGGATAATATTTAAGTAAAAAAGGAAAATGAATGTAGCTCGTTTTAATAGTCGATTCCGAATTTTCAGTATAATCAAATCCAAAATTTGAACCAGAAGCATTGGATTCATATTTTGAACCTTCATATGAAAACAATACTTCAGATTGGAAAGTTATTCTTTCAGAAATTCCCATTTCAATAAAACCACCCGCATGAAATCCAATGAACATTTTATTATCTGGAACCGAAATAAGTGTCAGATCAGCTCCTGAAAATGTAATTGGAATAGTTGCTAAATTGCCTCCAACTTTGGTTCCAAATTTGAATTGTTGTCCATATGAAAACCCAATACTAAAAAGGATAGCAATAAGTAATGTTTTGTTCATTGTTCTAATTTTAGTTTGCAAAACGAATTAATCTCTCATTATCGATGCTACAAATTAGAATAAAATTTTAGACAAATACAAAGAAATATAAAATAAAAAAACCCGCAAAATTGCGGGTTTTTAAAATATTGTATTCTAAAATTAGAATTTGTAAGCAACTGCAAAAGCAATGTTGCTGTTTTTAACATCACCAGCACCATCTTCTTTCACGATATTGCTTAATCCTAAAGAATATCTTAAACCTAAGTTGATGTTTTCAGTTACATTGTAACCAGCACCAAAATTAAGACCAAAATCAGTAGAATTGAATGAATCTTTCACATCTTCATCTTCTCCATCTGCTTTAGCTTTAGCAGACATTAAAAAACCAATTTGTGGTCCTGCTTCTAAACTAAATCCTTCAGCAACATAATACTTAGCCATTACAGGAATATTCAAGTAATTTAAGTTTAAATCATAATCATAAGAAACTCCTCCAAAAGACTCTTCAAATTTAGCTCCTTGAGTAGAGAATACTAACTCAGGTTGAACAGCAAATTTCTCAGAAACTCCAATTTCAACTAAACCACCAATTTGAAAACCTACTTTCATAGAATTGTCTTCTACATCTCCAGTTAAGTTAGCTAAGTTCAAAGCAGCTTTAGCACCAAACTTCACTTCTTGTGCATTAGCAGCACCAAATGCGAATACTGCAACAGCAGCAAATAATAATTTTTTCATTTTTTTAAATTTTAGTTATAAAACAAATTTATAGTATTTTTTTTAAGATTCTTACAAAAATTGTTTCATATTTAACTTTTTTTTTGATAAAAAAAATATTAAACACTGTAAATCAATTAGTTATATTTTTATTTAGAATTGATATTTACTAAAAATAAACTTTTTTTAACACTAATTTCATTATAAATCTTACAAAATCCTAACTTTTGAGGGGTAAAAAGACTTCAAATTTTAAGTTTAAGTTGGTTTTATTTAAAAGAGAAAATCACTATAAAACAATATCTTAAGAAGTAAATTAATTAGAAAAAATATTAATTTATTTCTATTTAACTTTTAGAATTCTCTGAAAATAAAATTCAAATAAAAGTTTTAAATTGTACGTATTAAATCATAAACTTTTGATAAAACCATGCAGCAAACGAATGGTTTTTTTATTTTTACTTGAAATCTAAAGCAAATATGAAAATAGCAATACTTAATGGTCCCAATCTCAATTTATTAGGAAAAAGAGAACCTGAAATTTATGGAAACTTAACTTTTGAAGCTTATCTTTCCACTCTAAAAAGTAAATTTCCTGAAATTTCTTTTACTTATTTTCAAAGTAATATTGAAGGTGAACTCATAGATCAACTACATGCTTATGGTTTTTCATATGATGGAATTATCTTAAATGCAGGTGCCTATACACATACTTCAATAGGTATTGGTGATGCTGTTAAAGGAATCACCACTCCTGTTATTGAAGTACATATTTCCAATACTTTTTCCAGAGAAGAGTTTAGACATCAATCCTATATTTCACCAAATGCAAAAGGTGTTATAATTGGTTTTGGCTTACAAAGTTACGAGTTGGCCGTTCAATCTTTTTTGTAATAGCATACAACCTTTTTTTTAGCAAACTCGTCTTCAATTGTATAAACGAATAATTAACATGAAAAAAAAAATTACGTTAGCCTTTATTTTAATAACTAGTTTTATTGCTGCTCAAATTAAAGGAACTGTTACCGATGCTAATGGCAATGCACTTCCTTATGTAAATATTTATATTGAAAACACGTACATTGGCACCACTACAAATGAAAATGGTAAATATGAATTGAATGTAAATACTGCTAAAAATGTAACACTGCTTTTTCAATACCTTGGTTACAAAACCCAAAAACAGGTCCTAAACATTACGCAAAACCCTTTTGTCTACGATGTTACGCTTCAAGAGGAAGATTTCCAATTGAATGAGGTTGTGGTACAAAATGGTATCAATCCTGCAGATGAGATTATCAAAAAAGCCATTGCGAATAAAAAAATCAATGCCGACAAAACCGATAAATTCGAAGCAGATTTCTATTCTAGAGGTATTTTTAGAGTGAAAGATATTCCAGAAAAATTTATGGGTGTTGAAATTGGCGATTTAGATGGAAGTTTAGATTCCACAAGAAGTGGTGTTATTTATTTATCAGAAACAGTTTCCAAAATTAAATTTGAAAAACCTAATAATTTGAAAGAAGAAATCATTGCTTCCAAAATAGCAGGTAACGATAACGGCTTTAGTTACAATACCGCATTGAATACCAATTATGATTTCTATGAAAATTATGTAGATTTTGGCATCAACATGATTTCACCTATTG
>PKDY01000037.1 GCA_002862755.1 Flavobacteriaceae bacterium | reverse complement strand
ATGATTCATTACCTGTCACTCTTATGTACAATCTGAAATAAATATGTTAATGAAATTAGCAGAACGTTTTAATTTCAAAATCCAAACGTTTACACATATCTTAGAAGGATACAAAGTGGCTGATAAAATGGCAGAACATGGTGTAGGTGGTTCTACTTTTGCAGATTGGTGGGGTTATAAATATGAAGTAAAAGATGCTATCCCTTACAATGCTGCTTTAATGAACGGTCAAGGTGTGGTTGTCTCAATCAATTCTGATGATGCAGAAATGTCTCGACGCTTAAATCAAGAAGCAGGAAAAGCAGTGAAATATGGGAATGTTTCAGAAGAAGAAGCTTGGAAATTTGTCACCTTAAATCCAGCAAAATTATTACAAGTAGACGATAAAGTAGGTAGTATTAAAGTCGGTAAAGATGCCGATGTGGTGCTTTGGACTGCAAATCCGTTATCTATTTATGCCAAAGCAGAAAAAACCATAGTTGACGGAATTGTTTTCTACGATTTAGAAAAAGAAAAAGCAACACTAGCCTCTATTCAGAAACAAAGAAGCGAATTAACTAACAATTTATTAGAAGCTAAAAATAAAGGTTTAAAAACTCAGGCTCCTAAGAAAAAAGATGTGGGGCATTACCATTGTGATACCTTAGGTGAAAACTGCGTGGTTTCTCATGCTAAATATCAATAATTTGTAAAGTACAAAATCTTATGAAAAAATATATATTCCTATTAGCAGTCAGTTGTTTTGCCTTTGGCCAACAAACGCCTGCTCCTAAACAAAACCAAACGATTTTAATTACCGGTGGAAAAGCGCATCTAGGTAATGGAAAAGTAATTGAAAACAGCATTATTTCTATCAAAGAAGGGAAAATTGCAATGATTCAAGATGGAACCAATTTCAAACCAGAAAAGCATGATGTGTATATTGATGCGTCTAAAAAGCATATTTATCCTGGTTTTATTGGAGCCAATGCTACACTAGGTCTCGTTGAAATTGATGCTGTTAAAGCTTCCGATGATGAAAGTGAAATGGGCGAAATGAATCCACACATTAGGAGTATTATTGCTTATAATACAGAATCTGGTTTAGTGGAAGCTGCTAGACCTAATGGTGTTCTATTAGCACAAATTGCGCCAAGAGGCGGGCGCATTTCTGGAACTTCTTCTGTAGTACAACTAGACGCTTGGAACTGGGAAGATGCTGTTATTAAAGAAAATGATGGAATTCACTTAAGTTGGCCTAGAAGTTTCTCCAGATCAGGTTGGTGGGCAGAACCAGGAGGTATCGAACCTAATAAAAATTATGATAAACAAGTTACAGAAATTCAAGATTTCTTTAATGATGCGAAAGCTTATTTTCTAGCCAATCCTGCTGTAAGAGATATTCCTTACGAAGCTATGAAAGGCTTAGATACAGGTGAAAAAGCGCTTTTTGTGCATGTAGATGGAGAAAAAGAAATTGTGGATGCCATTGTATTTAAAAAGAAAAATAACATTCAAAAAATGACTTTAGTAGGCGGTTATTATGCTTTTAAAAATATTCCATTACTAAAAGAAAATAACGTTTCTGTTTTATTAAGAAGGGTTCACGACTTACCATTATTAGAAGATGAAGATGTAAATCTACCTTACAAAAACGCTAAGCTATTAGACGATGCAGGAATTTTAGTGGGGCTTCAAAATGCAGGTGATATGGAGCGCATGCAAATTAGAAATTTACCTTTTTATGCTGGAACTTGCGTAGCTTGGGGAATGGAAAAAGAAAAAGCATTGCAATTAATCACTTCAAATACAGCTAAAATTTTAGGTATCGATACACAATATGGCACTTTAGAAGTAGGAAAAAGTGCTACTCTATTCATTTCTGAAGGTGATGCGTTAGATATGGCTTCCAATCAGGTTACTCAAGCTTTTATTGATGGTCGAAACATTAGTTTAGAAAGTCATCAAACCGAATTATACGATCGTTATAAAGAAAAGTTTGAAGCTCAAAACAAAAAGTAAAAATAACTAGCATTATATACTAAAAATCTCACTATCATTTTGAAGTGAGGTTTTTTCATTTATAGAAAATACAATTATCTTTTGTAATTTTGCATTCAAATAATTTCTTTGATGAAACAAATTACTTCTGCACAAAATCCATATATCAAATCCTTAGTTCAATTACAAGAAAAAGCTAAAACCAGAAAGCAAACGGGCACCTTTCTTATTGAAGGAAAAAGAGAAATTGAATTAGCTATTAAAGGAGGTTATATTTTAAAAACCTTACTTTTTTGCCCAGAAGTAATGCAAAATGTGGATTATCAGAATTTTGATAGCTCCATTGTTGAAAAAATTGAAATTTCTAAAGAGGTATATCAAAAATTAGCGTATCGAGACACCACCGAAGGTATTTTGGCAGTAGCCCAATCCAAATCATTGCATTTATCCGATTTAAAATTAAGCAAAAACCCTTTAGTATTAATTGCAGAAGCTCCAGAAAAACCTGGCAATATAGGTGCTTTATTACGAACAGCAGATGCGGCTAATATTGACGCAGTAATTATTGCCAATCCAAAAAGTGATTTATACAATCCTAATATTGTACGTTCTAGTGTAGGGTGTTTATTTACCCGACAAATAGCAACTGGAACTTCTGAAGAAGTGATTGCCTTTCTAAAAGAAAATCAGATTGCCTTTTATAGCGCCACTTTACAAAATTCTAACGAATATCATAAAGTAGATTACACCACTCCAACAGCAATTGTTGTGGGTACAGAAGCAACAGGTTTAACAGAAATTTGGCGAAGAGAAAGTACACAAAACATCATAATACCTATGCAAGGGGAAATTGATTCCATGAATGTTTCGGTAGCAGCTGCTATTTTACTTTTTGAAGCCAAAAGACAAAGGGGTTTTTAGATGAAGTAGTTGTTTTTTGATTGGTAGTTGTTGGTTAAAGGTATACTTTTAACTTTTAACAAATTCCTATTTCTAAATTCCCTATTGCACAATCCATAACTTTGTTATAACTTTAACTGTTATAAAATTGCCCTATGACCGAGATTGATTTAGAAGCAGAAAACAAGGCTATTGCTCAAGAGTACAAAGAACTACTTCGCATTAGTTATCAAACACTTACTACAGAAGATAAAAAGTTAATCCGAAAAGCTTTTGATGTTGCCGTAGATGCACATAAAGATCAAAGAAGAAAATCTGGTGAAGCCTATATCTTCCACCCTATTGCTGTGGCTAAAATTGTAGCTTCAGAAATTGGTTTGGGAGCTACTTCTATTGCTGCTGCTTTAATGCATGATGTGGTTGAAGATACAGATATTACAGTGGAAGACATCTCAAAAATGTTCAATCCGAGTATTGCCAAAATTGTAGAAGGTTTAACCAAAATTGCGAAAGTAAAAACCGATCAAGACGTGTCCATGCAAGCGGAAAATTTCCGTAAAATGTTGCTCACGCTCAATGATGATGTTCGTGTAATTTTAATCAAAATTGCAGACCGCTTACACAACATGCAAACTATGGATAGCATGGCAGAATACAAACAGGCTAAAATTGCTTCGGAAACCTTATATATTTATGCTCCTTTAGCCCATCGTTTAGGTTTGTACAATATTAAAACACAACTGGAAGATTTAGGATTAAAATATACCGAACCCGACGTTTACAAGGAAATTGTAAGTAAAATAAAAGAGACCAAACAAGAACAAGATGCCTACATTAAAACCATTTCTGATGTATTATCGAAATCTTTAGAAGAGGAAGGCATTGATTTTACGATTAAAGGTCGCCCAAAATCGATTTATTCTATTCGAAGAAAAATGCGAGTGCAAGGTGTTACTTTTGATGAAGTGTACGATAAATTTGCTTTGCGTATTATCTATAAATCCAATCCTCATGATGAAAAATTCTTAGCTTGGAAAATCTATTCTGTGGTTACCGATCATTACCGACCTAGTCCCAGTCGTTTACGCGATTGGATTTCGTCACCAAAATCAACAGGATATGAAGCGCTACATATTACGGTGATGGGACCAAAAGGAAGATGGGTAGAAATCCAAGTACGCAGTGAACGAATGGATGAAATTGCGGAAAAAGGCTATGCAGCACATTACAAATATAAAGGTGTAGGTGCAGAAGAACATGGTTTGGAAATTTGGTTGAATCAATTAAAAGAAGCTTTAGAAAGTCAGGCAGCCAATGCCGTTGATTTTGTAGAAGATTTCAAACTCAATTTATACTCTAAAGAAATTTATGTTTTTACTCCAAAAGGAGATTTAAAATCGCTACCCAAAGGAGCAACTACTCTAGATTTTGCATTTAGTATTCACACCGATATTGGTGCCAAAACCAGAGGAACTCGTGTCAACGGGAAATTAGTTCCTTTAAATTATGTTTTAAACAGTGGTGACCAAGTGGAAGTAATTACATCACCTAATCAAAAACCTACCGTTCAATGGTTAGACTATGTAACCACTTCGAGAGCAAAAAATAAAATCAAAAACTCACTTAACGAGAATACTAAAAAAATTGCGGAGGAAGGTAAAGAAATTCTAAACAGAAAGTTACGTCATTTAAAAATTACCTTAAATGAAACAACCGTTAATGAATTAGTCAATTACTTTAAATTACAAACGAGTTTAGACTTATTTTATCGTGTAGGAATTGGTGCTATCGAAAATCAGAAATTAAAAGACTATGCCGCACAAAAAAGCAATACGCTGGTTAATTTCTTAAAAAAACCATTCAATAGAACTAATGCTACAAAACCAGAGCAAATAGAAAAAAATGAAATCAGCAAAAAATACGATATGCTGGTTTTTGGTTTGGAACAGGAAAAATTAGATTATAAACTTTCAACTTGTTGTAATCCAATTCCTGGAGATGATGTTTTTGGTTTTATAACGATAAGCGAAGGTATTAAAGTACATCGAAAAGATTGCCCAAATGCAATTAGTTTACAATCAAATTATGCATACCGAATTATTCCTGCTAAATGGATAGATTCCAGCCAAGAAGAGTTTAGAGCCATGTTAAATATAACTGGAATGGATACTTTAGGTTTAACCAACGAACTTACCAAAGTAATTTCCAACCAAATGCACGTAAATATTGAAAATATCGCTCTGAGTGGAAAAGCTGGTGTTTTTAATGGAAAAATTACAGTAATCGTCCCTAATAATACGATTTTAAAACGCTTAATTGATAATATTAAAAAAGTAGATGGAATTGATAAAGTAACGCGCATTTATCAAAATTAACCTCCAAACACAAAAATAAAGGAATAGATTTTCTCAAACTTATCAAGAAGTTTTGTTAAAAAAAAAGGACAACCACTAGGTAGTAAAGTTTAACTTTACCTATCTTTGCGTTTATTTAGTTAACCAAAATGGAAAACAATAAAAATCAAGAAATTGTAAAAAACGTATTCACCAAATACCTTGAAGAAAAAGCGCATCGAAAAACCCCAGAACGCTATGCTATTCTCCAAGAAATTTACAACTCAAAAGAACATTTTGATATCGAATCTTTGTATATCAAAATGAAAAACAAAAACTACCGTGTAAGTAGAGCTACACTTTACAATACGATTGAATTACTTTTAGAATGTGGCTTAGTACGTCGTCATCAGTTTGGACAAAATCAAGCACATTACGAAAAATCGTACTTCGATAAACAACACGACCATATTATTATGACCGATTCAGGAGAAGTCATTGAATTTTGTGATCCTAGAATTCAACAAATTAAACAAACTATGGAGGAAATGTTTGGCATCGATATCCAAACGCACTCTCTATATTTCTATGGTACTAAAAAAGAAAATAAGAATTAAAATAACTGCTTAAATAGACTAAACGACAAACAACAAAGATTACAATGACCGTAGATTTATTATTAGGACTCCAATGGGGTGACGAGGGAAAAGGAAAAATCGTCGATGTATTAACTTCAAAATATGACATTATTGCTCGCTTTCAAGGTGGACCCAATGCAGGTCATACTTTAGAATTTGATGGAATAAAACATGTTTTAAGAACGATTCCATCAGGAATTTTTCACAAAAATGCCATTAATATTATTGGAAACGGTGTTGTTATAGACCCAGTAGTATTCCAAAAAGAATTAGAAGGTCTTGAAAAATTTAACATGGATGTAAAATCTAAATTGTTCATTTCCAGAAAAGCACACCTTATATTACCAACACACCGTCTTTTAGATGCTGCTTCAGAAGCTTCAAAAGGAAAAGCAAAAATTGGTTCAACTTTAAAAGGTATTGGACCAACTTACATGGATAAAACAGGTAGAAACGGTTTACGTGTAGGTGATATTGAATTACAAGATTTCAAAACACGTTACAGAGCTTTAGCTGATAAACATGAAGCAATGATTGCCTTCTATGATGTGGATTTACAATATGACTTAAAGGAAATGGAAGAAGAGTTTTTTGAGGCTATTGCTGGATTAAAGAAACTAACTTTTATTGATAGTGAAGAATATTTAAACCAAGCTTTAAAAGAAGGAAAATCTATTTTAGCTGAAGGTGCGCAAGGATCTTTATTAGATGTTGATTTTGGAACCTATCCATTTGTCACTTCATCTAATACAACTGCTGCTGGTGCTTGTACTGGTTTAGGAATTGCACCAAATAAAGTAAAAGAAGTTTTTGGAATTTTTAAAGCATACACAACTCGTGTAGGTAGTGGCCCATTCCCTACCGAACTTTTTGATGAAGCGGGACAAACCATGGCTAAAGTAGGTAATGAATTTGGTGCTGTTACAGGTCGTCCAAGAAGATGTGGATGGCTAGATCTTGTAGCTTTAAAATATGCCGTTCAAGTAAATGGTGTAACCCAATTATACATGATGAAAGGTGATGTACTATCGGGGTTTGAAACGCTAGATATTTGTACCGCTTACAAATACAAAGGAAAAGAAATCCAACACCTACCT
Organism: Flavobacteriaceae bacterium; assembly: GCA_002862755.1. Classification (GTDB taxonomy): domain Bacteria; phylum Bacteroidota; class Bacteroidia; order Flavobacteriales; family Flavobacteriaceae; genus Flavobacterium. Next base: position 18,453 of record PKDY01000037.1, on the reverse strand, counting down.
TACAATATTGAACCCGAAAATGTAGAACCAATTTTTACAACAATGAAAGGTTGGCAAGCAGATTTAACAGGAATGACAACTTATCAAGAACTTCCAGTTGAATTGAAACAATACATCGAATTTATTGAAAAAGAACTAGAAGTACCTATTTCAGTTATTTCGGTTGGACCAGATCGAAAACAAACAATCATTAAATAAAACAAAAAACGCTTTCAAAGGAAAGCGTTTTTTTATTATAAAAATATCTTAATAACAATCGCTTTCTCTTCTTTTTACTTATTTTTGACCCAAAATAAATAGTTTGAAAAGATTCACTTATTCTATTCTAAGTTTTTTCCTTTTAGGGATGATTGCCTTTGCGCAAAAAAACACTCCTGAATCTAAGAGTAAACCCATTACTCAAGAGTCGGATAAAATTATTATTGAACATTCTGATTTTATTGACATGAATCAATATGAGATTCCAGGAGCTACTGTATTTACAGGAAATGTTAGGGTTATTCATAAAGGTACCAAAATCAATTGTAATAAAGCTTATTATTTTACAGATGAAAATTATGTAAAAGCATTTGGTAATGTACAAATCAATCAAGGAGATTCCATTACCATGAATAGTCGTTATGCCGAATATGACGGTAAAGATGAATTTGCTTTTGCCACTGGAGATGTTAATTTAAGATCTCCTGAATCAACTCTAACTACTGATACTATTTTCTTCGATAAAAAGAAACAAATCGCCTTTTACAACAGTTACGGTACGATTGTAAATAAAGAAAACACCTTAAAAAGTAAATCGGGTCGTTATTTTGTAAGTTCCAAAAAATACCAGTTTACTTCTGCTGTTACAGTGACCAATCCCAAAGCAGTAATTAAAACCAATCATCTTGATTTTTACGAGAATTCAGGTCATGCTTATGTTTTTGGACCATCAACAATTACCAGTAAAGACAATGTAATTTATACCGAAAATGGATTTTATGACACTAATAATGACATTGGTAAACTTCAAAAAAACAGTAAAATAACCTACGATAATAAAATAATAGAAGGAGACGATTTATATTATGACCAAAAAACCAATTTTTCAAGAGGTATCAACAATGTAAAAATTACAGATACAATTAATAACATGGTTGCCAAAGGTCATTATGCTGAAATGTATCGCAATACTGAAACTAGAAAGGACTCTATAATTTTAACTAAAAGAGCTGTTGTTATTACAAAGGTTGAAAATGACTCGTTATACATGCATGGAAAAAAAATTCTAGTAACAGGTCCTCCAGAAGACCGTGTAATTCGTGCTTTTAATAACGTTCGTTTCTTTAAAACCGATATGAGCGGTAAATGTGATTCCATTCATTCCAATAATAAAACAGGTTTAACCCAGCTTATAGGAAACCCTGTACTTTGGAATAATGACAACCAAATGACAGGAGATGTCATGCATTTAATTGGCAACAATAAAACAGAACAATTAGATTCTTTAAAAGTAATTAACAATGCTTTTATTGTTCAAAAAGATTCTTTAAGCGAAAACGGTTACAATCAAATTAAAGGACAATACTTATATGGCAAGTTTAAAGAAAACAAATTGAGTGAAGTAGATGTTGTAAAAAACACAGAAGTCATTTATTACATGTACAATGACAAAAATGAATTAGTTGGAATTGACAAAAAAGTATGTAGCAAACTTAATTTTGTATTTGAAAACAACCAAATTGTTTCACAAACTGCATTTAATAGTGTAGAAGCAAAAACCTATCCTGAAAATGAATTTCCAGAAAACGCCAGAAAACTAAGAGGTTTTATTTGGCGTGGAGACGAAAGAATCAAATCGAAAGAGGATATTTTCCCTGAAGAAGAAAATAAAATACACGAACAAATTCTTTTAGAAAGTAAGAAAAAAGCTACTGAAGAAGATGTTCCTATGGAAGTCCTTCCAGAAACTTTAGATTACGATAAAGAACATCCAAAACCAAAGGAAAAAATCAAAGAAAAAAACGAAAAGAACGAAAAGAAGAAGCAATAGTATTCCAAATGACAATGATAGACGATTTTTTTAAATACCAAGCTCAAACCTCACCATTCCCACTAGCTTTAGAAATTTCACATGCTAAAGGAAGTTACATCTATGATACAAATGGAAATGCCTATTTGGATTTTGTAGCTGGTGTTTCTGCTAACACTTTAGGACATCAACCCAAACGAGTGAATCAAGCCATAAAAGAGCAGCTCGACCGCTATTCTCATGTAATGGTTTACGGAGAATATGCACAAAAACCCGCTACAGAATTATGTAAATTATTAGCTTCTCACCTACCAGAACCACTGGATAAAACTTATTTGGTAAATTCGGGAACAGAAGCTATTGAAGGTGCTTTAAAATTAGCGCGACGCGTCACGGGTAGAAGCCAACTGATTTCTTGTCATCATGCGTATCACGGAAATACAATGGGAAGCATGAGTGTGATGGGCTTTGAAGAGAGAAAACAAATTTTTCGCCCTTTAATTCCAGATGTTGACTTTATAACTTTCAACAATGAGGCTGATATTCAAAAAATTACAACTCGAACCGCTGGTGTTCTATTAGAAACGATTCAAGGTGGTGCCGGTTTTATACAACCAGAAAATGACTATTTAGTCAAAATAAGAAAACGTTGTGACGAAGTAGGTACTATTTTAATTTTAGACGAAATTCAACCTGGTTTTGGTCGTACTGGAAAATTATTTGGCTTTCAAAATTACAATATGACTCCCGATGTCGTTGTAATGGGAAAAGGAATGGCAAGCGGAATGCCTATTGGAGCTTTTACAGCTTCTTCAAAAATGATGGATTTATTAAGTCATGACCCAAAATTAGGGCACATTACTACCTTTGGAGGTCATCCTGTTATTGCTGCTGCTGCTTTAGCTACGCTTCAAGAAGTTACAGAAACAAACATAATGGAAGAAGCACTCGAAAAAGAACGACTCTTTAGAACCTTATTAGTCCATCCTTTAATTAAAGAAGTTAGAGGTAAAGGATTAATGCTAGCTGCCATGACAGAAAGTCCTGAAATTACCAACCAAGTCATCCTAGAATGTCATAAAAGAGGTTTGATTTTATTCTGGCTTTTGTTTGAAGACAAGGCTATTCGTATAACGCCTCCTTTAACTATTTCAAAAGAAGAAATAAAAAAAGGATGTGGCATTATTCTTGACGTATTAAATGAAGTACAGGAATTACAAAACAAAAACAATTCACACTAACTTGTTTGGCTTTAAAATTGTTAATTAAATTGTTTAAAACAATTCGTACTAAAATTGCATTACCCCATAAAATGTCTTACTTTTAATATAAGACAAAACCCATAAAATTGATTGCTTATGAGATTGAGTCATGAAGAAGAAGAGAACAACTTATCCTTATCTAAGTTTGAATCAATGTTAAAAACGAACAAAGTGTTTTTCTTTGATTCTGAAGAATTTGAAGACATCATTCTTCATTATATGGATACAGGTCGAATGAATTTAGCAAAAAAGGCATTAAAACTTGGTCAAGAGCAACATCCAAAATCGACTGGTTTACGATTAGTTCAAGTAGAAATGTTAATCTATGAAGACCGATTAGATATTGCTGAAAAATTATTGTCTGATTTATATGCTATAGAACCTACCAACGAAGAAATCTACATTCAACAAGCTAACATTTATTCGAAAAGAGATCAACATGAAAAAGCAATTGAATCGTTACAAATTGCTTTGAAATTTACAGATGATTATGCCGATGTCTATTCTATGATTGGAATGGAATATTTATTTATGGATGAGCTAGAAAAAGCAAAAGATTATTTCATCAAATGTCTAGAAGAAGATCCAGAAGATTATTCCGCATTGTACAATATTATCTATTGCTATGATTTTCTAGATCAAAACAATGAAGCTATTGCTTATTTAGAAAAATTTATTGATAGAAAACCCTACAGTGAAGTGGCTTGGCATCAATTAGGAAGACAATATTATGCCTTGAAAAACTATGAAAAATCGGTTTGGGCTTTTGATTATGCTACACTCATTGATGAATCCTTCTTAGGTGCTTATTTAGAAAAAGCAAAAGGTCTAGAAAAATTAAAAAAATACCAAGAAGCAATCGACTGTTATACCATCACTATGGAATTAGATGATGCTACTTCTTTTGCCTTATTGCGTGTAGGTAAATGTCATGAAAAACTAGGCAGAAAAGACTTAGCATTAAAGTTTTATCTTAGAACCGTTCATGAAGACCCGTTGTTAGACAAAGCTTGGATTGCCATAACCGACTTTTACATTCGTCAAAAAAACTTCCAAAAAGCCATCTATTATGTTAATAAAGCTTTAGGAATTGATGGCGATAACAGTTTGTATTGGAAACGATATGCTGCCATTAATCACGGACTTCAATTTTACGAAGAAGCGGAACTAGGCTATAGAAAAGCTTTCGAAGCAGGTGATATCAATTTAGATACTTTTGTTCTTTGGTCCCAAATGTTACAAGAATTAGGAGAATATGAAAATGCTATTGAAATTTTATTACAAGCAAGTGAGGTATTTCCTGATGAATTTGAGATTGAATATCGCTTAGCGGGACTTTATCATTTGACTAAAGAAACTAAAAAAGGAAATTTCCACCTTAATAATGGATTGCGAATTAATTTTAAAAATCACTCCATTATTCAAGAGCACTTCCCTACTATGTGGAAGAAAAAAACAGTTCAAAACATCATTGAAAAATATAGAAACTAAACAATAGTTTCTCTAAATTTGTCATTCAGATAGAGAACCAATTCTAACTGAATGACATTTATTTTATAAAAGCATGAGAAAACTTTTCCCAGATTATGTACTAATCACTCTAAAAGGAATTGCCATGGGTGCTGCAGACGTAGTTCCAGGTGTATCGGGAGGCACAATCGCATTTATTTCTGGAATATATGAAGAATTAATTGAAAGTATAAATAAAATTAATTTTTCAGTAATTAAGGGAATTAAAGAAAACGGAATAAAAAATACTTGGGCTGCCATTAACGGCAACTTTTTAGTAGCTCTAGTTCTTGGAATTGCTATTAGTGTAGTAACTTTCTCTAAAATAATAATCCATCTTTTAGACACCCAACCTATTTTAGTTTGGTCCTTTTTCTTTGGATTAGTTATTGCAAGTATCTTGTTTATTTGGAAAGAAATTACAAGTTGGTCTTGGAAATCTATTCTTTCATTACTCATTGGAATTGTAATCTCTTATTATATTACTATTGCAAAGCCTACCGAATCACCAGACAGTTATTGGTATCTTTTTATATCTGGTTTTTTAGCCATTATAGCCATGATTTTACCAGGCGTTTCAGGAGCATTTATATTACTTTTAATGGGTTCGTATCAAACTGTAATTGGAACTATCAATCAACTCAGAGAAGGTCTTTCGATAGTTAATTTTGAAATTATAGGGAATGCACTATTGAAATTAGGCACCTTTGCCATAGGAGCAATTTTAGGTTTGAAATTATTTTCAAAAGTATTAACTTGGATGTTTTCCAATCACAAAAACACTACTTTGGCTTTACTTGTAGGCTTTATGATTGGTTCCTTAAATAAAATCTGGCCTTGGAAAGAAGTCATCGAAACCCGTATTAATAGTCACAGAGAAACAGTCCCTTTTATAGAGAAAAGTATTCTACCCCAAAATTTTGAAGGTGACCCACAAATTTTAACAGCTATAATTATGGTTATTTGTGGATTTATGTTAATTTTCGGATTAGAAAAGATAGCGAACCGACTAGGAAAAAAATAAGCTATATGTCAAAAAAGAATAAAAATAAAAAGCAAATTAAATTTGGTCTAATTGGAAAAAACATTAGTTATTCCTTTTCCAAAAAATACTTTACTGAAAAATTTAAATTATTACATTTTGACAATTGCGAGTATCTAAACTTTGACATTCCAAGTATAAAAGATTTCCCTAAAACAATTTCGGAAACAAAAGGATTAAAAGGGCTAAATGTTACCATTCCCTACAAAGAAGAAATTATCCCTTATCTAGATAAACTATCAAAAAATGCAAAAATAATTGGGGCCGTTAATACCATTACAATTTCAAAAAAGAAAAAATTAAAAGGCCATAATACCGATTATTATGGATTTAAGAAAGCCATTAAACCTTTACTAGAAACCCATCATAAAAAAGCGCTTATTTTAGGAACAGGTGGTGCTAGTAAAGCGATTGCTTTTGCTTTTAAAAAATTAAAAATTGAATATGATTTTGTTTCTAGAAATCCAAATGAATTTCAATTAAACTATGAAGAATTAAATCAAGAAATTTTTGAAGAATATCAAATTATCGTAAATACCACACCTGTTGGAACACATCCTAATATAAACGATGCACCTCCACTTGATTATAATTTATTTACCAAAAATCATATCGCTTTTGATTTAGTATACAATCCTGAGGAAACGTCATTTTTGAAAAAAGCTAAAGAACAAGGAGCCAAAACGAAAAATGGCTATGAAATGCTTATTTTTCAAGCAGAAAAAGCATGGAGTATTTGGAATGGTTAATAGATGACATTCTAAATGTAAAGCCTTCTTAAACTTTATAAAATTTCAAATCCAATTTTATAAATCAACATTCTTGATAATTTAGTATTTATATATTCAATTAATTTTATAGAAATACTAAAGATTAGTTATACTAAAGCACGCTCTAACATATAAAAATACGGGTTTTTCTTTGAATTTTGCACAGCCTTTAGTATCTTCGGTCGCAATTAGTAACCTTAAGCATGTAAAGATGTTAGAAGAAAAGAATGATAACCTGCAAAATGCAGATGGACAAAAAGAGCAAGAGTCTCAAGAAAATGTAATCACTATCAATCAATCTGCCTTAGACGAGATTGATAATTCTAATGCAGAAGAAAACGAAGACGACTCTATTCAGGATAAACATATTATCCCAATGTTAGACTACGATTCTCTTTCTATGGAAGAGCTAACTACTGAACTTGATAAGTTAGTTCACAACCATAAAGTAATGGCGATTAAAGACCATGTAGAAGAGATTAGAAAATCGTTCATGAATCAATACCATCATTTAATTGATGAGAAAAGAGATGAATTTAATGAGTCTAATACAGATGAAACGGCTACTTTTGAATATCATTTTCCTCTAAAAAATAAATTTGACGCGGTTTATGATGATTATAAAACGAATAGAAATAATCATTATAATCAATTACAAAAGAATTTAAAAAATAATCTTACCGTTAGAAACGAAATTATTGAAGAGTTAAAAAATTTAGTTGACGGTACTGATGAGACACTTTCTATTGCTGATATGTTTAAGAAATTGAACGATATTAGAGAACAATGGAAAAATGCAGGTGCTATCCCAAGAGACAAATACAATATTGTTTGGAACAACTTCCATTTTCATATTGAACGCTTTTACGATTTAATTCACTTAGATAAAGAGGCGCGTGATCAAGATTTCAAAAATAATCTTGAACAAAAACAAGCCATTATTGAGCGTGCTAAAGCCTTATTAGATGAAGCAGATATTTTAAAAGCTTTTCGTGAATTACAATTGCTTCACCGTGTTTGGAAAGAAGAAATTGGTCCAGTTGATAGAGAACATAGAGAAGCTATTTGGAATGAATTTAGCGAAATAACAAAACAAATTCATGATAGAAGAGAAGCTTTTTTTGGTCAAGCCAAAGAACGAGAAGTAGAGAATTTAGCAAAGAAAAATGATATTATTTCGCAAATTGTAGCTTTAGGAAATGAAGACATTCAATCTCATAATGGTTGGCAATCTCAAATTAAAAAAATGGAAGCTTTACGTGAAAGTTTCTTTAAAGCAGGTAAAGTTCCAGCAGAAGTTACAGAAGATACTTGGGCTGCTTTTAAAACTGCGGTGCGTAATTTTAATGTCAATAAAAATGCGTTCTATAAAGACATTAAACACGAACAACAAGAAAATTTATCTAAAAAGTTAGCTTTAGTTGAAAAAGCAACATCATTAAAAGATAGTGAAGACTTTAAGGCTACTACTCCAATTATGAAGCAGATTCAAGAAGATTGGAAAAAAATAGGACATGTACCTCGCAAGTATTCTGATAAAATTTGGAAAGACTTTAAAGACGCTTGTAATCATTATTTTGATCGCATGCACGCTGTTAGAAATGCTGAAAATGAAGATGAAGTTCAAGCGTTTGATAACAAAAAAGAATATCTAGAAAATTTAAAATCTTTTGAATTAACAGGCAATCACAAAACCGATTTAGACGCGATTAAAGCCCATATAGAAGCTTGGAAAGGCCTTGGAAAAGTTCCTTTTAACAGAAGACATATTGAAGGGAAATTCAATAAAATTTTAGATGCTTTATTTGAAAAGTTAAGTTTATCTAAAAAAGATACTGAGATGATGAAGTTTAATGCTAAATTAGATCAGTGGGTAGAAAATGACGATAATAGATCTCTAGAAAAAGAACAGTTTTTCATAAGAAAGAAAATAGATGAAGTCCAAAATGAAATTTTCCAATTAGAGAATAATATTCAATTCATTAGTAGTAGCTCAAAAGGAGAAAATCCATTTATTAAAGAAGTGGAAAAAAATATTGAAAGACACAAAGAAGAATTAAAACTTTGGAAAGAAAAATTAAATAAATTAAGAGACATTTAAACCTCTTATTTTTAAAAAGACCAATCCCGTTAAACACACCGTTTAATGGGATTTTTTTATTCCTACAAAAGCAGAAAAAAGAAGCCATTTTTCAAAAAATACGTATAAATACGTATAAAAAAAGGCCAAAAATACGTATAAATACGTATTGCAAAATAAAAAACAGAATGCTAGATTTGAAAAAGGTAGGTTAGTCTATTTTTCAAGAGTACACTTTTTTATTGCTATTAGCCCAAAATAATCAATAAAATTTTACCCTATGAGAGATTTAAAAATTAACATTCTAAATGAAGACGGACAATTGATGGGATTCTTAATCGATCGAGAAATCATGAGTGGTCTTTACATTACTTTTGATTACAATAAGGTAGCACAAAACTATGAAAGTTTTAAGATCAACTATCAAAAGCCGAGAAAATCGGAACTTAATAGTGTGGTTTTTAATATGGATGATATTACCGTAATAAGTACTCAATTGGATGCAGACAACCATGTACAATTCTTGTTTGAAGAAAATTTATCTTTAAAAAAATTAAGGAAAGTACCCGAAAATATTATTCCTTCCTCTTTTAAAAAAATAATTCGTTCCGCTTATAAAACATTTTGTGAGAAAGAATTTATAACAGGTGTAGCTTCATAATTATTTATAGATTGCTAGATTAGTTTCTAAAAGTCATTTAGAGTGAACGTTTTTCATTTTAAATGACTTTTTTTATAGTATTCTTTTACTAAATTCGTACTATTGTTTGGAATGATAATTCTTTATCAATAATTGATTTTTAACTATTCATTTGTATAAATAAAATTATAATACTACACACCTCTTAAATTTTGGCAACATGCTACAACTTAACTTCTCTCCTTTTCCCGTCTTAGAATCAGAAAGATTGCATTTTAGAGCACTTCGCGATACGGATGTCAATGAAATTTTTGCTTTAAGAAGTAATCCCGACTTAATGCAATACATTCCTAGACCTTTACTTACTAACCAAGAAGAAGCTTTAGAACATATTAAAATGATTCAAGATAAAATTGAAAGTAATGAAGGAATTAATTGGGCAATGACAGAAAAAGATAACGACAAACTCATCGCACTTATCGGTTTCTACAGAACCCAAAATGAAAATTATCGTTCGGAATTAGGATACATGCTTTTGCCCGAATATCAAAATAAAGGATACATTACAGAAGCTATCCAAACACTTTTAAACTATGCCTTTACAGAAATGGGGTTGCATTCGGTAGAAGCTATTATCGACCCCAGAAACCTAGCTTCAGAAAAAGTTTTGCTAAAAAATGGATTTAGAAAAGAAGCGCACTTTGTAGAAAATTGTTATCACAATGGGGAGTTTCTTGACAGTGTACATTATGGCATTTTAAAACAAGAATATTATAATGATACTAACGCTAAAAAATAAATATCTATCTGCTTCCATACATTCAAAAGGAGCAGAATTAAAAAAGCTAGTCAAAAATGATTGCAACTACATTTGGGAAGTAGACACAAACTATTGGAATAAAACATCTCCCGTACTTTTCCCAATTGTTGGCCGATTAAAAGAGGACACCTATCTTTATAACGAAAAAGAATATCAGCTTTCAAGACATGGCTTTGCAAGAGATTATGAGTTTTCTGTCATTCATCAAACCGATACAGAAGCTGTTTTCTCATTAACACATACCACAGAAACTTTAGTAAAGTTCCCTTTTGAGTTTGAACTTCAAATAAGCTATTCTTTAAACGAATCTCGTTTGACCATTGGTTATCAAATCAAGAATTTAGGAATTTCAAAAATGCCATTTTCCATTGGAGCTCATCCAGCTTTTGCCATTCCAAATGCCTTAGAAGAATATAAATTGTGTTTTAATAAAAAAGAACCTTTTGAAAGTTACATACTTGAAAACGATTTATTTTCTGGTAAAACCAAAACTATAACTTCGGCTGAAGAATGTATTCCACTGGAGTATCGTTTATTTGAAGAAGATGCCTTGGTTTTTAAAAACTTACTTTCATCAGAAGTTACGCTATCACATTTAAATAATCCCATCTTAAAAATCGATTATAGTGGCTTTCCGTATTTAGGAATTTGGACGAAAGACAAAGCACCTTTTCTTTGTATTGAACCTTGGTTAGGATTGGCCGATCATAAAGATACTTCTCGAAAAATTGAAGAAAAAGAAGGTATACAATGGTTAGCTTCAAAGTCTAATTATAAATGTAAATTTTCAATTGAAATCTATTAAATAAAAAGAGCTGTTAGGAACAGCTCTTTTTTTATTATATAATTTTATGTATTCTATTTAAAGGAATTACAACTCCCTGTTTTAAAATAATCCGATTATCAGTAACTCCCCAAATCGTCGTTTCTGTCATTTTAAGGTTGGTATCATCTTCAAAATAAATTTTCATTTTTAAATGTTCTAAATTCCCTAAAGCTAAAGCTCGGTCTAAATCATTCTTTCGTTGTATTACAGCATCTTTATCAAGTAATACTTCATCACTAGGAAAATGTAAAGAATGGATAAGCTCTTTGTCGATTTGTTGGCATTCTAAAATCATAGTAGGTTTGTTTTGGGGTTAATAGTAATAAATATACAAAAAAAATATTAGCATATATAAAAATGTTTAAAAAAACCTCTTTTATTTTTTTAAAAATTATTCATTTTGAACAAGTTAGCATTCTTAAAATCTTTTATAACCCCAAATTATCTACATAAAAGATATTTTAATTTAAAAAACAAAAGCAGATTCTAATGTCTTAGAATCCGCTTTTGCAAGAATTAATAATTGTATGAAATCTATTGTTTATTGTACAGCTACTGCTGCATTGATATTACCATAGCCATATTCTGAACTTCTATTTGGATATAAGGATGCAGATTGTTTTAATTTATTTAAAACTTGATCTTTAGACCAACTTGGATTTTTTGACCAAACTAAGGCAGCTATACCTGCCGTTGTAGCTGTAGCGACAGAAGAACCACCTACATAGTCCGTTTGATTTTCGTAATAACTTAATACAGGAGCCGTATTCCCTGAAGCAGAACGCTCCATTACCACAGTAAAATCAATTTTACTTCCTGAATGACAATTCGAACATTTATTGTAACCTGATCCTTCTTTAATACCTGTAACTGCAACTGTTTCGTTCATCCAAGCTGGAAAAATCACACCTACAAAATTGGTAAAACTCGTGGAAGTACCACCAGCACAAAAAATCAGTTTTCCCCTGTTATTAGCATAACGTACGCCATCTTCAATTCTACCTACAGAAAAAATATGTCCCATAGACATAGAAATAATTTTAACAGAAGAATTATTTCCTAAACCTACAAAAGCATTTTGAACTCCTTTTTGTTCATGATAACCTTCTAAAACAACATTTGCTGCTGCTCTATAAGAAATTAAATTGGCATTATACGCAACGCCTACAGGTAAGCCTTTATTATTTCTAGGTGCTGTAGCAGTGGCTGTCATACTCGTACCGTGACCACATTGATCATTTGGTCCGTCTGTTGAAGTAGACCATGGCCAAATAGAATCTACATAGGTACCATATTTTTGTACACTCCTACCATTGGAATCACCATTATTAAAATTGCTACCTAATAAAGATTGATTAGGAGAAACACCCGAATCAATAACACCTATAGTAATTCCAGAACCAGTGCTCTTACTCCAAGCATTAGGAATATTATGTTTATAAAAACTCCATGGCACCTTAGCATTTGGAGTAATGGAAGTATAATCTGATGTACTTAATGTTTGAGAATCAAATCCGCATCCAGAAGATCCTGAACTTGAACTTCTTTGTGTTCCATTTTCTTCTTCAAATTTAAAAAAGCGATAATCCGCTGGTTCCACATACCTAACATTTTTATTATTTCGTAAAGCATATAATGTTTTTTGGTCTTTAACAATTACATCGATAATATTTAAAACGGGATCATTGTATACCAACAGTTTTTCCGCAGGATTGGATTCATTGGCTTGAATGCTATTGATTAATTGCTCAACAATTTCTTTACTTCGATTAGAAGCTGATTTTTCAAAATCATTGGTAGAGGTTCCATAACCAATGGTGACTAAATTTTGGCCATGTTGGGAAGCACTCCACAATAATTGTAAGGATGCATTTTTCCAATAAAACTGACCAGTTTGTTGTAAGGTACTCTTAATTTCATCATTAATTTGTTGTGGTGATAATAATTTCTGATTAAAATTTTGTACTTCTTCTGCAGTGTTTTTTTGAATAGAATCTTCTGTACATGCAACATTTAAGCCAAGAACTGCCAAGAAGCATATCTTGAATACGGTTTTTTTCATATTTATTAGTTTACTGTTTGAAATACGAATTTATAAATTTTTTATGTAAAAAAATATTAAATATATATTTTTAAGCATTATTTATTGTAAAAATCATATTTTTTAGAAATTACAATATTTTGAATAAAAATTTCTAATTCTAATATTTTGAATTACATTTGCAATCCAATGCAAAAAACGATTAACATACTTAATAAAAGAGCTAAGTTCGATTACGAAATTATCGATAAGTATACAGCTGGAATAGTTTTAACTGGTACCGAAATCAAATCAATTCGTTTAGGTAAAGCTTCCATCGCTGAAAGTTTTTGTGAATTTCACAATAATGAACTTTTTGTAATTAATTCCACTATTGAAGAATATCTTTTTGGCACACATTACAACCATAGAGCGAAAAGTGAAAGAAAGCTATTATTAAATAGAAAAGAATTAAAAAAACTTCAAAAAGACAGCGACAATAAAGGACTCACAATTATTCCTTTACGTTTATTTACCAATGAAAAAGGATTAGCCAAACTAGATATCGCTTTATGTCGTGGTAAAAAGAACTACGACAAAAGAGAAACAATGAAAGAAAGAGATACCAAAAGGGATTTAGATCGAATTAAAAAATCATACTAATTTTTATCTTCCAAAAGGGGAACAAAACGAAATTCTCCAAACTCATGTTTTTCAAATTGTGATTCATTTTTCCTAACAAGCATAGTCATAATCTGATGTTCTTCTCCCAAAGGGATGACTAACTTACCACCTATTTTCAACTGAGCCATTAATGCAGGAGGAATAAAGGGTGCACCAGCGGTAACAATAATACTATCAAAAGGAGCATATTGAGGCAATCCTTTATAACCATCTCCAAAAGAAATATGTTTGGGTCTAATTCCTAATTTTGGCAACAATAAAGACGTTATTTTAAAAAGTTCGTTTTGTCTTTCAATGGTATACACTTTGGCTCCCATGGTACACAATACAGCAGTTTGATAACCACTTCCGGTACCTATTTCTAAAATTTTGTGTTCTTTTTTAACATCTAACAACTGACTTTGGAATGCTACTGTGTAAGGCTGAGAAATAGTTTGTCCAGCAGCTATTGGAAAGGCTTTGTCTTGATAAGCAAAATCTTCAAAACTCGAATTTAAAAAAAGATGACGCGGAATTTTTCTTATGGCATCTAGCACATTTTTATCTGTAATTCCTTTTTGCTCTAATAATTTAGCAAGTTGATTTCTAAGTCCTTGATGTTTGGGAGTATCTTTCAATTTATAGGCTATTAGTTTTTGGTAAAAATAACAGTAAAAAACACAATAAGCAAGCTATAAAGTTCAAAAAAAATACAAACTGGACCTCAAAAACTTCAAACAAATATGTATTTTTGTTGAAAATACTTTATTATGTTGAAAGTTGGCGTTCTAGGTGCTGGTCACTTAGGAAAAATACATTTGCGTTTATTAAATCAATCCTCAAAATATGAATTAGTCGGCTTTTATGACCCATTTGAAGAAAATGCTAAAAAAGTAGCTATTGAATTTGGTTATAAAAAATTTGACTCTATCGAAAGTTTAATCCAAGAAGTAGATGTTGTAGATATCGTAACACCTACCCTTTCTCATTATGAATGTGCGGTTACAGCAATTGAAGCTGGAAAGCATGTGTTCTTAGAAAAACCCATTTCAAATACGGTAGAAGAAGCAGAAAAAATTATCGCATTAGCACAAAAACATAATGTAAAAGGTCAGGTAGGCCATGTAGAACGTTTTAATCCTGCATTCCAAGCTGTAAAAGATAAGATTGAAAACCCAATGTTTATTGAAACCCATCGATTAGCTGAATTTAACCCAAGAGGCACAGATGTTCCAGTAGTTTTGGATTTAATGATTCATGATATTGATGCCATTTTAAGTGTGGTTCGTTCCAAAGTTAAATCGGTCAATGCCAGTGGAGTTGCTGTTATATCGGATTCTCCAGACATTGCTAATGCTCGAATTGAGTTTGAAAATGGCTGTGTTGCCAATGTGACTTCGAGTAGAATTTCGATGAAAAACATGCGCAAATCAAGATTTTTTCAAAAAGACGCTTACATTTCTGTAGACTATTTGGAGAAAATATGTGAAGTCGTTAAAATGAAAGACGCACCAGAAGTTCCAGGTGATTTTGATATGATTTTGCAAAATGCCGAAGGAATCAAAAAACAAATCTATTTTGACAATCCTAAAGTAAATACAAACAATGCTATTTTAGAAGAATTGGAAACTTTTGCAGATGCTATTAACAATAACACAACGCCAATTGTAACCTTAGAAGATGGTACCGAAGCTTTACGTGTAGCTTACATGATTATTAAATCCATGGAAAATAAATCATAATGAATAGAAAAGATTTTCTTTTATTTTTTATATCAAAAAGAATCAAACCATTTTTAATTTTGTCATTTCTATTTGCTTTAATTTATTTCTTCATTCAAGTTATATTTAATAAAGACAGTAATGAAAGGAACATTTTTATTTTATGTAGTTTAGGTCTTGGAATAATTGCAATATTCATGAGTATCCAATTTTTTGTAAGAAAAATTAAAAATCAGCTATCCATAAAAGCTAAAATGATTGTCAATTCTATAATACTATTTTTTGAAATCATAAGTCTACTTTTTTTATTAGGCTTGGCCATTCAACT
Organism: Flavobacteriaceae bacterium; assembly: GCA_002862755.1. Lineage (GTDB taxonomy): Bacteria > Bacteroidota > Bacteroidia > Flavobacteriales > Flavobacteriaceae > Flavobacterium. The sequence goes on along the minus strand of PKDY01000037.1, from coordinate 2,764 downwards.
CATAATAGAGTCTAAGTTTTTAGAACTTTTCATGATGTTAATTCCTGGCCTAACCTCATTTTTAATATATACTAAAAAAACAAAACTCAATTAATACAATGAAACAAATAGCAGTAATAGGTGCAGGAACTATGGGCAACGGAATTGCTCATACTTTTGCACAATCTGGATTTACAGTAAAATTAATCGATATCTCAGAAGCCGCAATAGAAAGAGGGATGACTACTATCGCTAAAAATTTAGATCGAATGGTAACCAAAGGCAGCATTACTGAAGACGATAAAATAAAAACGATAAGCAATATCATTACCTACACCGATACTAAAGATGGCGTTGTGGGTTGTGATTTAGTGGTTGAAGCAGCTACTGAAAATGTAGATTTAAAATTAAAAATCTTCAAACAATTAAGTGACATTTGTGATCATAATGTGATTTTAGCAACCAATACTTCTTCCATTTCTATTACACAAATTGCAGCACAAGTAGTACACCCTGAACGTGTGATTGGAATGCACTTCATGAATCCAGTGCCTATCATGAAATTAGTTGAAATTATCAGAGGTTACACTACTTCTGATGAAGTGACCAAAATTATCATGAACTTATCTGAAAAATTAGGAAAAACTCCAACAGAAGTAAATGATTATCCTGGTTTTGTTGCGAATCGTATCTTAATGCCAATGATTAATGAAGCAATCGAAACTTTATACAATGGTGTTGCTGGTGTAGCAGAAATTGATACCGTAATGAAATTAGGAATGGCACATCCAATGGGACCTTTACAGTTAGCCGATTTTATTGGTTTAGATGTTTGTCTTTCTATTTTAAACGTTATGTATGATGGCTTTAAAAACCCAAAATACGCTCCTTGTCCTTTATTAGTAAACATGGTGATGGCAGGAAAATTAGGTGTAAAATCTGGAGAAGGTTTCTACGATTATGCTGAAGTTAAAAAAGCAGAAAAAGTTTCAAAACAATTTATGAAGTCGTAAAGACTACTTTCAAAAGTCTAAAAGTTGAGAATGTAACTTTTAGACTTTTGATTTTTAACTAAATTATGAGTAAAATAATTCCTTTTAAAGCGGTTAGACCAGCACCTGATAAAATTGGTTTGGTTACCTGCAGAAATTATGACGATTATAGTCCGGCCGAGTTAGCCGCATGGCTTAATTTCAATCCGTATTCTTTTTTGCATGTAATTAATCCTGCTTATGCGCATTCACAGAAAATAAGTTGGGACAAACGCTTTAAAGGAGTAGCTCTAAAATACAAGGATTTTAAAAGCGAAGGTATCTTTATTCAAGAAGAAAAAGCAGTTTTTTATGTCTATGAAATTCAAACGAAAAATCAGACATTTACAGGTATAATTGCAGGAACTTCAGTTGAAGATTATCAAAAAAATGTAATCAAAAAACATGAAGACACCTTACAATATCGCGTGGAGTTATTCAAAGATTATTTACATCAAACTCAATTTAATACAGAACCTGTATTAATTACGTATCCCGATAGTGTGGAAATTAATACTTGGTTGTTATTAAAGAAACAAAGTGAACCCATTTATGCTTTTACTACCACTACTAAAGAAAAGCATACGCTTTGGAAAATAGACACCCAAAGTGATATTGATTGGTTACAAGACTATTTTGAAAACATACCTAATCTATATATAGCCGATGGACATCATCGTTCGGCTTCAGCTGAAATGCTTTACGAGCAAGATAAGAAATTGGGCAACCCCAATTTAGAATATTTTATGAGTTTTTTAATTGCAGAAAGCAATGTTAAAATTTATGAATTCAATCGAATCATTAGAGATTTAAACGGACATTCCAAAGCAAATTTTCTCACTTTATTGGAAGAATATTTTATTGTAAAACCAAAAGAACAAGAGCTTTGGAAACCAGAAAATAAATTTGAATTTGGTATGTATTTGGATGGCAATTTTTATGCATTATTTTACAAACATCCCCTACAAGAAAACGCAGAAAATTCAATTTTGAATACTTTAGATGCTCAAATTTTATACAATACGGTTTTACATCCTATTTTAGGAATTAGAGATTTACGTAATGACGAACGCATTGAATACATCCCTGGAAAACAATCGATAACCACAATTAAACAAGTCGTTGATGAAGGAGATTTTGAAGTCGGTTTTATGCTCTACCCTTCTGATATTTCAGAGATAAAAACATTGGCCGATCATAATTTAATTATGCCACCCAAAAGCACTTATATCGAACCTAAATTTAGAAGTGGTTTGATTGTGTATGAGTTATAATTTATATTTTCAATATAGACATGTTACTTAAAAAAATGAAATAAATGAGTCAAATTATAATATTATCCATTTTTTTACCTTTACTTTTTCAATTAACTGTTGGATCATATAGTTTAGCTAAAAAAGATACAATTAATTTTTATACCATTTTTACAATCAGCATAATTTCCCATGTTATTTTGTCAGTTTTTATATTTTTTTATAATGTTAAAATAATTGAGAAACAAGAAATTCAATGTATGAATCCTATGATTGGACTCGTATTATTTTTATTATTTTTGTCGATTGTCTTATTCTTATTGTTTGTTATTCAATTCATATCAAAATTACATTTAGATAAAAAAGAAAAAAATGTCCATAGCAACTAATCTCAACAACATAAAAAAAAATATTCCTCAACAAGTTACACTTGTGGCGGTTTCCAAAACGAAACCTGTTTCAGATGTAATGGAAGCTTATGAGGCTGGCCAACGTATTTTT
>PKDY01000053.1 GCA_002862755.1 Flavobacteriaceae bacterium | reverse complement strand
TACAAATTCAGTAGTATCTAATGGACATTTAGTAATTACAGCTATTAATTCAGGTGGAAATTATACTTCTGCAAGATTAAAATCTGAAAATAAATTTGAATTTACATACGGTAAAGTTGAAGTTAGAGCGAAATTACCTGTTGGTGGTGGAACTTGGCCAGCGATTTGGATGTTAGGAGCCAATTATGACCAAGCAGGATTTGCTTGGCCAGCATGTGGTGAAATTGATATCATGGAACATAAAGGTAATTTTCCAAATATAATTCATGGAACCTTACATTATCCGGGTAATTCAGGAGGAAATGCAAATAGTAATACTACAACAATATCGGGTGCTAGTACTGAATTTCACATATATAAAACGATTTGGAGTCCTACATCAATTCAAATCTTTGTAGATGATGTGTTGTTCCATTCTGTGTCGAATTCAAATGCAATTCCATTCAACCATGATTTCTTCTTAATTCTAAATGTAGCAATGGGAGGAACTTTTGGTGGAGCAATCGATCCAAGTTTTACACAATCTTCAATGGAAGTGGATTATGTAAGAGTTTATCAATAACACTTTTTCATTTTTTTATAAAATATTTTTTATCATTTCAATCTTAAGAAAGTCTAGTATATCAATTACTAGCTTTCTTAAGGGTTGGAATATTATTACCTATCTCTAATGAAAATTAAACCTATTACATATAGTATTTTATCTTTATCCTTTTTGTTTTTTATTGGATGTAATAAAAGCCAAACAAAAAAAGCGGTTACATCTGAAAAAAATGATTTAATTGAACAAAAAGTAGACTCCATTCTAAAGTTAATGACTTTAGATGAGAAAATTGGTCAAATGAATCAATACAATGGTTTTTGGGAAATTACTGGTCCAGCTCCTAAAGAAGGACAAGCTGCAAAAAAATATGAAGATTTAAAAAAAGGACTAGTAGGTTCTATGCTTAATGTAAAAGGAGCTAAAGAAGTGTATACCTTACAAAAAATTGCTGTAGAAGAAACCAGATTAGGAATTCCATTATTATTTGGATTTGATGTTATACATGGTTATAAAACAATTAGTCCCATTCCTTTAGCAGAAGCTGCAAGTTGGGATTTAGAAGTTATTCAAAAATCAGCAGCTATCGCAGCAGAAGAAGCAGCTGCAGTAGGAATTAACTGGACTTTTGCTCCAATGGTGGATATTTCAAGAGATGCCAGATGGGGAAGAGTCATGGAAGGAGCTGGAGAAGATCCTTATCTAGGGAGTAAAATTGCTGAAGCCAGAATTAAAGGTTTTCAAGGTGAAGATTTAGCTTCTAGAAAAACAATTCTTGCTTGTGCCAAACACTTTGCAGGATATGGTTTTGCTGAAGCGGGTAGGGATTATAACACTGTTGATGTTGGTGAACAAACACTTCAAAATGTTATTTTGCCTCCTTTTAAAGCTTCAGTTGATGCTGGTGTGCGCACGTTTATGAATTCGTTTAACGATTTAAATGGAGTTCCTGCTACTGGGAATAAAATGTTACAACGAGAAATTTTAAAGGGAAATTGGAATTTTGATGGTTTTGTAGTTTCTGATTGGGGTTCTATTAACGAAATGATTGCTCATGGTTATGCAAAAGACAGTAAACATGCTGCGGAAATTGCCGTTAATGCGGGTTCCGATATGGACATGGAATCGTATGCATATGTTACTTATCTTAAAAAATTAATTGAGGAAGGCAAAGTTAAAGAAGCTGATGTGGAAGATGCTGCTAGAAGAATTCTAAGAACAAAATTTGAATTAGGATTGTTTGAAAATCCCTATAAATACTGTGATGAAGCTTATGAAAAAGCAACTGTTGGAAAAAAAGAGTTTCATGATGGTGTCTTAGAGGTAGCTAAAAAATCGATTGTTTTGCTTAAAAATGACAATGACATATTACCGTTATCTAAGACAGGAAAAAAAATAGCATTAATTGGAGCTTTAGCTAACGATAAAACAAGTCCGTTAGGAAGCTGGAGAATTGGGGCTGACGACGAAACAGCTGTTTCAGTTTTAGAAGGGATGGAAGCTTACGTTGGGAACAAATTATCTTTCGCTAAAGGAACTAATGTAGCTACAGGTAGAACTGAATTCATGTGGGAAACCAAAATTAATACTTCAGACAATTCAGAATTTTCGAAAGCAATTGCTATCGCTAAAAATGCAGATGTAGTTGTAATGGTTTTAGGTGAACACGGTTTGCAAACTGGTGAAGGAAGAAGTAGATCTGATTTAGGTTTGCCTGGTCTACAACAAGAATTACTTGAAGCTGTTTACAAAGTAAATAAAAACATTGTTTTAGTATTAAATAACGGACGTCCGTTGGTTATTCCTTGGGCAAAAGAAAATATTCCTGCCATTGTTGAAGCATGGCACTTAGGAACACAATCGGGTCACGCAATTGCGCAGGTATTGTATGGTGATTATAATCCTAGTGGTAAATTACCCATGACTTTTCCTAGAAGTGTAGGTCAAGTTCCATTGTATTATAATTATAAAAACACAGGTCGACCTATCATGAATGAACCAGAAAGTGTTTTTTGGTCTCATTATATTGATGAAAAAAATACACCACTTTTTGCTTTTGGTCATGGATTAAGCTACGCTAAGTTCGAATATTCAAATCTTACTTTGAGTAAAAAGAATTTAAATAGTTCTGATAAAATTATTGCTTCTGTAACCTTAAAAAACAAAAGTAAAGTTAAAGGGAAAGAAGTCGTACAATTGTATATAAGAGATTTAGTATCAAGCTCAACAAGACCTGTTAAAGAGCTAAAAGGATTTCAAATGGTTGAATTAAATGCTAATGAATCCAAAGTAGTTTCATTCGTAATTGATGAAAAAATGCTAGCTTTTTATACTAACAATAAGAAATGGGAAACGGAACCTGGTGATTTTAAAGTCTTTATTGGTGGTAGTTCTGATGTTACTTTAGAAGATACTTTTCAATTTTTAAACTAATTTATAATGAAAAAAATAGCGTTACTAGTACTTCTTTTTAATTTGACATATGCTCAAAAAGACAATAGAAAATTAATTTGGGAAGAAAACTTTAATGGAAAAGCTTTAGATACAACTGTTTGGAATTTTGAATTAGGAAATGGATGCCCTAATATTTGCGGTTGGGGAAATAATGAATCTCAAATCTATACAAAGAACAATCATAAAGTTGAGAACGGTATGCTAACAATCACAGCTTCTTATGATGGTACGCAGTATACTTCCACACGAATTACCACAAAAGATAAAAAGGAATTTCAATATGGTAAAATGGAGGTTCGTGCAAAATTACCTCAAGGAAAAGGATTATGGCCAGCATTTTGGATGTTAGGGTCTAATATTTCTCAAGTGGGTTGGCCAAAATCGGGTGAAATTGACATTCTTGAGTATATAGGAAAAGAACCAGGGCAAGTTTTTACTTCTTTACATACACAAGATAGTCATGGAAATACAATCAACACAAAAAAAACTAAAATTGAAGGGATTGAAGAAGGCTTTCATCTCTATGCAATTGATTGGAATAAAGATCAAATTGCATTTTATGTAGACAATCATTTGGTATATACTTTTAAACCTGAAGTTAAAAATGAAAATACTTGGCCTTACAACCAGCCTTTTTATTTTTTAATTAATATGGCTATTGGCGGAAACTTTGGCGGTCCCGACATCGATAATAGTGTATTTCCTCAAGAATTTAGTATCGATTATATCAAAGTATATCAATAACTAAGTTCCTGTTTGTTTCATCATTTTTAGTACTAAAAATGAGTTGTTAAAAATTGTAATGGAGCGTAAAAAATGATTTGCTCTTTATTGTAATATGTTTCTTTATTAGAAGCTCTCAAATAGAAAAGTTCATAAAAATAAAATTGCTATGTGAAACCAAACTATTTATTAACATTTAACAAACAAAACATGAAAAAAACAAAACAAACTCATGCGATAAGTTGGAAATTTCTTTTCCTCTTATTGGTTACTTCTTTCGGGTATAGCCAAGGTCCTATACCTTTTGAAATCAAGAATACCTCTACATTTAATGATTCCGATTTGTATGTGGCTATTGTAGGGATTAATTACAATACGGGTGCACACGTTTGGGTAGATGCGAGAACAAGTCAGGTGTACCCAATGAATTCTTCTTATAATACAGTTCAAGGACCTACACCTGGTGGAAACCTTGGTCCTGGTGGCAATGGGAAGTATGCAAACTGTTTTACAAGATTAAGTGACATTCCTAACAAAACATTCACTTTACCTTTAATTGCAGGTTGTAGAGTTTTTATTTCTAAAGGTTCTCAAATGTATCTTTACTTCTTTGGTTCTACTGGAGCACCATCAGGTTATGCAGGACATAATCCTTTAAATCCAACTGATCCAAATAATGGAATTTTATATGAAATGATTGAATTAACCAATAATCAATATGGTTTTTTTGGCAACCCAACACGTGTAGATTCGTATAAATATCCAATGGGATTGGAACTGTATGGTGCTAATGGATATTACAAAAGAGTAGGGGAATTAAAAAAACATGACGAGATTGTAGCTGCTTTTAGAGCTAATGTTCCAACAGAATTTCAAGGTTGTTTAAATAATACGACTGGAGAAATTACAGCACCTTCAAAAACTCCTGCTTTTGCAGATGGAACTGGTGGTACAACTCCTGGTCCATATGCGAATTATCTTAAATCATATATTGACGCAATATGGAACAAGTATAAAAATCAAGATTTAATTTTTTATGCCGGTCAAGCGGGTGTCTTTAAAGGAAGAGTTATAGGAGAACAATTGGAAATGGTTGGACAATCTGGGGCTTTCGTAGGAAGAACAGGTAGAGTGCAATATAGGCCTTCTACTCAAGAAGCTTTAGAAGGAAAAGGAGTCTTAGATAGAAGATTAGTAGATGGAGATTTGGACTTAGTGATTCAAGCCCAATTAACAGCAGCGATTAATAGACACGTTGTAGATGTTACTAGTGCAAATCCTGGACAACAAAACTGGCATAACATTGCTTCATTTTATCAAGCGAATCCAATGAATCATTATTCTAAATTCTGGCATTTACCAGGAATAAGTGTTGATAATCTTTCGTATGGTTTTGCATATGATGATGTTGCAGATCATTCACCATCTTTACACACAACTCAACCTACTAGAGCTGTAGCAGTTTTCGGGGGTTTTGGAAATACGGCACCAAGTACTGCAACGGTTTATAAACATTGTAATTATGGTGGTTATGCTGTTGGTTTACCTGTTGGAAACTATACATTAGCCCAATTACAAGCTAGAGGAGTTTTAGATAATGATGTTTCTTCTATCAAAGTACAAAGTGGTTTTGAAGTAGTTTTATATGCGAATGATAATTATTCTGGTAATTCTATTATTATTGGTTCAGATGATACCTGTTTAGTAGATAATAATTTTAATGATGTTACTAGTTCTATTAGAGTTCGAACCGCAACTAACACTTCCTCAGTATTTATCCAAGCTGAAGATTATTCAGCCATGAATGGTGTTCAAACGGAACCTACTACAGATGCTGGCGGCGGTTTAAATGTTGGTTATGCCGATACAGGTGATTGGATGGCTTATAATAATATTACTTTCCCAAGTAGTGGTTCATATTTAATTGAATATCGTGTGGCTAGTGCTGTTAATGGAGCACAAATTTCTTCAGATTTAAATGCTGGTTCAATAGTTTTAGGCACTGTAAATATTCCAAATACTGGCGGTTGGCAAAACTGGCAAACCGTTTCTCAAACCGTTAATGTAAACGCAGGAACCTATAACTTTGGAATTTTTATCCAAAATTCTGGTGTTAACTTAAATTGGATTAGAATTACTAAAGTAAGCAATGCTCTTAGAGTAGCAACTACTTCAGATGAAAAAGAAGTGGTAACCTTGTATCCAAATCCAGCTGAAAATATTTTGCATTTTAATATATCGTTGGATAAAGCAACCATTCAGGTGGCAGATTTCCAAAGAGGTATTTATTTAAAAGCTCCTAAAGCAGATGCAAATAGTTTAGATATTTCAAATCTTCAACCAGGTATTTATGCGGTTATTATTGAAAAAGATGGCATAAAAACAGAAATGAAATTTATAAAAAAATAAGGTTGTTAGCGCTCAAACGAATATGAAAATAAAGTTTGAGCGCTTTTTATTCTAGTGCATTTACTTTATGTGATTTCATCTTAAAAAAAATAAATATTCTTTTAAAAATGAATAGATTAAATTATTTTTTTATTCCTTCAATAGATATAGAAAAAGCATTTTGTTGATTGAAATATGCTGTTCGTTGAAAATAAAACGCTGTTCGTTTAATTTATTTTTTTCAAAAAAATTGTTACAATACATTTATATAGATAATTGAAATTTTATATCAATAAAAAAATATTTTTTAACTTTTTTAAAAGGAAATCAATGAATAAAAAAAGACGCTTCTCTTAGAATTACTATCTAAAATCTTAACATAAACAAATAACAAACAAACATGAAAAAAAGAATTTACTTTAGCTTTATAGCTTTGGTTACATTTTGTAATTGGGCTATATCACAAACTTCATTAGGAAAAAATGAAACCTTTCTATCCAATGTAAAAAAGAATTTAGCTGCTAATACAGCAAAAGGAAATGAAAAGGACATCCTCTTAAAAATCACGAATGACATTATGTTTAAAGGAAAAATTAATTTCCAAAAATCCAGTGTTTCAAGTGAGTATCTTATTGGTGAAATAAAAGGTAATGGAGGATCTTTCTACTTAGACATTAGTAAAAAAGAGCTTGAAGGTCATATTATTATTAAAGCTACTGAAAAGGCTTATAAATATTATTCTGAAAACGGAAATGCATTTGTAAAAGAAGTTGATATTAATAGCTTACTATGTATCAATTATCAAAATGTTCCTAAAAATGAATTACTTACAAATTCAGAAAGAGTGGACACACCTCAAGAAGCTCCAATTGCACAAGCACTTCTTAACTTGCAAAGTTTACCAGGAGCAGCAGGTTGTGTATTATTAGATTTTGATGGATATTATATGCCAGCGGGTAACTTATGGAACAATGGGAATGCGATTAATGCAGCTCCTTCAGGAATGAGTGATGCTGCTGTTCAAGAACATTGGGAAGTAGTGTCTGAAGATTACAGACCGTTTAATTTAAATGTTACTACCAGCGAATCTGTATTTAATTCTTATCCTAGAAACAGAAGAATGCGTGTTGTTGTTACTCCAACGAATACAGCTGCTCCAGGTGCTGGAGGTGTGGCGTATATTGGTTCTTTTAACTGGGATAACGATGTGCCATGTTGGGTGTTTATCACTTCAGGTAAGTCCGGTGGTGATGCTTCTTCTCATGAAATAGGACATACTTTCGATTTAGGTCATGATGGACGTACAAATCCTGATGAAGGATATTTTCTTGGAATTGATGGTACTTCTTGGGCACCAATTATGGGAGCAGGTTATTACAGACCTGTAGTTCAATGGAGCAAAGGACAATATAATTATGCAAATAATTTACAAGACGATGTAGCTACAATTGCGGGTTCTAAATTTGGTGTAGGTTACAGAGGTGATGATTACAGTAATGGTATTTCTGGTGCAGCTGCTTTAAGTTATAATTCAAATGGAAGTATTGATCAAAAAAATGGAATCATTTCTAGTGAAGCAGATTATGATTTCTTTACTTTCACTACAGGTGGTGGAAATGTGGTAATTAATGCAAATACAGTAAGTAGAAACGGAAATTTACATTTAATAATACGCTTGTTCAATGCTTCTGGAACTCAAATTGGAACCTATTGGAACTCTGATCCATTTGCTTTAAATGCTACATTAAACGCAAATTTAGCAGCTGGTACTTATTATATAGGCGTTGATGGTACAGGTGCTGGTGATGCAGGTTATGGAGGTTATTCGGCTTATGGCTCAATTGGGAGTTATACTATTACAGGTACAATTCCTCCAAATAATGGTGTGGCAACTGTTTATAAAGATTGTAATTATGGTGGTTATGCGGTGAGTTTAGCACCAGGTAATTACACATTAAGTCAATTACAAGTGAAAGGAGTTGTAAATGACGATATTTCTTCTTTAAAAGTAAATAGTGGTTATGAAATCGTACTATATGTTGATGATAATTTCACTGGCTCCTCTATTGTTGTTGGAAGCAATGATACTTGTTTAGTAGATAATAGTTTTAATGATTTAGCTTCTTCTTTACGTGTTAGAGCAACAAGTAGTTCTTCAAGTGTTACAATTCAAGCTGAAAATTATTCTGCAATGAATGGTATTCAAACCGAAGCCACAACTGATGCTGGTGGAGGTCTAAATGTGGGTTATGCAGATACAGGCGATTGGATGGCTTATAATAATATTAATTTCCCAACTTCTGGTTCTTATTTAATCGAATATAGAGTTGCTAGTGCGGTGAATGGTGCCGTATTTTCTTCTGATCTAAATGCCGGAAGTATTATTCTTGGTAATGTTAATGTACCTAATACTGGGGGATGGCAAAACTGGCAAACGGTTTCTCAAACGGTAAATGTTAATGCAGGAACCTATAATTTTGGTATCTATATCCAAAATAGTGGTGTGAACTTAAATTGGTTTAGAATTACTAAAGTGGGTAATGCAGCAAGAACTGAAGTAACTGAAGAGCCTAAAGAAATGTTTGTAATTTATCCTAATCCAGTTGAAACGACATTGTTCTTTACTGCTGATGTTCAAAATTCTAAAATTACAATAGTTGATGCACAAACAGGTACTTTTATTCCTGTTAATAAAGGGGATGGTAAAAGCATAGATGTTTCTAATCTTAAACCGGGTATTTATTCTGTTCTAGTAGACCACAATGGTCAAATGGAAGAAAGACGTTTTATTAAAAAATAAATAGGTTTGGAACCTCACTTTTGTGAGGTTCCTAATTTATAAATACTGGTATTATGATAAAAATGCAACAGCTATCCTATAAGTTGGCTTTCATCTTAGTGTTAGGAATTTTAAATTTTTCCCACGCACAAAAAAAAGTAATTGGATATGTTCCCAATTGGATTGATTTGAATGCTTTTTCCAATAGTATTCAATACACTAAATTAACCCATATTAATATCGCATTTGAAAACCCTGATGCAAACGGGTATCTTTCTTTTCAAAGTGCAAACAATACGCTTATACAAAGAGCGCATTCAAATAATGTAAAAGTATTTGTTTCAATTGGGGGAGGTGCTATTTCAGAAGGAGGTGCTATTCGTGATAATTTTTTCAACCAAATGAGTGCAGGTAACAGGGCTTCATTCGTACAAAAATTAACCAACTATGTAATCAGTCATAATTTTGATGGGATTGATGTAGATTTAGAAGGCCCAGCAATTAATGGAGATTATGGCAATTTTATTATTGATTTAGCCAATAGTATGCACGCCAATAATAAACAAATTACGGCTGCTTTATCGCAAGGATATGGCGGGGCCAATGTGCCTTCGTATACTTTTTCTTATTTCGATTGGATCAACATTATGGCTTATGATGCCACTGGACCTTGGAATCCTAATAATCCTGGTCAACATTCTCCCTATAGTATGGCAGTAGATCAGTTTAATTATTGGACAGGTAGAGGATTACCTAGTAATAAAGCAATAATTGGTGTGCCTTTTTATGGTTATGGTTTTGGAAGCTCAGCCAATCAAGGGATTTCGTATGCTGATATTGTAAATACCTATCCAGGTGCAGAAAATGTAGATCAAGTAGCGAATACAATTTATTATAATGGTATTCCTACCATCAAACAGAAAACTACTTTTGCTGTTCAAAATGCTGGCGGAGTCATGATTTGGCAATTGGCTCAAGATGCTGTAGGTTCAAAATCGTTATTAACTGCTATTGATCAAGTTATTAATGGCGGCCAACCTCAAAATGGAGTTGCAACGGTTTATAAACATTGTAATTATGATGGATATGCGGTGTCTTTACCGGTTGGAAATTATACTTTAAGTCAATTGCAAGCGAAAGGCGTTTTAGATAATGATGTATCTTCTGTAAAAGTGCAAAGTGGTTACGAAATTGTACTGTACGCAAATGATAATTTTTCTGGAACGGCTGTTACAATTACTTCAAACGATGCTTGTTTGGTAGATAATAATTTCAACGATGCGACTACTTCAATACGAGTTCGTACCGCTACAAATTCGTCTTCTGTTTTTGTTCAAGCAGAAAATTATTCCAATATGAGTGGCATTCAGACAGAACCAACAACTGATTCTGGGGGTGGTTTAAATGTGGGTTATGCAGATACTGGTGATTGGATAGCATACAACAGTATTACCTTTCCAACTTCTGGTGCTTATTTGATTGAGTATCGTGTTGCGAGTGCTGTAAACGGAGCTATGTTATCAGCGGATTTAAATGCTGGGTCAATTCAATTAGGTAATGTTCCAGTTCCGAATACAGGAGGTTGGCAAAATTGGCAAACGGTTTCACATACAGTAAATGTAAATGCTGGAACCTATAATTTTGGTATTTATATTCAAAGTAGTGGTGTTAATTTAAATTGGTTTAGAATTACTAAAGTCAGTAATGCAGCTAGAGCTGTTGCTTTAGAGGAAGATCAAAAAGAAAGTACTCCTATTGATTTTAACTTTTATCCTAACCCAGTTGAAAACGGTTTGAATTTTAGTTCTCCAATGAAGGATGTAAAAGTTACCGTATATACACTTTCAGGTTTACCAATAATTACTACGGAAACTGTTGAAAATTATTTAGATGTATCTGAATTAGCATCAGGAATATATGTCATTGTTTTTGATACTTCGGAAACAAAAATTATCAAAAAGTTTATAAAAAAATAAAATAACAAAAAGCCCTAGAATTAGTTTTAGGGCTTTGTTATATCTTTTAATTAAAAATTAAAAATATGAATTATAATAAAAAAAATATTATATATACGTTGCTATTCATGTGTTTCGTACCTGTATTATATGCGCAAAACTGGCAATTGGTTTGGCAAGATGAATTTACAAATGGAATTGGTCCCGACTGGGTTTTCGAAACTGGAAATGGTGGCTGGGGTAATAATGAACTACAATACTACAGACAACAAAATGCTACAGTTGAAAACGGCAACTTAGTTATTACTGCAAAAAGAGAATCTTTTGGAGGATCTAACTATACTTCTGCGAGAATGAAAACTCAAGGTAGAAAATCTTGGAAATATGGTAAAATAGAAGCTCGAATTGCTATGCCTTCTTTTCAAGGTATCTGGCCAGCTTTTTGGATGTTAGGAGATAATATCAGCTCAGTTGGTTGGCCAAGTTGTGGAGAAATAGACATCATGGAACACGTAAATGGAGGCGGACAAGTTGTAGGAACTGTCCATTGGGAACAAAATGGTCATGCTTCTTATTCTGGTTATACCGATACCAATATAACGACCTATCATTTATATACAGTGGAATGGGATGAAAATTTAATCAAATGGTTTGTTGATGGTGTTAAATATCATGAAGTAAATATTGCTGGTGGAGTTAATGGAACAAGTGAATTTCATAATAACTTTTTTATTTTACTCAATTTAGCAGTTGGTGGAAATTGGCCTGGATTTAACATCGATAATAGCGGTTTTCCAGCAAGAATGTTGATTGATTATGTTAGAGTGTACCAAAAAGGAGTAAACCCACCAAGTAATGGAGTGGCAACAGTTTATAAGCATTGCAATTATGGTGGTTATGCGGTTTCTCTACCCGAAGGAAATTATACTTTAGGTCAATTACAAGCTAGAGGAGTTTTAGACAATGATATTTCATCTGTAAAAGTGCAAAGTGGTTATGAAATGGTTTTGTATGCCAATGATAATTTTGCAGGTAATTCAATTGTTGTTAGTGGAGATGATACTTGTTTGGTTGATAACAATTTTAACGACGTAGCTACTTCTGTTCGTGTAAGAACAATTACAAATAACTCTTCTGTATTAATTCAAGCGGAAAATTATAGTGCTATGAATGGGGTTCAAACGGAACCAACCACAGATACTGGTGGAGGCCTCAATGTAGGTTATGCTGATACAGGGGATTGGATGGCGTATAATGGAATTACATTTCCTTCTTCTGGAAGTTATTTAATTGAATATCGTGTGGCTAGTGCAGTAAATGGAGCTGCTTTGTCTGCCGATTTGAATGCAGGTGCTATTCCCTTAGGAAATGTAGCGGTTCCTAATACTGGCGGTTGGCAAAATTGGCAAACGGTTTCTCACACCGTTAATGTAAATGCAGGAACCTATAATTTTGGAATTTACATTCAGAGTAGTGGTGTTAATTTGAATTGGATTCGAATTACTAAAGTTGGAGCAATTACTTCTAGAAATACTGCTACTTCTAATGAAGATACTAAAGCATTAGTGATTTATCCAAATCCTGTTGAAAACACGCTTCACTTTAATACAGAAATTACAACTTCTAAAGTTACGATTATAAATCTTCAAGATGGAACTGCACTTGTGGTTAAAGTAAAAGGGGAAACACTTGATGTTGCTCATTTGAAACCTGGAGTTTATAGTATTGTGTTAGAAAATGAAGGAAAAAAAGAAGAAAGACGTTTTATTAAAAAATAAGATGTAACTACTAAGTAAAAAGCAGTGTTATTAAGACACTGCTTTTTTATTTTAAGTATTTAAGATTTTATTTTTAACTTCTTTCCCATAATTTCTTCCAATAGGTAATTTATGAGTCAAAATTTGAATTCGATTTCCTTCAATCGATTTTATCTTATCGATTGCTATGATAAAAGATTTATGAATGCGAATGAATTTATCTATAGGTAATTCTTCAGACAAGGAGGCTAAAGATTTTAAAGTAATGTAAGATTTATCGGCAGTAACTACTTTAATATATTCTTTCATTCCTTCAATGAAAAGAATTTCTTCCATTAGTATTTTAATCATTTTTTTATCAGACTTAATAAAAATATGATGATCGGTTTTAGATATTTCTTGCTTAATTCCGTTTTTTACATCTAGTTCAGCAGTTATTTTGCCAATAGATTTAATAAAACGGGATAATGGAATGGGTTTTACCAAATAATCTACCACATCTAAATCGTAACTTTCTGCTGCAAATTCTCTAAATGCAGTGGTAATAATAACTCTAGTATCAATTAATTTTATTAGATCAAAGCCACTCATTACAGGCATATTGATGTCTAAAAATGCCACATCTACTGGATTATTTTTAATATAATCTAGCGCTTCTAAAGAGTTGTAAAAGACCCCTACAATTTCAAATTCTGGAAAATTAATGAAATAATTTTGCAAAACTTTTACAGCAAGTGGTTCATCATCTACTAAAACACATTTAATCTTCATACACAGGTATTTGTAAAAGAATAATAAAATAGTTGAATTTTATTTTTTGTTCAAAAATAAAATTGTCTTTATAAAGCAATTTGAGTCTACTTTTAGTGTTTTGTAAACCAATTCCTTTCTTTAAATTGGGCACTTGTGAAGATACAAAATTATTTATTATTTCAAAATGTAACCTCTCATTTTTATCCATTTTGAAGTTAATTGTAATTTTTAAATGTTTGTTATTCATACCACCATGTTTGAACGCATTTTCAATAAGAGAAATGAATAACAAAGGCGGTACTTTCACATTTTCTATATCTGAATCTATATTGATTGATACATCAACTTCTTCAAAACGAAGTTTTTCAATTTCAATGTAATTTTCTATATAATCGATTTCTTTAATTAAAGGAACAAATTTGGTGTCTTTAATATCATAAAGCACATATTCCATTAATTTTGAAAGCTTTAAAATAACTACAGGAACTTTATCTGATGAAGCTAAAGACAAAGCGTATAGATTATTCAAAGTATTAAAAAAGAAATGTGGCTGAATTTGCGTTTTTAAATATTTCAATTTGATTTTAAATTGGCTTTCTGTTAATGTCCGATTTCGTTCTCTTTCTCGTAACCAAGTTAGCGTAAAATAGACAGATGATGCCATAGACAAAACGTACAGTTCTCCAATACAAACCGCTACGATATGATTCACATCAAAAGGTCTGTATTCTCTATTGGCTTCTGGCCAAATGTTTTCAGAAATTAGAAAATACGTTAGTCCTGTTTTTAATAAATAAATTAGAAATAAACTAGCCAAAAGTGCAAGACCAAATTTTAAATAGTGTGGTTTTAAAACAAATTTTGGAACTAATACAAATAAATTAAAATACACTAACGGGATATGTAATGCAAATTCGATTAAATTCGACTGAAATGAATATTCATAATCATTAAAATAAGCACCCCATCGTAAAGTGTTTAAAACAAAATAAACACTCCAAAACCAAAAATGATAAATCGGTTTTATTTCAAAATTAATCTTGTTCACGCTTTAAATAGTTGTTGTTTGAATAATTCGCAATTTTAGTTAAAATTTTATAAAAAACACTCTTTTTTTTGATATTTATTTCAATTTTTAGTGTAAAAATCAATTTTTTTAAAATTAGGTTTTCTTTTATTTTAAGGTTTTAAAAAAGCTTTATTATTCAATTGTTTGCGTGTTGTTGATTAATTTTTGTCGTTTGTTGAACGTAAAATGTCGTTTGTTTAATATATTTTTTTAAGAAATACTATAAGAATAAATTTACAGTATTAACTAACAAATAAACAAATCGATTAATGAAAAAAATTGTATTACTCCTTATGATTGTTTTTGCTGTGCAAAATTCTTTTGCGCAAGTTAAAACCATCAATGGTACAGTAACCGACCTGGAAGGCATACCATTACCCTCTGCCAATATTCTTATCCAAGGTACTTCTCGAGGAACCGATTCGGATTTCGATGGTAAATTTACAATTCAAGTCAATGTAGGGGAAACTTTATTAGTTTCTTACATTGGTTATGAAACCCATAGAATTATCATTGGGGAACAAAACACCTTAAACATTCAGTTAAAAGAATCGGATGCTAATAAATTAAAAGAGGTAGTCGTAACCTCTCTTGGTATTAAAAAAACCAGAAAATCTTTAACTTATGCTGCTCAAGAAATAAAGGCTGAAGAATTAACAAGAGTACGAGATGTAAATATAGTGAATACGATTGCTGGTAAAGTTGCTGGGGTAACTGTTACTAAAAGTGCAGGTGGAACAGGAGGTTCTACAAAAGTAGTTATACGTGGAAATTCTTCGGTGAATAACAACCAACCTCTTTATGTAATCGATGGTATTCCAATGTTAAACGTGGGTGCTGGTCAGCCAAATGATACTTTCGGAAGTTTAGCAGGTGGTAATAAAGATGGTGGTGATGTAGTCTCTTTAATAAATCCAGATGACTACGAAGGAATGACGGTACTTAAAGGAGCTGCTGCATCAGTATTGTATGGTAGTCAAGGAGCAAATGGTGTCATTTTATTATCTTCTAAAAGACCGCAAATTGGAAAAGCGAGTATTACAGCTGGTTCAGTTACTACTTTTGAAACGGCTGCTTATTTACCCGAATTTCAAACCGATTATATTGCAGCTCCAGGAGCAGATGAAAGTTGGGGAGCAGCTCAAAAAACAAGAGATCATGTGAAAGATTTTTTTGATACAGCTGTAACTCAAACTACTTCAGTAGGATATGCTTTGGCTTCTGAAAATTCTGCTACATCATTTTCTTTTGCAAATGTGGATGCATCAGGAATTATCCCTGGGAATCATTTAAAGAAAAATAATTTTGGTATTCGTCAAACGGCTAAATTTTTTAAAGACAAACTTACTTTTTCTGCAAATGCTAACTATACTTCACAAACAATTACAAATAAACCAGTGAATGGTTTTTATTTTAATCCACTTACAGGAGTATATTTAATGCCAAGAGGAAATGATTTCAATTATTATAAAAATAATTATGAAGTGTATGACCCAACAAGAAACTTAATGGCTCAAAATTGGATGACCAATAGAGATATTATGCAAAATCCTTATTGGGCTATTAACCGAAATAAATCTGAAGATGAAAATCATTTTTTTAACGGTGCCTTGTCTTTATCTTATAAAATTAACGATTGGTTAAGCGTTGCATCAAGATATAGTTACAATAGAATTACAAGTGAATTTGATAAAAGAATATTCGCTACAACTCAAGGAACATTATCTCATATTAATGGTAGATATATCAATGAAAATTCTGTTAGTACGCAAAGATATGCTGATTTAATTGCAACTATCAATACTAAATTTAATGAAGAATTTAGTTTAAATGCCAATATTGGTACGAGTGTAACCAACACTATGATTAATCAAAAAACAGGTTTAGATTCTGGAATTAGTGCAGGATTACAATATGCCAACTGGTTTACTTTGCACAACTTTGTAAATAATAATGGAAATTATCAAACCATAGATTCTAGAAAAGAAGTTCAATCGGTTTTTGCTGTAGCTACTTTAGGTTATAAAGAAATGTTGTTTCTAGATGTAGCTGGTAGAAATGATTGGTCATCAGCTTTAGTAAATTCAGATAAAATTGGATTTTTCTATCCTTCTATTGGGGTAACTGGAATAATTAGCGAAATGACTGAAATGCCAGATTTCATTAACTTTGGAAAAGTAAGAGCTACTTTCGCTCAAGTAGGTAATGATGTATATCCTTTCGTTACATCGCCAACGTATTATCAAACTCCTGCCAACCCGAATTCTAACAATCCTAATGCAGGTCCTAAAACAGGAACCTCTTTAAAACCAGAGTTAAAATCGGAATTTGAAATTGGAACAGAATGGAGACTGTTTAATAATCGTCTAGGTTTTGAAGTATCGTATTATAATTCGGAAACAAAAAATCAATATTTACAAGTGATTGCTCCAGTAGGAAATAGTCAAGGTTTAACCTATTATGGTTTTAATGCAGGTAATATTAAAAATAAAGGTATTGAAGCTATTGTAACAGGTGGAATTGTTAGAAAAGATAAATTTTCATGGGATACAACAATTAATTTCTCTAAAAACACGAATCAAGTAAATGGAATTCCAGAAGAACTAGGAAACCGATTGAACTTAACAGAAGCTGGAGTAAATAGTTACAGATATTCCTTAATTGAAGGAAGACCTTTTGGAGTTATTGAAGGAATTAATTTTAAAAGAGACGAACAAGGAAGAATCTTATTGAATGATGACGGAACTTTCCAAAGGACAGATTTTGAAGAGGTAGGTAACTCAAACCCTGATTTTATGTTAGGATTTTCAAATTCTTTCAAATTTGGAAACTTTACCGCTAATATTCTTTTAGACGGTCGCTTTGGAGGCGATGTAATGAGTTTAACCCAAGCACAGAATGATGCATTTGGAGTTTCTAAGGCTTCCGGAGATGCAAGAAATGATGGAGGAGTAGCTATCAATGGGGTACGTGCAAGTGATGGTGTACCTGTTACAAGTATGGATGCGCAATCCTACTATACACAAGTAGGAGGAAGAGCAGGAATTTCAGGTGAATATGTGTATGATGCTACCAATATAAGCGTTAGAGAAATCTCTATCGGATATACCATTGGGACAAAATTAATCCCATTTTTTGATAAAGCTTCTGTTTCATTAATAGCTAGAAACCTATTTTTTATTTACAAAGATGCACCATTTGATCCTAATATTGCTTTAAGTACAGGTGAAGGTTTACAAGGTGTAGATATTTATGGTTTACCTTCTACAAGAAGTATTGGGATTAATTTAAATGTAACTTTCTAAAACAAACACAATGAAACTTTATAATATAACTAAAAAAGCATTATTAGTATCCCTGCTAACCATTGCAGGATGTACGAATAATTTTGAAGATATTAACACTAATCCTAATGGATTTACACAGGAACAATTAGAACAAGATTTCAATCATATTAGAAGTGCCTTTAGACCTATTTTTAATAATCTTCAAGTGCTTGATCCTGTTTGGGTATATCAATTGCAACAAGGTTTAAATGCAGATATTTGGTCGGGTTACATGGCTACACCAACCCCTTTTGCTGGGAATATTAATAATACAACCTATTCTTTAGTAAATGGTTGGAATGGTTTTATTTGGGATTATGCCTACAGAAATGTGATGTTTAATGCATATTATATTGCCAATAATTCTAAAGATAAATACGATCAGTTTTATGCACTTTCTCTAATTTTAAAAGTGGAAGGAATGCATCGTGTAACTGATATTTTTGGTCCGATAATTTATTCTGATTTTGGTTCTTTGGAAACGACTATTGCCTATGATTCTCAAGAAGAAGTTTACAATCAAATGTTTGAAGAATTGGATTTTGCTGTTGGTGAATTAACAACACGATACAATGCAGGGGAACCTTCTACTTTTACCGCTACTGATTTATCTGGTTATGGAGGTGATTACAAACAATGGGTAAAATTTGCCAATACTTTACGTCTGCGTTTAGCAATGCATATTGTGAAAATTAATCCAGCTTTAGCTAAAACTGAAGCTGAAAAAGCAATTGCTCATGAATTTGGGGTATTAACAACAAATGATGATATTTTCAAAGTGGTTTCTCCAGTGTACACAAATCCTATTGCCACAATTAGTGGTTCTTGGTTGGATATTAGAATGTCTGCCGATATGGAATCGATACTAGGAGGTTATGAAGATCCTAGAGTTACTACTTATTTTGATACATCTGCTGAATTTCCTGGTGAATATAAAGGTGTTAGAACTGCAATTGATTTAGTTGCTAAAGCGGATCATCAAGATTTTTCAGGAATAGGCTCTATTGTTCGTTCCAATGAAATTGTTTTAATGACTGCAGCAGAAGCCTATTTCTTAAGAGCTGAAGGAGCATTGAGAGGTTGGGCAATGGGAGGAACGGCACAATCTTTTTACGAACAAGGAATTGCCTTATCATTTGAGCAACATGGTGCTTCAGGAGCAGCAGCTTATATTTCAGATAATGTGAAAACAGCTCAAGATTATGTAGATCCTAACTTCCCAGTCAATAATGCTTTAGCAGTTAATAATGTAACTGTAGCTTGGGATGATTTAGCAACAAATGAAATCAAATTACAAAAAATTATTACTCAAAAATGGATTGCAGGTTTTCCTGAAGGACAAGAAGCATGGACTGATTATAGAAGAACAGGCTATCCCAAATTATTTCCTGCTTTAGTAAATTATAGTGGAGGAACCATAGACTCTCAGTTAGGTCCAAGACGAATCAATTTTGCGCAATCTGAAATTAGTAATAATGCCGGTGGAGTTGCAACAGGTGTAGCTCAATTAGGTGGTCCGGATAATGGCGGAACAAGGCTTTGGTGGGATACTACAGGACCTAATTTTTAATTATAAACCTAAATTCCTATCCAGATACAAACAGCCAAAATACAAAAGCAATAAATTTTTTAATACGAATATAATAATGAAAAGTGCTATAGAAATTAATCGCGATATAAGCTATAAAAGCGCTGGAAAATTTGAAGAAACAAGATTTGAAAAAATTCATTGCGAAATTTTTAAAAATTCTATGGAAGCCTCTAAAATTGTAGCTCAGGAAATAGCGCAATTAATTAGATCAAAAAGAGAAAAAAATAAAACCTGTGTTTTGGGACTAGCAACCGGTTCTTCACCCATTAAAGTATATGAAGAATTGGTGAGAATGCATAGAGAAGAAGGATTGAGTTTTGCAAATGTTGTGACTTTTAATTTGGATGAATATTATCCAATGAATAAAGAAAATAAGCAAAGTTATCATTATTTCATGCATCAGCATTTATTCAATCACATTGATATTTTACCAGAAAACGTCAATATTCCTGATGGAACGATTCCTTTAGATGAATTAAATCAATATTGTATTGATTATGAAATGAAGATTAAAGAATCTGGAGGATTGGATTTTCAACTATTAGGAATAGGTAGAACAGGGCACGTTGGCTTTAATGAACCAGGATCGCATGTCAATTCTGGAACAAGAATTATTACCTTGGATCATATTACGCGTTCAGATGCTTCTTCCGATTTTAATGGTATTGATAATGTGCCTAAAAGGGCTATTACGATGGGAGTTTCTACCATTTTGCGTTCTAAAAGGATAGTACTTTTGGCTTGGGGCCAAAATAAAGCATCTATTGTTAAAAGAACGGTACAAGGGGATACTACTTCAGAAGTTCCCGCTACATTTTTGCAAAATCATACCAATGCTACTTTTGTATTAGATCAATCCGCAGCAGCCGATTTGACTCGTTTTAAAACACCATGGTTAGTAGGTGAGTGTCTTTGGACTCAAGAATTAAA
Source organism: Flavobacteriaceae bacterium (assembly GCA_002862755.1). Classification (GTDB taxonomy): domain Bacteria; phylum Bacteroidota; class Bacteroidia; order Flavobacteriales; family Flavobacteriaceae; genus Flavobacterium. The sequence goes on along the minus strand of PKDY01000053.1, from coordinate 6,339 downwards.
AAGTAAAGCTATTGTTTGGTTGTGCCAAAAAACAAAACAATCCATTTTGAAATTAACAGATAGAGATTACAATAATAATGGAATGTCTGATTTGTTAGCACAAGAAGGTTCTGCTTATCATCTAAATATTAATATGTTCAATGTGTTACAGCATACCATTACGGGTTGGCCAGGTGGAAAACCCAATACAGATGATACGTATAGACCTGAAAGAGCCTTTCCAGAGAAAAAAAGAGTCATTCTTTTTAGCCCACATCCAGATGATGATGTGATATCAATGGGAGGTACTTTTTCAAAATTAATTCGCCAAGGGCATGATGTGCATGTGGTGTATCAAACTTCTGGAAACATTGCAGTTACAGATCAGGAAGCTTTAAAATTTGCTGAGGTTTGTAAAGATTTTGTAAATGATGCTCCGTGTTCTGATACTATTTCTAAAATAATTGATTTTTTAAATCATAAAAATGAAAATCAAGTAGATATACTAGAAGTGAGAAAATTAAAAGGACTTATTAGAAGAAGAGAATCCTATGCCGCTACTAGGTATATTGGCTTGAATGATCAAAATGTTCATTTCTTAGACTTACCATTTTATGAAACAGGACAAGTGAAAAAAAATCCGTTAGGACAAGAAGATATAAATATTGTAAGCAACATTATTAAAAAGATTAAACCACACCAAGTTTTTGCAGCTGGAGATTTAGCGGATCCACACGGAACTCATGAAGTGTGCTTGAATGCCATTTTTGCTGCTATGAAAAGTTTAAAAACAGAAACATTCATGAATGATTGTTGGTTATGGTTGTATCGAGGTGCTTGGCATGAATGGGACATACATGAAATTGATATGGCTGTTCCTTTAAGTCCAGATGAAGTACTTTTAAAAAGAAATGCGATACTTTTTCATCAATCTCAAAAAGATAGGGTGATGTTTCAAGGAAATGATTCTCGAGAATTTTGGGTTAGAGCAGAAGATAGAAATAAAAACACAGCAAAATTATATGATGAATTAGGATTAGCAGAATACGAAGCCATTGAAGCCTTTAAAAAATTTGAGTATTAATATATTTATTTTGAGTTTGGGGGAAATGAAGAGGATGATTTTTTTATTCTCTTCTTTCTCATTTTTAACAGATTATAAATAAAATATGACATTAAAATAGTTACATTTAAAAAGTAAAGAAGTATATAAATAACAGTATCTTAATGAATTTAAAACACGCCATAATTTTTGTTTTTTTTAGTTTAAACATTTATTCACAAACCGTAAAACAATCTCTAAGCCTAATACCATGGCCAAAAGAAATCCAAACACAGCAAGGATTTTTTAAGATCAATCCAGAATTTAGTTTGAATATAACTGGAACCGTCCATCCAAGAATTTATAAAGCAGCGACTCATTTTTTAAGAAGGCTGGATGGAAGAACTGGACTATTTTTGAAACAGGGTTTTATCACAAAATCAAATGAAGATTCCAAAGCGCAATTGCAAATTCATTGTCAAAGAAAAGGGGAAGTAGGTATTTACGAAGATGAAAGTTATTCGTTAGAAATTAATGAAAAATCAATTAAAATTAATGCTGTAACAGATATAGGTGCTCTTCACGCATTAGAAACCTTATTACAATTATTACAAAATAATTCTGATACTTTTTTCTTTCCCAATGTGAGTATTTCAGACAAACCAGAATTTAAATGGCGTGGTTTAATGATTGATGTTGCGAGACATTTTCAACCTGTAGAAGTGATTAAAAGAAATATTGATGCCATGGCTGCAGTAAAATTAAATGTATTGCATTGGCACTTAGTGGATGATCAAGGTTGGAGAATTGAATTAAAAAATAGAAAGAAACTAACTGAATTAGCATCAGATGGCTATTATTATACGCAAGAAGAAATTAAAAATATCATTCAATATGCCGATGAAAGAGGAATAGTAGTGGTACCAGAAATCGATGTTCCGGGTCATGCTACAGCTATTTTAACCGCCTATCCTGAAATTGGTAGTAATTATATAAAAAATCCATCGGAACAAACGGCTTTAACATATAGTATTGAAAGAAATGCAGGTGTTTTTCGACCTACCCTTGATCCATCGAATCCAAATACGTATAAGATATTAAGTGAAATTTTTGATGAGGTTTGTCCGCTGTTTCCAGGAAAATACTTTCATATTGGAGGAGATGAAAATGAAGGGAAAGCTTGGGATGATAATCCTGTAATTCAAGAATTCAAAAAGAAAAAAGGGTTTCAAACTAATCATGAATTACAAAGTTATTTTACCTTACAGTTAGTTCCCATGTTTAAAAAGAATGATAAAGATATTGTAGGTTGGGAAGAAATTATGAATGAAAAAATGCCAAAATCAACTATAATTCATTCGTGGAAAGGAACCAATGAAGGTTCTACAGCTGGAGCATCTTTGATAAACGCAGTAAAAAACGGTTACAGAACCATACTTTCCAATGGTTTTTATATTGATTTGATGCAAAGTATTAACGAGCATTATGTGTCACCTATAATTCCAAAGAATGCTGCATTAACCAGTAAAGAAAGAGAAAATATTTTGGGTGGTGAAGCTACGATGTGGAGTGAACTGGTTACAGCTCAAAACATCGACTCAAGAATTTGGCCACGAACTATTGCCATCGCAGAATTATTTTGGTCAAACCCTCAAAATCCTGATGTTACTAATATACTTCAAAGACTCCCTTCTGTATCCAATCGTTTGGAAGAATTAGGAATTACACATATCAGAAATAAAGAAGTTATTCTTCGTAATATTGCCAACTATCAAAATACATCTGCATTGGATTATTTTTCAAAACTATGTGAACCTTTGAAAATTTATACCAGAAATAAAGGAGGTACGGAATATCAAATGTTTTCTCCTTTTACTTTATTTGTAGATGCTTGTACAGTAGACGCTAGTGAAGCTTTACAATTTAATTGGACTGTAAACCAATATTTAAAAGATAATAATCCCACTAATTTAGCAAGTGTTATTTCTTTTTTTGAACAATGGAAAACAAATCATAAAGAATTGTTGGTTTTAAGTGAAAATGCACCGCTTATTCAGCCCATATTGCCACTTTCTGAAAATTTAAGTCTTTTGTCTGGTGAGCTATTGCAAATCCTACAGCATAATAAAGAATATGATGTGGTTTATCTGAATCAATTAGTGGAAAAGTGTAATTCTAAAGAGCATGCAGATGTAGAATTAGCAGTTGTCATTGGGTTAAAAAATATAATTGAAAATCTCAAATAAAAATAGAATTACACAATATTGATTGTTTTTTGTTGTTCGTTTAATTTTTCTTGCGTTTGGTTGATTAATTTTTTTCAAAATTTTATTCCATCGTATATTCACCTAGATTGTAAAACACTACAATCGTAACAAACAAACAATATACTAACAAAAAACAAACAAAATGGTAAGAAAACTCAATTATCTATTAGGTTTCTTTTTAATTTTCCCATTCTTGTTGCAAGCACAACCCAATCACAATAAAAAAGTGGTGGGTTACTATGCGCAATGGGCAATTTATGCAAGAGATTTTAATGTAGACAAAATCGATGGGAGTAAATTAACCCATCTTATGTATGCTTTCTTTGGAACTGAATTTGATCCGGCAAATCCTCAAAGTGCAAAAATAAAATCGTTAGATACCTATGCCGATTTTGAGCATACTGAAGGCGGAGCACCTTGGAATGCAACTCCAAAGGGTAATTTTTATGATTTAATGCAATTAAAGCAACGATATCCTCATCTGAAAATCTTAATTTCAATAGGGGGATGGACTAAATCACAGGATTTGCCTGGAATTGCAGCTTCTCCAGTAGCTAGAACGGCTTTTGCTCAAAACATGGCTAATTTTTTAACTACTTATCCTTTTATTGATGGTTTTGATATTGATTGGGAATTCCCGATTATTGGTGGTATCGATGGTACAGAAGTTATAGGTGGAATTACACCGCCTGCTCAGCCACATACTCCAAATGACCATAAAAATCTAGTGTATCTTTTGAAAGAAATGCGTTTGGCAATGCCTAATAAAATTATTTCAATTGCTGCTGGAAATAATGTGGTTCATGTGCCGAACCAATTCATTGGTCCTGGTAACAAAGCACAATTTGGAATGCAAGATGACATTACTACTTATTGTGATTTTATTACTTTTTTTGGATATGATTTTGGAGGAAATTGGTACGATAAAACGTGTTATAATGCTCCTTTATATGGTAGCGGAAATGCGAATGATCCTTTGAATGCAAATAATGAATCTTTAGATCATTTGACGAATATTTATTTGAATACTTTAGCCATTCCGAATGACAAATTGGTCATGGGAATCCCATTTTATGGCAAGATTTTTAATTCTGTTGCTAGTAATGGAACGATTTCTTCATTGCCAGGTCTATTTGTGGCAGCTCCAAGAACAACAGGAAGTTGTGTGAATCCACAAGCTCCTCAAGGTACTTGGGATAACGCTTTTTGTGAATTTACTGGAAGTGTAGAATTTTGTGATTTAGCAGGTGCTAGTGGAACAACGGGGCATCATTTTCTTAATCCTTCGAATTCTTCTTCTGTTTTACCAGCATCCTCAAGTGCGGGTTGGGTAAGATATTGGGATAATACAGCAAAAGTTCCTTATTTATATAATGCAACGACACATCAATTTGTAACTTATGATGATAAGGTTTCCATAGATGAGAAAGCAAAATATATCAAACAAAAGAATTTAGGTGGTGCGATGATTTGGGAACTTTCTCAAGATACAAGACCAGGAAGCCCTGAACCAGCGGCTCTACTTGGACAAATAAATACTACTTTTTCTTCGAATGTTAATCCTCCTACAACCGTTACGGTAACAGTTGTTTTTAAGGATAATGCGAATATGCCTATATCTGGTGTTACTTCAGTTTTAACTAAAACCGGAACAAATACTACCGTTACTCAAGTTTCTGATGCAAGTGGAAATGTTCAGTTTCCTAATACAGCTACGAATGCAGGTTATGTAATCACGTATACTAAAAATGGCTATAATTTTACACCTCAAAGTACTTCAATTGCTTCGGGTAGTTTGTCTTCCAATGTTTCGTATGCTATTACCGGTTCTACTCAAACGAATCCTGGTTATACCATCTCTGGAAGTGTTCGAAATGGCACAACAGGATTGGCTGGAATTACGGTGGCTTTATCTGGGAACGGAACTTCAAGAACTGCTACAACCTCAAGTACTGGAAGTTATTCGTTTACCAATGTTACTGCTGGTCAAAATTATACAGTTGTAGCTTCCAATGCTGGTCAGACTTTTTTACCAGCATCAGCCAGTTTTTCTAACTTAAGTACCAATCAAACGCAAGATTTTACCTTACAAGTTACCAATTCTACTTATTTAATAAGTGGAACGGTTAAAAACGGAACGGTTCCAGTTGCTGGAGCTAAAGTAGATTTAATTTTACCTTGGACAGATAATACGCACAATTGGGTAAATCTCTCTACTCGAACAGATGCACAAGGAAAGTATCATTTTGAAAATTCGGCTTTAAGTGGATATACAACTTATTCTAGCTTGAAATTAAATGCTTGGGAAAATAATGATGTAACTTATTTGCCTTCTTATTCACAAGGAACGATTCCAACATCACCTCAAACATTTAACTTTAATACACAAACAGTTGTGAATACAACTCCTGTGGTGTCAATAACTGCTCCTACGAGTTCAAATGTTGCAGTTAATTTAGGAAATGCAGTTAATTTTGCAGCAAATATTGGTTTAAGTGCAAATGACGGTACTACCATTATAGCAGTTGTGTTTACTATTGATGGTCAAAATGTAACAGTAAGTAACGCTGCAAGTAGTTATACTGCTAGTTGGACTCCAACTGCCAATCAGTTTTCAGGAAATCATGTATTAAAAGTAGTAGCTACAGCTTCTAATGGTACAACAGATGAGAAAACGCATAATTTTACTTTAACTTGTTCTGGTTCAAACTGTCCTAATCAATCGTATACCATTTCTGGAAATGTACGAAATGGTTCAACTGCATTGTCTGGAATTACGGTAACTTTATCAGGAAACGGAGCTTCAAGAACCGCTTCAACATCAAGTACTGGAAGTTATTCGTTTGCCAATGTTACTGCAGGTCAAAATTATACGGTTTCAGCTTCCAATGCAGGTCAGACTTTTTTACCAGTATCAGCCAGTTTTTCTAATTTAAACGCCAATCAAACGCAAGATTTTACCTTACAAGTTACCAATTCTACTTATTTAATAAGCGGAACGGTTAAAAACGGAACGGTTCCAGTTGCAGGAGCAAAAGTAGATTTAATTTT
>PKDY01000012.1 GCA_002862755.1 Flavobacteriaceae bacterium | reverse complement strand
TAATAATTTTGAAATTTCTTTCATAATTCGGGATTTTGAGTGGCTATACCAACAGGACAGGTATTTAAATGACAAACTCTCATCATTACACACCCAGAAGCTACCAAAGGAGCCGTAGCGAAACCAAATTCTTCTGCACCTAATAAACAAGCGATAGCAACATCTCTTCCTGTTTTCAATTGACCGTCACATTCCAAAACCACCCTATTTCTAAGATTATTCATAACCAATGTTTGTTGAGCCTCAGCCAAACCTAGCTCCCAAGGTAATCCTGCATGTTTAAGAGAAGTTAAAGGGGAAGCACCTGTTCCTCCATCATGACCTGAAATTAGTATAACATCTCCTTTTGCTTTGGCTACACCTGCCGCAACGGTTCCAATACCTACTTCAGATACTAATTTAACATTAATTCGGGCTTCTCTATTAGCCGATTTTAAATCATAAATGAGTTGCGACAAATCTTCAATTGAGTAAATGTCATGGTGTGGTGGTGGAGAAATTAAACCTACATAAGGAGTAGAATTCCTTGTTTTTGCAATATCAGGATTTACCTTTGGTCCAGGTAATTGCCCCCCTTCTCCAGGCTTAGCACCTTGGGCCATTTTGATTTGGATTTCGGAAGCATTGGTAAGATAATTAGAAGTAACACCAAAGCGACCCGACGCCACTTGTTTTATTGCAGAATTTTTCCAGTCTCCATCAGCATCTCTATAAAATCGTTCTTCATCTTCACCTCCTTCACCAGAATTACTTTTTCCACCAATTCGATTCATAGCAATGGCTAAGTTTTCATGTGCTTCTTTACTGATAGATCCATACGACATCGCACCGGTTTTAAAACGTTTTACAATTTCAGTCCATGGTTCTACTTCTTCAACAGGAATAGGATCATAATTCGTAAATTCAAACAAACCTCGAATTGTCATCAATCGTTTCGATTGTTCGTTTATAATTTCAGAATATTCTTTAAAGGTACTATGCTTATTACTTCGAACCGACTCTTGTAATTTGGCAACCGATAATGGATTAAAAGCGTGTTTTTCTCCATTTCTCCTCCATTTATAGTCACCACCAAATTCTAAATCCAACGCTCCTTCAACTCCATTTCTTTGATAGGCTTTATGATGTCTTTTAGAAATTTCACTTTCAATTTCTTTTAAACCAATTCCTTGGATTCTAGTGATGGTATTTGGAAAATATTCCTCTACTATTTTAGTATTTAAACCAATACATTCAAAAAGTTGTGCTCCTCTGTAAGAATTTAAAGTTGAGATACCAATTTTATTCATTACTTTTAAAATACCCATACCAATTGCCTTATTATAATTCTGAATGGCATGTAAGTAATCTATATTTTCAAGTTCTTTATTTTCCACTTGATTATACACTATTTCATTTACGATATACGGATTAATAGCACTTGCACCGTATCCAAAAAGTAACGCAAAATGATGTACTTCTCGAGGTTCAGCCGATTCGATAATAATACTTACTTTAGCTCTTTTCCCTATTTTATACAACTCATGATTTATGTAAGAACAAGCTAATAAAGCAGGAATAGGTGCCATTTTATGATTCACCCCTCTGTCAGATAAAATGATAATATTTCCTCCTTCATCAATGGCTTTAGAAGCGGTTTCTACTAAATTAACAAGAGCTCTTTCTAATTCATTTAAACCTTTTCCAACTTCATACAAAATAGAAATATTCGTTACAACAAAATCAGGATTGTGTGTATAATTTTTAATTTTATCTAAATCATGTTTGGAAATTACAGGATTTTGAATTTTTAGTTTTCTACATTGATCTTCATTAATTTTAAAGATATTCGTATCACTTCCTAAAGTTAAGCTTATATCGGTTATTAATTTTTCACGAATACCATCCAATGGCGGATTGGTTACTTGAGCAAACAATTGCTTAAAATAGTTGTAAATTAATTGTGGTTTTTGAGACAAAATTGCTATTGGAGCATCATTACCCATGGAGCCAATTGGCTCTTTACCCGTTTGTGCCATTGGCAAAATAATGGTCTTCAAATCTTCTTCTGTGTATCCAAAAAGAATTTGTCGTTTTTGAAGCGCATCTTCTTTATGTTTAATGGGTCCTTTTTTTGCTGGAATATCTTTTAGATGAACTAAATTTTTATCTAACCATTTTTTATAGGGATGTTTAGAAACAATTTTCTCCTTAATTTCTTCATCATTTACAATTCTCCCTTGATTCATATTAACCAAAAACATTTTCCCTGGTTCTAATCGGCCATGACGTTCTATATTTTTAGGATCAATATCTATAACACCTGTTTCTGAAGACATAATTACATAACCATCTTTAGTAACCGTATAGCGCGAAGGACGCAATCCGTTTCTATCTAAAACGGCACCAATATAATTTCCATCTGTAAATGGGATAGAAGCTGGACCGTCCCAAGGCTCCATAATACAAGAATTGTATTCATAAAAAGCTTTTTTGGCTTCAGACATATTTGGGTTTTTCTCCCAAGCTTCGGGAACAAGCATCATCATTACTTCTGGCAAAGAGCGTCCCGTCATTAATAACAGCTCTACCATCATATCCATTTGAGCAGAATCTGATTTTCCAGGCAATATAATAGGAAACAATTTTTTAATATCGTCTCCAAACCATTCGCTTTCCATTAGTTCTTGTCGGGATAACGTTCGAGACACATTACCTCTTAATGTATTAATTTCACCGTTATGACACATATATCGAAAAGGTTGCGCTAAATCCCAAGTTGGAAAAGTATTGGTAGAGAATCGCTGATGTACTAAAGCCAATCGAGTAACCAATGAAGGATCTTGTAAATCTTTATAGTATAATTTAATGTCTTCTGGAATCAAAAGTCCTTTAAAAATAATGGTCTTAGTCGATAAGCTAGGCAAATAAAAACGTTTGCTCTCCGATAATTTTGAAGTATTAATATCATGTTCGGCTTGTTTTCTTGCTGTAAATAATTTTAAATTAAAAGTAAAATCATCTTGTTTTTTTTCAGATTTACCAACAAAAATTTGCCTTATATAAGGTTCCGTTTCAGCAGCAATTCTTCCAATAACTGTAGTATCAACTGGTACTTCTCTCCAACCTAAAACAACCAAGCCTTGTTTTTGTAAATAATATTCCAATTTTTCAATACAATAGTTGCGCTGGTTTTCTTTTTTAGGAAGAAAAACATTACTTACAGCATATTCGCCTTCTTTTGGCAACACAAAATCACATTTTTTTACAAAAAAATCATGAGGAATATCTATTAAAATTCCAGCACCATCTCCCGTCTTACCGTCAGCACTTACAGCTCCTCTATGCTCAAGCTTTTCAAGTATTTCTAATGCTTTATGAATAATATCATTTGATTTGTTTCCTTTTAAACTACAAATAAAACCAGCGCCACAATTATCGTGTTCAAACTCTGGTAAATAAAGTCCTTGTTTTTTTAGCATTGTTGTCATTTTTTTAGATTTTTTTCCCCCTTCTTCCACTAAATTATAATTTAGAATTTTAATACTAAAATCTTAGAATGATTATTACGATTTTGAAAATATTAACTCTTAAAAAAATTATTTTCATAATTTAAAAGCTTTTTTTTAAGAAATCAACAATGATTAAAATTCAATAAATACTGAATTTTATTAAATTTTAATTATTAATTGAATTAAAAACATAAATTATAAACAACCTTTTTTAACAAACATTGAATAAAATTCATTTTTTTAATTATTATTTTTTCAAAAAAAAACAAAAATAAAAAGATACCCTAATTTTTTTAGGGTATAAAATAAAAATATAATAAAAATTAACCACTTACCCCTGTTTTTTTATAGGTATAATTTGTTTTTAAATACATTTGTTTCAACAACTATAAAAACAACATTTATGAAAAAACACTTTACAATTACATTATTTTTATTTTCCATTTGTTTCTACGCACAAGAACAAATAACAGCAGAAGAAACTGCAACAGAAGAAAAAAAATTTACCTTTTTTGGAAGTGTAGATACCTATTACAGAGCTAATTTAACCGCACCAAATGATGATAACCAAATTGCGCCAAGCGCCTCATTTGCCGATAAATCTGGATTCGCATTAGGAATGGCAAATATCATTGCCAAATACGAAAAAAACAAAGTAGGCGCTGTAGCCGACTTAGCTTTTGGACCAAGGGCTATTCAAGCGAGCTTCATCGACTCTACTTTTGTAAATCAACTTTATGTTTTCTACAACTTAACAGACAAAGTAAAACTAACCGCAGGAAAATTCAACACCTATTTAGGATACGAACTAATTTCACCTGTTGGTAACTTCAATTATAGCACTTCTTACCTCTTTACCAATGGTCCTTTTAATCACACAGGTTTAAAAGCAGATTTCACTTTGTCTGAAAAAACAAGTTTACTCTTAGGTGTTTTCAACCAAACCGATATTAATCTTTTTAATCCAGATGGTAGTTATGCTGTAGGCGCACAATTTGGTTACAATAGCCAATTTTTAAATGTCCTATATGACGATGCTGGCCTAGGGTTGGAAATTGATTTTACAGGAGGATTTAACCCATCAGAATCATTTTTTCTAGGCATAAATGGCGCTTATGCAGATAATGATGGAGAAGGTTTTTATGGAGCCGCTTTATACCCTCAATACACTTTTAACAAATCTTTTATTTTAGGTCTAAGAGGCGAATATTTCTCACGACAAAGCGACCTAATAGATGACGACCCAAATGTAATAGCTATAACCCTGACTGGAAGCTATACCGTTGATGACTTAACTATTAAACCGGAATTTCGATTAGACAATGGTTCTGAAGAAATTTTTATTACCAATGATTTAGAACCAACTAAATCTTTAGGTTCCTTTTTAATCGCTGCTATTTATAAATTTTAACTAAATACTACATTTCTAATGAAAAAAATTGAAGCAATAATCAGAAAATCAAAATTTTCTGCTGTAAAAAAAGCACTTCATGAAATAGGTGTCAACTTTTTCTCTTATTGGGACGTAACAGGCATTGGCAACGAAAAACAAGGACATGTCTATAGAGGCATTTCTTACAGCACTAGTGATATTCAAAGAAGATACCTTTCTATCGTTGTCAACGATGATTTTGAGGAAGCAACTATTAAAGCTATTCTTGAAGCTGCCGCAACAGGTGAAGTAGGTGATGGTAAAATATTTGTTTCTCAGATAGACGAAGTGTACAGAATTCGTACTGGAGAAAAAGGCGGTCAAACTTTAAAATAACTAATCAAAAATTACAAAACTTATTATGGAAGATGTTACGAAACAAATAACCGAAATAAATGGAGCATTCGATATTTTATGGATACTTATTGCTGGTGTGCTCGTTTTTTTAATGCAAGCAGGCTTCACCTTAGTCGAAGCAGGTTTTACAAGATCCAAAAATACCATAAATATAATCATGAAAAACGTAATGGACTTATGTATTGGTTCATTAGGTTTTTGGGCAATTGGCTACACATTAATGTATGGAGACACTATAGGTTCATTTATTGGCAGTCCTTCTTTGTTTTATAATTCAGAAGGTGAAATGCATAATCTATTTTTTCAAACTGTATTTTGTGCAACAGCCGCAACAATAATTTCAGGAGCTGTAGCTGAAAGAACCAAATTCTCAACTTATTTAATACTCTCTTTAGTGATAACAGTATTCATCTACCCTATTTCAGGCCATTGGGTATGGCAAGGAAGTGGTTGGCTAACCAATTTAGGGTTCATTGATTTTGCTGGATCAACAGTAGTTCATTCTGTAGGAGGATGGGCTGCTTTAGTAGCAGCTTATTTAGTAGGCCCAAGAATTGGAAAATATACTGATGGTAAATCCAATGCAATTCCTGGACACAACATGATGTATGGTGCTCTTGGAGTTCTAATTTTATGGTTTGGATGGTTTGGATTTAATGGAGGTTCTGAGTTGGCAATTTCTGGTGATCATGCTAAAAATGTTTCCAATGTTTTTATCACAACTAATTTAGCTGCTGCCGCTGGAGCAATTATTGCTATGTTTTACACTTGGTTTAAGTATAAAAAACCAGATGTATCTATGACTTTGAACGGTGCTTTAGCTGGATTAGTTGGTATTACTGCAGGATGTGCAGCCGTTTCTAATGGTGGTGCTTTAGCCATAGGGGCGATTTGCGGTTTAGTAGTGGTATTAGCCATTAGCTTTATTGACGTGAAACTTAAAATTGATGATCCTGTTGGAGCTATTTCAGTACATGGCGTTTGTGGTGCATTAGGCACAATTTTAGTTGGTGTATTTGCGATTGACGGAGGATTATTATATGGTGGTGGTTTAACCCAATTAGGAGTTCAAGCATTAGGAGTATTCGCTATTGGAACTTGGGCTATCACTACTACTTTTATAGTGTTATTCGCATTAAAGAAAACAGTTGGACTACGTGTTTCTGAAAAAGATGAAACAGAAGGCCTTGACATAACTGAACATGCTATGAATGCTTACCCCGATTTTAGATTGAATGAAAAATAAACGTTCCCCTTAATTATTTTTAACTTAAAAGAGCTGTTTTTAAACAGCTCTTTTTTTTATTCTATTTTATACAATATAGGCTTGCTAGGTGAAGCATCGTTTTCAAAAGAAGCAATTTGCAAATTCAAAAGATACTCTCCATCTGAAATATGTTCCGAAACATAGATCATTTCCGTAATGGTCGCATTAAAACGAGCCTCTTTATTAACGTTCTTCACATCAATAACATTCCAAAATGCTTTATGAGCCAACAACTTTCCTTCGTCATGTTCTTTATCCACACTTGGTAAATCGATTAACAGATGCATTACCCCTTTCTCTCTTAAAAAAACAGCTGCTGCTTCAGAAAGATAAGGCGGATTGGTATGAGAGTATTTTTTATGCTTTTTTGCTTCTTCATTCGGCAAGGTTCTAATAACTAAAGCTTCTGGTTTTTTTTCTAAAAGCAATGTTTCAATTTGTTCTTTAGTAATTATCCAATCTTCCCCGTTTTTTTTAGGCGCTATTGAAATTAATACCGCAGTAAAAAAAAAGGTTTGCAAACATTGATTAATACTGTAAAAATCATTAGTAATATGGCCTAAACACTCTGTATGAGTACCGTGTGCATGTGGATTAAAAAAAATATTATTAAAATTAGTAAACGAACTTCCTTCTGACACTTTTCCAATCCATTCTGAATCAGCCGTTCCCATTCTTACCGGTTCAATTTTGGGTAAACCTTGATACCATGCAATTGGATTTTCTTCATCATTACTTAATGGAATAGATATATCTAAAGGTTGTGATAAATCAATTTGAATCGTATTGTTTACTATTGCTTTCACGTATTGTATGTAGTTATTGAATTACTCCAAATTTAACAAAAATAAATCGGAAGCAATTCCATCTGCCAGAAACTTTCCTTTTGCAGTAGTTTTCATTACATTTTCATCATTCTTTTGAGAAATAATTTCAAGTAATCCATCTGCTATGCATCTTTTTGACTGTTCTTTTAAATAATTCAAATAAGTTTTCCCAAATTCTTTTTCAATCCGTTCCAATGAAACACCCCAAACCGTTCGCAAACCAGTCATTACATATTCATTATACCGATCTTTCAGCGTTAACTCTTCTCTTTCACTAGATAATTGATTTTTTTGAATAGATTGAATATACAAAGTGTTATTCGAAATATTCCAACTGCGATTTTTTCCATCATAACTATGTGCTGACGGACCTATACCGATATATTTTTTACCCAACCAATATGCAGAATTGTTTTTTGAGAAATAATTTGGTTTTCCAAAATTAGACAATTCATAATGCACAAAACCCTTTTCTTCCAATGCCGCAATCAAAATATGAAATTGTGCTTCTGCAATCGCGTCGTCAGGTGGGTTTATAATTCCTTTTTGAATAAATTTTTGTAAAGCCGTTTTAGGTTCAACAGTTAAAGCATAACTAGAAATATGTGGTATATTATAAGACAATGCTTTTTCAATATTTTGTTTCCATTTTTCGTTAGTTGAACCTGGAATTCCATAAATTAAATCTAAAGAAATATTATCAAAATGCTTTGTCGCTATTTGCAAGCATTTTTCTGCTTCTTTTGCATTATGGGCGCGATTCATCAATAGTAAATCCTCTTCAAAAAAAGACTGTATTCCAATTGACAACCGATTCACTCCTATTTGCTTTAACCCCAAAATACGTTCTTCGGTTACATCATCCGGGTTCGCTTCTATTGTAATTTCTGGATTTTTTACAACTTTGTAATTTTGGTAAACCGAATCGATTACTAATTTTAAATCCGAATTACTTAAAATACTAGGTGTTCCTCCACCAAAATAAATCGTTTCTAGTGTTTCTTTTTTAAACTCCTCTTTTCTAAGTCCAATTTCTTTAGTGATAGCAAAAATCATTTCCTCTTTCTTCTTCAAATTTGTAGAAAAATGAAAATCACAATAATGGCACGCTTGTTTACAAAAAGGGATATGAATATAAATTCCTGACATTCAACAATTCTTATCTAATGACACACATAAACGAATGGATATCTTATGAAGTAAAACTAAAAAAACACTTAATAGTTGATTACAAAAACAAAAGTAAAGAAACTTTTTATCTTTTACTTGCTAATTAATATTTTATAATATATTTACAATATTAACTTTACTAATTTCAAAAATGAAAAAAACATTATTATTACTAGCCCTAACGATTATTAGTTTATCTTGTTCATCTGATGATGGAAACTCCGAAGACATTCCACAATTTGCAATGACAGCTAAAATCAACGGAAACACCTTTCAAGCAAATAATCCTTTTGGTGACAATTCTTTTTCATCTACTAATATTTATTCTACTTACCCAATCGAAGACTTTGTATTACTTCAAGCTAGACAAGGTGGAGTCTTAGGAAATCCTGAAATTAATCTTTGGTTAAAACGCGATCAAATTGCTATTGGTACTTATAATTTCAGTACAGATGATTCGAACTTGACTTCACATGTAATAGATTTAATCGATCTTGCTACTGATGATTCTGAATCAACTATTGGCGGAACTATTACGATTACTGAGGTGAACCAAAGCACAAAAATTGTACGCGGTACATTTGAATTTACCGCTTCTTTCAACATAGGCGCTACACCTCCAGTTGCAGATTACACGGTTACAAACGGTACTTTTAGATACAGATACGAGAACGTTAATTAATAAATTAAGTAAAAAAGGCAAGTTTTAAAAACTTGCCTTTTTTACTTAATTTATTTAACCCTTTTTTGAACGCAACTCTTATTTTTTAACTCTATTTTCATTTTGTTTTACAAATGCTTCCCAACCTGAATAGCTTTTTCCTACTTCAACCCGACTCGAATTAAAAAAATGACAAACAGCAGCTGCTAAACCATCGGTAGAATCTAGATTTTTGGGTAAGGTTTTCAAACCCAATAATTGCTGAAGCATTTTAGCAACTTGTTCTTTACTTGCATTTCCATTTCCGGTAATAGCCATTTTTATTTTTTTTGGCTCATATTCTGTAATAGGTATTTGTCTAGACAAACCCGCAGCCATAGCCACACCTTGCGCTCTTCCTAATTTCAACATCGACTGTACATTTTTACCAAAAAAAGGAGCTTCAATCGCAATTTCATCAGGATGATGCGTGTCGATAAGCTCAATTGTTCTTTCAAAAATGACTTTCAACTTGGTATAGTGATCATCATATTTATTCAGAATTAATTCATTCAACTGTAGAAATTCCATTTTTTTTTGAACAACTTTAATAAGTCCAAACCCCATGATAGTAGTTCCTGGGTCAATTCCTAATATGATACGTTCGTTTATCAAAATTTAGCTTAAAAGTTTAGGGTTTAACAGCATAAAGTTTGTTACTTTGCTATTATGTTTTCAATTTCATACAAAGCTAAACAATTCCTATTAGTTATAATCAAACTTTTGATTGTAAGTGTAGCCTTGATGTATCTTTATTATGAAATAAAAGACAAAAAAATAATTTGGAGCGCCCTTTTTAGTTTTATTTCTTTTCCGTCTATTCTACTATTACTGGCATTTTCTACTATCAATTGGCTCGTAGAAATAACAAAATGGCGCAGTTTAGTTTCTTACTTTAAATCGATTTCATTTTTTGAAGCAACTCAACAATGCTTAGGTTCATTAACGGCTTCTATTTTTACCCCAAACCGAATAGGCGAATATGGTGCCAAAGCACTCCATTATTCAAAAGAAGAAACCAAAAAAATTATTTTTTTAAATTTTATAAGTAATAGTTCTCAAATGGCTGTCACTTGTTTTTTTGGAATACTTGGTTTACTACTCTTTAAAATTAACTATACTGAAACGATGCTTTGGTTTGCGTTTAAAGTTAAAATTATACCTATTATAACAGCTATAATACTTTTTGTATTGTTACTATTTCTTGCATTTCGACTTAAGAAAACGAAACTCTACGGCATTTCAATAGCAACTTTATTTTCAAAAATTAATTCCTTTCCTCAAGCTATTTTAAAAAAAACCTTACTATTATCACTTTTACGATTTTTAGTTTTTTCTCATCAATTTTATTATTTGCTCTATTTATTAAATTGCGATATCAGTTATCCAACAGCAATATCTTGTATCTTTAGCATGTATTTTTTAGCATCTATTATACCTAGCATTCATGTATTAGATGTGACCATTAAAAGTAGTGTAGCGGTATATTTGTTTGCTAAATTTGGAGTTCTGGAATGGAAAATTATTATGATAACATCACTCATGTGGGTTTTTAATTTGTTATTCCCTGTTCTTTTAGGCAGTTATTTTGTTTTTCAATTTAAATTTCAAAAAAAATGACTACTCTATTATTTATTATATTAAGCAGCTATGTCGTAACCATTGGCATTTTAATTTTTGGATTTACCAAAATGAAAACCCTTTCTATCTATGAAACTGTACCAAAGAACACGTTTTCAATAGTAGTTCCGTTTAGAAATGAGTCTCAAAATTTACCTCTTCTACTCGAAACTATTTCGCATTTAAATTATCCAAAAGACCAATTTGAAGTACTTTTAGTAGATGACGATTCAGATGAAGCGTTTGAACTTCAGCATTATAAATTCAACATTATGCTAATTAAGAATCAAAGAAAATCTGATTCACCTAAAAAAGACGCCATAGAAACTGCAATTCAACAAGCTCAGCACGATTGGATTATTACTACAGATGCCGATTGTCAAGTAACTAGCAATTGGTTACAAGTGATTGATAATTATATTCTGCAAAGTCACGTTAAGATGGTTGCTTCAGGCGTGTGTTATGTACCTCAAAAAGGTTTTTTATTTGGTTTTCAGAATTTAGATTTCCTTAGTTTGCAAGGTGCAACAATTGGTAGCTTTGGTATACACGAACCTTTTATGTGTAATGGAGCTAATTTTGCTTACCGGAAAGATTTTTTCTATGCGTTAAATGGTTTTGAAGGCAATGAGAGTATCGCTAGCGGTGATGATGTTTTCTTATTACAAAAGGCCATAAAAAAAGACAAAAAAGCTCTTGGGTTTTGCTTACATAAACAAAGCATTGTACAAACAAAAAGTGTTGAAAATTGGAAAGAATTATTTCAACAACGCGTAAGATGGGCTTCAAAAAGCACAGAATACCATTCCTTTTTTGGAAAAATAGTAGCAATACTTGTTTTTTTAACAAATTTAGCTTGGATAGCAAGCCTATTCCTTTTTGGGTTTGAAAAAATAAGCCTGAGTAACTTATTTACATTTATAGCTATTAAAGCAATTGTAGATTATATTCTTTTAAAACAAACAGCCTTATTTTACGAAAGCAGATTAAGTTGGATATTACCAAGTCTTGGTTTCTATTCTTTTTTCAACACTAGTGTGGCTTTCTATTCTCTTTTTGGTTCTTACCGATGGAAAGGAAGGTCTTTTAAAAAATAATTATTCTTCTACCTTTATAATTACAGGTAAAATGAATTGTGATTTCACTTTTATACCTCTTTTAATGGCAGGTTCAATTGCAGGAAAATCAACTAATTTATTTTGAAGAATACTGTCAATTACTTTTATATCATAAGTAATTGCTTCTTTAGGTTTTTCGGTATGGAACTCTAAAGTAGCATCAGGATTAATCGTAACTTTCACAGAAATGGTATCCATTTCAGGATACATGATTTGCAAAGTATCCACGCCAATTCTATCTTGAATATTTTGGATTAAATAATCAAAAAAGCACTGTTTTTGTGCTTCTTTATCTAATAAAGAATCACAATTAGTGACTGTTGGAAATTCATCAACTTCTTCCCAATTAATTTTTCCTAGTTCTTCCTTTAATAACTGTTCCTTATCTGGAGCCTTTTTATCAAAAAATTGACAAGAAAAAAAAGTAAAGAATAGGGCTACTAATATAGCGTTTGTTCTTCTCAAAATATATTTTTTGTAAAAATAGCATTTTTTATTTACAAAAAATTTCTAAGCACAAAATGATATAGGTTTACAAATTGTGAATTACATCATTTTAAAGGTGATTGGCAAACCATATTTCACATTCACTACTTTTCCCTGATGTTTACCGGGAGTAAATTTTGGTAACAAGCTAACAATACGAATCGCTTCTGCCTCCAATATCTTTTTTTCGTTTGCTTTTTCATTAGATGCATTGGCTTGAATATCTTTCACTACTCCTACTTCATTGATAATGAAACTCACCTCAACTCTACCTTGAATATTATTCTCTAATGCTTCTTCTGGATAAGTAAAATTCCTTTTGATGTGATTCATCATTTTTTTATTAAAACATTCAACCGCTTCTTTTCTTGAAGAAGAGCCATCACACCCTTTAAACAAAGGCACCTCTTCCGTAACTTCAAATGCAATAAAATCTTCTATTGAAGTGTTTTTTTCAACATTTGTAAAAGAAGTAATTATTGAAAAAAGGAAAAAAAACAATACAACTGTTCTTAATTTAGTTTGAGTAGTTTTTAGCATAGTAATAGAAATTTAGTTAATAATCCAATATCCATTGATTTTGTAGCACATTCTATTAAGCAGTTTTTAGGGTATAACTAAAATACAAAAAAAATGATAAATTCTTAAAAAAAGCATAAATAAATTATAATAAAAAAAAACTCAAATGATTTCGTAATAAGAATATAGCAATTAACTGTGCTAAAATCCTCACAAATTATTATGATAAATAAATTAAAAAAGAAATTAAGTCGAATCCGTTTATGATTTATTAGTATAGATTGCGGTTGATTTTCTAATTTTATATAATTAAAACAACTGAAATGGAATATATATTATTATTTTTAGGCTTAAGCTGCATGATAATTGGAATTATAGGTAGTTTTTTACCTGTTTTACCTGGTCCACCAATCAGCTGGATTGGTATACTTTTACTATATCTTACACCAGAAATTAAAATAAATTATTGGATATTAGGCATTACTTTAACTATTGCATTAGTTATTACCATTTTAGATTATATCATACCTTCTCAAGGAACCAAGCGATTTGGAGGTAGTCGTTATGGTATTTGGGGAACAAATATTGGTTTAATAATAGGTTTGCTTGCCCCTATTCCTTTTGGCTTTATAATTGGCCCTTTTGCTGGCGCTTTACTAGGAGAATTACTTTACGACCAAAAAGACCACAAAAGAGCTTTGAAAGCAGCAACAGGTTCTTTTATTGGATTTTTAGCCAGCACTTTTATGAAGTTTCTAATTACAATTATTTATTTAGGTTTGTTTTTAGCCATAGTATGGAAAAACTGGAATGTTTATTTTTAGTTCATATAATAAAAAAAGCATCTTATAATAAGATGCTTTTTTTATTAAAATTAGCGGTCTGGACGGGACTCGAACCCGCGACCCCATGCGTGACAGGCATGTATTCTAACCAACTGAACTACCAAACCTAATTTTACAATATGCTATTGAAATTAACAATTCTTTTGAACGAATCTCAATTTTTTAATACTTTCCACAAGAAAGAACGCTATTTAAACAAAAAAGCCATCCACCTTAAAGGTGAAAAGCTTTTCATCGGTCTAACTACTAAACCATTCCGATTTTACTCGGAACTAAACAACACAACTATTTTCGATGCTTTTATGGGGCAAAAAAGCATTCCGATTTCTCAGAATGCTTCTTCCCAATTTAGCGGTCTGGACGGGACTCGAACCCGCGACCCCATGCGTGACAGGCATGTATTCTAACCAACTGAACTACCAAACCAGTGCCTTATTGCGAGTGCAAATATACAACGCTTTTCGAATCTTGCAAATATTTTTTTAAAAAAAAGTAAAAAAAATTTAATAAAAAAACACAAATACTAGCCAAACTTTTGTTTTTCAACCAAATACGTAGTTAAAATTTTTTCAAAATTTTCACCAATTTCTACAGGTACATACTGAATTTTATACTGCAAGCAAGTATCTGAAACTGCCTTAAAATACTTTTCTACTTGTTTTTCGTAAGCTTCTTTAATATTGTCGGAAAAAAGCTGAATACTTTCTCCAGTTTCAACATCAATAAATTTTCTTGGCGTAGCATTAAAATCAAAATGAAATTCTGTTTTTTTATCATAAACATGAAAAACCACTACTTTATGCTTATTGTGTTTTAAATGCTGTAAGGCTTTGAAAATTTTATCTTCATTCTCATACTGAAACATATCTGTAAACAAAATAACCATTGATCTTCTGTGGATATTTTCAGCTATTTGATGTAAAAAAGTAACTGTATCTGTTTTTTTATTACTTACTGTAGTTTGAAGCAGTTCTTCTAATTTATTTAAAATCATTCGATGATGCCTTTCACTCCCTTTTTCTCCTGTATAAAACTCATAAGCATCAGAATACACACTTAAACCGACAGCATCACGTTGTTTTTTTAGCAGATTCATTAAAACCGCAGAGGCTAATACTGAAAAACCAATTTTATTTTCATAAAAAGAATCCTTTTTCGTCAATACAGGATAATGCATAGAAGAAGAGTTGTCAATAATTAAATGACACCGTAAGTTGGTTTCTTCTTCGTACCTTTTAGTATACAAACGATCCGTCTTGGCAAATAATTTCCAGTCAATATGCTTGGTACTTTCTCCTGGATTGTAAATTTTATGTTCAGCAAATTCTGCTGAAAAACCATGAAAAGGACTTTTGTGCATTCCAGAAATAAAACCTTCCACTACTTGATTCGCAAGTAGTTCCAAGTTTTTAAAACGGGTTATTTTTTCTAATTGAGATTCTATCTTCATAAGGTAAAGATAAGCAGATAAATTAGTTAATTATAAAAAAAAAGCCCAACTTAAAGTTAGGCTTTTCATTTCATTGTAAATCAATTATTATAATAATGCATCGATTGCATCAGTATAGGTTTTTTTAGGAGCAACTCCAACTTGTCTTCCTACTACTTCCCCGTTTTGGAATACTAAAACAGTTGGAATGTTTCTAACACCATATTTTGCCGCGAATTCTTGGTTTGCGTCTACATCTACTTTTCCTACAACTGCTTTCCCGTCATATTCTGTAGCCACTTCATCAATAACTGGTCCTACCATTCTACATGGTCCACACCAAGCTGCCCAAAAATCTACTACTACTGGTTTATCTGATTTTAATACTACTTCTTCAAAAGTTGCATCTGTAATTGCTAATGCCATTTTCTTTATTTTTATATTTAAAATACTTAAACTAATTTTGAGTTTCTATTACTCGTTTACAAATTTAGAAAATAATTATTCCAATTTTTCTAAATTAATATAAATTTTAATTATAGCCCAATTTAAAAATTGAATTTATAAACTCTTTAACACATTTACTAATACTTTACCACTTAATCGCTTGGAATAATCTGGATTAATATACAAGAATTCAATTTCTTGATTCTCATTTAAAACATAAACAGTTGGTACGGGTAACCAATTTGTGTTTTTATTATCGGAATATTTTCCTAGCATTTTGCTGTATTTTTCTGGTGCTGCAAAAGCAATCCCTAATGCTTTTGAGAAAACACCATTACTATCGGAATACAATTGATACCCTAAATGATCTTTTTCAACCGTTTCATTTAAAAAAGAAGGTGCATCTGGACTTACTGCAATAATTTGGTATCCCAAACCTAAAATATCTTTTTCTATCTCTTGCATATCAGCCAATTGCGCATTACAATAAGGACACCAACCACCTCTATAAACGATTAAAATGGTCTTTTGAGCAAAGAGTTCATTGGTGTTTTTTGTATTTCCTTGCATATCTTGTAAAGTACTACTCGGAATTTTTTCACCAATTAATAAGGGTGCAATATTTTCTGGTTTATCTGCTATTTGTGCTGGTAAATAAGTTGCAAAACTTACCAACAAAAAGAGGAATACGTTTTTCATTTGTATGACTTTATAATTAATGATACAAAGGTATTTTACAATTCTTTTTTGCAGTGTTATCTAGCTAACATTAATTGAGTTTAAAATTAATTTGCAAACTTTCCAGTTCCTGTAAGAGTTCGTTAGAAATTTTAACTTTCATTTTTCTACTCGGCATACTCAACTTCGTTACCACTTTTATTTCTTCCACTTCTTTAATTGTTGGCGCAATTGCAACTGATTCTAATGCTTCTTCCGAATCTGTATCATCACTCACATCTATAGTTTCGTCTTCAACTGTTTCTATAATTTGTTTCTTTATTTTTTCCAACTCCATTACTTCAATAGTAACGGTGTTTTCGCCTTTTTCTTTGGTAAACAAATCATACAAAGATTGAATTAAGCTTTCACTTAAATCGGCAATACTAAATTGTAAAATCAGCTTTTTTGCAAAAGTAGTCAACACATCTTGCAACATTTTCACTTCAATAAACTGCAATCGTGGATCGCCTTTTTTCCCTTCAGCATTCACCCAACCCTCTTTTACAATCAATTTAATAAACGTGAAATTATTTTGAATTAAAAAATGTCTGAATTTTAAGTACTCTTCTCCAAAAATTCTAAATTCATAGGTTTCGTCATAACCTTCCAAAGTAAACATTCCCCAACCTTTTCCATTTTTTGCCACACGGTGTTCTACTCTGGTAATGATTCCACCAATACTAATATTTTTACCTACGAAATTATTTAAATCTTTCAGCTCTTCTAACTTAGCATTACAGAAATATTTCATTTCATATTTGTAATCATCCAAAGGATGACCCGAAATATAAATCCCAACTACTTCTTTTTCTTTGGCTAATTTTTCCATGGTATTCCATTCTTCACAAGGTGGAACAACGGGTTCTGCAATTTGCACTTCGGAAGCATCACCAAACAAACTTACTTGAGAGGAATTCTCATTTTCTTGAAACTTTGACCCGTATTTCATGGCTTTTTCTAAGAAAGTAATATGATCGCCTTCATCGTGAAAATATTGTGCTCTATGTGTATCTGAAAAACAATCAAAACCACCTGCTAAAGCTAAATTTTCAAACGCTTTTTTATTGGCTGCACGTAAATCGATTCGTTTAGCTAAATCAAAAATCGATTTGTATTTACCCTCTTTTCTGTTTTCAACAATTGTATTTACGGCTCCTTCACCCACACCTTTAATCGCTCCCATTCCAAAACGAATCGCATAGTCTTCATTAACGGTAAATTTATAATAGGATTCATTCACATCTGGACCTAAAACAGCTAATCCCATACGTTTACACTCTTCCATAAAGAAAGAAACTTGCTTAATGTCGTTCATATTATTAGAAAGCACGGCAGCCATGTATTCCGCTGGATAATGTGCTTTTAAATAAGCTGTTTGATAGGCTACCCAAGCATAACAAGTAGAGTGCGATTTATTGAAGGCATAACTCGCAAAGGCTTCCCAATCTTTCCATATTTTTTCCAAAACAGTAGCATCATGTCCTTTTGCAGCTGCTTGCTCTACAAATTTAGGCTTCATTTTGTCCAAAACATCCTTCTGTTTTTTACCCATTGCCTTACGCAAGACATCGGCTTCACCTTTTGTAAATCCTGCTAAAGATTGAGACAAAAGCATTACCTGTTCCTGATATACCGTAATTCCGTAGGTTTCACCTAAATATTCTTCACAAGCATCTAAATCGTATACAATAGGTTCTTCTCCATTTTTTCTTCTTACGAATGAAGGAATGTATTCCAAAGGACCTGGTCGATACAACGCATTCATGGCAATTAAGTCACCAAAAACGGTTGGTTTCAAATCCTTCATATACTTTTGCATTCCAGGTGACTCGTATTGGAAGATTCCAACCGTTTCACCTCTTTGGAACAACTCATATGTTTTTGCATCATCTATAGGAAATGCGTCAGGATTTAATTGAATTCCGGTTCGATATTTAACTAATTTAACCGTATCTTTTATTAGGGTTAGGGTCTTCAGACCCAAGAAGTCCATTTTTAATAATCCAGCACTTTCCGCAACAGAGTTATCAAATTGGGTTACATATAAATCGGAATCTTTAGCTGTTGTTACTGGAACATAATTCGTAATATCGGAAGGTGTAATAATTACCCCACACGCATGAATTCCTGTATTACGCATCGAGCCTTCTAATATTTTTGCCTGCTGAATCGTCTCTCCCGCTAAGTCACCTTCGTTTGCAATGGCAATTAATTCTTTAACTCGATCAAATTCATCGGAACGCAAGGCTTTTTTAACCTCTTCTTCTTTTTCAGAAATGAATCGGGCCAAATTCCATTTGGAAGGCATCATTCCAGGAATTAATTTGGCAATTCGATCGGCTTCAAACAAAGGCAAATCCAGCACACGAGCCGTATCTCGAATAGCTGATTTTGTTGCCATTTTACCATATGTAATAATCTGTGCTACCTGATTGGCTCCATATTTTTTAATTACATAATCCATCACACGTCCACGTCCTTCATCATCAAAATCAATATCAATATCGGGCATGGATACACGATCTGGATTTAAGAAACGCTCAAAAAGCAAATCGTATTTAATAGGATCAATATTAGTAATTCCTAAACAGTACGCTACCGCAGAACCCGCAGCAGAACCACGTCCTGGACCTACAGAAACATCCATTTTTCTAGCTTCAGCAATAAAATCTTGTACAATTAAGAAATAACCTGGATACCCTGAATTCGAAATCGTTAACAATTCAAAATCCAAACGTTCTTGAATATCTGGAGTGATTTCGGTATATCTACGTTTGGCACCTTCCATGGTAAGATGTCTTAAATACGCATTTTCACCTCGAACACCACCATCCTCAGCATCGTCAGGATTTACAAATTCATCAGGAATATCGTATTTTGGTAGTAATACATCGCGATAAAGTGAGTAAATTTCAACCTTGTCAATTATTTCTTGGATGTTTATAATGGCTTCTGGTAAATCGGTAAAAAGTTTTTTCATTTCTTCTTCCGACTTAAAATAATACTCTTGATTGGGTAAACCGTAGCGATATCCTCTTCCCCTACCAATAGGAGTTGCTTGTTTTTCTCCATCCTTCACACACAATAAAATATCATGTGCATTCGCATCTTCTTTGTTCATATAGAATGTATTATTGGTTGCAACCAATTTTACATGGTGCTTTTGAGCCAATTCAATTAAGGTTTTATTTACCCGATTTTCATCTTCTTGATTGTGCCTCATGATTTCCAAATAGAAATCGGCTCCAAATTGATTTTTCCACCAAATCAAAGCTTCTTCGGCTTGGTTTTCACCAATATTTAAAATTTTACTAGGAATTTCACCATATAAATTCCCAGACAAAACCATGATATCTTCTTTGTATTTTTCAACAATTGTTTTGTCAATTCTAGGAACATAATAAAACCCATCTACATAAGCGATGGAAGCCATTTTAGCTAGATTATGGTATCCTTTTTTGTTTTTTGCTAATAAAACCACGTGATACCCATTGTCTTTTTTGGTTTTATCTAAATGATTGTCGCAAATATTAAACTCGCAACCTACAATAGGTTTTATTTCGGTATCAGTAGGTGTTTCACCGGCTTCAATTGCCGCTTCAATCTTTGCTTTTGCAGCTTTATTATGATTCATAACCGCACTCACAAAGTGAAAAGCACCCATCATGTTTCCAGTATCTGTCATGGCAACAGCTGGCATATTATTTTTTGCCGTTGCATTTACTAATGCAGGAATTGCAATGGTCGATTGCAATACTGAAAATTGGGTATGATTGTGTAAATGTGCGAACTTTGCTTTAGAAAAATCTTTTTTATCTTCTTCAGAAATAGTCGTTTGAACATTTTCTTGTTCAATTTTTTGCAGTTTTTTACGAATGGCGTCTGAAGCTGCTTTTAAATTGATGTGCTGTAATCCAATTAATTGAATTTCAGTCGGATTATTTTCTTTGAAACGTGCAAAATAATCGGGAGCAACATCTAATTCTTCTTCTGTAAAGACCTCTCTTTTGATTAATTCTAAAAAACAACGTGTAGTTGCTTCCACATCGGCTGTAGCATTATGGGCTTCTGCAAAAGGTTCTCCAAATAAATATTCGTGTAATTCAGTCAGAGTAGGCAATTTAAATTTACCTCCTCTACCTCCAGGTAGTTTTAGTAATTCTGCTGTCACTTCTGTACAAGTATCTAAAACAGGCATTTTTGCCATTTCGGAAGCGACACCCATTCGGTAAAATTCGCAGCCCATAATATTGACATCAAAACCTACATTTTGACCCACAACAAACTTAGCTTTGGAAAGCGCTATATTGAATTTTTCCAGTACTTCACTCAAAGACACGCCTTGCTCTTCTGCTAATTCTGTAGAAATACCATGAATACGTTCGGCATCATACGGGATATTAAATCCATCTGGTTTTACCAAATAATCTTGATGTTCGATAAGATTTCCCATAGCATCGTGCAATTGCCACGCAATTTGTATACAACGAGGCCAGTTATCGGTGTCGGTGATGGGTGCAGCCCAACTTCTAGGCAATCCTGTGGTTTCCGTATCGAAGATTAAATACATAATAGATTTATTTCCAAATAATTAAAACTATTTTGTCTCTTAGAATGACAAACTTCAAAAATACAATTATTAAAAATGATGCACAATTTTAGTTGTTAACAAGAAAACAAAAAAGCCATCTCAATTGAGATGGCTTCTTATTTTATAATTGACTCTTTTTTTATAATTGACTCTTTTTAGTTTAAAGGCAATCGGTAGAAAATCCCTTGAGAAAAAGTAACTACTTCTCCACTATCATTTACAGCATTCAACTTAAATGATCCTGTATATTTACCATCTTCAACTTTTTCAATAACAACTTCACCATTACTTTGCTGTGTGTTCACCACTCTAAAAGTCGCATTATTATTTCCTCCTTCAACAGTTACCACATCTCCTGTTACATAATTAGCACCTCTAGCTTTTATAGTGTCTGTTAAAATCGCACCAATACTATTTACTGTTATACGAAAAACCAATCCACTACCAGAACCTCCTGTTGTTAAAGCAGACTCATCATTGGCATATCCATTCCCAGAAGTTAATTTACGCGTTACAAAAGCTGGACCAGGAAAAGCACCTGTATCATACGTTGTCGTAGTAATTCCAGATTTTAAGCTATAGGATGCAAAATTAGCTTCATTAGTAGTCCCTAAAAGATAGGTTCCAGGATTGGCTGAACTTGTGGTTAAAACCAACTCTTCATTCCCTCTTAAAGCAGTAATAATCAAACCTCCATTAGGACCTATTGCTAATGAAGTTTCTTGTGATTTCCAGTTACTATCGTTAAATTTTGCTTGAAATGCTGGGTTATTAACTTGTGTTTCATTCACACATGAAGTAACCATTATAACACATCCCATTAAAGCAATTATTTTTTTCATTTAATATCTTGTTTAGTACATAATTAGACAAAAATAATTTTTTTAATTTAAACTTAACATAAAAATCATAAAAATATTTTTGCAAAACATATACTATTGTAAAACAAAGTTTTGTACATTTGCACCCTTAAATAACTGAGGTCGGGTACCTCAACATTAATCAAAAGATTATGCCTGTAAAAATTAGATTACAAAGACATGGTAAAAAAGGGAAACCTTTTTACTGGATTGTAGCAGCAGATGCTCGTTCAAAAAGAGATGGTAAATTCTTAGACAAAATCGGGACTTACAATCCAAACACTAACCCAGCAACTATCGATTTAAATTTAGATAGCGCTGTACAATGGTTACACAATGGTGCTCAGCCAACTGACACTGCAAGAGCAATTTTATCTTACAAAGGTGCTTTATTAAAACACCACTTAGATGGAGGAGTTCGTAAAGGTGCTTTAACTCAAGAGCAAGCTGATGCTAAATTAGCAGCTTGGTTAGAAGAAAAAGCTGGTAAAGTTGATGCTAAGAAAGACGGTTTAAGCAAAGCGCAAGCTGACGCTAAAGCGAAAGCATTAAAAGCTGAAAAAGAAGCTAACGAAAAACGTTTAGCTGCTCAAGCGGAAGCTGCAAAAGCTGCTGAAGCAGAAGCAGAAGTTGCAACTGAAGAGGCTGCTGCTGAAGAAGCTCCAGCTGTTGAAGAAAACAATGAAGAAACAGAAGCTTAATTTTTAATTCGTAATAATGCATAAAAAAGAGTGTTTCTATTTAGGCAAGATTGCGAGAAAATTTAGTTTTAAAGGGGAAGTTTTAATCTATTTAGATACAGACGAACCCGAATTGTATGAAAATTTGGAATCAGTATTTGTTGAATTAAACAAATCACTGGTTCCTTTTTTTATTGAAAAAAGTGCCCTTCACAAAGACAAATTTTTACGCGTGCGTTTTGAAGACATTGATTCTGAAGCTGCTGCAGATGAAATTATGAATTGTGAAATTTATCTTCCGCTTTCCATGTTGCCTAAACTAGAAGGAAACAAGTTTTATTATCACGAAATTGTAGGTTTTGAAGTTGAAGACGTTCGCTTAGGAACTATTGGTACAATGAAAGGAGTGAACGATAGTAATGCACAACCTCTTTTTGAAATTCTAAATGGTGAAATCGAAATCTTGATTCCTATGATTGATGACTTTATTGTAAAAATTGATAGAACCAATAAAAAAGTAATTCTCAACACTCCTGTTGGATTAGTAGACTTATATTTAGGTTCATAAAAAAGAGTAGATTTTGTCGGTTTTTAAATTCAAACAATTTACAGTAAATCAAGACCGCTGTGCTATGAAAATTGGTACTGATGGGGTTTTATTAGGCGCTTGGACACCCTTGATTAACAACCCTTACAACATTCTTGATATCGGTGCTGGAACTGGAATTGTAGCCCTAATGCTTGCCCAAAGAAGTAATGCGGAACAAATTGATGCCATTGAAATTGATGATGCGGCTTTTGAACAAGCTACTGATAATTTTGAAGCTTCACCATGGAACGATCGCTTATTTTGTTTTCATGCAGGTCTTGATGAATTCATGGAAGAACCTGAAGATGAATATGATTTAATTGTTTCCAATCCTCCTTTCTACACCGAAAATTATAAAACTGAAAATAAACAACGAGATCTAGCTCGTTTCGAAGACGCTTTACCTTTTGAAGATTTAGTGGAAGCTGCTGATTTATTACTTTCAGAACAGGGTATTTTTGCAGTCATCATTCCTTACAAAGAAGAAGATCGGTTTTTAGCTTTAGCAGCCTCTTTTGAATTGTATCTTTTACAAATTACTCGTGTTAAAGGCACGCCAACTACAGAAATAAAAAGAAGTTTGCTGGCTTTATCAAGAATCCAACAAACTCCTTTAATAGACGAATTGACTATTGAAATTTCTCGTCATGTATACACTCCTGAGTACATCAAGCTCACTCAAGACTTTTATTTGAAGATGTAGTTTTATTTTTTGTTGGCATTATTATATACCTTAATCACCTCTTCCTTACTTGTCACATGTAACTTTTCGTAAATATTTCTAACATGTGTTTTTATGGTATTCACACTCACATTTAGAGCATCACCAATTGAAGCATAACTTTTGCCTTTCGCTAATAAAGTCAATACTTCATTTTCACGATCTGAAAGTTCATTTAGTTTTTTTTCTTGAAAAGATTCTACAACCATTCGAGCAATTTTAATACTCATAGGAGCTCCTCCTTGATCTAGCTGTTCTAGTGCTTCTAAAATTTTTTGCTTTCCACTTACTTTAGTAATATAACCGACAGCTCCAGCACATAATGCTTCAAAAACATAGTTTGACTCTTCATTCACTGTTACAACTATAATGGCAATTTCTGGAAACTGTTTTCTTATAATTTTTATACCTTCAATCCCATTCATACCTGGTAAATTGATATCCATAAAAACGACATCTGGAGCTAATTCTTCCAATTTTGGAATGGCCAATTCACAACTTTCGAAATCTCCAATAACTTTAAAGTTTTCTGTGGAATTAATGATTTCTTTGTAGGTGTTCCTTACTAATTCGTAATCTTCAATTAAGACAATTCGTTTCATTATTAAAACAGCATGGAATTTATTTTACAAATGTATTACAATTTTAGATTTCATTCTCAAAAGCAAAAACCATAGTAAAACTATGGCTTGGGCTAAAAACAGAAACAAAATAATTTTTACTTTTTAATTATTCTTTGCATTCCTATTTTTCCTTCTGTAGAGGTTATTTTTACCAAATAAATACCGGATAAAAGATGTTCCAAATTAACAAAAGTACTTGTTGTAAAATCTTGGACAGTTCTACCATCTAAAGCGAGTATTTCAATTTTAGCAATTTCTAGGTTATCCGAAACATTTACATTCAAAATATCATTTACAGGATTTGGATATACTGAAATTTGATCACTAAGGTCAAACTTGTTTGAACGTAAAAGTTCAGAATTATCAAAAGAAATATACGCTTTATTCGTTCCATAAAAAGACACAAAAAGTTTTGTTAGCGAATTATAATCTTTACGATTAAAGGAAATAGAGCTTATCGAACCTACTAAATTATCTGCTGAATTTGGTTCCCAAAATTTAACAGGTGCTTCAAAAGTATTTAAATTAACTCTATAAATTCCTCCTCCAGATTGCGCATCACCCTCGATAGAATAAAACACATACCCATTATTATAGGACAAAGAAGAAACGACTCCAGGCAAACTTGCAACCAATGTTCCTCCAATACCTGTTGTTAAATTACTTCTCGTTATACTATTATTTCTTACAGTAAACATAGCATCATAATCACTAACATATAAGATTTTACTTATATCGGAAGTATTTGGATAATCTGTAATTAGTGATTTTGTTTTACTTGTTATATTATATAGAAATATAGTTTTATTTATATCATCTAAAAAGTAAAATTCGGTTTCACTTTTTTTACTTACTGAAATAATTCTAGTACTTGCAAAACTGAAAAAATCGGCACTAATATAACTCCCTGAATAGTAATAATTTTCAAAAGTTGATGTACTTGATGCAGCAGATGATTTAATTATTCCAAAATTATGTGTTCCTGCACCTAAATTAGTATTATTTACAACTATATTAGAGAAATTAGGCAAAGAAGAAGCTGTTAAAATAGACACTTTTGTGTTGTCAGATGCATTTACTCTCCATAAGGTATTTTGTTCATACAAATAATTAAATTGATAATTCGTAGAATTATAAAAAGGAGGTGAAAAAGTAAGATGACTAGCATCTGTATGTTGTGTATGGTAGGTTTGCCCAAAAACAAAGCAGTTAATTAAAAACAATACGATTAATAAAGTAATTTTTTTCATAAGTTGTAATTATTAAAATTGGTGCAAATTTGATGCATTATTTTTAATAAAAAATCACCCGTTCTGGGTGATTTATTCTGATTTGTTTTTTATAAAATTTGTCTTCCCCAAATCCCAATAAAATGAAAAAAATATATTCTTTTTTAAAAGAGAATACGTTAGAATTCGTATTATTTCTTTTTTACTTATTAATAGGATTTCTTTGTTTGTATCTTCTGATTTAAACTATTGGTTTACTTGTAAAAATTATTTCAGTTCCATTAATCGCTTCAATGGTGAGATTACCTTCAATTTTTTGAGCTCTTTTATCCATGTTTAATAATCCATTTTTTCGTTTTAAAGTAGCACTATCGAAACCTTTTCCATTATCTGAAAAGATTATCTTCAACCGTTTCTTTTTCACTTTTATCTTTAAAAGACAATGTGTTGCTTCAGAGTATTTTAAGGTATTCGTCATGGCTTCTTTAAACAACAATAAAAGTTGTCGCGACCAATAATAAGGCAATTTTATAGCTGTATTATCGATATTACTTTCAATATTGAATTCGATTTTAGTAGCTGCAAATAATTCTTCTCCAAAATCTTTCAGATAAAAAATTAATTCGTTTAAATCGTCGTTTTTGCTATCGATACTCCAAATAAAATCTTTAATTCCAAAATACAGTTCTTGAGCATCTTTATTGATGCGTTCCAATGGCTTAAACCAATCTGTCTTTTTAAATTTTTCATCCTCTATTATCATTCCAGACAGCACCGTTATTCCAGCTAGTTTATTCCCTAATTCATCATGAAAATCTTGCGCAACATTTTCTCTTACACTGCTTAGCTCATTTTGTAATGTTTCGCTTTTTAAAATTGTCGCTTGCAAAAATTGATTTCTTTTTTGAACATGTTTTAAGCGTATGTATATTACACCAATAACTATAACTCCAGATAAAAATACAATTAATAACAAACTCCACGATTGCTTATACCAAGGAGCTTTAATATTTAAAGTGTATTTTTTTGAATAAACCCAATCCGAATTAAGCAACCTACTTCTAAACTGAATAGCATATTTCCCATATTGAAAATTCTTAAAATCCAATTCTGCTTCCGTCAATTTTTGCCAACTCTCCTGATTTACTTTATACTCTTTTAAAACTTCTATCTTGGAAAAAGAAATAACATCAACATTAAAAATAAAACCTTTCTGCGTTACATTTATTATCGGTTTTGCTCTAGATTGAAACTCATTTTGGTTATTTACCTTTAAAACTCCTTTATTACCGATTATCCAAATGATATTATTTGTGTCTTCGTATACTTTCTGTGTAAATGTCGAAACCTCCTTATCCTTATAAAAAAAATTATAAAATGTATTATCCTTAAAAATCGAAAAACCTTTTTGAGTAGCTAACCAAATAACATCATGGTGATCAATATACAAAGAGTTAATCCCTGCTTCTAATAATTCATCCCCTTTAGAATAATTAATAATCTTATTGTCTTCTAATGTCAATAGTCCTTTTGAAGTAGCCATCCAAAGTGTATCATCTATAAAATCAATATCTTTAATATCATTATTGGCGTAGTCTTTATTAGTACCTAATAGCAATTTAAAGGCATTAGTATTCACATCATAAATAAGCAATCCGTTTGTAGTTGCTATATATACTTTGTCGTCTTTTAAGAGAACCTTTCTTATTTTATTTTTAAGTAAATATTTTCTCTTTATTCCTTTAGATTCAATAGTAATGTTGTACTCAATAAAAGTGGTTCGAATTGCTTCGTTTGCAACACTATCAGGTTTTTGATTCGTAATAGACATGTTATCAAAAATCTTAACTTCATGACTATCATTACTACTACTTCGCTTAAAAATTCTAATTTTTTTATTTTCGTCAGAATTAGTTCCAAAACGCCATAACTCTTGATCAACAGTAATAGAATCAATTTTTTGTGTCGTTTTATCAATTTGAAATAGCTTATGAGCTGCAATAAAATATACTTTTTGATTGCCTTCAAAAACATCGATGATATTTTCTGAAGTGATGTTATGGTTTGCAATATAAATGTCTTCTTTAAAGATTTTAAACAAACCTGCTCCATACGTACTTACCCAAATATTTCCTTGAACATCTAAAAGAACATCACTTATTAATTGATTTTCAATAGTTGCAGATTGAATTAATTGTTGTTTTTTAAGCTTCAAATCATAAATGAACAATTCTTCTTTTTTGGTCAGCCTATCATAAAATATCATGACTAAAACATCCTGTTTATAAATTGCTTTTTTAATCAAGCAGTTTTCATAAGGAATGGTTTCAATTTTTTTAATTCCTTTATTTGTAAAAAAAACAATTTTATTTTGAAAAGTGGCAAAATAAGAAGTAATATCTATAGCTCCAAATCCAGTAATTTCATAATTATTTAAAAAGAGAAAATCTTTTTTTAAAGACTCATTATCAAACTTATAAATCCCTTTAAAGGAATTAACCTCATTGAAATCATTGAAGAAATAGAGTTGGTCGTAAACAACTTCAAAATTAGGGTAACAATTTTTTAAATTCGGATTATACTTTTTTGGTTCAATTCTAATATGCTCTTCGCTAAAAAAAACAAACTCTTTCTTTTCTGCAACTTTATCTTGATAAAAAACATAATCAACTCCTTTCGTAAAAAGGCCTTGATTCAACTTTTTAATTTTATTTAGCTTGAGTTTTTCACCTCTATTTATGAATTGATCTGCTACCAAGAGTTGCATTCCGCCTCCCCAAGTAACCAAAGCCAAAGTATCTTTAGCATAAGTGGTAATATCAATAACATAATTTGAGAAAAGTCCGTCTTTGGATGTAAAATTTTTAAAATAGGAACCGTTAAATCTAGCCAATCCATCATCAGTACCAATCCAAATAAATCCGTTAGCATCTTGTTCTAAACCATAACATAAATCATGTGGCAAATTACTATTTAACGTATTGTATTGTTTGATTTTATATTGCGCAGAACTCCAAAAAAAGAAAAACAGAAAAACACCTAAGAATCGTTTCACTTTAAAAGCAGGCTTTAGTTAGGATTCCCCTCAATGATATTATACGTTTGAAGTGCTTTCCCATCGGTTAAAAGAGAAACAAAATGACAAATATGCAACAATTGATCATATACTTTTTCTTTAGGATGTAGAAAACGTTCTGGTAATAATTTTAAGACAATGGTGTCATAATTGGATGCTTTGCCTTCAATGGTATTATGATAGGCTGTACAAAATTTATCCAATAAAGTGTTGATAATTTTGTAACCAATAACTTCTTTTTGAACTACTTCACGACATTGGTACACATTTTTAATACTAATATTAATAATGTCTTTCATTTGAGCGATATACTGACTTTTGTCCATTAAAGAATACGGAAAATCACCTTTTAAAATAGCTTCTTCATTTTCCATAAAGACTTTCACTGCATCATTGATTAAACTTCCAATAGCTAAGGCTCTCAAGTAACTGATACGATCTTCTTTTGTGGTCAACTGATGGTATTTATTCGTATCGATGCCATTTTTAACCAATTTAATTAGGTATTCCAAAGCAAATTCTTCTTGAATTAAACCTAAATTGATACCGTCTTCAAAATCGATAATCGTGTAACAAATATCATCGGCTGCTTCTACCAAATAAGCCAGAGGATGACGTTCAAAGCCAATATCTTCTCCTGATTTATTAGGTACGAGTCCTAATTCTTGTGCTACACCTGTAAAAAAGGCTTTATCTTGTTGAAAAAAGCCGTATTTCTTATCGCATATTTTTGAAGTTGGTTTTTTGGGCAAACTTTCCTTTGGGTATTTCATAAAAGCACCTAAAGTAGCATAGGAAATACGCAACGAACCTTCAATACCTTCTCTAGAAGTAGCCAAAACCGAAAAACCATTCGCATTTCCTTCAAAATCGATTAAATCTTGCCATTCTTTATCGGTTAGTTGTGTTTTAAAACGCAAACCGTTTCCTGTTTTAAAATATTCTCCAATCGCTTTTTCTCCTGAATGTCCAAAAGGTGGATTGCCAATATCGTGTGCCAAAGCTGCAGCGGCTACAATGGCTCCAAAATCGTTCATTTGGTAACCCAATTCTTTCAAATAGCTGTGTTTTTCTAACACTTGTTTCCCAACCAAACGACCTAAAGATCTTCCTACAACCGAAACCTCTAAACTATGGGTTAAACGATTGTGCACAAAATCGGTTTTGGAAAGTGGAATGACTTGGGTTTTATCTTGCAAACTTCTAAAAGCAGCCGAAAAAATAATACGATCGTAATCGACTTCAAAACCCAAACGCGTATCGTCTTGGTCTTTTCGCAGTCGTTTTGCTGTATCGCCTTGTCTTTTTAATGAAAGTAATTGTTCCCAGTGCATCATTTGAAATTAGAAATTTGAAGTTAGAATTTAGAAATCGGAATGAATTATTTAGCAGGCTTATCGTTAGCTAGAAAGAAATCTTTCGATTTTTTGGGATACTGATCATAACTAATATCACTTGGGTTTTCAATTACGGATTTAATGGTAATTTCATCTCCAATGGTAAACTTAGCAGTTGTATATTTATAATCTAATAAATATTCCCCACAGAAAAAATTCCCTTTTTCATCTTGCTCAATTTTTCCAGTATAAATTCCTTTTTTCTCTTTTGACATGATTTTTTATTTGGTTCCAAAGGTACGAATTGAATTGCAATTCTACTTTACAAAAAACAGCCATTGGTAAATGACAAATTCTATTTTATATTCTTTAATAGTTCTTTTACGTTACCATCAATTTTATTAAGTACAATCTCTTTGTTTAATTCTAAAGCAATTTCTGAGTTTATACTACAAAAAATCCTTTCACATTCTTGATAAAATTTAAATGAAAGTTTTTCAAATTTTGGATTTGTTTTATACAAAAGTATTTCCGAATACAACAATTCATTTGCATAATTTATTACCAAACTATAAATCCCAGCTTCTGAAGGAAAGGAATTTTCTGTAATTTGATTGTCTTCAAATAATGAAAACAATGTTACGTTCCAAGTACCTTGAGATAATCTGATTGACATTTTATTACTATCTATCTTTTCTCCAAAAGAAATTTCTAGTTTGTTATTTTTAAATTCTGTTTTCATTTAAACATACATTTATTAAAATATAGTAAATAAATTGCATTTCTTAATCAATGTTAAAATAAATAAAAACAGCCATCGTTTGATGACTGTTTATTTATTTTATAATTAGAAAAAGTGTATTAAGAACCACACATTTCGCAATCTTCTGGTCCTGCATTTTTAG
>PKDY01000040.1 GCA_002862755.1 Flavobacteriaceae bacterium | reverse complement strand
GGCTTAAGTATTCAAGGCGTAATTGTAACGGCTATTTTTATAGAAAACAAAGAAGAAGGAATCGTTAAAATTTCGTTCCGTTCACAAGGCGATTTTGATGTAAATGAATTTGCAAGAAAGTATTTTAACGGTGGAGGACATATAAATGCTGCTGGAGGAAAATCTTTTTCAAGTTTAGAAGAAACAGTCAATCAATTTATTACTATTTTAGCGGAAGAAAAAGAAAGAAAAGAGAAATGAAAAAATTCTTCATACTTATTACCACATTAGTAATTGCTACGAGTTGCTCAAAACAACAAGCAAGAAAACCCATATCAAAAACAGATGGGAATTTTATAAAAGAGTCTATCGAACGAAATAAAAAACTTATTGCAAGTGAAGAACTCTTAATAGATTCCATCATAAAAAAGGATACTTTAAAAGAATATATAGCTTCTAATAAAGGATATTGGTACAAATACATTACAAAAATAGAAGAAGAAACAGCTTCGCCAGTAAAAGGAGATATTGCCTATTTCAATTATGAAATTAATGATTTGAACAATCAAATAATTTATTCTAAAGAAGAACTAAAGCCCCAAATCTACTTAGTGGATAAACAAAATATCATGATGGGGCTTCGTGATGGAATTAAATTAATGAAAAAAGGAGAAACAGTTACCTTTTTATTTCCTTCTCATATGGGATTTGGTTATCATGGAGATGATAATAAAATACAATCAAATGTTCCTCTAATATGTACCGTTGAATTAAAAGACATTAAAAAAGATACTACTCCAAATTAAGTTGAAACATACAAACTATAAAACAAATATAAAACCAGTTCTATGAAACATCTTTTGACATTTTCAGCAAGTTTATTGCTTTTTTTTACTTCGTGTAACGATAAATTTTCAAAATTCGATGACGGAATGTATGCTGATATCGAAACAAATAAAGGAGATATTCTTGTAAAATTAGAGTTTGAAAAAACACCTATTACGGTTGCAAATTTCGTATCCTTAACAGAAGGAAAAAATCCATTTGTTGCCGATGAATATAAAGGAAAACCTTATTATGATGGATTAACCTTTCACCGTGTCATACCCGATTTTATGATTCAAGGAGGTGATCCAAATGGTGACGGTTCTGGTAATCCAGGTTATAAATTTAAAGATGAATTTCACCCCGACTTAAAACACAATAAAGGAGGAATACTTTCTATGGCAAATGCAGGCCCAAAAACAAATGGAAGTCAGTTTTTTATTACACATAAAGAAACGCCTTGGCTAGATAATGTTCACACTGTTTTTGGCGAGGTAATGGAAGGAAAAAATGTAGTGGATTCAATTCAAATGAACGATACGATTCGCAAAATAACAATCATTAGAAAAGGTGCTGAAGCTAAAAAATTCGATGCTGTAAAAATCTTTAAAGACTATTACACTGTGGAAGCAGAAGTACAAAAGAAAGAAGCAGAAGAACAACGTTTGGCAGCTTTAAAAGTGGAAGCTACTGAAAAATTAAAAGCAGACCAAATTGAGAAACTAAAAGAAGAAGGTACCAAAACAAAATCAGGATTAATCTATCAGTTTTTGAATAAAGGAAACGGAACAAAACCTAAAAAAGGAACTAAAGTATATGTAAATTATGCTGGTTTTCTTCAAAACGGACAATTATTTGATTCAAACTATGAAGAAGTATCTAAAATGTATGGAAAATTTGATCCAATGAGAGCACAACAAAACGGATATGTACCTTTCCCATTTGAATTTGGAAACAAACAAGGCTTAATTCCTGGTTTTATTGAAGGAATCGAATTGTTATCTTTTGGAGATAAAATCATGGTTTATATCCCTTCGAATTTAGGATATGGTGCTCAAGGAGCAGGTCATGTAATTCCACCTAATACAGATATCATTTTTGAAATAGACATTGTTGAAAATATGCCTAATTAATTTTAATACTCATGAACACAAAAAAAATAGTAGTACTATTCACTTTATTATTTAGTTCCTTCACTATAAATGCACAAAAAAATGAAGGATTATTTGCTGAATTTACTACTTCAAAAGGAAAAATACTATTACAATTAGAATTTGAAAAAACACCGATTACGGTAGCTAATTTTGTTTCATTAGCCGAAGGAAAAAATCCTTTTGTATCTGAACAATATAAAGGAAAACTATATTATGATGGTTTAAAATTTCATCGTGTTATAGCTGATTTCATGATTCAAGGAGGTGACCCACTTGGCACTGGCGGTGGTGATCCTGGTTATAAATTTGAAGATGAAATTGTTAGTGATTTAAAACACGATAATGCAGGTATTTTATCTATGGCTAATGCTGGACCAGCTACTAATGGAAGTCAGTTCTTTATAACACACAAAGCAACTCCATGGTTAGATGGAAAACACACCGTTTTCGGACATGTAATCGAAGGACAAGACGTTGTTAATAGCATCGCACAAAATGATGTAATTGAAAAAGTAACCATTATTCGTAAAGGTAAATTAGCTAAAAAATTTAAAGCTGAAAAAGTCTTTGAAAATTACATGAAAGAAAAAGAAGAAAAAGACAAAATAGAAGCTGAAAAAAGAAAAGCATTAGAAGCTAAATTTGCACAAACTATAGCCGATAAAAAAGATTTTTTTGAAGCAAAAAGTAAGGAAGCAATAACTTTACCTTCTGGTTTAAAATATGCAGTTATTCAAAAAGGTACTGGAGTAAAACCTGCTGAAGGAACACAAGTATTCATTCACTATGCCGGTTATTTTGAAGACGGTCGCTTATTTGATAGTAGCTACGAAGAAATTAGTAGAGCGAATGGGAAATTTGATCAAAATAGAGCCAATGCCAATGGTTACGCCCCTTTCCCTTTTCAATATGGAAACAAAGGTGGTTTAATTCCTGGTTTCCTTGAAGGTGTAAACTCGATGAGTTTAGGAGATAAAGTAATCCTTTTCATTCCTTCAGAATTAGGTTACGGAAAAACAGGTGCTGGTGGTGGTATCATTCCTCCCAATACCAACTTAATTTTTGAGGTTGAATTATTAGAAAGCCAACAATAAATAAAAAGCTCCAATCAAAAAATTGGAGCTTTTTTTATGGTATTTCAAAAGTACTACTTTGATTTTTCACCCACGAAATAATCGCTTTGGTTTTTAAACAAAACATTGAAAGTGGTTAAACTACCATAAATTCTAGTAATATATTGTTGCAATTCAATCTTTTCGTTTTGTTCCAAATTACTTGAATTAATTTTTTGTTCCATCACCCTTACTCGATCTCGCACCATTACAATTTTATTAAAAAAAGTATCAATCGGCACTTCTTTATTTTGAGTTGCTGTTCCAGGTTCTAAAATTAATTTTCCACCTTTCCATTTGTCCGCTATAGAAACTTTAGGTCCTATGTCGCTATATTTTTCAAGAATTCCTTTTAGCATTTTTTCTACTTCAAACAAACTAATGGTATCTACCTCATCCTCTACTGCTTCAATTATTTCAATAGTTTCATCTAATCCAATAGTCTCTACTCCTTTTTCTATAAAGGTTACCCAATAATACTTAGAGGTTACATTTGTAACAACTCCTATACCATGATCTTCGTGCTTAATTCGAGAACCAATTCCTAATAATTTCATAATATAAATAACTTTAAAACTCAAATATATTAAATTTGCAAGATAATTTTTATAAAATGAATTCAATAAACACAACCGATTTCAGATTTTCAATGGCACTCCCAATTCGTTGGAATGATTTAGACCCTTTAAACCATGTTAATAATGTATTTTATTTTGAATATTTTCAAGTTGGTCGTGGTCACTATATGCTCACAGCAAGCAAACAATGGGATTGGACTAAAAACATGTTTGTAATCGCTCATATTGAATGTGATTATTATAAAGAATTAAAATTAACTGCTAAAGAACCAACCATTAAATTACGTACCTCATCGATTGGTTCAAAGAGTTTTGAAATTGAATATTTAATCACTAGCTTAGACAAAGAAAATAATGAAATTATTCACGCAAAAGGAAAAAGCGTACAAGTTTTAGTTGACATTTCTGTTGGAAAATCTGTCGAAATTCCAGATTGGTTACGTGAAGACCTTACCCAATACGAACCCGTTTTAAGCTAATAATTTCAGTTCGTACCAAATTGAGAATCATTTTTAATTTTTTCAGCTAATTTCTTAGGAGTAACAGTACAATATGCTGTAATAATGGCATGATGAAATAAATCTTTATGTACGATACTTAAATCTACAACTGTCCAACCTTGCTTACCCCATGCGTTTGGGACAGGAAAATGGCATTGCCTTTTCCTGATGAAAACACATCTTGTTCTTCTAAGGATAATTTTAGTGTTATAGTATGATTCGAATGAGAATACGTTACAAAGATTTTCTTTTTCACGCGAAAAGAAATTTTTTCAAAATGTGGTGCTTCTTCTACTTCTGGAAAAGAAAAAATGTATTTACGTAAGGCATCAATAGTAATCATCTTTGTTTAAATGTTTTATTAAATTTACAAAAATCTGCTTATTCTTTATACAAAGTATTAACATTTAATTCTGAATAAGGCTATTAGCTTTTATCCTTACAAATTGGTATCTTTGCGTTTTGCCAAAAAATTATGCTAAACACAGAAGAAACTATAGAAATTATTGGTGCGAGAGCACATAATCTGAAAAATATTGATGTTGTTATTCCTCGTGAAAAATTAGTGGTTATAACCGGTTTATCGGGTTCTGGTAAATCTTCCTTAGCTTTTGATACTATTTATGCCGAAGGACAACGCAGGTATATTGAAACCTTTTCTGCTTATGCACGTCAATTTTTAGGTGGTTTAGAAAGACCTGATGTAGATAAAATTGACGGACTTTCACCCGTAATTGCTATCGAACAAAAAACAACCAGTAAAAGTCCGCGTTCTACCGTAGGTACGATTACAGAAATCTATGATTTTCTACGTTTATTATATGCGCGTGCAGCAGATGCCTACAGTTATAATACGGGAGAAAAAATGGTTTCGTATTCCGATGAACAAATTAAAAACCTCATCATTGAAGATTTTCAAGGGAAAAGAATCAATATTTTAGCTCCTGTAGTGCGTTCTAGAAAAGGACATTATAGAGAGTTATTTGAACAAATTTCCAAACAAGGCTTTCTAAAAGTCCGTGTAGACGGACAAATTCGCGATTTAGAATTTGGCATGAAAGTCGACCGTTATAAAACCCATGATATCGAAATTGTAATCGATCGAATGGCAATTGAAAACAATGAAGAAACTGAGAAAAGATTAGCCGAAAGCATCAACACAGCCATGTATCATGGTGATGATGTTTTATTGGTAATCGAACAAGAAAGCCAAGAAGTGCGCTTTTACAGTAGAAGCTTAATGTGTCCTTCTTCTGGAATATCGTACCCCAATCCTGAACCCAACAATTTTTCTTTCAACTCACCAAAAGGAGCTTGTCCAACATGCAATGGTTTAGGTGTTATTAATGAAATTAATTTAGCTAAAATTATTCCTAATCCGAAAGCATCCATCAAAAGTGGTGGTTTTGCACCATTAGGAGAATATAAAAACTCTTGGATTTTTAAACAATTAGAAATTATTGCACAAAAGTATAATTTCAAATTAACAGATGCTATCGATACGATTCCTGAAGAAGCCATGCAAATGATTTTGTATGGTGGAAATGAAAAATTTTCGGTAGTTTCCAAAGTAATGGGAATAACCAAAGATTATAAAATTGATTTTGAAGGTATTTCTAATTTTATAAAGAATCAATACGATGAAAGTGGCTCTTCTTCTATTAAAAGATGGGCTAAAGATTTTATGGATGAAAATACTTGTCCAGAATGTGAAGGTTCGCGTTTAAAAAAAGAATCGCTTTACTTTAAGATTAACGGAAAGAATATTGGTGATTTAGTGCAAATGGATATTTCTGAATTAGCCACTTGGTTTGCTGATTTACCGAACCATTTATCAGAAAAACAAAGCACTATTGCTACTGAAATCTTAAAAGAAATCACGGCTAGACTTCAATTTTTATTGGATGTTGGTTTAAATTATTTATCATTGAATCGCGGTTCTAAAACGCTTTCTGGTGGAGAAGCACAGCGTATTCGTTTAGCCACACAAATTGGTTCTCAATTAGTAGGTGTGTTATATATTTTAGACGAGCCAAGTATTGGTTTACACCAAAGAGACAATGAAAGATTAATAAAATCTTTGGAAAGTCTTCGTGATTTAGGAAATTCAGTTATTGTTGTAGAACATGATAAAGACATGATTTTAGTAGCGGATCATGTAATTGATATTGGACCAAAAGCGGGTCGTTTTGGTGGTAAAATTATCAGTGAAGGTACACCTAAAGAAATTTTATCGCACAACACTATTACAGCTCAATATTTAAATGGTAAAATGGAAATAGAAGTTCCAAAAACCCGAAGAGAAGGTAATGGAAAAGTTTTAAAATTAACAGGTGCTTCAGGAAACAATTTGAAAAATGTAACTGTAGAATTTCCATTAGGAAAATTAATCTGTGTCACTGGTGTTTCAGGTAGTGGAAAATCTACTTTAATTAACGAGACTTTGTACCCCATTTTAAACGCTCATTTTTTCAATGCTGTAAAGAAACCACAACCCTATAAAAAAATTGAAGGCTTGGAACATATTGATAAAGTAATTGATATCGACCAAAGTCCGATTGGAAGAACTCCAAGAAGTAATCCTGCAACTTACACCGATGTTTTTTCTGAAATTAGGAACTTATTTACTTTAACTCCAGAAGCTCAAATTAGAGGCTACAAACCGGGTCGTTTTAGCTTTAATGTAAAAGGAGGTCGTTGTGAAACCTGTGAAGGTTCTGGAGTACGAACTATCGAAATGAGCTTTTTACCGGATGTATATGTGGAGTGTGAAACCTGCCAAGGAAAGCGTTTCAATCGAGAAACTTTGGAAATAAGATACAAAGGAAAAT
This sequence comes from Flavobacteriaceae bacterium, assembly GCA_002862755.1. Lineage (GTDB taxonomy): Bacteria > Bacteroidota > Bacteroidia > Flavobacteriales > Flavobacteriaceae > Flavobacterium. The sequence goes on along the minus strand of PKDY01000040.1, from coordinate 25,464 downwards.
CCATTTCTGATGTGTTAGACATGACGGTTGACGAAGCGGTTGATTTTTTCGAAAATATACCTAAAATTTACAGAAAAGTAAAAACCATTCAAGATGTAGGTCTAGGCTATATTACCTTAGGACAACAAAGCACCACTTTATCAGGCGGTGAAGCGCAAAGGGTAAAATTGGCTACAGAATTATCAAAAAAAGACACAGGTAACACTTTTTATATCTTAGACGAACCTACAACTGGTTTGCATTTTGAGGATATTCGAGTTTTAATGGATGTGATTAACAAATTAGTAGACAAAGGCAATACGGTTTTAATTATCGAACACAATCTAGATGTGGTAAAACTAGCTGATTATGTAATTGATATTGGCTATGAAGGTGGTAAAGGTGGCGGACAATTAGTAGCCAAAGGAACTCCCGAAGAAATTGTTACAAATAAAAAAAGCTACACGGCTCAGTTTTTGAAAAAAGAATTATCTTAGCAGGCTTGTTTAATTTTAAAATACGAAAAGAAGATGGCAATAGATCAATACGAAAACGACGATCACAGAATACAAGAAAAGTTTAAACAAAAAACTTGGAACGAAATAAGAACGAATGACTCTTGGGCAATTTTTAAAATCATGTCTGAATTTGTAAATGGATATGAAGCCATGGGAAGAATAGGTCCTTGTGTATCAATATTTGGATCCGCGCGTACAAAACCAGAAGATAAATACTATTTGTTAGCTGAAAAAATTGCATATAAAATTAGTAAAGGTGGTTACGGTGTTATTACAGGTGGTGGTCCTGGTATTATGGAAGCTGGTAATAAAGGAGCACATCATGGTGGTGGAACTTCCGTAGGTTTAAATATCGATTTGCCTTTTGAACAACATTTTAATCCATATATTGACAGAGATAAAAACTTAAATTTCGATTACTTTTTTGTACGAAAAGTAATGTTTGTAAAATATTCACAAGGATTTGTAGTAATGCCTGGTGGTTTTGGAACTTTAGATGAATTATTTGAAGCCATTACATTAATTCAAACTAAAAAAATTGCCAAATTCCCTATAATTTTAGTAGGTACCGAATTTTGGACAGGGTTAATGGATTGGGTGAAAGCTACCTTATTAGATAAATTCCATAATATTAGTCCTGGTGATTTAGACTTGTTTACAATTGTAGATAACGAAGATGAAGTATTAGAAGCTTTAGATACTTTCTATAAAAAATACAATTTATCTCCTAACTTCTAAAAAAATAAAGCCGACATAAAAGTCGGCTTTTTATTTTAATTTTCTACAGGTTTCCCACTTGCTTGCCAATCAGTAATTCCTCCATCTAAATCTATTATGGTAGTAAATTCCATTTCTTTCAACTGACTACAAGCTCTACCACTTCTTCCACCCGATTTACAATATACTAATAAAGGCTTGTTCTTATCCAACCCTTGCATTTTTTCTTCAAAATCTGGATCACTAATGTTAATATTTACGGCATTTGGCAAATGACCAGAAGCAAATTCTTGTGGTGTTCGTACATCTATAAGTTGTACACCTTCTTCTTTCATTTTTTCTTCAAAAATAGCTGCATTTACTACTTGAACCTTGTCGGTTTGTGATTTTACACAAGAAGTTGCCATAAAAAACAATAGCATAACCACACCAAATTTTATCTTCATCTTTGTATTGGAATTAAATTAATTAATGACCTATTAAAACCCGAAAATACAAAAATCAATTGAAATGAGATTGTATAATACTCACTAAATCTCTAGAAGAAACTACTCCCGATTGTCTCCATAACATTTTTCCTTGCTTGAATAAAAGTAACGTAGGTACTCCTCTTACACTAAATTCATTCGCTAAATCTTGGTGTTGATCCACATTAATTTTTATAATTCGCACAGCATCTTTTAAAACACCTTTGGCTTCTTGTAAAATTGGCGACATAGTTTTACAAGGACCACACCATTCAGCATAAAAATCAACTAAAACCAATTCGTTCTGATGGATTAAATTAGAAAACTTTTCATTCATCACTTTTTTTATTGTAAAATTACTAAATCTTTCCCATTGTGGTTGTAATCAATGTTACACAAAAACATTTGACACTACATCTTACTTCTTTTTTTTACCTTTTTTCAATTGTATTAAATTCGAGAAAGAAAAGCTATAAATCAATAAAAATAGATTACGTACCTTTGCCAAAATTACAATTGCAATGAAAACATTCCTAGATTTCGATTTACCAAAATCACTACAAAAAGCTTTAGATGAATTGGGCTTTGTTAACCCAACACCCATTCAAGAAAAATCCTTTTCAGTGATACTTTCCGGAAGAGATATGATGGGAATTGCGCAAACGGGTACAGGGAAAACATTTGCTTATTTACTACCTATTTTAAAACAATGGAAATTTCAAAATACAGAATCTCCACGAGTTGTAATTTTAGTTCCTACTAGAGAACTTGTAGTTCAAGTAGTGGAAGAAGTAGAAAAACTAACGCAATTTATGTCGGTTCGAACACTCGGTATTTACGGTGGTGTGAATATTAATACCCAAAGAAAAGACTTAGCACAAGGAGTTGATATTTTAGTGGGAACACCCGGAAGAACCATGGATCTAGCTTTAGATGGTGTTTTACGATTTGATGCTTTACAAAAATTAGTCATAGATGAATTTGACGAAATCCTAAATTTAGGTTTTAGAGTACAATTGACCTCTATTTTATCGATGATGAAAAGTAAAAGACAAAACATTATGTTTTCTGCTACCATGACAGAAGATGTAGATGATGTTTTAGATGAATTTTTTGAATTTCCAGAAGAAGTATCCTTAGCACCAAGTGGAACACCATTGGAACAAATTACGCAAAAGCTCTATCATGTTCCTAATTTCCTTACAAAAATGAATTTGGTGAAACATCTTTTAGCAACAGATGAAACGACCGAAAGAGTATTACTTTTTGTGAATAACAAACGAATTGTAGACGTAGCTTTTGAAATTTTAGAAGAAGAATTTCCAGGCCAATTTGGAGTGATTCATTCTAATAAATCTCAGAACTATCGTTTGACTACTATGGCAAATTTTCAAAATTCTGAAATAAGAGGTATTATTACTACAGATGTCATGGCAAGAGGTTTAGATATTTCAGATATTACTCATGTTTTCAACTTACAATTTTCAGAAATTCCAGAACAATATATTCACAGAATTGGTCGAACAGGTCGTGCCGATAAAGAAGGAATGGCTATTAGTTTAGTTGCACCCTATGAAGAAGAGCAATTGTTAGCTGCCGAAATGCTTATGGATATGGAAATTGATGTTTTAGAAATGCCAGAAACTGTTGTTGTAGAAGAAAAGAAACTCGAGTTTGAAAAAGACAAACGCCGATTTAAATCTATTGGTAAAAAAATAAATCTTGAAAACAAAGTAGCTGCATTTCATGAAAAGAAAGACAAAAATAAAAAAGTCAATTTAGGTGGCCCAAGCAAGACAAAACCAAGAAAAACAGCACCTAGAAACCGTGCAGCAGAAGCAAAAAAAGCAGCAAAAAGAAAGAAAAAATAAGAGATGGCTAACGATTTTTTTCAAGACCAACAATTCGTCGATATCGTTTTTCAAGAAGAAGATATTAAATATAAAGAGTACGAAAATTGTCATTTTATAAATTGTGATTTTAGAAGTTGCTTTTTTACAAGTGTCTATTTTATCGATTGTACTTTTACAAATTGCAATTTTAATGATACCAAGATCAACTATGTTTCATTACGAGGGGTTGAATTTATGAAATGCGACTTTACGAATGTTAATTTTGCCATGACAGACCAAGTCATTTATGATTTTAACTTCACCGACTGTCTTTTAGATTACACCAAATTTTACACTTTAAAACTAAAACAAATTCGTTTTTCAGGCTGTAGTCTTGTCGCTGCTGATTTTATGAAAACCGACTTAACAGAGGCTATTTTCGACCATTGTGATTTAAGAAGAGCCGTTTTTATTGAAACCAATTTGAGTAAAGCTGATTTTACCACGAGTTTTAACTATGTTTTAGATCCAGAATTGAATAAGATAAAAAAAGCCAAATTTGCTCAAGAAGGGTTACCAGGTTTATTAGCTAAATATGAAATTATCATAAAATAATTTTTATTCAAATTTTAGTTTCAATCTATTTATTTCTATTGATTTACTTTTTTACCGATTAAATTATATGTTCAAGTAGGAAGTTATCTAATTTTTTTTGTTAAATTTGAAAGAATAAGAGTTTAAAAAAGATGCTTTAACCCCAAACTATTTTTTAACTTTTCTTATAAGAATATGCACTTAACCGAAAAGACTAAGGTTTACACTCTCTTGAAAATGATTGAAGAAGTGGAGGATTATGCTATTATACTTTTGGATAAAGACGGCACAATTCAAAACTGGAACGCAGGTGCCGAAAAAATTAAAGGCTATCAATCTCACGAAATTATTGGCAAAAATTTCAGCCTTTTTTATACACATGAAGACTTATCAAAAAATAAACATCTTCAATTATTATCTCAAGCAAAAATTAACGGACGAGCATCTGATAAAGGTTGGCGTGTAAAAAAAGATGGAAGCTGGTTTTGGGGTAATATCACCATCACAGCTATACATGATGAAAATAAGGAACTAATCGGTTTTGGAAAATTAACTCGTGATTTAACCGAATCTCGAGAAGCAGAAATAGCACGAGAACTAAAAGCAAAAGAATTAGAGCAATTTACTTACATCGCATCACACGATTTACAAGAACCATTGCGCACCGTAAGCAATTACATTCAAGTTGTAGAAGAAGATTATGGCAAATATTTAGATGCAGAAGGTAAGGAATATTTAGCTATAATTGATCAAGCTGCGATGCGTATGAAAGCACTTGTAATTGGATTATTAGATCATTCCCGCTTGGGAATTAAATCACAAGCAGAGATAATCGATTTAAATGAAGTATTAAAAGCTACTTTAAGCGATTTAAATGCTTTAATTGAAGCACAACAAGTCATAATTCATTATCCTGATTATTTACCCATCGTATTTGGCTTTAAAGTAGAATTACATCAACTTTTTCTTAATTTAATTACCAATGCTATTAAATTTTCTAAAAATACGGTTTCTCCTACTATTTACATTACTTGTAAAAAAATCAAAAATTATTGGCAATTTTCGATACAAGATAACGGCATTGGCATCGATAGAAAGAATTTTGATAAAATTTTTAATATATTTCAACGTACAGAAGAAACTTTAGAGTACGAAGGTTATGGTTTAGGTTTAGCACATTGTAAGAAAATTGTGGAACTTCACAATGGTCGAATTTGGGTAGAATCTAACCTAAATGAAGGCAGTACATTTTATTTTTATTTATTATCTCAACACAATGAATAAGCAATTAAAAAGCATCATGTTAATTGATGACAGTAAATTTGATAATTTTTTTCATGAAAGAATTATTAAAAAAAGTGATTGCACCAAGCAAATCATTACATATGAGTCTGCAACTAAAGCTTTAGAATATTTAAAAAATGAAACCATTCACCCTGATTTAATTTTTTTAGATATTAATATGCCCAATATGAACGGTTGGGAATTTTTGGAAGCCTATGAAAAGTTAGAAAACGTTAATAAAGCGAAAGTCATTATCTCGATGCTCACAACCTCATCAAATCCTGAAGACAAGGAAAAAGCAAAAGAGTTTAATCCTCCCTTAAAAGAGTTCAAAACAAAACCACTGACCTCTGAAATACTATCCAAAATTATTGAAGAATATTTTGAAAACGAACAAGCAATTTAACCCATCAAAGGCAAAAAAAATGAGTTTCAACAAAGAACAACAAGAAGAATTAGTACAAATCCTAAAAAAACGTTTCGATAAAAATACACAACGTCATAAAGGAATGGCTTGGCAAGATGTTCAAGATAAGTTAGACAACAATCCTCAGAAATGTATTATTTTACAGGCCATGGAAAGTACTGGAGGAGAACCAGATGTAGTAGGTTTTGACACTAACACAAAAGAATTTATCTTTTTTGATTGTGCTGCCGAAAGTCCGAAAGGTAGAAGAAGCATTTGTTATGATAAAGAAGCACTTGATGCTAGAAAAGAATTTAAACCCAAACACAATGCAATTGATATGGCTTTAGAAATGGGAATTGAAATTTTAGATGAAGAACAATATCATTTTTTACAAAAATTAGGAGATTTTGACCAAAAAACTTCTAGTTGGTTGAAAACTCCAAATGAAATCAGAAAATTAGGTGGTGCACTATTTGGAGATTTTAGATACAACCATGTATTTATTTATCATAATGGAGCGCAATCTTATTATGCTGCTAGAGGTTTTAGAGGTTGTTTAAAAGTGTAAAACTATTTTTATAACAGTACAATTTGTATTAAATATTTAAATTACTATTTATGAATACAACTGATTGGATAGGGTTTATAGGCGTAAGTATATTGTTAGTTGCCTATTTTTTAAACTTAAGTAACTATTTAAAAAAGAAAAGCATCGTTTATCTTTTCTTAAATTGCTTAGGAGCAGGTTTAGCTTGTTTTGCTTCCATTCTTCTTGATTATTTACCTTTTATCCTACTCGAAGCTTGCTGGACATTAGTTTCTTTAATTGACCTATTAAAGGTTTTTTTTACATCCAATGAGCCAAAGGATTTTTTTTAATTTAGATAGCCTTTAAATTAAGTAATCCCTATTTTTTGAATGATAATAAATTCTATTTTTGTTAAAACTTAACCTTATGACAAGAAAAGAACAATTGATTTTTTGTGAAAAATGTACTAATCGCAAAATGGACCTTAACCAAGGTCTTTTATGTAATTTAACAAATGAGAAAGCAACATTTACTTCTACTTGTGCCGATTACAACGAAGACCTTTCTATTGGAGCAGCCAATCAAGAAGAAAGAATTATTTATCATTCTGATTTAAGTGAAAATTTTTCGGAAGCACACATTGAAAGATTTAAATCAGAGCAAAATTTTTCACTTGGTGTTATTTTATCTTTATTAGCAGGAACCATTGGAGCGATACTTTGGGCTTTAATTACAGTTGCTACTAAATTTCAAATTGGCTATATGGCAATTGCAATTGGTGCTGGAGTTGGATTTACTATGCGATACATTGGTAAAGGAATTGATCAAAAATTTGGTATTGCGGGAGCAATAATTGCTGTTTTCAGTTGTGCTTTAGGAAACTTGCTCAGTATTATTGGTTTTATTTCTGAATACCAAGACCTCTCCTTTTTCAATACTTTATTGTATATGGATTATTCTTATATTCCTCAGTTAATGAAAGAAGGTTTTAGTTTTATGGACGTATTCTTTTATGCAATAGCGGGTTATGAAGGCTATCGTTTTTCATTCCGAGTATTTAAAAATGAAGATTTTATCAATTAAAATAAAAAAATCCCAAGAAAGTCTTGGGATTTTTATTTCTCATTACTGTTTGTTTGTTTATAATGAAAATTTAATTTTAGATAATAACTAACTCTAAAAAAATATTGTAAAATGTTTGATTAATCGCATTGATGGGTATTAAAACGTTTTTTTTTTATATTTATTTTATTGAAATGTGTTTTTTTTATATTTTTTTTAGAAATAAAAAAAGTTGCAAGAAATTTCTTGCAACTTTTAAGAATTTTAAATATATAATTTATTTTATACTAGGCACTTGAACCATTTCATCAACATCTGCTAAATAATCTACTCCATCAAATCCAAAACCAAATAAATTTAAAAAGTCTTGTTTATAACCTGCTAAATCTCCTAATTCAACTAAAGTTTCTGTTGTTGATTCATCCCATAATTTTGCAATTCGTTCTTGAACATCACTTCTCATTTCCCAATCATCAATACGTATTCTACCTTCAGCATCAGTAGGCACAGGCTTTCCAGTATACAATCTATCAGCATACAAACGTTGGATTTGTTCAATACAACCTTCATGAATTCCTTCTGCTTTCATGATTTTATATAATAATGATATATATAAAGGTATCACAGGTATAGCTGAACTTGCTTGGGTAACCAATGCTTTGTTTACAGAAACATAGCCTTTACCATTGTAATCTTTTAATTTTTCAGTTATTTCAAAAGCGGTAGCTTCTAAATGGTCTTTTGCTCTACCAATAGTTCCTTTTCTGTATACTGCTTCAGTAACTTCAGGTCCAATATACGAATAAGCAATAGTTGTAATTCCATCAGCCAAAACATCAGCTTCTTTCAAAGCATCAATCCACATGGTCCAGTCTTCACCACCCATTACTACAACTGTATTTGCAATATCTTCTTCTGTAGCAGGTTCAATAGATACTTCGCTTACTTTTCCAGTATGAAAATCTACAGTTTTATTTGTAAATGTTTTACCAATTGGCTTTAAAGTTGAACGGTGTAAAACTCCTGTATCTGGATGTAAACGAACTGGTGATGCTAAACTATAAATAATTAAATCTACTTGACCTAAATCAGATTTAATCATATCTATAGTTTGTTGCTTCACTTCTTTTGAAAAGGCATCTCCATTAATACTTTTGGCATACAAACCTGCTTTATGTGCTTCTTTTTCAAAAGCAGCAGAATTATACCATCCAGGAGAAGCAGTTTTACCTTCCATAGGTGGTTTTTCAAAAAAAACACCTATAGTAGAAGCGTTTGAACCGAAAGCACTTGTAATTCTTGAAGCTAAACCAAAACCTGTAGAAGCACCAATTACTAAAACACGTTTAGGTCCATCAATTGCTCCTTTAGACTTAACATAGGCTATCTGATTTTTTACATTTTGCTCACAACCCATTGGATGAGCTGTTAAACAAATGAATCCTCTCATTCTAGGTTCTATTACCATCTTTATATTTTTTTATTGAATTTAATTTTTAACTTTTCAAAAATAGACATTTTATCACAAACTCTCCGTGAATTGATCTTCATATTTTCTATAAACTGAGAGTTAAATGCTAAGTCTTTTGATTTTTTATAATATTGATAGGCCAATATGTATTCTCCTTCTAATTCAGCAATTCGACCTAATTCACTATAAAAATTACAATAATCAATGTTATCTCCAGTTGCAAAAGTAAGACGAATATGCTCTTTCGCTTCAGAATACCTTCCTACATCGACTAATAAGTAAGCATAATTAAGATATGGCGCAGGATATTTCGGATCAAATTTCATGGCTAATTTATAGTGATACATCCCTTTTTCATGATTACTCAACTTATTATAGTGTATCCAACCTAAATGATTGTGCGCTTTACCAAAATCGGGACATTGCTCTAAAATATCTTCTAATAACTCTTTAGCTTCTGACACTTTCCCTTCACTAATTAAGCTATCTGCTTTAATAAAGAGATTTTCATATAGGCTTAAATTTTCCATGAAGTCATTTTAATTTAATAATTCTTTGGCATGATTAATAGCTGAATCTGAAATGTTTTTACCCGAAAGCATTTCTGCAATTTCCACAATACGTTGTTCTGCCGTAAGCAATTTCAATTCAGAAAGCGTATCATTTTCAACATTGTATTTAAATACTTTATAATGTTGATCTCCTTTAGCTGCAATTTGAGGTAAATGAGTAATCGCGAAGACTTGCATATTTTTACTCATTTCTTTCATTATTTCGCCCATTTTTATTGCAATTTCGCCAGAAACTCCGGTATCTATTTCATCAAAAATTATAGATGGTAGTTTCGAATAATTAGCCAAAACTGCTTTTACTGCAAGCATTATACGAGACATCTCTCCTCCTGAAGCCATTTTTTTAATAGGTCCCATTGCCATTCCTTTATTAGCTGAAAACAACAAAGAAATAGTGTCTTTTCCAAATTTTGTATAGGAATCTGTAGGCTGAATCTCAAATACAATTTTAGCATCTGGCATACCTAATTGTGTTAAAATATATTGAATTTGTTCTGATAAAGTTGGAATAGCCTCTAACCTAGCTTTAGTTAGCAAATTAGCTACTTGATCTAACTTTTCAATGATATCAGCTTGTTCTTGTTCCTTTTTTAAAATTTCTGCATCTAAATCATCATAACGAACTAGTTTCCCATCTAAATCATTTTGAATCGCGAGCAATTCTTCTACAGTGGTAACATTATGCTTTTTTTGTAACGTGTAAATTGTTTGCAATTTCGTAGAGACCAATTCCAAACGTTCTGGATCATTTATAATTTTTTCTGCACTCGAAAAACATTCATCTATAATATCTTGTAGTTCAATTGAAACACTAAGTATACGCTCATGATAGTCATGATAGTCTTTTGAAAAAACAGCAATTTTTTGAAGCGACTGTTTTATTTCATTTAGAGTTACTAATGTTCCTAATTGCTCCTCATTAGCTATACTTAAAACTTTATCTAAATTTTCTTTAATTAGTTCAACATTACTCAACTGATCTAATTCTTCTTCTAAATCCTTTTGTTCACCATCTTTTAATTTGGCAGCAACTAATTCTTCTAATAAAAAATTATTGTATTCTTGCTCTTTAGATAATGCTTCTTTTTCAGTAATAAGCTGTGATAATTCCTTTTTGGATTGATGTAAAACTTCCAATCCCTTTTTATAACTCGTAAGTTTTTTTTCGTTTTGAGCAACAGCATCTAAAATATCAAATTGATAGGCTTCATTTAGCAGTTCTCTCGTTTCATGTTGCGAATGAATATCTATTAAAAAAACACCTAATTCCTGCAATTCATTTAAATTCACCGGACTATCATTAATAAATGCTCTTGACTTACCAGACGGAAGAATCTCTCTTCTAATAATGGTTTGTTCTTCATAATCCAAATCATTGTCTTGAAAGAATCGCTCTAGATTATAATTGGCTAATGAAAAAGTAGCTTCAATAATACATTTTTGATCCTTATCTTTAAGGACTGATAAATCAGCTCTATTTCCTAAAACGAGACCTAAAGCACCTAACAAAATAGATTTTCCAGCACCAGTTTCACCCGTTATAATAGAAAATTGATTCGAAAAAGTAATATCTAATGATTCGATTAATGCATAATTTTTTATCGAAAGAGATAAAAGCATAATTTTTGATGTAAATAGGTTTAAGAAACTATCTTATTTTATTCCATTTCATAGAATTCAAAGGAGAAATTCTATTAAGGTTTGCTAGTAAATTAGCATTATTGGTTAGTGGACCACCCGTAAAAATTTGCACAATTTCATCAGTTTTAGCGTCAAAAAATGTTCTCGTTAAAAGAGCATTAGGACGTGATCTTTGAATTTGTGCTAATATATCAATTGACTCCGCAACACCTTCTTTCCCTTTTTTTAAATCATCAGCCATTATATCTAATCCTTTCAAATGATACTGAAACAATGCTTTTCTGTAAGGTGCGTAAGTATTTGACAACAAATCAGAAATTAAAAAATATCGGTTGTTATTATTTCCCTCTGATTGTGACCAACCTTTATAACCACTCGATTGGGAAAGATTCATAATATTTGCTGCAATTTCCAAGTATTTTGTTCCTGCTAACTCTCCATAGGTATCCATATCTACGCCAATAATAATATTCGCATAATATGCTAAAACGGAAGTAAGATTTGAATTAAAAGAATTTTGGTCATAAATTAATTGTTCAAATTCGATAAAACGAAAACCAAAATCTTTATCATTTAAATTAAGTACAGGAGCACTGTAACTAGAATTAAAAACAATTCTAGAAGATTGTATTTGTAAGGTGGCAACTATATTATTAGAATTAAATTCTGATACATTTATAAAAAAATTACAGGCAATTTTTTCATGCTGTTGGTATTCTCTATTGGTCCATTTGGTGTTATTTAAAAATTCACCAACTTGTTTTTCTAAATTTTTAAATATTTGAGGGTTAACATCGGTCATTCTATCTGCATTGACTGAGACTGTTGCATTTAATTCTTGTGATTTTACCATTTGTAAGGCAAAAAAAAGAAACACTATTGTTAACCATTTACGCATCATAATGTAGAATAATTTTATTGATAATATCTTGAGCTACAGCTTCTTTCGACTTTAAATCCATAGCTTCAATTGTAAAATCCTTATCTATAAAAGTTACTTTATTGGTATCATGACCAAAACCAGCTCCCTTATCATTTAAAGAATTTAAAACTATCAAATCTAAGTTTTTTTTCTGAATCTTCAATTTAGCATGCTCAATTTCATTTTCAGTTTCTAGAGCAAAACCAATTAAAAATTGGTCTTTTTTGACTTTACCTAAGGAAGCCAAAATATCTTTTGTTTTTTCTAATTCTATTATAAACGTCGTTTCGTCTTTCTTTATTTTTTGATCTGCAACATTTTTTGGTTTATAATCAGCAACTGCAGCGGCAGCAATAGCTACATCCACACTAGAAAAATAAGAAAAACAAACATCATACATCTCTTGTGCCGATTTAACACGTTTTAAAGAAACTGAAGAATGTTGTAAATCTAAATGGGTAGGTCCAGAAACTAAAATAACCTCTGCTCCATTTTGTGCCGCAATTTTAGCAATGTCAAATCCCATTTTACCAGAAGAATGATTCCCGATAAATCGAACAGGATCAATTGCTTCATAGGTTGGACCAGCTGTAATTAAGATTTTTTTCCCTACCAAAGGCAACTTTGACACAATATCATTTTCAATAAAACGAATGATATTTTCGGGTTCAGCCATCCTACCTTCTCCAGAAAGCCCACTTGCTAATTCACCACTTTCAGCAGGAATAATGGTATTTCCAAATTTTTTTAATTTTTGAAAACTATCTAATGTAGATGGGTGTTTATACATATCTAAATCCATAGCTGGTGCAAAGTAAACAGGACATTTTGCAGACAAATAGGTTGCAATTAACAAATTGTCGCAATTCCCATTTGCCATTTTAGATAATGTATTTGCAGTAGCAGGTGCAATAAGCATATAATCCGCCCAAAGTGCTAATTCAACATGATTATTCCAAACTCCATTGTCAGCCTCTTCTTCAAAAAAAGAAGAATACACAGGTTTTTTTGAAAGCGTAGATAACGTTAAAGGAGTAACAAAATCTTTAGAAGCAGGTGTCATTACTACTTGTACTTGAGCACCTGCTTTAATAAAAAGTCGAACTAAATGTGCTGTTTTATAAGCGGCAATTCCTCCAGAAACTCCTAGCAAGATTTTTTTACCACTTAATACAGAACTGTTCATGTATTATTTTGCTTCTCTGTGATAAATTTTACCTTCTAACCATTCTTGAACTGCTAATGCATGAGGTTTAGGTAATTTTTCATAGAATTTTGAAACTTCAATTTGTTCTTTATTTTCGAAAATTTCTTCTAAACTATCATTGTAAGTTGCAAATTCTTCCAATTTTTCAATTAACTCCTTTTTAATTTCAGAATTAATCTGACTTGCTCTTTTAGCCATAATTGTAATGGCTTCATATATATTACCCGTTGGCTCTTCAATTACATTTTTGTTATACGTAATTGTATTCACTGGAGCAGTCGTCTTTTTTAAATCCATGATTTAACTTATTTAGAAAATTGTTGTAATTCTTGATTAATTGTTGCTAACATAGCATCAGCTTTATTTTTAAATTCAGAATCTGATTTAAATTTTGTAAAAGTTGCATAAGCATTTTTCGCAAAAATTAAACGATCTTCTTTTTTATATTGTACACTATTCATCGCTAATTTGTAAGCAGTACTAAATTTTAAAAACAAAGCTTCTTCTTTAAAAGGAGTTCCAGGATAATCCGAAATAAAGTTATCCAAAGCAGTTAAAGCAGCATTATATTCTAATCTATGATCAGAAATAGTATAATATTGTTTTGCAATTTCGAAAGCTTTCTTCTCTAATTTCTCACGCAATTCTTTCACATATTCATTAGCCTTTGGCAAAAATTCAGAATCTGGATAAGTGTCAATAAAAGCTTGTAGTTTATTTAAAGCTTTATCCGTATCTGTTTGATCTAAACTATACCTTGGAGATAATCTGTAAAAACATTCAGCAGATAAAAAGGCTGCTTCTTCTCTCTTTTCGCTTTTAGGATAATTAGATGCAAAACTCTCGAATTGATACCCTGCTAAATAATATTGCTTGGTATTGTAATAGGATTTTGAATACAAATAAAATAACCTTTCAGCATTAGGTTTACCTCTATAAGCTGGAGCTATTTGCTCATACAATCGTAAGGCTTTATTATATTTCCCTTTATCGTACATTGCATTTGCTACTTTATTTTTCACACCTAAATCTTCACTCTTTAGTGCTTTTTGATATTCACTGCAGGAGCTAAGAACAATTACAATAAGGATAAAACTGATAATCTTATTCATCTATTTATTTATTTTTACTCTTTTAAATTCAAACATTACAGACCTAAAAAAGCAACTGCAAATTTAGGTATTATTTATATACTACGAAAATCTTTTTTTAGCTATTTTTAATAGTAAAATCAGACAATCTTTCTGCTAAATTTTTATCTACATTTACTAAGGGTAATCGAACCGTATTTTCAGTTATTCCCTTAATTTTAAATATTTCTTTAATACCTGCTGGATTACCTTGCTCAAAAATCATATCAATCGAATCTGCTAATTGATAATGAATTTCATAGGCTTCCCTTACTTTTCCTTCTAATCCTAAGCGAACCATTTCAGAAAATGCTTTTGGAAACCCTTGTCCAATAACCGATATAACCCCTGAACCGCCTGCTAAAACCATTGGTAAAGTAATCATATCATCTCCTGAAATTACTAAAAAATCATCTGGTTTATGTTGAATTAAACGCATGGCCTGAACGATATCACCAGCAGCTTCTTTAATAGCAATAATATTTTTAAAATCATTAGCCAAACGTAAGACTGTTGCTGGAAGTACATTACTTGCAGTTCTTCCTGGAACATTATACAATATTATTGGCACAGGAGACGCTTCCGCCACTGCCTTAAAATGTTGATAAATACCCTCTTGTGTCGGCTTATTATAATAAGGTGAAACTGAAAGTATTGCATCAAATTTAGAAAAATCTCTAGTTTTCAATTCTTCTACTACTTTCATGGTATTATTTCCTCCAACACCTAAAACTAATGGCAATCTTCCAGCATTTACTTCGACCACCGTGGTAATCACTAGTTCTTTTTCTTCTTGAGTCAAAGTAGCTGTTTCTGCTGTCGTTCCTAAGACTACTAAATATTCCACTCCACCGTCAATTACAAATTCAACCACTTTTTTTAAGCCTTCAACATCAACTGAGAAATCCTTTTTAAAGGGTGTAATAAGTGCAATACCGGTACCAGCAAATTTTTTCATTCTATAATTTATTAAGTATTTTTAAATATTTAAACAGTTCGGAGATAAAATCACGATAGGTTTTAATATCTGATTTAATTATTAAATGATTCCCTACATTTGTTTTTACACTTTCAAATCCAACTTTAAATTTGGCTTTTGAAAATAAAGAAACGTACAACAAAGGTAATTTTTCTTTATCATAAAAATTGATTAACAAATCAAAAGGATAGGAAACAAAATCTTGAACTTCAATAACTTTAATTTTCCCTGACCAACTAATATCTCTATATGAAAAACTCAATTGTGATAAACTGTCTTTATGACTAATACTATCATTATAATACAAAACTTTAATCTCTTTAAAATTCAATTGCTTTGATTTAATCTCTTCTACTACTTTCTCAGTATCAAAGAAGTAAGTTGAATCAATTAGTATTCCAATAGTATTTATTTTTTCATTTGAACCTTCTGTAATTTTTGTTAACCTTTTATTAATATCTTTTTTTAGGAAAAAGTCCTTTATAATTCTAGAAAACATAGTAATTTTACGTGTTTGACAAAAATAAATATTTAAACCTATTTAAAGGATGGTAAATGTAAAAAAGAAAAGAGTAAATACTAGTTATTTTGTTATATTATTAACATTAATAACATTAGCTTCTTGTAAAACAAATAAGAATACTATTTATGAAATACAAGCTAAAAGAATAAACATTAATGAACAATACGCAACAGATGATGCAATTGAAAAGTTTATAGCTCCTTATAGACAACATATTACCAATGATTTAGATAGTGTATTAGCATACAATCCTGTAACACAAGAAAAAAGTAAAGGAATATGGCAAACCAATATTGGTAATTTTTTTGCAGAAACCACATTAGAATTAAGCAACCCTATTTTTAAAAAAAGAGAGAATAAAGAAATCGATTTTTGTTTATTAAATCATGGTGGAATTAGATCTATTATTCCTGAAGGAAATGTAACTACAAGAACTGCATTTGAAATTATGCCATTTGAAAATAG
Organism: Flavobacteriaceae bacterium; assembly: GCA_002862755.1. Classification (GTDB taxonomy): domain Bacteria; phylum Bacteroidota; class Bacteroidia; order Flavobacteriales; family Flavobacteriaceae; genus Flavobacterium. Next base: position 9,163 of record PKDY01000040.1, on the reverse strand, counting down.
CGTAATGATAGTGGGATTAACCGGTAAAGAAGTAAAAACATTAGCTAGTTATTTCTTAAAAGAAAAAAAACCACATCCTTTAGCAGGTTTAACCATTTTTACAGATGAGAACGAGACTACTTTAAAAAATGTTTTAGTAAATGGAAACACAGTCGATGATTCAAAAATATATTACGTGGCCACTTCTGATTATTTAGCTAATGGAGGTGACAATATGACATTTTTTAGAGACAGTTCTATTAAATATGACTTAGATTATAAATTACGAAATCTATTTATTGATTATTTCAAAAAAGTAGACACACTACCTAATATTACCACTGAAAGAGTATTAATTCAATAAAGTAAACCTTATGAAAAGAAGAGATTTTTTACAAAAAACAGTTGCCAGTTCCGCTTTATTGTCATTAGGAGGAGTATCATTAAGCAGCTTTTCAACTTTAGAAACAAAAAAAATAACTATTTTACATACCAATGATGTACATAGTCATATTGATCCTTTTCCTGCTGATCATCCTAGAAATCCAAATATGGGAGGTGCTGCAAGAAGAGCTAGCATTATTGAGCAAATCAGAAAAGAAGAAAAAAACGTTTTACTTTTAGATGCTGGAGATATTTTTCAAGGCACCCCTTACTTCAATTATTATGGTGGCGAACTAGAATTCAAACTCATGAGTATGATGCAATATGATTTAGCTACTATGGGGAATCATGATTTTGATAATGGTATCGATGGATTTCATGCGCAATTAAGACATGCCAATTTTGATTTTGTTTCCGCGAATTATGATTTTAAAAATACCATTTTAGACGGCATTGTTAAACCTTATAAAATCATTACTAAAGACGGAATTAAAATAGGTGTTTTCGGACTTGGTGTAGAACTAGATGGTTTAGTTGACAAAAAACTATATAAAGAAACGGTGTACAACAATCCTATTGAAGTAGCTCAAAGTATGACCAAAAAATTAAAAGAAGATGAAAAATGTGATTTGGTCATCTGTTTATCACATATTGGTTTTAAATATAAAAACGAACCGGAAAAAGTTTGCGATATTATGTTGGCACAACAAACAAAAAATATCGACTTAATTATTGGTGGACACACTCATACTTTTTTAGACAAACCTATTTTAGAAAAAAATCTAGAAGGCAAAGACGTTATCATTAACCAAGTAGGTTGTTTTGGAATTAATTTAGGACGCATCGATTTCTATTTAACGGATGATATTACCTATGATAGCACTACAAAAAATATCATCCTAGGGTAAGATTTATTTGAGGTACCTTCTTCTTAAAGAAGTGCGTTCCAAAAAATACATTACATAAAAATAATAGGAAATCGTTTGGGTTAAGGTGTTGACCAATTTAAAAACTACTAAGTTAAATTGCTTATCTAGCATAAAAAAAACGTCTGATAAAATAAAAGAGACGATGGTAAAAGCTAGATAAGCATTTTTTCTGTAACTCGAATAGAGAAAAACCAGAGCAGTAAGTAAGGTCATTAAAAACAATTCTATACTAAACAATAAAATATAAACGAACTCCTTATTAGAACTAAATTCAATTAAGTTTAGCAAACTATAGGTTAAATATAGCATGGTTAGTAGTACAATAACTAATGAGATATCTATTTTTTTTATAGGGCGCACTTGCAATAGCAATCTAAAGTCTTTGTAAATAAAATAAATGATGATTAAATAGGGAATCAAAAACAAAAAGAGTCCAAAAAAATAGTAATCTTCTATATTGATTAAGTATAAAATATCACCAAAAAAGAAAAGCACTAATGACAACACAAACAAATCGTCACTTTTTCTTCGTATTTGAGTAAAATAATAAAAAACGATTGAAGGAATGATTATGGGTTTAGTTACTAATGTAATCCATTCATTGTCCAAACAAGAGGAAATAACATAAAGAACACCAGCGAGAATATACAATCCCAAGGAAGCATTCAGTTTAGGCATCAATCATTTTATTAAATTCATATTCGTCTAAAATGGGAATATTTAATTGATTCGCCTTTTCTAATTTCGCAGGTCCCATATTAGCTCCTGCAATTACATAATGTGTTTTAGATGAAATAGAGCTTCCTACCTTACCTCCATTATCTTCAATGGCTTTTTTCAAGTCATCTCTAGAATAGCTTTCAAAAACACCCGAAACCACAAAAATCTTACCATTTAATTTATCAGAAATCGAGGCATTATCCGATTCACTTATTTCCAACTGAATTCCGTAACTTTTAAGTCTATCAACAAGTACTCGATTTGCTTCATTTTCAAAAAATTGCACCACACTATGCGCAATCTTTTCTCCAATTTCATCAACTAGTACTAAATCCATTACAGTGGTTTTAGCTAGTGCATCAATTGTTTTATAGTGTTTTGCTAATTTTTTAGCAACAGTTTCTCCAACATATCGAATACCTAAAGCATATAAAACACGCTCAAAAGGAATACTTTTAGAATTTGCTATTCCATTAATTAAATTCTCAGCCGATTTATCAGCCATTCGTTCTAAAGGAACTACTTGTTCTTTGGTCAACTCATATAAATCTGCATAATTAGAAACCAAATTAGCATTATACAACAAAGCTACAGTTTCACCACCTAGACCGTCAATATCCATGGCTTTTCTAGAAATAAAATGTTGTATTCTCCCAATAATTTGAGGAGGACAACCATAAAAATTAGGACAATAATGATTGGCTTCACCATTTATCCTTACTAAAGCAGTGTTACACTCAGGACAATGTGTGATATATTCAGTTGGTTGACTATCCAATGGTCTTTGGTCTAAATCAACACCAATAATTTTTGGAATAATTTCGCCTCCTTTTTCTACAAAAACCGTATCGTCAATTCTAATATCTAACTTTTGAATTTGGTCTGCATTATGTAAAGAAGCTCTTTTAACGACTGTACCTGCTAACTGAACAGGCTCTAAGTTTGCCACTGGTGTAATAGCTCCAGTTCTTCCCACTTGATAGGAAATAGAATTTAAAACCGTGGTTACTTGCTCCGCTTTAAATTTATAAGCCATAGCCCATCTGGGAGATTTAGAGGTATATCCTAGTTCATCTTGATATGGGATCTGATTCACTTTCACAACTACTCCATCCGTTTCATAAGGCAAATTATGTCGATGCGTATCCCAATAATTAATAAAGTCAAAAACTTCATCTATGTTATTGACTAATTTGGATTCATTGGGCACTTTAAAACCCCATTCTCTAGCTTTTTGAAGTCCTTCATATTGACTCATAATAGGCAAATTAGGACCTACTAATGTATACAACAAACAATCCAGAGGTCGTTTTGCTACTTCGGCACTATCTTGCAACTTTAAACTTCCTGAAGCAGTATTTCTAGGATTGGAATAAGGTGTTTCACCAATTTCAATTAACTCTTGATTCATTTTTTCAAATCCAGCAAAGGGCAAAATAATTTCACCTCTAATTTCAAATTTATCTGGAAAATCTCCCTTCAAATGAATTGGAACGGATTTAATTGTTTTTATATTATTGGTTACATCATCTCCTTGAAATCCATCCCCTCTTGTAACCGCTCTTTTCAGTTTTCCACCTTCATATAAGATACTAATAGAAGCACCATCATATTTAAGTTCACAAGTAAATGCTAAAGGAACGTCCCCTAAAATTTTCTGACATCTTTTTTCCCAATCCAACAAATCATCTTTAGAATAAGAATTATCTAGAGAATACATTCTATATTCATGAGGTACTGTTTCAAAATTTTTGGTAACTGCTCCTCCTACTCTAACCGTAGGGGAATTCCCATCATATAGCTCTGGATGTTTTGCTTCTAATTCCTGCAACTGTTTTAATTTGGTATCAAATTCAAAATCTGAAATGGTAGGTTTATCCAAAACATAATAATTATAATTATGTTGGTTTAATTCTTCTCTTAAAGATTGGATGGTTTCAATACTATTCATGAATAAACTACTGATTTAAAAGATGTTCTAATTTAGTAAACAATTCCCCTTTACTTATGATTCCTCCTTGTTTAATAATTGAAAACAGAGAACCATTTCTATCTTCTGAAATATCTTTTTTCCCTTTCTTTATTTCAATATCATCAGAAAATATATTTTCACTTAACCAATTAATTCCATCAGAAGTTAAAAAATCAACATTAGAAACATTACTATTGATAACGTATGAATATACTGTGTTTTCAACACATTTGAATAAGAAAATATAGTTTTTTGAAAAATGGTCAATAAAATTCACATTGGAAATCGCTCTGTCCCAAATCATATCAGAAAAGACATCTATTTCTTGTTCAGCTATTTCTGGTTTATTTTTTTTTAATTCATCCCATTCTTTTTTATCAATAGATTGAGTTGCTAAAAAAGTAACAAATTCAGGATGAAGCTCTTCTAATTGCTCTTTAGTAAGTCTTATATACTTCATGTTGTAAATATAAAAAAAAAGCCCTCCAAAAAGGAAGGGCTATAAAATATTTTTTATAAAAAATTATGCTTTTTCAGCGATAATTTCATATGGTAACTCAACGATTACATCTCTGTGAAGTCTTACATTTGCAGTATATTTACCTACACGTTTCACAATACCACTAGTGATGAATTTTTTATCAATTGCTTGACCATTAGCTTCTAAAGCTTCAGCGATATTAGCATTGGTAATAGAACCAAATAATTTATCACCACCTGCTTTAGCACTAATTTTAATTTCAAGAGCTTTTAATGCTTCAGCAATTTTATTTGCATCGTCAACTAATTTTTGCTCTTTGTGTGCTTTTTGTTTTAAATTTTCAGCTAAAACTTTTTTAGCAGAAGGAGTAGCTAAAATAGCAAATCCTTGAGGGATTAAGTAATTACGACCGTAACCGTTTTTCACAGTAACTACGTCATCTTTAAATCCTAAATTTTGAACGTCTTGTTTTAAGATAAGTTCCATGTTGATGTCCTTTTATTTTAGAAGTTAGCTCCGAAAAATCGCAGCAACAACTTATTATTGATAATTATTTTAATAAATCAGCCACGTAAGGCATTAAAGCTAAGTGACGTGCTCTTTTAACAGCTACAGACACTTTTCTTTGGTATTTTAAAGAAGTACCTGTTAAACGTCTTGGCAAAATTTTACCTTGCTCGTTAACAAATTTCAATAAGAAATCTGGATCTTTATAATCTACGTATTTAATACCAGATTTTTTGAAACGACAATATTTCTTTTGTTTGTTAGTCTCTATATTTAAAGGAGTAAGATATCTGATATCTCCTTCTTTTTTTCCTTTTGCAGATTGCTCTAAAGTTGACATAATTAGTTTGATTTAGCTTTTAATTTTACTCTTCTTCTTTCTGCCCAAGAAATTGCATGTTTATCTAAAGTAACTGTTAAAAAACGCATTACTCTTTCGTCACGACGAAATTCAGTTTCAAAACTTGCAATAATTTCTCCTGGTGCTTTAAATTCAAATAAGTGATAAAACCCACTTTTCTTGTGTTGAATTTCATAAGCTAATTTTTTTAAGCCCCAATCTTCTTTTGATACCATCTCAGCCCCTTTAGAAGTAAGAAAATCTTCAAATTTGCTTACTGTTTCCTTTATCTGTTGTTCAGATAAAACGGGATTCAAGATGAAAACAGCTTCATAATGATTCATAATAATTATATTAATTTTGTTTAAATTGGGTGCAAAAATATAAAATTTATTTTAAATAACAACATATCTGCGATTAATTGTGTTTTATTTACGTTTTTATTTGTTTTATTTACGTTTTTATTTGTTCTATTAATTTTTTTAGCATACTTTTAGCTTTAAATTTAGACCTATGAAGTTGAATTGTATAGTCGTTGACGATAGTGCGATACAGAGAATGACAATAACAAAACTAGTTAATGAATCAACTAACTTACATTTAGTTGGAGATTTTGCTAATGCTTTAGAAACAAAAAATTCCTTAAATAATAACAATGTTGATTTAATTTTTCTAGATATAGAAATGCCCTTAATCAGTGGTTTTGATTTATTAGATGGTTTAAAAGTTAAACCTCAGATTATCTTTATCACTTCGAAAGCAGATTATGCTGTGAAAGCATTTGATTATGAAGCAACCGATTTTCTTCAGAAACCAATATCTAAAGACCGTTTTTTAAAAGCTGTTAAAAAAGCTTTAGAATTACATCAATTACGAAATGAATCTCATGAAGAATTAGGCGAAGCGATTATCATAAAAAGCAATCTAAAAAAATTAAAAGTTTTTACTCACAAAATTAAATGGATTGAAGCTTATGGAGATTATATCAAAGTAGTTACAGATGATGAAAGCCATTTGGTTTTATCTACTATGAAATCTTTTGAAAATGAACTTCCACAGGGTAAATTCATAAGAGTTCACAAATCTTATATTGTTAATTTAGATCGAGTAGAAAAATTCAATAGTAAATTTGCTGAAATTGATGGCCAAAAAATTCCAATAAGCAGGAACAAAAAAGATGTTATTAGTAAAGCTATTGAAGCAATCTAATAATGATCTACATTAACTATTATTTTTACAGCACGATATTGTGAAATCGCATCAAAACTTTGAATTATTTTTTCAATAGTCCTTTTTGTTTTACCTAAATGAATAGTAGTAGGAATCTTAATAATTATAGTACGTATATATTCATTTCTTATTTTACTTACAACAGGCTCTTCTGGACCAAGTATTGGTATTTGTAATTGCTGCACAAGAACATTATATAGCCAAAGTGATGATTCTTTCAGCTTTTCATAATCTCTATGTTTAAGCGTAAGTTTGATTAATCTGTAAAAGGGCGGATATTTAAAATTCTGTCTTTCATATATCTGCTCTTTATACATGGCTTTATAATCATTGTTAACTACTTGTTGAATGGTATTATGGTAAGGATTGTAAGTTTGAATAAGAACAATACCTTTTTTTTCTTTCCTACCAGCTCTACCAGCAACTTGAGTTATCATTTGAAAGGCTCTTTCGTAAGCTCTAAAATTAGGCTGATTCAGCATATTATCTGCATTCAAAATACCTACTAACGTAACATTATCAAAATGAAGTCCTTTGGCCAACATTTGTGTACCAATAAGAATATCAATTTCTTTATTTTTAAAAGCGTCAATAATTTTTTCATAACCATATTTTCCCCTTGTAGTATCTTGATCCATTCTACCTATAGATTTAGTTGGAAATAACGACTTTAATTCCATTTCAACCTGTTCAGTTCCAAAACCTTTAGTGGTAACGTCTGCTGATTGACATTGATGACAATGAGATGGATTTGCAATAGAATAACTACAATAATGACAACGCAATTGATTTTTAAATTTATAGTAAGTCAAACTCACATCACAGTTAGGACAATGAGGTACATGTCCACAAGTCATACATTCAACAAATGGAGAATAGCCTCTTCTATTTTGAAATAGAATTACTTGCTCCCCTAAAGATAATTTTTCAGTTATAAGTTCTAGCAATTCATCGGAAAAATGACCTTGCATTCTCTTTCTAAAATATTTATCTTTTAAATCAATTATCTTAATTTCTGGAAGCGTTACATTACCATACCTTTCAGACAATTCAACCAAACCATATTTATTATTTTGTACATTATAATAGGATTCCAAACTAGGTGTTGCACTTCCTAATAAAACTTTCGCTTGATGTAATTTTGCCAATACAATTGCTGCATCTCTTGCATGGTATCTTGGAGCAGGATCTTGTTGCTTAAAAGTTTGTTCATGTTCTTCATCGACAATCACTATGCCTAAATTTGAAAAAGGTAAAAATAAAGCACTTCGAACTCCAATAACAATTTTTGCTTTATCAGAATTCTCCAACACATTATTCCACACTTCAATTCTTTCATTAACATTGTATTTTGAATGAAAAACAGAAATTTGATTACCAAAATACGCCGTTAACCTTTGAACCAACTGGGTTGTTAACGCAATTTCAGGCAAAAGAAATAAAATTTGCTTATCTTGAATCAGATATTCTTCAATTAACTTAATATATATTTCCGTTTTACCAGATGAAGTTACTCCATGAAGTAAAGTGATATCAAAACTCTTGTATGCTTCTTTTATCTGAGTAAAAGCAGTTTCTTGAGAAGTGCTTAAATCAAAATTAGCTGTGTCATCTTTTTCAAATACAATCCTATCTTGATTTAAATAAAATTCTTCAAAAATTCCTTTATTAATTAATGATTTCAAAACTGAAGAAGAAGAATTAGAGAATTCAAGTAAATATTTCACTTCAATATCCCTTTTTTCTATTGCTTTCAATTGAAAATAATTCAATATTAGATTATGCTGCTTTTTAGCACTGGAAACAAGAAGTAATAATTCTTCTAGCCGCTCTTTTTGCAAAAACTCATCTTGAATTTTTACATATTTTATTTTTTTAGGTTTATAGGTTTCTTTTATTTCTTCTTGAATTACTAATGCGCCTTTAGATAACAGTCCATTAATAATAGGAAAAACATTTTTCTTATTTAATAATTTTACTATTTCTCCAACTGAAATTGATGATTGCAATTGCAATGCTTCATAAATTAAATACTCATCATCCTTTAAATCGGAAACAGGATATGCTAAATCATTTTTTTTAGAGATTATAGTTTCACTCTCTAACAATAACCCCGAAGGCAAAGCACCTTTAAAGACTTCACCTAATGAACACATATAATAGTTTGAAATCCATTTCCAATGGTCAATCTGATATGAGTTTATTATGGCCGTAATATCTAATATAGTTTCAATTTGTTTAGCTACATAATGCAGAGGAGGGTTATTATTCTTGTCTAAAACTAAAGATGTATAAATTTTATTTTTACCAAAAGGAACAGCAACTCGCATACCTTTTTCAATATAATTAAATTCAGCCTCAGAAACTTCATAAGTAAAAGTTTTTTTAAGAGCTAATGGTAAAATAACATCTATGAAATATCGCATAAGCAAATATAAATCAAAAACAGAAGAGAAAAAAAGTGTTTTTATTAAATCAATAATTGATTACAAAATAATAAAACAATTCTATTTTAAAAACTATATAAAAACAAAAAACCCTTATCTATTGGATAAGGGTTTTCAAAAGAAAGGCGACGACATACTCTCCCACAAGATTGCAGTACCATCTGCGCAGTCGGG
>PKDY01000008.1 GCA_002862755.1 Flavobacteriaceae bacterium | reverse complement strand
TTTCAAGATCATTTGTAATTCCTGTATACAAAGAATTGTCGGAACATCTTAAAATATATACATAATAAAATTTCATATTTCTCTTGAATGTCCCTCCACTGCGCTCGGGAAGACAACGTTATCCTAATTTTGTTTGTCACCCTGAGCGCAGTCGAAGGGCATTTAACTTATATCTCTTTCACTGTATTTTCTATAGATCCAATTTTTTCAACAGTACATTTCACAATATCGCCCTCTTGTAACCACTCTTGTGGTGTTCTTCCGGCACCTACACCTGCAGGTGTACCCGTTGCAATAATGTCGCCAGCTTCCAATGTAAAAACCGTACTTAAATCTTCAATTAAATCATTGATATTAAATAACATGAATTTAGTATTAGAGCTTTGTTTTTCAATACCATTAACAGTCAAAGAAAGATTTAAATTATGAGGATTTTCTATTTCATCTTTAGTAACCAAAATAGGTCCCATAGGCGCAAAAGTATCTTGCCCCTTGGATACAATCCATTGACCAGAACGACGACAATCTCTTGCAGAAATATCATTAATTATAGTATATCCAAAAACATAATCTAAAGCATCAGATTTTGGGACATACTTTCCTTTCTTTCCAATTACAACGGCTAATTCTACTTCCCAGTCTAATTGATTGGTTAACTTTCTATTTAATAAAACATTCGTATGGGTTGCTGTAACAGTTGTTGGTGGTTTTGAAAAAATAACGGGTTGTTGTGGCAATTCTTTAGAAGTATCTAAAGATCGTGCACTTTCCGCTACGTGTTCTGTATAATTTAAACCAATCCCGATAATATTCTTACGCGGTTTTGGAATAGGTGCTAAAAAAGTTACTGCATCAACAGGTACACTGATTTCTTCAAAATCCACGGCTCTGGTTTCTGCAATTAGATCCGTAATTTCGGAAATGACTTCAAAGCCTAAATCAATTAAATCGAGCATATTATCTGGAAGTGGAAAATTGGAAATATTTCCAAAATCTTCCATATCAACCACTAAATTATCATGTAAAAAGCCTAATCTTGGTTCTGAATCTTTGGTTTGGTAGGTAAGTAGTTTCATTATTATTAATTTTTTCCCTCGACTGCGCTCGGGATGACAATGTTATTTATTTAAATTGATTTTCTATTGCAATTGTTGATGTCCGTTATTTTCTAAATAGTCTTTGCCTTGATATAAACCTAGTTTTTCAATAACTGGTAAATCATTAAAATTGAACAAACAAGCATCTTCTGTTTCGGATAGGTTATGATGTTCATGCCAAGCCCAACTTGGAACACAAAATATATCTCTTTCTTTCCAGTCGAAACGTTTCCCATCGATTATAGTATATCCTTTTCCTTTGGCACATTGGTACACAAATGAACCCGTATGCTTGTGTGCTTTTCCTTTAAAACCAGCAGGTAATAATTGCATGGCTGCACCCATAGTTTGCATAACATGTCCACCTGTTAAAGGATTAGAATATTGCATAAAAATACCATCAAAAGGATTAATAGTATTGCTTTTTGAAGCTTCAACTAGAGCAGGATAGACTTTAGACCAAGAAAATTTGAATAAAGGAGAGTAGGGTTTGTCCCAAACTTTGTCAGCTGGAATGATACCCGCTGTACCATAATTTATGGGTGAATAATTTAAAGGTACATCCAATGGTTGTTTGCCATCAAAAACGGCATAATCGTTTGCTTCTAAAGCATTCACTAAGGGAATATCTAAACCGTCTTGCCAAATGCAGGTCTTTCCATTTGCATTTACACCATGTTCGTGCCAAGTCGAATTAGGAGTAATGACAAAATCATTCACTTCAAAGGTGATTTTATTGCCATCTACAACGGTGTAACCACCTTCTCCTTCCATAATAAAGCGTAGGGCAGAAGCTTTGTGTTTATGAGCAGATGTAAACTCACCAGGTTTCGTAACTTGAATTCCGGTGTAGAGCCATCCCACAGCAGCCGAAACGTCTTTTCTTTTATCGTTAACCAAATACACCACGCGTCTACCAGCTTGTTCTGGAGTTACTAATTCGGAAGATTGTAGTACTAATTCTCGTAAATCATCATATTTCCAAAGCATAGGAACCGAATTGGATTTGGGTTCCCAAGGTTCAATATCATTGGCAACGGTCCATAAAGCACCAGCACCAAGATTTTCAAGCTTTTTGTAATAAGCCATTAATTCGGGTGAGTCTTGTACTCTTGCACGACCATATTGATCGTCTGAATGGTTTTCTTGCATTTTATTTTCTTTTTTGTGTCACCCTGAGCGGAGTCGAAGGGGAACTATTTTCTATTAAATTCGTCGTGATCGTTAATAAATGTAATCTTTCTTGTTGGAGCAGTATTCACACGCAAATCAAAAATATCAAATCGATTGTAATGTCCTAAAATATCATGCATTTGTTTCGGTTGGATGCATTTTGATAAATCAATTTCAGCATAAATAATACCTTCCTCATCAATTAAAGGTTCGCCAATTACAGCACCGTTCGGACCAATAAACCCAGAGAAAGCTGAATTTTTTCGTGTTAAAACTTCGTCAACATTAGGTACATCTTCTCGTAAAGCTTCTTTAATTTCTTCAGATATTGTGGAACAAGATACAATAGTGAATAATTTTCCTTCGAAAGAATGAGCTGCTGCTCTAATTTTAATCGCTTCTGCCATATTGTAATCGGGTGGTGCAACAGGCAAAGAAATATAATTGGCAATATGTACTAATTCACCTTGAGCTAATAACGTAAAACGCGCTAATGTATTGGTATTTTCTCCACAAGCCAAAGTACCTAGAGGACCAACTTCCGTATCATATACTTTTAAAGAAGAACCGTCACCAGAAGTCCATGTTAATTTTTCAGCCCAAGTAGGTACTAATTTTCGGTGTTTACCAATGACTTTCCCTTGGTTGTCAATTATAATATTAGTATTGTAAATTTCACCAAAAGAATCCCCTCTTTCATTTAATCCAATAACGATGTGAATATTACAGTCTTTAGCAGCTTGAAACAAAGGCTTCATTGCTTCATCTTCCGTTTTTACAGCAGCTTTATATAATTTTTCATACCACTGACTGCCTTGAACGGGTGTCATTATCCAGTTCCAATACGGATAACCCGCAATAAAAACTTCTGGAAATGCAATTAATTGCGCCCCATTATTACTAGCTTCTTTAGTGAAAGTAATGGCTTTTGCTATTGTTTTTTCGACATCTAAAAAAACAGGAGCTGTTTGTACGGTTGCTGCTTTGAATCTTTTAAACATCATATTATTTGTAATTCATAATTTTATTTTTAATTTCCTCGTTAAAAGGTTCCGATTTTATGCTATTTCTATCTTCAGCTATTGTGACGTTTACCAAAGTGACTTCTCCTTCTAAGACCATTTGTTGGTTTTCATTTACAAATTGAAAACCGCAAATCACAGCAGATGATTTTAGTTCCTTTACCCAAAGTGTCTTTGTTAAAAGTTCTCCTAAACGAGCTGCATTTTTAAACTGCACTTTTAAATCTACGGTTGGTATACCATTTGTATCATGCATTTTTGAAAAAGGCCTTTCTAAAGCTTCTTCAAACCAATCTTCAACTAAATCGTTTAACATTTCTAAAAAACGAGGATAGAATACAATTCCTGCGTAATCAATATGTTTAAAACGTATTTTTTCTTGTTTTATAAAAGGCTTATTCATTTTTATTTTTAATTATCTAAGTAATAAAATTTAATTATTCTGAATCATCAAAATAGCTTATACCTAATTTTTTGATTAAATCTTTCATAAGAAAAATATTTTTTGCAAATTTTCTTGTGTTTTTTGAAGCGTCTAAATTTGTGCATTCAAAACAAACTTCTATATAACCTTTAATATTGTTTTTTCCATTATAAAATACTAGCAAATGTCTTGGATTATAACAAGCACTCACAGAATCATCATTATATTCTTTCTTAAAACTATTTTTTAATTCTTTAATTTGTTCAGTTGATAAGGAAATTTTATTTTTAATATATATGTCTTTAATAAAAACTTGATTATTTTTAAAATTTTTAAATGACCTAAAATCTACATTATCTTCAATTTTCCAGTGAGTTCTATTACTGTAGGCATATATTTCAACATTAGTAATGTCTTTAAAAAACAATTCAACTGAATTATCCTCCATTTGTTTACATGAATTTAAAATTAAAAAAGTAATTATTAAAACCTTTATTTTGTACATTTTACTTCAACTTAAATCGTTGTATTTTTCCCGTTTCGGTTTTGGGCAAACATTCCCTAAAATGAATTACCCTAGGGTATTTATAAGGAGCAGCTACTTCTTTGAACCACAATTGTATGGATTTTACCAACTCATCTGATGCTTTAAAAGTATTTTTTAAGACAATATGTGCACATACAAGCATGCCTCTTTCTGTATCAGGTAATCCAACAACTGCACATTCTAAAACCGCTTCATGCGTTAAAAGTACGGATTCTACTTCAATTGCTGCGATATTATAACCTGAAGAGATAATCATGTCATCGCCTCGAGCTACAAACCAATAATAGCCTTTTTCATCCTTTTTGAAAATATCACCCGTTATATTCCAACCCTCTTCAACGTAGGCTTTTTGTTTTTCTTCTCGGTTTAAATATTTACAACCTGTAATACCTCTAACGGCTAATTTTCCCGGTTGATTTGCAGCTAATTCCTTTCCTTTTTCGTCAATTATTTTGGCTTCATATCCTAAAATTGGTAAACCAGTTGCTCCTGGAATTCTATTTTCTTCATTGGATGAAATAAAAATATGTAGCATTTCTGTAGCGCCAATACCATCAATTATTTTTAATCCTGTTGCTTTATACCAATCTTCCCAAACTTGAATAGGTAAGGTTTCACCTGCTGAAACACATCTTCTCAAACTGGAAACATCATATTCAGGTAATTTAGTAGTTAAGATGCGCCAAGCGGTAGGTGCTGTAAAACAAATAGTAATTTTATAGCGTTCTATGGCTTGTAATAACACATCTGGACTTGGTTTTTCAATTAAAAAAGTAGAAGCTCCAAAATACATAGGAAATAAAACCAAACCACCCAAGCCAAAAGTAAAGCCTAAAGGCGGACTACCCGTAAAAATATCTTCTTTAGTAGGTTGTAGCGAATAATTTGGAAAAGCTTCACAAATATTCAAAATATCTCGATGAAAATGGGCAGTCATTTTGGGCAAACCTGTGGTTCCTGATGTAAAACCAATGATACAAACATCCTCTGCATTAGATGAATAATTGCTAAAAGCTTTGGGTTTGAATTGCATTAATTGTTCTAAATCACCATTTCTGTAATAGCTTTTTTGCTTTAAAAAGGGAGAAGTTGCAAGTTCGAGTTCGTCAGCTAAATCACTATCAGAAATCGCAATACTAATTTCGGCACAATCAATAATCGTTGTTAATTCTTTAGCACGAAGTAACGGCATGGTTGCTACAACTATACCACCCGCTTTAATAATAGCAAACCAGCAAGCCACCATCATAGGATTATTGGCAGAGCGTAATAAAACACGATTTCCAGAAACTAATCCTAAATCATTAACTAAAACGTGAGCAATTTGATTGGCTTTTTCATATAAATCTTGATACGTCCAAGTTTCTTCAAACGTACGTAAACATACAGCATTTCCATTTCCATTTTTAATATGTATATCCAGTAAATTTTCCACACAATTTAGGCTTTCAGGTCTTTTAAATTGAGGTAAATCCAAAAAAGAATACTGTGGCAGTAATTCTTCTGAAGGTAAATTATCGTGTGCAAAATTATCCGTATACGTTTTCATTTTAAGTATTTAAAAAGTTAACAATGGAATTAAAATAGAGCTCGTAAGCATCAAGCCATCCGTAATGACCACAATTTTCCATAAGAACTAATTTAGAATTTGGAAAAGCTTTGTCAATTTCTAAAGCTGTTTCTACTGAAATAATATCATTTTTGCCTTGTAGAATAAGAACAGGCTGTTTAAAATTAGTAAAAGAATGTGTGCAGTCATATTTTATCGCAACCAAGTTATTAAAAACTAAAGCATTAATATTCATTTTTACTTGAGTTAATCTTTCCGCTATGATTGATGCTTTAGATTTATCGTAAACATAAGCATAAGCCAAATATTTAGCTCTTTGATTTGCTGTTTCAACGGAAGTATCTCCATTGGCTATTTTTCTTCGATAATACGTAAGGCTATCCAATTGATTCCGAGTCAAATTATTTTCTAATCTATCTTGAATTGTGGTGGTAAAGTTCATACTAACACCACCTGATGAAGAGAAAATGAGTTTGTCAATGGTTTCAGGATGTTTTGTACTGTAATAGGTGGCTAAAATACCTCCAAAAGAGTGCCCCAAAATTGTCCATTTCTCAATTTTAAGATGTTGTCTTAAATTTTCAATATCTTTCACCATTGCATCCATAGTAACAGTTGTAGCATTTACTTCTTTAAGTGTTGATTTTCCTGTTCCTCTTTGGTCATAAAGAATACATTGATAGTTTCTGTTGGCTAATTCCTTTGCTAAATAACCAAATCCTTCTGAATTCATTCCAGGACCTCCATTAATTATTAATATAGGTTTACCCGAACCAAAGATTTGATAATATAGATTAGAACCGTTGCTTTGAATACTATCACTGGTTTGCGAAAAAATCAAAGAAGGAAAAAATAATAAATAGGCGAGTAGTTGTTTCATCATGATTTTTTATTACTTTTTGGTTTTAAAGCCTTTTTCATAGCTTCCATTTGTTTTCTTTCGCTTCCTTTTAAAGGATATAAATGCGAAATTCCCATTTGATAAGGCTTCGGAATGTCTTTTGTTTGAAACCCTTCATATGCTTGCGCATTTATAACAAAATAGGGGTCTAACAATAAAGGTTTGCCCAAAGCCACGATATCTGCTCTACCATTTAATAAAATCGTATTAATTTGATCGATATCTTGAATGTATCCGGCAGTGATAGTTGGGATGTGTACCGTATTTCGAATGGTATCCGAAAAGGGTGTTTGCCACATTCTTCCCGTTTGCGGTTTTTGATTGGTTACTGTATTTCCTGTGGAAACATTTATAATATCGGCGCCAGCTGCTTTAAAAGCTTGAGCGATGTAAATGACATCTTCTTCGCTAATTCCATTTTCAACCCAATCAGAAGCAGAAATACGAACAGAAATTGGTTTTCCTTCAGGGAAAGCGGCACGAACAGCATTAAAAATATGAAGTGGAAATCGCATACGATTTACAATACTACCTCCATATGCGTCATTTCTTTTATTGGTTAAAGGAGATAAAAAGGAAGCTAATAAAAATCCGTGATGTGCTTGTAACTCTATCATGTCAAAACCAGCCTCATTTGCATTTTTAGTCGCTTGAATAAATTGATGAGTTATTGCTTCCATATCATTGCTATCCATTTCTTTTGGTACGGGTGTATTTTCGTTAAACGGAATGGCTGAAGCCGATATCAAATTCCATTTTTCTTTTAATTCTTCAGTTTCCCAAGGCTTTTTAGTAGCTCCTTTTCTTCCAGAGTGTCCTAATTGAATGCCTATCTTACAAGTCGTATACTGATGAATAAAGCTAGTTATTCTTTTCCATTCAAGTAGCTGATTTTTACTATAAATACCTGCACAACCTAAAGTAATTCTTCCGGTACCTGAAACAGCTGTCATTTCGGTAAAGATTAGCCCTAAGCCACCTAAAGCCCGAGATGTATAATGTTGGAAATGCCAATCGTTTACTACACCATCCTGAGCGGAATATTGTCCCATAGCACTCATAGCAATACGGTTTTGTAACACTACATCACGCAATTTAAAAGGTGTAAAAGCAGGAGGTACCTCGACTGCGTTTGATGTAACCATCAGATTTTTGCTAGTAAACTCCTGTAAAACTTTATCTGTAAATGATGAATCTCGAATGCGAAGATTTTCATAAGTTACTTTTTTAGAACGTGTCATACAGCCAAAAGCAAATTGGTAAAAAGGATGCTGCATATGTCGGTCCATATTTTCAAACCAATCTAAAGAAATGGTTGCAGCATACTGAATCATTTCAACTGTATTTCTTCTAGTTTTTTCATAGGTTTCAAAAGCCGTTGTAATGGCTTCTGGATGTGCTACAATGGCATCCGACAATGCAATTGCACATTCCATGGCTAATTTGGTGCCAGAGCCAATAGAATAGTGTGCTGTAGCTTTAGCATCACCTAAAAGTACCACATTATCTTTGTACCAATTAGCATTGGTAACATGTGGAAATTGTCTCCAATGTGATTTATTGGTAATCAAAGCATGACCGTCTAATTCTTCTATGAATAAGTTTTCCAGTTTCTCAGTTGTATCTTTTTCATTATAAGTGTCAAATCCTAATTTTTCCCAAGTTTCAGGAGCACATTCAAAAATCCAAGTGCTTTTTCCTTCTTCATATTGATAGGTATGTGCAGCAACTGTACCCATAGGCGTCTTTTTGAAAAAATAAGTAAAAGCATCTAAAGGTTTTGTAGATCCCATCCAAACAAATTTGTTTTTCTTCAATTTAATTTGGGTACCAAAAGAATTCTCAAACTGGCTCCTAATAGTGCTACTAATTCCATCACACGCTACAATAACATCAGCACCTTTAAAAGCTTCAAGGTTGTCTATATTGGTTTCGAAATGCAAACGAACGCCTTCTTGTTCGCATCGCAAGTGTAATAATTCTAATAAGGTTTTTCTCGAACAACCACAAAATCCATTCCCTGCGCTACTCACTTGTTGTCCCTCTCTTGCAATAATAATATCATCCCAATACGCAAATTTACTTCGGATTAACTCATAGGATGTCATGTCTCTTTTTAAAAATTCACCTAAAGTTTCATCAGAAAAGACAACTCCAAAGCCAAAACTGTCATCGGGTTTATTTCGTTCATACACATCAATTTCGCAATCTGGCAATGCTTTTTTAGTTAATATTGAAAAATATAAGCCTCCAGGGCCACCACCTACAACTGTTATTTTTAATTTTTTAGCCATTTATTGAGTAAAATTTGCTTCTAAAATTGTATGATTTAGTATTTTGTGTATTTATTATTTTCTCTTTATTGAAAAAATTTCACCTAATTTTCCATAATTTGAACCTGCTAATCTCGCAATAGGCGTATAGGTTTCTAAATTAATTCTATTATTTTCCATAAGAATGGAATCATCGATATGTATCGTATTTATTTTACCAATAACCACACAAGCTCCACCGTTAGAGTCATTATCAATAAAATAATGGTGTATCATTTCACATTCAAAATGAACAACACTTTCTTTTACTCTTTTGGGTAGTACAGATACAGAATCAATAGGAGTGAGGTTAGCCAATTGAAATTCGTCTATTTCAGCTCCTACACTTTCTGAAGTAAGATTCATTTGTTCTACCACATTTTCTGTAACTAGATTTACAACAAACTGTTTGTTTTCGAGTACATTATTCAGTGTATCTTTATTGGTGTCATTATCTCTTCGTGTAGAAAACATGACACAAGGCGGATCGCTACTTACCATATTAAAATACGAAAAAGGAGCCAAATTGTTAATGCCTTTTGCATCAATTGTTGAAATCCATCCGATAGGTCTAGGTATAATAGTACCTGTTAAAAGTTTATAAAGAACCGAAGGATCGGTTTCTTTGGTATTGTATTGCATTTGTGTCGTTGTTTTTACAAATTAAATAAAATTTATGCTATTTTTTTAAGAATAAATAAATAATTACTAAAAATTATTACAAATGATAGATACACAATAGTATGGATGAATGCATCCAAGAACCTTTACAATCACGTTTTAGTAAAATATTATACATAATCGTTGTCAATTTTAAATAACCATTTATTAATATAAGTCATTTTAGGTTACTCAGATATTTTTGTAATTTTGGTATAATACAAACAAACATTTTAATAACATGAAAAATTTAAAAAGAGCTGTTTTAGCATTGGCTTTAGTAGTATTTGTTTCTTGTGATAAAGAAGAAATTAATGATACTAATACGCTAGATTCAAAAGCATTACAAACTAAAGAAGCGACAGCAAGAACAACAGAAGTACGTTTTGATGTATACATTAAATTAGTTACGCAATCAGGACAAGAAATTCCAGCGAGTACGTTACCTGGTTATGGAGCAACGAATTTAGACACAGGTGATTTTTATTATGATTCTCCTTATGAGCCAGGTTTATTCGAAAGTTTACCCATAGGAACGTATCGTTTTATTGCACGTGATGGCTATTGGGATGGTGCTTCTTCAGCTATTGTAGAGGTAACTCCAGAGAATGAGGAGCCAGAAGGATGGATTTACGCAACATTGCATTACTGGTCTGAATAATTCAAATACCCATTTTAATTCATACAATGCGAAAAGGAAACTAAGATCAATTAGTTTCCTTTTTTTATTGAAAATGAAGGTTATGTTAGCTTTCTAACAATCAATACCATAATGATGATGTATTTTTATAGTATAAATCGAATCGTTATGTTAAAGAAAATAATACTATTGTTACTTGTTGTTTTATTAAATAGTTGTGCTAAAGAAGAGAATATAAGCAACGAGCAAATGACACAGCCTGAAGTTTTGAGCAGTGGTGTTTTTGAACCTACTAGTGGTATAAATGTAATGGGCGGAGTTACTATTTATAAAAATGGAACACAAAGAAATGTAACGCTTACTAATTTCAGCATTTCAGAAGGTCCT
Organism: Flavobacteriaceae bacterium; assembly: GCA_002862755.1. Taxonomy (GTDB): domain Bacteria; phylum Bacteroidota; class Bacteroidia; order Flavobacteriales; family Flavobacteriaceae; genus Flavobacterium. The sequence continues at coordinate 22,259 of PKDY01000008.1, read as the reverse complement.
GATTTAAAAGTATATCTTTCCACTACAAATACTCCAGATACCTTTATTAGTTTAGGAGATTTAACTACTGCTACTACTTATACTATTCCACAAGAAGCGGATTTAAATGTATATACCTATGTTTTAATACATTGTGAGACCTATAATCACTTGTATGCTATAGCCTCTTTAACTGCAAATTAAATAGTATAAATGTAAGTTTACAATACTTTTTTAATTAAATAATACACGATAATAAAAACAATAATGCTTCCAAAGCATCCTAATTTAGTTTTCTTAGCAGCAAAAAGTGCTACAAAAAAGGCGATTAATTTTTTCATGTTTGTGTTGTATTTAAGGTAAACGAAATTCTGGATTATAAATCAGTCCAATAAGATTATCCCATGGATCTTTTACCGTGGCCACCATAATATCGCCACCCACATTTTGTGGAGCTTCATCAGCAGTAGCACCATTTGTAATAAAGAAATGATAGGATTCTTCTATATTTTCCACACCCCAAAAGCAACTTACATTGGGAACTTTTGAAGACGTAAGTTCTTCTGGTTGTAAACCTAATTCGTAACCTCCAATATTGAAACCAATGTAATAGGGTTCGTCAAAATAGGGTTGTGTTTGAAATACTTTACTATACCATGCTTTGGCATCTTGTAATCTCGCAGGACTTATCTTATAAATGACAGTGCGAAGCCCCAGAATTTTGTTTTTCATTATTTGTTCTAAATTTTTACTAAGATAGTTAAAATTTAAAAACCAATGTGTTACAAGATTTTATGCTATTATTTCAAAATTTTAATTCTTATCAATAAAACCAATAACCTTTTCAAAATACGCATCGCCACCCACTTTCCAAACATTTAAATGGTTTGCCTGATCTATTTCTAAGAATTCTTTTTGTAAACTAGGAATGGCTGCAAAGTTTTCTTTAGCATATTTAATATGAATTCTTTGATCTTGGTTACCATGAACTAATAAAATAGGTTGGGTTATCTTTTCACAATAGGCAATAGGTTTTGCCTCTTCAGGGTTAAAATCTGCTATTTTTCCAGCACGATGCACTAAATAATGGGTGAGTGGTTTCCAATTAAAGCCCAAATGAAATCGGAAATAATCATGAGTAATCGTTTCAAAATCGGTAAACGTACTTTCAATAATCCCATAAGCTATTCTTTTATCGGTACCCATAGCTTGCAAACCAATGGCACCACCAAGTGATTGTCCCCATACGCCTATAGGAGTTGTAATTTTTTCTTCAGTTATGAGATAATCAATTATTTTTGAAATGTCTTTTTTCTCTTTTACACCAAAAGTACAATGTGTACCACCACTTTCACCGTGTGCTCTTACATCTACTGCAACAGCATTATAACCCGCATTTGCCAAGCGTTTACTCAAAGCTACAAAATGTTCTTTTCTTGAACGGATACCGTGTAGTAAGATAATTGTCCCTTTGGTAACCGTATCATTGGAATAGGTTAAATAACAGGATATCGAAGTACCATCAAAAGAAGTTATTTGCAATGCCTTTCCATTTAACGAACTATTTTTAAAGCTTTCTGTAGTTTGTGGCGGTTGTTTGCTTTTAAAACTTTCAATGAGTGGATTTTTAATTTCGGTAATAAACCTTGGAACATAAAAGTGCAAAAAAAGAAACCCTAAAAGCACTACAGAAATTAGACTTAAACGAATAATTTTTCTCTTTTTTTTCATATAAGAATAAAGTAGTTTAAGACAATAGTTTTTCTTCAGTCATTGTTTTTATGGCATAATCAGTTTCAATAGGACCACTTTTAAAAGATCCTGGAAGCATAATTAATCTTTTTTTAATCTTGCCTTTTTCATCTTCAAAAAACACTTCAAATCGAGAACGTGTTATTCCATTAATAGCTTTTTTTAAACGAACTTCTTTAATTTTATCTCTTTCAATAACAGATGTTGTAGAATTGTTTATACTCGTTACAATACCATAAATAAGTATAATTCCTAATAGAGCTGAAACCACCATTTGTAAGGTGTTATCAAGTTTGTATCCTTTGTATGCAAAATAAAAATTTACAAAAGCAATAATTGCATAAATAAATAATATTTTTCCTATGTGGTTTCCAGGACTTGTTTGCAAATTGCTAACACTAGCGTCTTTAGTAAGTACAATTCTATCTGGTAAAATATGGCAAAAACCAGTCTTAGTTTTGAATTTTTTTCCTTGTTCCATTCTTTAAATAGTAGGTATGATTGTTATAATTTATAATTAAATATATTTATGTAAAAGTAATACTAAAGAATTAAAAAAGACTTTATTTTTCTTACTCTCTTACTTTACCTAACATAATTCCTAAACCAACGCCACAATAGTTTCTGTCTTTGTTAATTTGTGCCATAGGTGAAACCGAAAAACCAAAATATTTAGAAATAGGGAACTCAATTTTCGGACTTATTATTAGACTTATTGTATTATATTTATAATAATCATAGGTGTAATTTTCATCTAAATTAACTGTAGCATTATTAGGTATGTACTGCCAGTTTTCGGGTTCCTCAATTACAGTATATCCTACTCCTAAAGCTAAGTTGGCTCTAATCGTTCCTTTTTGATTTAAATTATAAATTTTACCCAATTCTACTTTGTAAGTGGAAAAATAATCAAAAGGATAAGAAAACGATAAAAAACCTAATCCTCTACTGTAATCGTCTGGTTTGGATTTTGGATCTCTTATATTTCTAGTAAAGCCCACTTTTATGGAATATGTATTTTGAATGACATAATTCAACGTCCAATCGAGTCCAAAATAGTTCCCAATATTTAATTCAGATGTGGCATAATATGTATTTGCAGTTACATTTTGTGCTTTTACTGAAGAAAAAGTTAGCACAAAGAAAAGTAGTAGAAAATAATTCTTCATGATTAGTATATAAAAAGTTTATTTAGAGATTAAGGTTAATAAAGAAAGGTTGCGTACAGTAGCGTTTTAAATTTAGAATTATAGTACCAAAATAAAACATATCTAGTTAAACGAAACAATGTTTTTAAAAATTAATTTTTTCTTAATAACACCACGCCGTTAGGAATAATAGCGATTAAAAGACAAGTGCTTATAATGATGCCATAATTGATATCGTTCCAATGCAAGTTTCGAATACCGTGTTTGCAGGCAGTACATTCTGCAATTTTTAAATGCGCATCTAAAGCCGAAACAGCAATAAGAAGTAGTCCAAAGAGTAGAAGACTAACACTAATATTTAGAAAAGCTTGTTTGAATTTGACTAGGTAGTTTTCAAGAACGAGAACAACAAATACAATTCCGAAAGAGATATAATATAACTCATTCAAATAAAAATAAAAATCTTTACCCACAAAATGAATTTTATGAGCCGTAGACCAAACAAAAATGGTTTGAATACTATTTCTTAAATAACGCTCTACAAGGAAAGCCGCCACTATTCCCAAAAAAAAGGCAGAGAGAGATAAAATGATTTTTTTTGTCATAATACTTCTTTTTTTTGAAAATTATCTTTCATTCAAAAATTAACATAAGTTCTTTTTTTGATGAATTTAGATATTAATTTAATTTCAAAAATTGTATTATGCAACAAATGTTAAAATTTTAACATTTACATACTAATTTTTCACAAAAAAATAGAATAAACAATTAAAAATTGGCAAATAAAAAGAGATTTTACCTTTGTACCTCTTTTGAACCGATATGTAACACCATTCATCTGATTTTTAATTACAGTATAAAAAACAGAAAACAATAGGCTATTTTTTACAAGTGCTTATTTAAAATATTTTCTGTACCCCATTTTTCCATAGCAGCAAGTACAGGTGCCATACTTTTTCCCAATTCGGATAGCGAATACTCAACGCGTGGTGGAGTTTCATTAAATTGTTCTCTAATAATTAATTGATCTTGTTCCAACTCTTTAAGCTGATCTGTAAGAACCTTTCTAGAAATAGTAGGTATTCGGGTTGCAATTTCACCAAATCGTCTCGTATCTGAACGCAAACAATATAATATAATGGGTTTCCATTTGCCGCCAATTAAGGCTACCATGGCACTTACCGGACATGGATTTTGGGTTGTTTTTTCTTCTTTAGTTACCATTACGTTACCACTATTTTTACAGTTACCAAGAGGTAACTGGTTACTTTTTAAAACTTTTATTAGTTACTTTGTGTAACAAAAGTAAAGTAATAATTTATAAATACAAAAAAAATGATTTTAATAACAGGAGCAACAGGTAATTTTGGAAGCGCAACTCTTAATTTTTTAGTAGAAAAAGGAATTCAACCTCATGAAATTAAAGCCTTAGTGCGCAATGAAGCATCCGCTACTGCCTTACTCGAAAAAGGCATTGGTATTGCAATAGGTAGTTATGACGATGCTACCTCACTTACCAAAGCATTTACAGGTGTAGACCAACTCTTGCTTGTATCGGGTAATGATATTGAAAACCGTCTGCAACAACATCTAAATGTAATTAATGTAGCAAAAGAAGTGGGTGTAAAACATATAGTATACACTAGTTTCCAACGTAAAAATGAAACGCCATCTTCACCACTTTGGGTGGTAGCGCATTCGCACCTAGAAACAGAAAAGGCTTTAAAAGAAAGTGGTCTTACGTACACCATATTAAAAAACAATTTGTATATGGATTTCTTACCAGGATTTATTGGCGAACACGTTTTAGAAAATAAAACCATCTATGTACCTGCTGAAAACGGTACCATTAGTGCGGTGTTACGTAGTGAAATGGCTGAAGCAGCAGCTACTATTTTGAGTTCGAATGGACATGAAAATAAAGAATATGATTTTACCAACAATGAAGCATTGTCCTATAGCGAAATAGCAAAAATTATTTCTGAAACTTCGGGTAAAAATATTGCTTACGTTTCACCCTCTGCAGCAGAATATCAAACCACTTTAAAAGGATTTGGTTTACCAGATGAGGCTGTTGGAGTGTTCACAAGCTTTGCGGTAGGTCAGGCAGAAGGAGAACTAGAAAAAGTGAGTACCGATTTAGAAAATATACTACAAAGAAAACCCGTATCGGTTCGAAGCTTTTTAGAAAAAACATACGCTTCTTAATTTTAATTTAATTCTTTTATACAATTTGAACTAAGTATGGGTGTACCCATGCTTAGTTTTTTTTTTATACTAACGTTACTTCCAAAATATTGTTTTTTATAGGTTTCAAACGCGTTTTGTAAAGTATTTGTAGCGAAAAAGTATAGGTTTCATGCTACTTTACCGAAGCTTTTCCGAACAACATCCGAACAAAACCCTTAAAAAGGCCCTTTAAATACGTCAGTATACATCAAAATAGGTCAAAACCCGTCAAAACAAATCAAAACCAGTCACAGTCCCATTTTTTAATGCTTTTGGCAAAGTTGTTGAACCTATCCTTATACTTAGCTAAGGAAAATATAAAGTGTAGTACGATTAGGATCATACCATTAAGTTACTGATTGCATTATACTTTAGAAACACAAAAAAACAATTAGAAAAATTTAAAAAATTAAAATTATGGGAACATACAACAAAGGCATTATTGGTGCCTTCTCAGGAAAAGTAGGTCCAGTGGTAGGCGCAAGCTGGAGAGGTAAAGAAATTTTACGTAGTTTACCTAAAAAGAGTAACAGAATAGCAACACCAGAACAAGCGTTGCACCGTATGAAATTTACGGCTGTTATCTCTTTTTTAAACCCAATTCATCCTATTATTAGTCGTTATTACGGTAATAATCAAGGAGAAAAATCAAGGATTAATCGTGCCATGTCTTATCATATGAAAGAAGTAGTGCAGTATGCTGATCCAGAGTATACTTTTGCCTACAATAAGGTACAAGTATCCAAAGGCTATTTACCAGGTATAGAAGGCGGTACAGTTGCTTCGTCTATTGCCAATACACTTACTTTTAGTTGGAATGATAATTCAGGGCAAGGGGAAGCTCAAGCAACGGATGCATTAGTCGTAGCGGTTTATGAACCTTCAAGCAAACAATGGGTGTATTCTTTATCTGTAGCAAATAGAAATACCACTACAGGTTCTTTAGTATTGCCACCCACGTTCAATGGTACGACAGTAGAAGTATGGGTTTTGTTTGCTTCGGTAGATGAAAAAAAGTACGCTACAAGTACCTATTTAGGAAACGTACTTGTAAGTTAATCTATTTTTAAAATAGAAGAAAAATAATTTAAAAGTGCAATATCATGGTATTGCACTTTTTTTATAATAGTAGGTCGTATACAAAATTAATTTCAATTATAAAGTATTAAAACTGTAAATTATCATATTTTTAACATGTTTTTACTGAATTATGGAATGGTTTTGGATGTAATTCTAGTTCAATAAACAAACAGAAATGAAAAAACAAATTGATCACTTAAAGAAAGAAGTTTCTTATCTCAAAACTTTAATTTTAGAGCTATTACCAGCAAAAGAAGAAGAATGGTTAGACAGTGCAGATATTAAGCAACGGTTTAATTTTAGCGAAAGTAAATTATACCGATTGCGAAAAAACAATGCCATTCCACATACTAAAATAGGAGGCAGGTACCATTATCCTAAGAGCTTTTTCAATCAGTATTTAATGAAGAAAATAGAAGCCTAAATTTTAAAAAGGGATTGCAATAAACCGGTCTTTGTAAATCCCTTTTTCTATTACCCAAACCAAAGCATAACTTCCTGCACCATCACTATTCATGGTTTCTATATATAACAATTGATTCGTTACATCATGATAAACTCTTGTAGTTGTTAGATTAGGTTCGTATAAATTTGAGATACCATTATATGGAACTTTTGTTGTAACACCGTCTATCGATATACTAATACTTTTATAAGCAAGTTTTGGTAAATTACCATCTGTACCAAAAAATTCTTTACCATCAATTTTTTCAATTTGACTTGGATTATCTTTATAATAGGTATAATTATGGTTGCTTTTAACAAATGGTGCTGTAGTTATTTCTATAGAAAGGGTGCCTTTGGCTAAAATGATTCGGTCATTGTCTACAATTCTTTGCGGAATACTTGGAAGAGATGATAAATTTACAACTCTATTGTAGTAAACATAACCATTAAAAGTTTGATTGTTTTTTTTATAAGTGATATCGACCCAATTTCCTTCTGGACCAAAATGACTAACGACAGTACCATTGGTAACTTTATCTATAATATTATTAGAAATTTCTTTAGAACTGCGCACATTCACATAACCATCAGTATCTTTAATAATTGCAAATTCAAAGTCTTGGGAATGACATAAAGAAATAGCGAATAAGAATAGAAGTAAATATATTTTTTTCATTTTTTTAGTTATTTTCAAAATAGTCATCTAAATTAGAAAGTGCCATTGTAAAGCCTTCTTTAAAGCCCATTGCGATTATTTTTTCTAAATCTTCCAAACTTTCATATTGGGCTACGATACTCACTAGAGTAGTATTCTTATTGGTGTTTTCCGTAAAAGTATTGGTCCATTTGGTGCGAGGCATTTCGGGAGAAGTAGTGCCTTCTTCGTCACAAAAAGCATCTAAACCGGTATAACTATGCAAAGGTTCAATTTGCAGATAGTCATTTTTACACCAGTGGTATTCATTTTCAGGACTTTTCATAGCATACAACCAAGTACCGCCTTCTCTAAAATCCATCGATTTTGTAATCGTTTGATACGGTTTTGGTGCCCACCATTGGTCTAAAATTTCGGGTTTTGTCCAAGCATCCCAAGTATGAGAAAGATTGGCATTAAACTCTCTTTTTACTAGTACCGTATGATTTTCTTTATTGATTGTAAAATCAAATACTAAATGCGTTTTCATAGTTATTATTTTTGAGGATTGGTATTTTTTAATTGCTCTAAAACTTGATCCAATTGGTTAAAACGCGTTTCCCAAATTTTTCGATATTGGGCTAGCCATTGATCAATCTCTTTCATTTTTTCTATTTGTAAAGAATAATAGATTTCTCTCCCTTTTTGTTCTTGGGTAACCAAATCACATTCACTCAAGATACGTAAGTGCTTCGAAACCGCTTGACGCGTAGCTTCAAAATGATCTGCGATAGCATTTGGAGTCATCGCATTTACCGCGATTAAAGAAATAATAGCTCTACGTGTGGGGTCGGCAATCGCTTGAAAAACATCACGTCTCATAAAAGGCATTGTTTAATAGTGAAACTAATTGGTTGTAAATATAAGTGCAACTATTTGGTTTCACAAATTATTTGATGTTTTTTTTTAATTTTTAAAAAGGAGTGGGGATGACCCAATACTAATAAGGTTTTATAAAAAACAAATTTTATTCGTAAAGACCTAAGCGTGTTTTTAATAGTTTAACTTCAGAGGTGAGTTGGTTCATCTTATGCAATAAGTCTAAAATAACTGCTATACCTTCTTTATTGATATTTAAATCATTATGCATGCGAATAATTTTTTCGACATGTACCAATTCTTCTCGATGAAGGTATTTCGTATTGTTGTAAACAACCGTATGTATCAATCCAAAATCTTCTAATTCCTCTATGAAATGAGTTTCAATTTGGCATTCTTCACAAAATAGGTCTATAATAATTAAGTCTTGTGTATCCATGAGGTTTATTGTTTTGCTAATTGTTCAAATAATTCTCTTTCTTTATCGGAAAGTTTTGTAGGAATGGCAATAGAGTAGGTCACATACAAATCACCAAAACTGCCTTCTTGTTTGTAAATTGGAAACCCTTTTCCTTTTAAACGAACTTTAGTTCCGTTTTGCGTGCCTGGTATGACCTTTAATTTCAATTGGGTGCCATTGAAGTCGGTCAGTGTAGTTTCACCACCTAAAACGGCCGTGTATAAATTTAAATCGTGGTTCAGATACAAATCGGCTCCATCTCTTTTAAACGGTGTATCATTGGTAATTGAAAAAGTAATATACAAATCACCTTTCGGTCCCTTATTTATTCCTTCGCCACCATAGCCTTTTATTTTTATGGTTTGACCGTCTTCAATACCAGCAGGAATGGTAATTCGAATACTATTGCCATTTACATTAAAAGTTTGTTTGTGCGTGGTAGCGGCTTGTTTTATATCGAGTTGAAGTGAAGCATTAAAATCTTGTCCTCTAAATTGAGCGCTACTTCTTCCTGAGCCACTGGATTGTCTTCCAAACATAGAAGAAAAAAAATCGGAGAAATCTTCACCTCCAAAATCTGCAGTAGTGCGATGCCCCGAGTCATTAGAATAGTGTTGTTGTTGCCTTTGCTGTTGCTGGTACTTTTCATATTCTTCTCCATGTTCCCAATCCTTGCCGTATTTGTCGTATTTTTTACGTTTTTCAGGATTACTCAGCACTTCATGGGCCTCATTAATTTGTTGAAATTTAATTTTAGCATTGGCATCGTTTGGATTTACATCTGGATGCCATTTACGAGCGAGTTTGCGATAGGCTTTTTTGATGGCTTCAGTAGAAGCATTTTTATCTATTTCTAGAATTTTGTAGTAATCTATAAATTCCATAAATACTATATAATTTGTTAGTTTATGTATGTTATTTCATACGTAAATTTACAAATTATAAGACTATCAATTTTATGATATCTATCAAGAATGTTATAAAATTATAAGATAAAGCTGCTTTTTAGTACCCAATTAAAAATGGTCAACTGTAGCTTTTTTCCAAAAATAGTCAAATTCATCAGGAATATTATTTTCATCCAAAAGACGTCCTTTTACAATTTCAGGATATAGTTGAGAAAAAGTAGCCACTTTATTGCTATCTATTCGAGTGGTAACACAATCTCGAGTTACATCATCTGGATGTGCAATTCCTGCAGAAGCCATTAAATCTACTGCACTTTTTACCGTTTCTTTTTGATAACGTGCTACACGAACACTCTTTTCTTCAGGAACTAAACCTTTGGTTAATTTAGGATCTTGAGTGGCTACACCTGTGGGACACGTATTTGCGTGACATTCTAAAGCTTGAATACACCCTAGAGCAAACATCATTCCGCGAGCTGAATTGCATAAATCGGCACCAATTGACAAGTTACGAATAATATCAAATCCCGAAATAACCTTACCACTAGCAATAATTTTAATTTCGTGTTTCATACCAAAACCATTTAAGCAATCGTAAACAAAAGCCAACGCATCACGAAGTGGCATTCCTACATGATCCGAATATTCAGGAGGTGCAGCACCAGTACCACCTTCACCACCATCTACGGTAATGAAATCAAAATAAGTTTTAGTATGTACCATTGCTTTACAAATTGCTATAAATTCCGATTTATTACCAATACAAATTTTCATTCCTATAGGTTTTCCACCTGATTTTTCTCTCAATAATTTGACAAAATCCATTAATTGAAGCGGTGTTTTAAAAGCCGAATGCGAAGGTGGAGAAATAATATCATGCCCTTTATCCACTAAACGAATAGCAGCAATTTCATCGGTCACTTTTTCTTTTGGTAAAATACCTCCATGTCCTGGTTTAGCACCTTGAGAAAATTTGATTTCTATCATTTTTACTTGTTCCAAAGTAGCTCTCTTTTCAAATTGATCTACATTAAAAGTACCATCGGTATTTCTACAACTAAAATAACCCGTACCAATGTTCCAAACGACATCACCACCTTCCAAATGATAAGGAGAAAGGCCACCTTCACCAGTATTATGATAAAAACCACCTTCTTTAGCACCATGATTTAAAGCTAGTATGGCATTTTTACTTAAACTACCATAACTCATCGCACTAATATTGAAGATACTTGCAAAATAAGGTTGGCTACATTGTGAAGAACCAATTTTTACTCTCGGATTATGATTTAACAATTCAAAAGGAATGGCATTGATACTATGATTGATCCATTCATACCCTTCAGAATACGTATTCAATTGAGTTCCAAATGGTTTTGCATCTGTTTCTTTTTTACTTCTAGAATACACCATACTGCGTTGCAAGCGGTTAAAAGGTTTTCCTTCAGTATCCGTTTCTATAAAATACTGACGCATTTCCGGCCCTAAATCTTCCAATAAATAACGCATCCTACCTAACAATGGAAAATTACGTTTTATCGTATGTTTCGACTGATACATATCGTACAACCCCATAAGGATTAAAGGAATAAAAATAGCCAGTAGTAAACTGAATTTCCAGTCTATATAGATTAAAATAGCCGTTATAGCTAAAACCGTAAAACTGATTACAAGGAAAGCTTTTCTCATGTGGTATGGTCTTTTATAGTAGTAGTTCAAAAGTAAGTTTTTTTGATTGTTTTCGCAGGTGTAAAGTTTATTTTTTTAATTAAAATGGGTTAAAAGATTCAGAGTAAAATACTTATAAATGATGATTTTTAATTTGTTGCATGCTATTATTTTTGAAATTTAATTCGTATTAAACCAATGATTGGTATTGAAAAAATGTAACATTATCTATTTTTTAATGTCCTATAACTATCAATTATCAATCAAAAAATCAAACATCATGAAGTATTTAAAAATGCTAGCCATAGTCTTAACATTTGTAAGTAGCTATGCACAAGACAAACAAGTTTTACTTAAAAAAGAAGCCTTTACTGATTTTTCAAAATTGCCTGTTTATTCCAGATTAACCGAAAAAGAAAATGGAAAAACTGTTTGGAAAAAGAAGTATCAATATCTAGATAGTATTACCATCTACACAATCCAATACCTAAGTGATGGATTAAAGGTCAATGGGTTATTGATTACTCCTAAAACAACATCAAAAGTACCTTGTATCATTTTTAATAGAGGTGGTAATCAAGATTTTGGTGCCTTAAACATGATGGCAGCTTTACATTTGGGGAAGTTAGCCAATGAAGGATATGCCGTTATTGCGAGTCAGTATCGAGGAAATGCAGGAGGAGAAGGAAGAGAAGAATTTGGAGGAAAAGATGTAAACGATGTACTACAGTTAATTCCAGTTTTAGCTGAAGAAAAGGTTGCCGATACTTCTAAAATAGGAATGTATGGTTGGAGTAGAGGCGGTATGATGACGTATAGTGCATTAACCAAAACTAATAAAATTAAAGCAGCTGTTGTAGGAGGCGCACTAGCAGATATGGGTGCAACGATTAAAGATAGACCTCAAATGGAAAGCGAATTACTCGCTGAATTAGTTCCAAATTATAAAGGAAATGAAGCCGAAGAAATAAAAAAGCGTTCGGCTATACAATGGGTTGATCAATTTTCAAAAAAAGTACCCATTTTATTGCTTCATGGAAATTCAGATTGGCGTGTAAAACCAGAACAAAGCTTGCGAATGGCATTGGCCTTTACGGAATATCGTATTCCGTATCGTCTTATCATCTTTGAAGGAGCAGATCATGGTATTAATGAGTTTAGAGAAGAAGTGAACGAGGCTGTTTTAGATTGGTTTAATAAATATTTAAAAGGGAATGCTAGTTTACCCAATATGGAATATCATGGAGATTAATATAAAAAGGCTTTGATTCACTCAAAGCCTTTTTATTTAGAAGTCTAATTCAGTGGCTTCTTTATATTTATAATGATTTGGATTTTCTAAAATTTTTGTTTTCATTTCTAAAGCTTTCTCTTTTTGATTGGTTTTTAAATACAGTAGTAATTGGTACCAATACCCTTTAGAAGATTCTTCAGAAGTTGTTAAAGAAGCTAGTTTTTGAAAGGTTTCAATGGCAGCTTCATTTTCATTTAATTGGTCATATGAAGCTCCTAAATAGAGTAGCGCAAAAGGATACCATTTGTCTTCAGGTTCAATAATAGCTAGCGTAGCTACTGCATTTTTATACTCTTTGTTCTTAAAAAAGACTTCTCCTTTCTCAAATAGTTCTTCGGGGTCACCTTTTACTGTAAAAGAGGGTAATTCTTCCCAATTCACATAATTCTGATAATAATCTGGTAATGCTTTGGGTGTATTAAAAATAAAAAACAAACTGATTAACACAGCAATTGAAGCTGCAGCAGAATAGAACCACTTAACTGTTTTCTTTCTTTTTAAGTGAACTGTTGTAAGCTGTTGCTGATTTTTACCAATTGCTCTTATTTTTTGAGATAATTTAGCATTATCTTCCTCGTGTAATGTTTCGTTCATTTGAACTAATTCCTGTTGATAAGAAGAATTAGCCAAAGAAATTTTTTCTTGTTCGTGTATCGCTAAAAGCTGTTGGTGAATCAAAACTTCTTCTTGAAGGTCTTCTTCAGTAGCTATTCTTTTTTCAAAAGCTTCTTTTTCTGTATCACTTAAGTTACCTCTAAGGTATTGATCTATTAAATCTAGTGTATCTATGTCCATATTAAGCTCCCCATTTGATTATTTTTTGAAACTCTTTGTCATTTTTTATCAATTCCATTAATTTAGAACGACATTTAAAAACCCGTTGCCTTACTGTATTCACCGTTGCATAAGCATTTGCTAAAGTTATTTCTTCATAACTTAAACCATTGAAATAACTGCTTAAGATGTCTTTACAATTTTCAGATAAAAGACTAAATTTAGCAATGTAAAATTCAAAACATTGTTGTTCTAAAATAAAAGCACTTAAATTCGTTTCTTTTTCTTCTAGTGTCAAAACATCTGTTTGTATTACCTTGTTTTTTAAGTTTTTTTTCCAAATATTTTTGCAAATCACAAAAAGGTATGCTTCAAAAGAAAGTATCACACTTCTTTTTTCTTTTTGAGTTACAATAATATACATTAGGGCATCGTGAAAAACATCTAATGCATCATCTTCATTACCTTTATTAAATAAAATAAAAGACAAGACCTTTGGATATATTTTTTTATAAATCTCTTGTATAATTTGGTCTTCACCTTGAATGAGTGCCTGAATATAGCGTTCAGTGTTTTCCATTTATGATTAGTCTAAAACGAGTTATCTTTTGTAAGTTTCATTTGAAATGAATTATAATTTTAAGGATTTGGCACTTTAAAATAGATATTCAATTATGGGAGTAAAAATACATATTTTTTTACATTGTAGTTTCTGTTTGTAAATTAGCTACTTGTACTATTTTATTATTGATTATTTTTATTTTATAAAATTGGGTAATAAAAAGTAAGAATACATACTATATAAAAAATTAAAAAAATAAACCATGAAAAAATTTAAAATGACCAGTTATTTCGGTCTACTGCTCTTTGTTTTATTTTCTTGTACAAATGAAGATACTTATGATGAAAATTTTTCTAACGAAAATGGAAAGAGTAATGAGACAACGATTGCCAATAGACTGATGTCAAGAGCTGCTTTACCAAGATATTCTAATGACAGACTTATTGTAAGGTTTGCACCAGGCGTTGCAGATAGTATTAAAGCCGATTTAAGAGACATTCACGGTGTAACGAACTTTAAACTCTGCGAACACTGTAATGATGATACGATTGAACTTTGGATGTTTGGGTATGGCATTAATATTGAACCTAAAAAATCGGCAATTGAACAAGGTAGTGGTGGTGGAGTTGAAGCCATAGTGGACGTGGATTATGAGTTTACCTTTGGCATCGATATAAATAGTCCTGATTTAGGTAGTGCTACTGATTATAACTATCATTCGTTTATAAAATCATCAAACGATGGTATTACCATTGCCGTTTTAGATACAGGTATTGCCCCCACAATTGGTGGAGATGATAATGCGGTTTTTACAGCACCTTTCCTTTATAATGCAGATGGTGATGGAAATCCAATGATTCTTTCCGGTTGGGATTTTGTCAATCATGATCACAACACTTTTGATGATAATAATGGTCGTCATGGAACTGTAGTTTCTTCTATAATTACAAGTATTTTAAATGATAGTCCTTCTGCAATTCCACATCAAATTATGCCTTTAAAAGTATGTGATGCATATGGAAAAGCCAGTTATTTTGATTTTTTGTGTGCTACTAATTTTGGCCTTGAACATGCCGATATTCTACAAATGAGTTTAGGTTGGTATGATGATGGATTTGGCGATTTTTTAAACACCATAATTTCTTCCTTAATCAATGAACATCCGGAAGTAATCCTTGTGACCTCTGCTGGAAACCAGCAAAATAATAATGATCTGTTGCCTCATTATCCTTCGGGTTATACACACGAAAATATTATTGCAGTTGCTGCAGCGAATAAGTATGCCAATGAAGCGTTTACTTTTGGAAATTCTAATATTGCTAGTTTTTCTAATTATGGTTTAGAAAGTGTAGATGTATTTTCGAGAGGAGAAAATATTCCTTTTCTTGGTTATGGTATGAGTGGAACATCCTTTGCAGCACCCGTTGTAGCAGGAGTAATAGCGAGAAATAAGTACGAACATCCAGGGTTTAGTGCAGGCGAATTACTATTTCAAGTAATTAATTCAGGCATTGTTTGTCCAACCAGTTTTGATACCGCTAAGAAAGTAAAATATAATAAAGTTATTTTACCGTAAGTTCAAATCCTTTATAAAACAAGCAAAAATATACTTTAGAATCGTAATTTTTGCTTGTTTTTTTATATTTTCATGGCAAAAAATGTCA
Organism: Flavobacteriaceae bacterium; assembly: GCA_002862755.1. Lineage (GTDB taxonomy): Bacteria > Bacteroidota > Bacteroidia > Flavobacteriales > Flavobacteriaceae > Flavobacterium. The sequence continues at coordinate 6,781 of PKDY01000008.1, read as the reverse complement.
TGTCTCTTTTTGCAAAATGTTTTTGTTGTATTTTATTATTTACGTTTTCAACTGTTTGTTCTCAAAAACATTTAGCGTTTCAAATAGAAACCATTCTACAACCCGATAAAACTGGAAAAGAAACGAATAATGCATTCGTTTTAGAACAACTTTTAGTAGTATTATCGCATCAACAAAAAAACAGTATCACAGTTGAAATGGGCAAACTTTATGCTGAAATTGGTAAATACTATTATAAAACAGCGGCCAATAAGGAAGCTATTTTATATCTTAAAAAAGCGATTGAAATCCAAAAAAAATACAAAAAGAATTCGTTAGAAATTTTAAACAAAACTAGAAATAATTTAGCCTGGATTTATTCTTACGAAGGTTTTGAAAAGAAACGCTATGAAGTACTTCAGGAAATCCTTTCGGATAATGGAAATGATAAATATACATTTAATGCAGGAATTGATAGTGCTGTTATTGAAGCGAATACAGGTGACTTTTATTCAGGGTTGAGCAGACTCAACTTGTTATTAACAAAATTGAATCGTGTAGATATCGATAAAGAGTTGCAATTGCGAATGGTAATTGTAGGTATTTATGGAAAAATGTATGAAAATACTTTTCTTTCAAAAAAGACTTCCGATTTAGAGATTATTAAAAAACATCAGAAAGAAATTGAAAGACAATTTGAAAATAGCAATTTACCCGATACTTTTTTATATGCCGCTTACAATAATATAGCTAATGTTTATGAAGCTTTTGATAAGGATAGTGAAGCGCTAGAGTTGTACCAAAAAGTGGCTCTTTTTTATGCAAAAGAAGAAGCACTATCGGAACAAGTAAGTGCTTTAAATAATATGGGTTTTTTGTATGCCAAACAAGGAAAACATAAAGAAGCCACAGCTTGTTATAAAAAAGTATTGTCCCAATCTGTAGATAACGTACAAAAGGCTACTGCTTATGATAATATGGGATATTTTTTACAAAACAGTAGTGCGGCTGAAAAATTGAACTATTTTCAAAAAGCAATACAAGTACTATTAGATAAAACTACTTCTGATTTTCAAATACCAACCTTACAAACGATTAGAGATTCTAATCATGAGCAAGAAGCATTAATTTTTTTAGTGGATTTAGCCTGTCATTATGTAGCAACATATAAAGAAAGTAAAAGAATAGAGTACTTACATTTGGCAAAAGCAACGCTATTTCGGATTGATGAATTAGTTTCTCTTTTGCGATATGAAAGTAATTCAGAACAATCGAAACTATTTTGGATTGAAAAAGGAGTCAACACTTATTTATTAGCGGTTGAAGTTTGTTATTTATTAAACCAACCCGATGATGCTTTTTATTTTATGGAGAAAAACAAAGCAGTTTTGCTTCAAGAAAATATTAAAAATTTACAAGCAAAATTAGCTTTTGAAATTCCAAATGAACTATTGGAACAAGAATACAAATTGCATTACGAATGGATGGTTTTAGATAAACTATTTCAACAAAACACAACTGATATTTCGCTTCAAAAACGATTGATTTCAAAAGCAAATGAATTCAAATTGTTTATGGATAAAATGCAACATAATTATCCAAAATATGTGCAATTAAAAAAAGAAACGGAAACCGTTTCTTTTGAAAATGTAAAAACTTTAAACCAATATTCTAATACCTCTTTTATAACGTACATTTTAAATGATAATGAAGGCTATGGTATTTTTTATTCCGAACAAGAAAGTCATTTTTTTAAAATAAATGAGGTACCTCTTTTGCAAAAAAGAATACAATCTTTGAAAGATTACCAAAAACAACCTATTCTATCTCTTGACGCAATTAGGGATTATCAAAAAGTTGCATTTGATGTTTTTCATACTTTGTTTCCTTTTAAAAATGCTCTTGAAAAGGTTACTAATAAATCACTTATTATTATTCCAGATGATAGCTTGTTGAATTTTCCTTTTGAAGCATTAGTTGTGAATGCGAAAGATAAATTATCTGAAAGTTATTTACTTCAAAAAACGGCTATTTCTTATTTACAATCCTTCTCGGTATTCGAAAAAATAAAAAATAAAAAAAATAACCCTACAAAGAAGTTATTATTTATGGCTCCATCTCAATTTTCGGATAAGAGCTTAGCACCTTTGCAAATTTCAAATGAAATGACTGCCAACTTAAATGTGTATAAAGCAACAACCATTTATACTGAAAATGAAGCTTCTAAAAATAACTTTTTCAATACCAGTGGTACATTTGAAATAATTCACTTAAGTACCCATGCAGGAGTAGATTCTTTATCTCATACTCCTTGGATTTCTTTTCAAAATGAAAAAGTAACCTTATATGAATTATACGGAATTGAAAACCAAGCAGAATTAGTACTATTAGATGCATGTAAAACCAATGATGGACTTTTGGCTTCTGGTGAAGGTATCATCAATTTATCAAGAGCTTTTTTTAATAATGGATCCCAAAGTGTTGTAGCTTCTTTGTGGAATGTAAATGAAAAAGCTGGTAACGAAATTATTCAAAATTTCTATAAACAATTAGAATTGGGACAATCAAAATCAAAGGCATTGCAATTTGCTAAAATAAAGTATTTAAAGAAACATCAATCCTATGAAACTTTACCCTATTATTGGGCTTCTTTCACGCTTACTGGAAATACTAAATCAATACATTTAGATAAAACCAATTCCTTTATCTATATTTTTAGTATACTAACTATTTTACTTATTGGACTCTTACTTTGGCTAAAAAATAAGAAACTAAAATAGGCTATACCTTCTAATTTAATACCAGCTTTCAAAGGGCTGGTTTTTTTTTACTTTTTTTTGGGTAATGAATTTTTAAAGGCAACACTTATGGTTAGATCGATCAAAAAGGTGTAACCCGAAAAACCTGTAAATTAGAGTAGGGACAAATAATAATAACATAATGAAAACAAAAGTTAATGAAAAAAGGTTACAAATGACCTTAAAAATTGCAACATTTATAATGTCTATTTCATTTTTAATACTTGCTATTCAATCCTGTGTTTATAACGATTCTTTTGCATCACAATCAGCTGTGAATGAAACTTTAGAAGCGGATTTTAATGGTGAAATTTGTGACGGTAAAAAAATACTGAGATTCAACACCTTACAAGACTTACAACAAGAACATTTAAATCTTTACCAACATTATGTAGCTTCAAATGAAGACGAGCAAACATTAATTGATTATGAAAACAATCATAATTTTTACTCTTTGCGAAAAAAAGAAAATGATATAGATGATGGAATTATACCAGATGATCCAACTTTTGACGAATTGGCTTATACTTTTGACCCTATTTTAGAAACTTTATTGAATGAAGATGGGATGATTATCATTGGAGAAAGATTGTACATTTGGGATTCAGGTTGTGTTATACAAAGTATTCCTTATTCTTGTGAAAATTACAATGTATTACTTCATTTTAAAGTGGCATCATTAAATAATAATGTAACTCAAATGCATGAATTATTTTATGACTATAAAATGCAAAATATTAATACTTGCGATGATCCACAATTTGATTTTGAAACTATTTCTGAAAATGGTGGACGTGTAGATGTAAGAGATGTACCTCAAGCCAAAAATAAAAATGGGTGTGGGTATAGTGTAGTAGTAAATAAAGAATTAATTGGTTGCGATAATGGTAGAAATATTTTTAAAATATCATTTGAAAGTATTGAACCATTGGGCTCAAGCAATCCATTAAATTTATTTTATTTAACGGCTGCATTTGGAGATATTAATGATTTGGAATTTGCGCTACAAAATATCCCTGGTCAGTTTGCTGGAATACCTTTAGATTTTGAAGATGAAAATTATGGTTACTTACTTCCTTTTGCAGGAACATTCTATATGAGTGCACCACAAACAATGGGTATGCAAATAGATATTGCCTTAGTATCTACAATTAATTTGCTTACTGGAAATTCTTGTGCAGCATCAGATAGTATTAATATTAATCTTACTTGTCCATTAAGTATTGTTGCTGAAAAAATTTATTTTAATAGTAGTACTGCAAAATGGTCATTTACATTTCCAATAGGAGCTTCTTGCGGCAATAGTGTTCAAAAAATAACTTGGGATTTTGGAGATGGAACACCTCCTGTAACTGCTGGTACATCAATTATGCATGAATTTAATCAACCTTGTAATTATACGGAGTTTACTGTAACCGCTTCTGTTACTGGAACAATATGTGGAACAGATTACTTTGGTGATTCGGCAATTTCTTATTATTTTAAAGTTCCCGCTGGAAACTCTTGTAATAGAACTTCCTATAAATTTCCAACATATAAAACTTCAGTTGATGGCAAAAAAATGAAGTTATCTGCTAGAATAAAATATCGAAATGGAAAATCCATATTCAAAAATATTTTTAAATGGAGAAAACCAGGAGACAAAACGATAAAAAGTATTGGTACTGTATATTCACCAACTGCAAACAATGGAAGCTGTGTTCAGGTGGACATCTCAACATTAGTTCCTCCAAAAACTACTAATGGAAAGAAAAGAAACAAGCAAAAAGTAAAAGTATATAGTATTAATAATATTAATGCGAATGATCCTTATAAGGTGCAATTTACTCATAGTAGTGGATTTTCTTATACTTTGATGGCAACCAATTTATATTGTAGTCAATAAATAAAAAACGTAACACTCTCTAATAACGAGAGTGTTATTTTTTTTGGGTAATAAATTTTCAAATGATACACTTAGTAATAGATCGATCAAAAGGTGCAACCCGAAAAACCTTATAAATAGAGTAGGGACAAATAATATTAATACAATGAAAAAAATTATTTTAAGTATTTTTTTTGCAACTATTGGGTTAATCAGTAGTCAAAAAGTACAAAGTCAAATTATTGTAACACCAACATTGTGTTTACAAACTTCTGGCAGTTGTGATGTCACAGCTTATCCAAACAGTACGCTTTATCCTAATTATTATGAAGTCAATCTAAGAGTTACGGCTATGGTAAACACTTTTCAATATGGACATTTTAGTTTATATCCAGAAAGGAGAGTATATGGTACCACAACTTGGGGACAGTTTACACCAAATACTCCATTTCCAAATACGGGTCCAAGTGCACCATTATCAAGTACATACAGTGGTACAGGTAAAGTTTTTCAAGTAGAAGGAACAGTTTACGAATACCGTGTTCGAGTGGTATTTAGTTCTTCACAAGGAAGTAAAACCGTTTATACTCCAATTAGAAAAGCAACTGTTTTAGGAGTTCCAACACCCTGTTTTACTATGTTAAATGTAGTTTCTTCACAAAATGAAAACTCTTACTATGGTCCACAAACTGTGAATAATATTTGCCAAAATGCAGTCACGATAAATGGAAGTTGTAGTAAATTTGAACAAGGATATCACATTCGAATTGCTGAGTTTAATTTGGCAACTTGGTCATTTGGTACAGATTATTATAATAATTGGGTTTCAGGAACTGGTGAAGCACCACCTTTTATAAGTTTAAATGCTTTAGCAGCACAAAATGGTCATTATTTTCAAACAGGAAAAGTATACATTGTTTCTTTATCAATAGGTCCGGTATGGAAATCTGCACCACCTCAATTTTTCAGAGTTTTAAATACGTGTAGATCAGGTAATGATTCATCAGGAGACGGTATAAAAGATATAACAGTTATTGAACCAATTAAAGAGGATAATTTTGAAGTGAATTCATTAAAATTATATCCAAATCCAGCTACAGAAAACACTGTAATTCATGTTGATAAATCTGAAAAAATACTTTCTTATACTATATATGATAACACTGGAATGGTTGTTAAAACAGAAAAGATTACGGGTGAGTTTAATGAAAAGTCAATTCAGTTAAGCGATGTAAGAAAAGGTTTTTATTTAATTACAGTTGAAACCAATAAACAAGTTTACAAAGAGAAATTAATTAAAGAATAATATTTTTTAATTTTCTACAAAGGTTCGATTGTTATAGCGCTACAACAATCGAACCTTTATCATTTTTCGACGATATGAATATTTCCCCCTTTTTTTAAATATTGATAAAAATAAACTTTTATAAATTCATATTAAATATTTTTTTAGTAAAAAAAATAGGAATTCAATAAAATAAATTCTGCTAATTTAATATATTTATGCAAAATTTATATATATGGATGTTATTACTTGTCCAAAATGTAACGGTTCAACACTAGTCAAAAGTGGTATAATTAAAGACAGACAGCGCTATTTATGCAAGTCATGCACCTATTATTTCACAGTAAATAAATTAGGTAAAAAGATAGATGATTATTATGTTACAAAGGCTTTACAGCTCTATTTGGAAGGTTTAAGTTTTAGAGAAATTGAAAGGATTATTGGAGTTTCTCATGTATCTATTAGTAACTGGGTGAAAGAATACAAAATAAAAAAACCACCACATCCTAATTATCATCCTAGCTATAAGATATTTAAGCATAATGAATTAGTAGAATATTTAAAAACGAAAGACCAATTATCAGGTGCAGGTATGATTATAACTGAACTTGGAGACAAATTCATGCTCATAAAATGGGAACGTTTTAAGGATTAACTATACTACTTTACACTTATATATATAGTTTTTTACAGTACAGAAAATAATTTCAAAATTTGATTGAACAAAATAACTAAAATCAAATTTTAAATTATGAAAAAAATACTATTTATTATTGGATTACTTTTTTCAGCTTTAACATTCTCTCAGGGTTCACCTGATTATGAAGGCGGACTTAAAGTTAAAATTAATGAAGA
>PKDY01000031.1 GCA_002862755.1 Flavobacteriaceae bacterium | reverse complement strand
TCTTCTTTTTCTTCTTTTTTTCTTGATTGAAATCAGACATTATATTAAAATAATATTTTTTATTTAAATAGGTTGATTAGAAGCATCTACATCAACAGAAACTCCTTCAGAAGCAGTGATTCCTTCAATCTCCTCTACATCAAATGATACATTTTCTTGAGACCCATCTACAGTACTACTATCGGTTCTTTTAATATCTGTTGGTGCTTGAGTTAATTGTGATAGTCCATGATCACTAGGACCAATAACTACATTCTCACTCTCAAAAAGCTCCTTTCTAATATCTGCTACTGAAATATCATTGTTAGTACCAGAAGAATCAATAGAATATAGATTTCCTTCATCATCAATATTCTGAGTAAGTTTATTACCTGTTTCAGCTGCTAACTTCTTATTTTTCTCAATTGCAGCCTCTTTAGATTCTCTAACTCGCTTATCAAATTCTTGCTTAGCTTTAGCTTCATTAGTTTTCTTCTCCTGCATAAGTTGATTCAATTCATCTTCCAAATATTCAACCCTACCAGTTTTATAAGCTTCTGGTTCCCATGGCATCCACATACCAACTGGTCCAACATAAACATCATGATTAGGATCTACCTCTCTTAGCAATTTGCATCTCATCTCTGCTTCTTGTTGTGTAGGATATACACCTCTAACTTTCAATCCTCTAGTAGAAGTTTGATATGCTACAGTCTCAGCAAATTTAGCCTCCAATTTTTCTTCATTTCTATCTACAAAGTTCTTATACTCATCTAATGCAGTAGTATTAATTAAATTATCTTTTTCAGACTTGATAAATTCTTGCAAATCTCCAGTTAATTTTTCAAAGTCCACGTTATATTTATATGCAATAAAATTAAGAAATTGTGTGTATTTTTCAGTTGCTTTAGTAAATTCCCAATCCTTTAGGAATTCTTCAAAATACATAATCCTTTTATCTTTTAGTATATTTTCAGGAGACACAAATGATACACATACAAACTTTTGATTAGCAAGTGGTCTGTCTTCATCTAACAAATCAACATATTTAGGATTAGTAGATCCATCTGAATTGGTCTTTCTTTCAAAACTCATTATATTTAACAGACTATATTTATATTTAAGTGTTTTAACGAACTATATTTTTTTTCTGTATTATTTATATAATATGTTTGATCTAGGCGAACTCGTAAAACGTGCAATTAAATACTTAGTTGAGGGCTTGATGGTAGCTTTAGCTGCTTATGCTATCCCTAAAAAATCACTTCAATTGGATGAAGTATGCTTGATTGCTTTAACTGCTGCTGCTACATTCTCTATCTTGGATACTTACGTACCAAGTATGGCTCAGCCAGCACGATCTGGAGCAGGATTTGGTATCGGCGCAAATCTCGTTGGATTCCCACGAATGTAAATAAATATAATTTTATGATAATTTAACACATATTAATTTATCATATTTATAAAGCTAAAAATGAACCCGCATTAGCTTTAGATTATTTTGAGCGTTATCAAAAAGAAAAGGAATCCGTAATTAATGCGCAAACTTTAAAAGTAATTGAAAATTATGAATTGATTTCTAAAATGGAAGTTCTTAAAAATGAGGCAAAACTTCATAAAGAAAAACAATTGCTTTTAGAGAAAAAAAATCTTGATGAAGCGAAGGCTATAAAAATGCGTCAAGACTTTTTGTCGATTATGAGTCATGAAATTAGAACGCCTTTAAATGCAATTACTTCAATAGTAGAATTGTTGAAAGATGAGGTTAATTCAGAAGGAAAAGAATTGTTAGGAAGTCTAAAATTTGCATCTTCAAATTTGATTAAAATTGTAAATGATGTTTTAGATTTTACCAAATTGGATTCCAACAAGTCGAAACTTGAAATGGCGCCTTCAGCTTTAGCCATTTTAGCGAAGAATATTGTAAGTGTTTATGAAAAACAAGCTCAAGAAAAAGGATTGTATCTTACCTTAAATTGCGATTTATCTAAAGAAATTAGATACAACTTAGATGAGACTAAAATTACTCAGGTATTAAATAATTTAATCAGTAATGCAATTAAATTTACTGAAAAAGGAGGTGTAGAATTAAAAATAATACATGTAAAATCATCGCCTAAAAAAGATACTTTATTGTTTGAAGTTAAAGATACAGGAGAAGGAATTTCAAAAGAAAATTTAGATGAAATTTTTGAGAGTTTTTCTCAAGTGAAGCCTGTCTTAACTCGTAAACAAGGCGGAACAGGTCTAGGTTTGGCTATTGTTAAGAAAATTATTGAACTGCATAAAAGCAAGATTAAAGTTAAAAGTACTGTTGCGAAAGGAACTACCTTCTTCTTTAAATTGAAATTGAAAAGAGATGAAATTATAGAAAATCAACTTGTGGATGTAGTTCCAAATGTTAGAGATGGCATTTTAAAAGATAAAAAAGTTTTAATTGTAGAAGATACTACTATTAATGCTCTTTTGCTCCAAAAATTACTTTCTAGGTGGAATATTATCTCTGAACATGTAGATAATGGAGAAAAAGCTTTGCAAAAAGTAAAAGAGCAGTTTTATGATTTTATTTTAATGGATATTCATATGCCAGAAATGAATGGAATAGAAGTCACTCGATTGATACGAACAACTGAAAATCTCAATTCAAGTACGCCAATTTTAGCTCTTACGGCTGATACTATGGTAACTTCAGAAACCCGTGAGACAAATTATTTTAGTGGTTTTTTGTGGAAACCTTTTGAAGTGGAAAAGCTAAAAGAAGTCTTAGAAAAGGTCTTTATTTAATATTTGTCATTCAAATCGCTTAAATGTAAACGTAATGCTTTTACTGAAATACTTATTTCCCAAAAAGAAAGTCCTAATGAAATTAATAGGCATAATAAGGATAACCCAAAAAGATAAATACCAGTGAGTTGATGTCCTAGGAATAAAAGTAACATGGCAAAAACGGATAGAAACAAGCACATTACTCCAAATAGTTGCATATAACGTATTAATGTTAATCTTAAATTTAAATTTTTAATTTCTAGTAAGATTAATTTACTTTCTTCCTCATCGTATGATTTTTTTAAACTTCTAATAATTTGAGCAATAGTTAAAAAACGATTGGTATAGGCTAAAAGAATTAAGGAAGTTGCAGAAAAAAGTAAAGCTGGTGTTTCTATCGAAAGAGTCATAGCGTATTATTTGAAAAAATCAAAGTTCGGTAATTTTTAGATAAACCAAAAAAAATCGCTAATCAAATTGAGATGATTAGCGATTTTATACAATTATCTTCGGGCTCTTTTTTTAGTTCGAACCACTGTTGTTTTTCCTCTTTTGTTTTTATGAACTACTGTTGTACCTCTTCTTGTATGAACTACTACTGTAGATCTGCTTCTTCTAGGAGTGTAAACTTTTCTTGCCACCACAACACGTCTTGTGGGTGTTCTTGTATAGTACACTCTGTGAGGTGTTGTTTTGGTGTAAAAAACGGCATGTCGGTACGGTTTCCAAGGTTTCCACCATTTTGGATAAACCCTCCATCTATAAGGAGATTTCCAAACAACATAACCAGGTGAGTAGAGGTAACGAACACTAGGCCAAAACCAAACGTTTACTACAACTGCAACGGTTTCAATCTCAAATGAATTTGGGCCTTGACCCATTTTAGTAGCTTTTTCTTCAACAGCTATAGGTTCTGCAATAGTATTCGCAGCATATAAATCTTCATCTCCTTCAATTTGTAGTATAGCTTCTTCAGTACCTGTTTTTTCTATACCAATGGTTGCGATATCTTGTTTTTCTGTTTCATTTAAATACGTACTCAAAACAAGTACATGTGTTTCATTTTCTTGAATAGCATTTACAACAATATAATCAATTTCACCATCTCCATTTAAATCTAAATTGTTAACATTGTTTTGCTCTTCATTCAGCAATTTTTCAAATTCTTCTACATTTGAAGCTTTTTTAAATAAAGCTAATGCTCCTTCTAGACTAAAATTGTCTCCTGTGTTTTCAGTTGTATCTGCATCTTGTGAGAAAGAAAAACTACAAGCGAATAAAAAGAATATTAAAGATATCTTTTTCATGTTGTTATCTATTAAAGTGAAACATTATATACAACACCATTGGAATGTGTGTAAGTAGCTAAATTATCACAAGTATTGTCTCCATAATCTAAAACGCCATCTAATAAAGCACCTTGTAAGTTAAGTTGGCCTTGAGAAATATAGGTACAAGCATATTTTTTAATTAGTGGTGTTACTACCGTTACCGTTAGTGAAGTTCCATTCGGTCTAGTAACAGTATGATTTCCAGATAAAACTTCATATACATTATCACCTAATGTTAAAGTACCTACTCCTTCAATTTGTTGTACTGTTCTTGTTCCAGAAAAAGTGAATACACTTCCAGTTAGGGTTGTTAGTTTGCCATCGGTAACTGTTCTTGACCATTTTGGAACTTCTGCGTTAGTAGTTTGGTTTTGGTATACCACTGTTCCTTCAATTTTTCTACCATTAACATAATAGTTAGAACGAGTAATGGTCATATGGCTTCCAAAATTAATTAAATAATCATCGAAAGTAATTCGAATTATTCCAGAGCGTAAAATACCATTATGTAAACAGCCCGTACCAAAATCAACTGCAAAAGTAATAGGAAATTGCCCTAAAGTTCCGTTTTCAACGCTTATAGTGGCACAAGAAGGAAAAGTTCTAGCTGATGAAACTCCATTTCTACTAGAATAGGTATCTTGTTCCGAAGCTACATCCAAACCTAAGTCAAAATCCATTTCATTAGATACATCAATTTGCGCATTGGCTACTAATAATTCTTGATCTACAACTGCAGCTTCTGTTTCATCTTTACTACAAGATTGGAATGATAAACCTGCTACGACTACGATTGCTGTTAAAATAAATATTCTTTTCATAATTTAATGTTTTAGTGTTTTTATGTATAAGATGTTTAAAAGTTAAAAAGGTTTAATTTAAATGTTAATTTTTTAACATTTGAATTTCAATAAGTATGCCAAATTAATTTTTAAACCATTCCTCTTTTGAAATTGCATAAACAGGATTGTCTGTTGTACCATTTGAAGCCGTTGTATAGCTTACAATTTTTCCTCCTAATTTTTCCATGGCTTTTTGAGAACGGAAATTGGTTTTTCCAACATGAAAATAAACCGTATCAATTGATTCAAAAGCGTAATCTAACATTATTTTTTTGATCGTTTTGTTGTAGGCTGTGCCCCAAAATTTTCTATCTATAAAAGTATATCCAATGATTATACTTTTTTCATTAGGATTAAAATCATAAAAGCGAGAAGAACCAATGATGTTTTTATTCTTTTGATCGATAATAACAAAAGCACCTTTTGAATCTAATGCTTTTTCAAAAAAATCTTCAAACACTTCTTTTTGATATCGGTCTGAATTAGGATGTTGTTCCCACAATAATTTGTCAGAGGCAACTTGGTATAAATCATCAAAATCGTTTTCTAATAAAGGTCTTAAAAGTACAAGTTCATGAGTTAAGGTAGGCTGTAAATCCATTATAGTTTTAAATTACATTTGTAAATTCTACTAGAGCCATTTTCATATTGATTGATTTCTTTTAGAAACGTTTCTAGATTTAAAAAGGGTTGGTTCGTTGCTTTATTCCTTTTACTCGTAAAGTACAAGGTTTGGGTTGAGAAATCATAAAACGGACAATAATCCATAGCCGAAGAATTTATTTTGGAACCTAACGAAGTGGCTTTTTCCCAAACGCCCAGTTTGTTTTTATAGCTAATATATAAATCACCACTTCCTAAACCATCTTCTCTTTTATAACCTGTGAAAATTAAAAAGGATTCATCTGGAGCAATAAAAGCATTAAATTCATAACCTGCTGTGTTAATACTAGGTCCTAAATTTTCTGGATTTGCGAAAGCATTATTTTCCCAGCGACAAACAAAAATATCGTCCTTTCCTAATGATTTATCATTTTCAGAAGTAAAATATAAATTTCCATTTAAAGCAACAGATGAGTAAAATTCATCTTTAGCTGTATTAACGGGTGTTCCAATGTTAATGGGGTGAGACCATTTTTCTTTTGAGTTTTTTCTTTCAACATACCAAATATCATAATCTTTACTTTGGTTAGAAGTGTTTTCCAGAGGTCTATTGGAAGAAAAATACAATCGCAATCCATCTGCACTTAGAAAAGGTTCTATGTCTCTATGTTCACTTGAGAAAGAAACTAATTCTGGAGTTGTCCATTTGTTTTTTATTTTTTTACTGCAAACAATTCGAGAAATTTCTTCCGTTGAATTTTGTAGGGTAAAATACATCTCATCTTGATTCTTTGAAAGTGTAAAATCTCTACAATTACTAAACTGTATTAAAAAATCAAAGGCTGGAACTACCGTTTGATTTTGGCTCAGACCATTTGCAAAAGTTAGTAAAACGAACCAAAAATAAATTGATTTCATAAAATGATTATTTGGATTCTTTATATGGAAATTCTAATAAAAAGGCATGGTATAAACTATTGTGTAAAATGGTAGCATGATTTTCTTTTGGAAAAAATTGAAAATCTGATTGAATGGTTTTAGGATATTTTTTTAATTCGGAAGCCAAGTTTTTGGCATCTCTAATCATAATCTTATGTTCTTCACCAACAGCTAGAAACACATAAACCGGTTTTCGAATCTTCGATAAATACGTATTGGCTTTTTGTAGCAAGGACTGGTCATCCCACCATAAACTCGGACTAGTAATGATATAATGCGTAAATAATTCAGGTTTTTTAAATAATATTTCAGTTGCCAATAAGCCTCCTAAAGATTGTCCTAACAGGTATTTCTTTTCTGAAACCTTGTAATTGCTGCTTATAAAAGGTTGTACTTCTTTTTCAATAAAAGCAATAAATGCGTCAGAGCCACCAGTAGTAGGAAAATCTTTCTTTAAATCAGGGATAGTTGTAGGAAAAGTGAAGTCGTGTTTTCGATCTACATTAGCAATACCAACAACAATCGTTTTAGGCATTTGTAATTGTAAATTAAAAAATTGGACTAGTCCTGTTACGTGTATAAAATCTTCACTAATAGAACCGTCTAATAGATAAATAACAGGATAACTAATGGAATCATTTTCTTGATATCCTTCGGGTAAGTAAATATTTAATACCCGTTCTTGAGAAAGAATTTGAGAGTTTAAAGTTACGGTTTCACCAATTGTTAAAGGGTTTTTAGTGATTTGGCTAAAACTGTTTTTAGAAAATAAAACAATAAGTAGTACAATTAAGAGTTCCTTTTTCATAATTTAAAAGATAATTTACTATGTAAATATAGGAATCTTGATTGTGTTCTAGAAGAAAGTTCAACCTTAAATTTAGGTTTAATTTGTTTTAATAATTTTTAAAAGAAAAAAACCGTCTAAAAAAAGTTTTTTAGACGGTTTCATCATGCTTGATCTGTTTGTTTGTTGATACAAATCTAGATAGAAATTTTAAATTCACCTTACAACAAAATTATAGAATTTGTTAAAGTTTGTTTTTTCAAGATTTGTTTTTATTTGTTGACTTTAATATTTAGCATTAATAGCAGCCTTATCTCCAGTAGATAGATAGGAGCGTTGGGCATTCCAAATTGAGCCATCTTTTTTTGTCATTGCTGGAATGCTGGTATTGTATACAACCGAACTACTTGCTCTTGAACCATATAACATAATAGAGCTGTAATCAAAAGATCCATTAGGAGTACAACTGGTGCATTTGTCATATTGAGAAGTCCAATTAGGTCTAATATTCGAATAATTGACAATAATATAATTATCTCGGTCAGGTCTTTTTTGTTCGTGAATTAATCCTACAGCATGACCAATTTCATGAACTACATTTCCCGAACCATAATATCGTGGGTCTACACTTATTATTTGTTGTCCGCCTTTCCTTCCTATACTAGTGCTATAAGCAGAACCGCTAGAATTTTGTTGTACCAAAATGTAATCTCCTGAAGAACCAGAAATTTGAGTGAATGAAAAATTTAATTGGTTTGACCAAGTATTCATTGCACTTGACCATTTGTTTTTAAGATCTTGAGAAACACCACTAGCGTATTTCCAACGTACATTACGATTGGGCCAATTTCCACCTCCATAAACGCCTCGATTGTTTTCTTCGCCAGGAATTGAAAAATCATTTCTTTCTAATAGCACGTCACCATCATAAAGGTATTTTCCATTTTCTACTTCCAAAAGTGTTACATTTCTTCCGAGATAAATAGCGTCTATTAAATTGCCAGAAGTTTTGGTGTTATAAATTTCATCGGTTAACGAATTCACATTTTCTGAAATATCTTCTTCCTGTACCTCATTTTTGTCACATGAAAATACCGTCATCGAAAAAATGGCTAGAAGAACCATTTTTCTAAAATTAATTTTTTTCATATTTATAATTGTTTAGTTAGATTTATTATAAAATTAAATATTAAAAAATTAATCACATTACATTAAATTCGCATTTTTTGTTAAATATTTATAATTTATTTAAATTGTAAATAAAATTCATCTTGATTTTATATTTTTTTCACACAAACTAATTATTTCTTGAATTCTGTTTTCTCTAGTAGCCGTTCTTTTGGCTTGGTTTAGCCAATACAAATAACTTTTTCGATACGATTTGCTGAAATTGGTATAATTGCTAAAAGCTTTTTCGTTTTTTTCAAAAGCCGCTTGTAAATCTAAAGGAATTTCCAAATTTTCAACAGCATCTAAACTTTCCCAAGAACCATTTTGTTTAGCAATTTCAATTTTTTTTAAGCCACTTTCATGAATTAATTTCTGAGCGTGTAATTCTTCAATATAGGATTTGTTTAATTTACTCCATACACTTTTATCTTTTCTAGGAGTAAAAAGTTGTTTTCTTCTATTATCATCGATTTTTTTGACGGTAGAATCTATCCAACCATAACATATAGCTACCTTTACTGCTTCTTCCCAGCGCATACTATCAGTTTCACTAGCTACTTTGTAAAAAATTAAATAGACGCCTTCATATTGTGTGTGGTTTTCATGTAGCCAATCGCGCCATTCTGTGTCATTTTTAAAATATAAGAGCGGTTTTTCTTTCATAGGATTTTTGTATCTTTACACCATTAATTAGAAGGGAATTATAATGGCTGTGCACTTCAAAAATAAGGAAGAATTTTTAAATACCATTTCACATGCAGCAGGAATTGTATTGGGAGTTTTTGGATTAGTATTTTTATTATTAAAGAATAGAGGAGTAACGCATTTTAGTACGTTGAGTATTTGGATTTATGGTTTGTGTTTGATTGCATTATATACAGCTTCTACCGTTTATCATGCTTTGGAACATGAAGGAAGAAAGAAAAAAGCTCAAATTATGGACCATATTGGTATTTTTTTACTCATTGCAGGAACTTATACACCGGTTTGCTTAATTACCTTAGAACAAACTACAGGTTGGCGTTTATTTTTTATAATTTGGAGTATTGCTGGTATTGGATTAGTAATGAAATTATTTCTTACAGGAAAAGTAGAAAAGCTATCTTTATTTATGTACTTATTAATGGGATGGTTGGTAGTTGCCGAGCTAAGTCAATTGCTTAATTTGTTATCTGCTGAAGCTTTAACTTATATGGCTATTGGCGGTGTTTTTTATACTTTGGGAACGATTTTTTATGCTTCAAAACGTATTCCTTACGGACATTTTATTTGGCATTTATTTGTTCTTGGTGGAAGTGTGTCTCACTATTTTATGATTTACAGTATTGTTTAAAAAATAAATATTAAAACAAAAAAAACCTGCAAGTATCAACTGCAGGTTTTTTTTATACTATTCTCACTTCTTATCGCAGGGTTTCAAAACTACGCTTTACAAAAGAAGTTAATTCTTCTCCTTTTAATAAGCCTTGTGATAATTTGGCTAAATCTAATGCTTGTTTTACTAAACTGGCTTTTACTTCTTCATTTTCAGTATTTAAAATAGAAGTAGCTAAGTCAGAATTGGTATTCACCACTAAATTATACATTTCAGGGAAATTACCCATTCCAAACATACCACCGCCACCAGTCTGACTCATTTCTTTCATACGTCTCATGAATTCAGGTTGCGTAATTAAGAAAGGTGCCGATTTACTATCCATTGCTTCTAATTGAACACTATATTTCTCTTTAGGAACAATTGTTTCGATTACCGATTTTAAACTTTCTTTTTCTTCATCTGATAATTTTGAAAGTTGCGCATCGTCTTTTTGAATTAATTTTTCAATAACATCACCGTCCACACGAGCAAAAGTAAGATTTTCATTGTCGGCTTCTAATTTTTGAATTAAGTGCGAAACGATTGGACTATCTAATAGTAACACTTCGTATCCTTTCTCTTTTGCTGCTTCAATATAGCTATGTTGTGCTTCTTTGTTAGAAGCATATAATACTACTAATTTTCCGTCTTTATCAGTTTGAGTGTCTTTTAAGTGCTCTTTCAATTCTGCTAAAGTGTAGTATTTTTCATCTACGGTTGGATACAAAACAAAATCACCCGCTTTTTCATAAAATTTAGCTTCAGAAAGCATTCCATATTCTAATACAATTTTAATATCGTTCCATTTCGCTTCAAAATCAGCTCTATTTTCGTTGAATAACGATTTTAATTTATCTGAAACTTTACGAGTAATGTAATTAGAAATTTTCTTTACATTTCCATCTGCTTGTAAATACGATCTTGAAACATTTAATGGAATGTCTGGTGAATCGATCACACCTTTTAACATCGTTAAAAATTCAGGTACAATTCCATCTACATTATCCGTTACGAAAACTTGATTCTGGTACAACTGAATTTTATCTTTCTGAATTTGTAAGTCTGCTGCTAATTTTGGAAAATAAAGAATACCTGTTAAATTAAATGGGTAGTCTACATTTAAGTGAATATGAAATAGAGGTTCGTCAAATTGCATTGGGTACAATTCGCGATAGAAACTTTTATAATCTTCTTCTTTTAAATCGCTAGGCTGTTTGGTCCAAGCAGGATTCGGATTATTAATGATATTTTCTACCTCTTTATATTCTGTTTTATAATCTTCTGGAGCATCTTCAGGTTTTGGTAACGCTTCTTGCTTTGTTCCAAAAACAATTGGGATAGGCATGAATTTGTTGTATTTGGTCAACAAACCATTGATTTTTCCTTCTTCTAAAAATTCTAAAGAATCTTCTGCAATATGAAGGATAATTTCAGTACCTCTTTCTTTTTTATCTGTCGGAACCAAAGTAAATTCTGGACTTCCATCACAAGACCAGTGTGCTGCAGATTCGTCTTTGTATGATTTCGTAATGATTTCCACTTTTGAGGCAACCATAAAAGCAGAATAAAATCCTAAACCAAAATGACCAATTACACCTGAATCTTTGGCAGTATCTTTATATTTTTCTAAAAATTCTTCTGCTCCAGAAAAAGCAATTTGGTTGATGTATTTTTCCACTTCTTCCATGGTCATCCCTAAACCTTGATCGATAATGTGTAATTTTTTACCTTCTTTATCGATTTTTACTTCAATTTTTGGATTGCCATATTCTACTTTTGCTTCTCCAATACTAGTTAAATGTTTTAGCTTTAAAGTAGCATCTGTTGCATTTGAGATTAATTCACGTAAGAAAATTTCGTGATCACTGTATAAAAACTTTTTAATTAAAGGAAAGATGTTTTCTACTGATACATTAATTTTTCCACTTGACATATTGATATTTTTTTTAATTATACATAATAATGTACTCTGTTATTCAAAAGAAATACCAATTTTTAGAAACTGACAAATTGGCTGAATGGAAATTTTGAAAGCGAAAAATAATATTATGTAAAAAAATATCATTGTTTCTGACATACATTTGTAAAAGAAAATTTAATATAAAACAAATATGAAAAAAGTACTTATAGTAATGGGTTTAATTTTATCATTAATCTCATGTAAATCAAATTCTCCTGTAGGAACTAAGTTGGACATGAAAACTGAAGTTGCATTAAAAGGAGATTGGATATTAACTCAAGTGAGTTATCCCAATTCGCAATATGTAAAAATCACTTCTTTTGATTTAGTAGATTCCAATTGTTTTGTGGGTAGTAGATGGAATTTTATTTCTAACAATAACAAAGGTTCTTTCAATTTAACAAATGATGCTTGTTCTTTATATTCTTCAAATATCACTTGGTATGTGAACAAGGATGGTCGTTTTGTGATGAAAATTTTAGATGCTGAAAAGGCAAAAAGGGTTGGTACAGGTTATGTTTTAGATTTAATTAATGTAACAGAAACTACTTTTCAATTAGTAGATCATGTTGACGTTGCAGGGAAAAATACAGCAGTTACGTATCAGTTTGTAAGAAATAATTAAAAAATAAATAAGATGAAAAAATCAATAGTAATGTTAACTGCTCTTTCGATGAGTTTGTTAATGAGTTTAAATAGTTGTAATTCCGTTAAAAATTCAAATAAAACACAACGTGGTGCTGCTATAGGAGCAGTTGGTGGAGCTATCATTGGTGGTGTTATTGGAAATAATGTTGGTAAAGGCGGTAATGGTGCTCTTGGTGCAGTTATTGGTGGTGTTGTAGGTGGTGTAGCAGGTGGTGTTATTGGTAACAAAATGGATAAACAAGCGAGAGAAATTGAAACAGCTCTTCCTGGAGCTGAAGTAAAAAGAGTAGGTGAAGGAATTCAATTAGTTTTAGGAGAAAATTCAGTTAATTTTGATTTCAATAAAGCAAGTTTAACACCTTTAGCGAAACAAAATTTAGATAAATTAGTTCCTGTATTTAAAGATTATGCAGATACAGATATTACAATCTTTGGTTATACCGATAGCAAAGGTGCTGATGAATATAACTTAAATTTATCAGAGCAAAGAGCAAGCAGTGTAAAAAGTTATTTAGTTCAGAAAGGACTTTCTTCTTCACGATTTGTAATTAAAGGTATGGGTGAAGCAGATCCAATTGCAGATAATGATACTGATGCAGGAAGAAGTAAAAACAGACGTGTAGAATTTGCAATTGTAGCAAATGAAAAAATGATACAAGACGCTCAAAAAGAAGCACAAAATTAAAATTGCTATGAATAAAAAAAAGACTGTTGTTTAATGCAACAGTCTTTTTTTGTTTTTAATAATATTCATTAAACTTATAAATTAATCCTCCTGAAACATTATACATAATACCTGTAATAGAATTAGGATAATTATCATAAGTATATTCTCCGTCAAAACCATAATGTTGAGAGAGGTTAAAAATTACAGAAGCGTCCACAGCAAAATATAATCCTTGTGTAATTTTAAGTTTTGGGGTCAATCCAATGATAGCATTTACGGTATTATCTGAATTCCTATGTTCTGTTGATTTTATAAAAGAATAACCGCCTCCTAAATGTCCTGATAAATTAAAAGCACTGTAAAGGCTTGTTGGGTCAATTAAATCAGAAATGTTAGCAGTACCTTGTAGTGAAAAGCGAGTGATATTGATACCAGATTCTTTATCAAAAAAAGTATTGTCGGTTCTAAATTGGTCAGATCCAAAATCTAACTTAGCACCGAAGGATTCGTTAAAATCATATAAAAGTCCTCCTCCTATATGTGAAAAATTTGTGATGTTAGGCTTTAAAACACCGTTAAGACCATAATTTACTTCTATGCCAAATTGTGCATAAGAAGTTAAGGTAAATAAGCAAAAAAAGAAACTAATGGAAAATAAATTTCGTACCATTTTAAATTAGAATAGGTTGTTATTTTGGGTGCCGCAAGATAGAAATTAAATTCAATGTTCCATAATACTTTTTATTAACAATGTATTGTTTTTAAACAAGGACCACATAAAAGTCAATTTATTTGTAAGTTTGTTGAAAAATGGAGTAAATAATGTTAAAAGTATCAAATATATCATTTTCATATACGAATGAACCTTTGATAAAAAAAATGAGCTTTTCTTTGAAAGAAGGGAATTTTTTAGCCCTTATTGGAGAAAGCGGATGTGGTAAGAGTACCCTGTTACAATTAATATACGGGTTACATGATTTGGATTTTGGAACTATTTTTTGGAATGATGAACCCGTATTAGGTCCTAAATCCAATTTAGTTCCTGGAATGCCAAAAATGAAATATTTAGCACAAGATTTTGACCTAATGCCTTATACGACTGTTGCTGAAAATGTAGGTAAATTTTTATCTAATTTTTATCCAGAAGAGAAAAATAATCGCGTAAAGGAATTATTAGAAGTGGTAGAAATGACTTCTTTCTCAAGTACCAAAGTGAAGTTTTTAAGTGGCGGACAAATGCAACGAGTAGCTTTGGCTAAGGTTTTAGCTCTTGAACCCGAATTGTTGTTACTTGATGAGCCTTTTAGTCATATCGATAATTTTCTAAAAAACAGTTTGAGAAGAAAAATTTTTGCTTATTTAAAAGAAAAGCAAATTAGTTGTATTGTAACCACTCATGATACGCAAGATGTATTGTCATTTTGTGATGAGGTTTTAGTTATGAAAGCAGGAGAATTAGTCGATTTTGGTCAAACGGAAGAAATTTATAAATACCCAAGTTCTTTTTATTCGGCTTCTTTATTTGGTGAAGTAAATCAAATCAAGTGGGAAGAAGATAGTTTATTTCTTTATGCACATCAATTGGAAATTTCTGAAAATTCTACCTTTGAAGTAGTTGTTCGGAAAAACTATTTTAAAGGAAATTCGTATCTAATTGAATCGACTTTGGGTAACCAAACAATTTTCTTTGAAAATAAATATGGAATAGTGCCGAATACTACAGTAGGTCTAAAAATAAAAATAGACTTGTAGTTTTACAAGTCTATTTTTTATCTTTTTAATTTTTTAAATATTTTTCTAAGAACTGATCTTGTTCCCATAAGAGATGAAAGATGTTTTCTTCTGCAACATAACCATGGCTTTCTTTAGGTAGAAGAACCATTCTAACAGGAGCTCCCAATCCTTTTAAAGCTTGGAAATAGCGCTCTGTTTGCAATGTAAACGTACCAGGATTATTATCTGCTTCTCCATGCACTAAAAGTAATGGTGTTTTCATTTTAGAAGCATTCATAAAAGGTGACATTATATTGTAAACTTCTGGAACATCCCAATAGTTTCTCTGTTCACTTTGAAAGCCAAATGGTGTTAAGGTTCTATTGTAAGCACCACTTCTCGCAATTCCACAAGCAAATAAATCAGAGTGTGTTAATAAATTTGCAGTCATAAAAGCGCCATAAGAATGTCCGCCAACAGCCACTTTTTTTCTATTAATATATCCTAAATCATCTACAGCATCTATTGCTGCTTTAGCATTAGCCACTAATTGTGGAATAAAAGTATCGTTTGGTTCTGTCGTTCCTTCACCAATAATAGGAAAAGAAGCATCGTCTAAAACGGCATAACCTCTGGTTACCCAATATACAAAAGAGCCATAATATGGAAAGGTGAAATCATTTGGATTTTGAGTGGTTTGTCCGGCACTATTTTTATCTTTAAATTCTTCGGGATACGCCCAAATCAATAAAGGTAATTTCTGATCTTTTTTGTTTCTGTCGTAATTAGCAGGTAAATATAAAGTTCCAGAAAGCGTTACACCGTCATTTCTTTTGTATGTAATAACTTCTTTATACACATTGTTCAAACTTTCAAAAGGATTTTTAAAAGCGGTGATGGGTGTGATTTTTTTTGTTTTTAAATTTCGAAAATAATAATTAGGATATTCATTTTTAGATTGCAACATGACCAAAACATCTCCTTTTTTACTGTCTTCAATAGATAGTAAGTCTTCTTTTTTATCAGTTAGTTTAGAAGTGTAAATGCGTTTGGTTTTTAATGTTTTTATGTCAAATTCATCAATAAAAGGGAATTGTCCTTCTTTGGTAAAACCGTCGCCTAATAAAAACATTTTATTGTTTTCAATGGTTAAAACATAATTTCCAAAATCGTTTTTCTTGCTTTCGAAACTACCTGGATCACTATATTTATCTTGGTAATTTCGGTCCCAAATTAATTTCGGTTCCGCACCATTAACCGAAGGGTTGATAAGGTAGGTTTTACTGTTTCTAGTGTCGTACCAGTAATCCGAAAGAATAGCTGTTGTGTTATTTCCCCATTGTATTCCAGCAAAACGTTGTTGTACTTTTAATAACGATTGTGGTGCATTAGTAAAGGGCGCTTCCCATAAAAAAACTTCGTCTCTAAAAGGAACTTCATTCGCTTGATCACCCCCATCTAAAGCTTCCACATAATAAAGTGTTGCTGGAACATCACTTCTCCAAGCCATATTTCTTTTACCTGAGCGAGTAGACATAAAGCCTTTAGGAGAAATTTCATTAAGAGGTACTTCATTTACCGTTTTAATTTCATTACCATTTATATCATAAACAACCGTGATTTGAGGAAATCGATAATAAGGAACCAAATATGAAAAAGGTTTTTCAATAGAAGTAATCATAACATAATTACCATCTGGTGAAAAACTAACATCAGAAAACAATCCAGAAGTTTTGCTAAAAGAAGTTCGGTTTCCATCTAAATCGATTTTATCAACCTTTGAAGTTGCTAAAGTTATAAAGTTGGCTTCGTCTGCTTTGTTTTTTAATAAATCTTGATAGGTTCTATTTTGAGAAACTTTTCCTTCACTTTCAGATACAATTGGACCTTTAGGTAATGCTTCTTTTGTATTGATTAAAGCGGATGGATTCGTTGCTAAAGTTGTTACCAATAAAGCTTTACTGTCTTTGTACCAACTGATAGGGTTTCCCATATTGGCATTTAAAAAAATCTTGCTTAATTTTGTAGCTTTTGCTGTAGCAACATCAATATACCAAAGAGTTACACCTTGTGAAGTTGTGTGCGTAAAAGCAATATATTTTTCATTGGGTGACCAAGAAATATTAGCAATCTTTGGGTTATCAGGTAAGCCTGAAACTTGAATTTCAGATTTGTTTTTAATCGTACCAATTTTTAAGTTGTTTGCGTATGTAATTGTACTAGAAATATTAGTTACGGGATTAATGCGCAATCCTCCTAAACGCATTTCTTCCTGACTTAAATCTTCTAAATTTTTATACGTATTTCTATACGTTAATAACATGTATTCTTTTTTAGAATCCATGGAAACACTTGGCGCTCTTTGGTAATCTGCTAAGGTTAAAATTTCTTGTGGGGGTTTTTGGTAGGTTACATT
Source organism: Flavobacteriaceae bacterium (assembly GCA_002862755.1). Classification (GTDB taxonomy): domain Bacteria; phylum Bacteroidota; class Bacteroidia; order Flavobacteriales; family Flavobacteriaceae; genus Flavobacterium. The sequence goes on along the minus strand of PKDY01000031.1, from coordinate 15,964 downwards.
TTCCTGAGAAAAGCTAGAGAAACCAGCAATTAAAAGGCATGCACTAATAAAAAATGCTTTCATTGTAAAATAAAGAATGGTTAGTTGCTCAAAAATAATCCAATTAAAATCGGAAAATCTGTAAATTTTGTTAAAATGTAAGTTTAAAATCTGTAAATTTGAGATTACCGAAAAAAACAGCTAGATAATTCATTTAAAATGATAATTTATTAAATTTGTCCTCCCTAAAATATTAATAGTGTAAGAAATGTATCATTCAAAAATAACAGGATTAGGATATTATGTTCCTGACAATATAGTAACCAATGATGATTTGTCTAAAATTATGGACACCAATGATGAATGGATTCAAGAAAGAACCGGTATTCAAGAGCGTAGACATATCATTAGAGGAGAAGACACCACAACATCAATGGGTGTAAAAGCAGCTAAAATTGCCATTGAAAGAGCCAAAATTGATAAGGATGATATTGATTTTGTCATTTTTGCTACCTTAAGTCCAGATTATTATTTTCCAGGACCAGGTGTTTTAGTGCAACGCGATTTAGGTTTAAAAACAGTTGGTGCATTAGATGTTAGAAACCAATGTTCTGGTTTTGTGTATGCCATTTCTGTAGCTGATCAATTCATAAAGACAGGTATGTATAAAAACATATTAGTCATTGGTTCTGAATTACATTCTACTGGATTAGATATGACAACAAGAGGTAGAGGTGTTTCCGTTATTTTTGGAGATGGAGCAGGAGCTGCTATTTTGAGTAGAGAAGAAGATACTACAAAAGGAATTTTATCTACGCACTTGCATTCAGAAGGACAACATGCAGAAGAATTATCCTTAATTGCTCCAGGAATGGGGAAAAGATGGGTTACAGATATTATAGCTGATAATGATCCTAATGATGAGAGTTATTATCCTTATATGAACGGACAATTTGTGTTTAAAAATGCAGTAGTTCGTTTCAGTGAAGTAATAAATGAAGGTTTACAAGCTAATAATTTACAGGTATCCGATATTAATTTATTAGTACCACATCAAGCGAATTTGAGAATTTCTCAGTTTATCCAACAAAAATTTAGGTTGACAGATGATCAAGTGTATAACAATATTCAGAAATATGGTAATACAACTGCAGCTTCTATTCCTATTGCTTTAACAGAAGCATGGGAGCAAGGAAAAATAAAAGAAGGCGATTTAGTAGTATTAGCTGCTTTTGGTAGTGGTTTTACTTGGGGAAGTGTGATAATTAGATGGTAATCTTAATTAATAAATATAAAAAATGCGATTCAATTTTGAATCGCATTTTCTTTTTTAACAAGATTTATAATAATCCACCGCTTTTTTGGGTTTGATTATTGTCTCTTTCTTTGCGTTGTAAGGCTCTGTTTTTTCCACCACCAAAACGATAATTAAATCCTAGATATACCGTTTGACTTTCCCAATGAAAAGCACCAGATTGTGGATAAGGCAAGTCACCATCAAAACTGAATTTCATTGCTTTAAACATATCGCTAAAACGAGCGCTAATAGTTCCTTTTCCACCTAAAACAGTGTAACTTGCACCTAAATCGGTTCTCCACATCGGTTTTCTGATAAATTGTAAACTGATGTCTTCTCCTCTGTACATTCCAAAAAGTTGAAAACGTAAATCTTTGGTAGCTTTAAAAGAGTTATTGATACGCGCATTAAAAATAGTAGCATCCGCTTCTACAAAATCAGTACTTACCACTCCTCTTATTTTTCTAAAATAAGCATCAACTCCAAAATTAGCACTCCACCATTTTGTAAAGTTTAAATTTCCAGAAACTTCCATTCCATAGGCATCATTATCTTTAAAGTTATCATAACTTAAGATGTTTTTGTTTGGGTCAGTTGGACTTTCGTAAATATATCGATTGATTTCATCATAAATTTTTCTATAAAAAATACCAGATGTAATGGAACCAATTTTAGTTCTACGAGTATAATTCAATTCAAAAGAATTGGTAAACTGAGGTTTTAAATCAGGATTACCTTTTGAATCGATAGTTGGTGTTGACCATTCTCTAATTGGGTTTACTTGTTGAATGCTGGCACGATCCACGCGTCTTGCAACACTAAAGTTGAATGAGTTGTTGTCATTCGGATTATAACTTACAAATCCAGAAGGATACACTGTTACAAAGCTATCAGAAAAATGAGCACTTGCATTTCCTACTTGATTAAAATCGGCTGCAGCTTCAAATTTTTCTAATCGCGCTCCCGCTTGCGCGCTCCATTTTTTCCACTGTTTTCCATAAGTAGCATAAGCAGAATATATTTTTCTTTCGTAACTAAAACTAGAATTATAATTGTTGTTCACATTTAATAAATTATCTGTTGACTCAATACGGGTTTCTAACCCTGTTTCTAATTTGGTCGTTTCATTTAATGGATTTACATAATCCAAATTAATAATTACATTGTCGTTTGTATTATCTACAGTATTTAATGTATAACTTGGGATGAGTGGAAATTCAAATGTTGTGCGTTCAGGACTATCATTTTGATTAAAATTAACTTCTAATTCAATATTTTCGCCTTCTTTTTTAAAATTGTGTTTGTAATCAAAGTTGTATGCTTGCGAAGTGTTATCACTTTTAGAATTGAATAGCTGTAATATGTCATCAGTTGCTGGGTCTTCATAATTAACATCGGTACGACCAATAGCGCCACCATAAAAAAGATTTTGCGTGGTATAAAAAGAAACTGTGTTTCTGTCGTTAATAAAATAATCCATTCCTATTTTGAATAAATGGGATGTGTTTTTATTGTTGAAATCAAAGTCTTGTCTGTTTCTGTTGTTGGTTTCAAAACTATTGATATACCCATTATTGGCATTTTTTCCATGATTGAAGCCATAATTACCATAGAAATTCACTTTACCTGTTTTATAATTCAAGTCTAAAGACGAATTTACTTTAGGAGTAATACCAAAAGTAACTCCAGAATTTACCGAACCATTAAAACCATCATTTGCATTTTTATGCAATACAATATTAATAATACCACTCATTCCTTCCGGATTATATTTTGCCGATGGATTGGTAATTAATTCAATTTGTTTGATAGAAGCCGAAGGAATTTGTTTTAATATTTGTTCGGGTGATAGATTCGTTGGTTTTCCATCAATAAGAATTCGTACATTCGAATTTCCTCTTAATGTAATTTGATTGGTTTGTGGATCAACTGAAACCGAAGGAATGTTATTCATGATTTCTCCGGCAGTAGCACCCGCACTGATTAAATCTTTGCCCACATTAATTACTTTTCGGTCGATTTTTTGTTCCATGATTGAACGCTCTTTCACGACTTCTACACCGGCTAACTGAGCCACATCTTCTTCAATGGCAATGGTGCCTAAGTCGATACGTGAATTTTCAGATAAATCTACTTCTTTGATTAAAGTTTTGTAACCAATAAACTGAATTTCAAGAGTATATTTTTGAGGGACTAATTTATTAATTTCAAAATTTCCAGTTTCATTGGTAATGCCACCTGTAACCAAAGTTGCGTCGTGTTTTACGACAATGGTTACATAAGGTAAAGGTTCATTTGTTTTTTTGTCGATTACTTTTCCTGAAATATTTCCAGAGATTTGAGCAAATAGGGAATACCAACTACTCAATGCAAGTAAAATAAATAATTTTAATTTCATTTTAATAACTGTTTAACGTGATTTGATTGATACTATACTAGACTGTAGTTTTTATTCTTTGTTACAAGGACTATCGTTTTTTTGGTTTTTTTTAACACTACAACAAATTTTGTAAACTAATTACTAATTACTAATCACTAATCACTAAATTTGCACCTTTATAAAAATCCAGAAAAATGACATTACAAGAAACACTAACCAAACACATTTTAGAAGCCGTTCATTCAGTTTTCAATTTAACCATTGATAAAGTTGAATTTCAAGCGACTAGGAAAGACTTTGAAGGTGATATTACAATGGTTGTTTTTCCTTTGGTTAAAGCATTAAAAGGAAATCCAGTTGAAATTGGAACGAAAATTGGAACCTATTTAGTTGAAAATGTTGCTGTAGTTGAAAAATTCAATGTAGTCGCTGGATTTTTAAATATTGTTATTTCCGATACTTTTTATGTTGATTTTTTCAATACAATTAAAAATCAAGATACTTTTGGATATGTTGCACCAGTAGAAGGTGATAAGGCTATTATGGTGGAATATTCTTCACCAAATACCAATAAACCGTTGCATTTAGGACACATTCGTAATAATTTATTAGGCTATTCAGTAGCTGAAATTATTAAAGCTTCTGGTAAAAAAGTATATAAAACACAAATTATAAACGATAGAGGCATTCACATTTGTAAGTCGATGTTGGCCTGGCAAAAATTTGGTGAAGGAGTCACTCCAGAAGATACGGGTTTAAAAGGCGATAAATTAGTGGGTAATTTTTATGTTGCATTTGATAAACAATATAAAAAAGAAATCAACGAATTAATGGCACAAGGCAAAACAGAAGAAGAGGCTAAAAAAATGGCACCTTCCATTCAGGAAGCACAAGAAATGCTGCGTAAATGGGAAGCGGGTGATGAAGAAGTAGTAGCACTTTGGAAAAAGATGAACCATTGGGTTTATGATGGTTTTGCGCAAACGTATCAAAATTTAGGTGTTGATTTTGATAGTTATTATTACGAAAGTAACACCTATCTTTTAGGTAAAGAAGTGGTTCAATTCGGTTTGGAAAAAGGAATTTTTGAGAAAGATCCAGATGGTTCTGTTTGGATTGATTTAACTGCTGACGGTTTGGATAGAAAAATTGTATTGCGTTCGGATGGAACAGCAGTTTATATGACACAAGACATTGGAACAGCAATTCAACGTGTGAAAGATCATGCAGATATAGGCGGTATGGTTTACACCGTTGGTAATGAACAAGATTACCATTTTAAAGTACTGTTTTTAATTTTAAAGAAATTAGGTTTTGATTGGGCGGAACATTTGTTTCATTTGAGTTATGGAATGGTAGAATTGCCTTCTGGTAAAATGAAATCACGTGAAGGAACCGTTGTTGATGCAGATGATTTAATGGCAGAAATGACGCAAACCGCTCAAAAGATTTCGGAAGAATTAGGGAAATTAGATGGTTATACAGATATTGAAAAAGCAGCTTTATACAAAGTAATTGGATTAGGGGCTTTGAAATATTATATGTTAAAAGTAGACCCAAAAAAACAAATGCTATTCAATCCAGAGGAATCGGTAGATTTTAATGGCAATACGGGACCTTTTATTCAATATACGTATGCACGTATTCAATCGATTTTAAGAAAGGCCGATTTTGATTATTCTACTGTTGCTATAACATCGAGTGGATTGGAAATGCAGGAGAAAGAAAAAGAATTAATCAAACAAGTGCAATTATTCCCGGAGGTAGTTCAAAATGCAGCAACCCATCATAGTCCGGCTTTGATTGCAAATTATACGTATGATTTGGTAAAAGAGTTCAATTCTTTCTATCAAAATGTACCTATTTTGCCTGAACACAATTTAGAGAAGAAAGCCTTTAGAGTACAATTGTCTAAAACGGTTGGGAATACCATCAAAAATGCATTTCATTTATTAGGTATACAAGTGCCAGAAAGAATGTAAAAAAATAGATATTTTAATAAAAAGAGGTTTTAAAGACCTCTTTTTTTATTTGTTTTTTTAATAATTTTTTTACAAAAATTTATTTTATATATTTGTAAGAGAGGGAGAAAATACTGCAAAAAACATTTATTAATGACTTATTAGTACTTGATGTGTAGAATTATCGCGATAGCCAATCAAAAAGGAGGTGTAGGAAAATCTTCTACGTCTATAAACTTGGCTGCCTCATTGGCTGTATTAGAGAAAAGAACACTCCTTATTGATGCTGATCCACAGTCGAATACAACTAGTTCTTTTCCTGTTTCAGATAATGAAGATTGTACTTTTACTATTGATTTATATAATTATGAAAAAAATAGTATCCGCCCATTTAAAACCGAAACCCCCAATCTTAGCTTTATACCAACCAATATTAATTTAGCTAATCTAGAAATTCAAGAAAAGAATTATTTTGGAACACATCACGAACTAAAACATTCTATTGAAGATATAAAGAACGAGTATGATTATATTATAATAGATTGCGGCCCTTCATTAAATTTTATTACTACTAGTTTTTTATGTATTGCCAATTCTTTATTGATTCCAGTGCAATGTGAGTTTTATGCACTTAGTGGTTTGTTTAAATTATTTAACGTTTTCAAAACAATACGAGACAATTATAATCGTAATTTAGACATTGAAGGGGTTTTAATAACGATGTATGATAAACGTTTGGCTTTTTCCAACGTAATTGTAGAGGAGATTAAAAATCATTTCAAAACATTGGTTTTTTCTACAATAATAGTGAGAAATATTACTATTAGTGAAGCGCAAAGTCATAGAAAAACAGTGATAGATTATGATGCTAGCAGTAAAGGTGCTTTAAATTATTTAGCTTTAGCAACAGAAATTATAGACAACAATAAAAACGACGAAATGAGTAATGATAGCTTAGGGAAGAACTTGAATGAAATATTAGATGATGCGAAAAAGGAAAGCGATTTAAGCACTATTTTCGATAAATTACCGATTAATAAAGAACGAAAAAGTGCCAATTATTTTTCAAAAAACTACGAAAAATTAATTGGGCTAAGCAAAAAAGATATAAACTCTATCTTTTCTGAATCCTATAATGATTATTATAGTGATATTTGGGTTTTTCGCTTGAATGAAAGGATGAGTTATTTTAAAAAAAATTACCTCTATATTTATTTTACGGAAGATAAAGTCGAAAAATACGAACTAACAGTATTTAGAAAAAGAGATATTATTTAATTAAAAAATAATTCTTTTTATTAGTAAAAAATTGTAACTCTTGTTACTCTTATATAAAGCAAATGGGGTAACTTTGTAAGAAGCTAAAATTTACTACCATGGATGTTGAAATACTTGCTCGAATCCAATTTGCCTTTACAATTGCTTTTCATTACATCTATCCTCCACTAAGTATCGGAATTGGCCTTTTAATGGTTATCATGGAAGGTTTGTATTTAAAAACGGGGAAAAAAGAATATGAAATTCTCACTCGTTTTTGGTTAAAAATATTTGCTATAACCTTCGGAATAGGAGTGGCAACAGGCATCATTATGGAATTTGAATTTGGAACCAATTGGGCCATCTATTCCAAATATGTGGGTGATATTTTTGGAAGCGCACTTGCAGCGGAAGGACTATTTGCTTTTGGCTTAGAAAGTACATTTTTAGGGATTTTGCTTTTTGGTTGGAATAGAGTATCACCTAGAGTCCATTTTATATCTACAGTTGGTGTTTTTTTAGGCTCTATGTTTTCTGCTGTTTGGATAGTGGTAGCAAATAGTTGGCAACAAACTCCAGCAGGTTATCATATTGTAGGTGAAGGTATTCATGCTCGTGCGGAAGTGACAGACTTTTGGGCTATGGTTTTTAATCCGTCAAGTTTGGATCGTATCATTCATGTGTGGCAAGGTGCTTTTTTAGCAGGTGCCTTTATGGTTTTAAGTGTACATGCTTACTACTTAAGAAAAGGAAGATATACCGATATTTCTGAGAAAGCCTTTAAAATGGCATTGATTGTAGCAACTGTAATATCATTCTCTCAATTGATCTCAGGACATAGTTCTGCTGATGGAGTTGCAAAAAACCAACCCGCTAAATTAGCAGCAATGGAAGGTCATTATGAAGAAAAAGCACCTGCCAATTTATATCTATTGGGATGGGTTGATAATGAGCAACAAGAAGTAACTGGTTTAGGAATTCCTGGGGGTTTATCTTTTTTAGTACATCAAGATTTTGAGGCGCCAATTACAGGATTGAATGCTTTTCCAAAAGAAGATAGACCAAGTCAAGTAAATGCGGTGTTTCAATTTTATCACATTATGATTGCTATAGGAATGTTTTTAATTGGATTAACAATCTATGCTTGCTTTTTATGGTGGAAAGAAAAATTGTTTGAAACGAAATGGCTCTTATGGATTTTTTCTTTTTCTGTTATTTTGCCTCAAATTGCCAATCAAGTAGGATGGTTTACCGCTGAAATGGGAAGACAACCTTGGATTGTTTACGGTCATTTAAGAACCAGTCAAGGGTTTTCTCAAGAAGTTTCTGCAAACCAAATAGTATTTTCCTTAGTACTGTTTACTATCGTTTATAGTTTACTTTTCTTATTGTTTCTATATTCTTTAAATAAGAAAATTAAGTATGGACCTTATGATGAAGCTCAAAATGCATTAGATATAATTTAAAAAACATCAAATGGAAACATTTTTAGGAATCGATTATCCTACACTTTGGTATTTAGTAGTTGGGTTGTTATTTTCTGGTTACGCTATTTTGGAAGGGTTTGATTATGGAGCAGGTGCTTGGCATTTGTTTCTAAGAAAAGACTTAAGCAGACGAATTGCTATTAATGCTATAGGACCTGTTTGGGATGCCAATCAAGTGTGGTTAATTATTGGTGGAGGTGCTTTATTTGCTGGATTCCCTGTGATGTATGCCACTATGTTATCTGCAATGTATATTCCTTTTATGCTTTTTTTAGTCTTATTAGTATTGCGTTCTTCGGCTATAAAATTTAGAAGCGCAGAAGAAATGCTTTGGTGGAGAACTACTTGGGATTATATCTATTTTATTTCGAATGTACTTATTTCGTTTCTTTTAGGTGTAGTTTTAGGAAATATTTTAGAAGGTTTTGAAATTGGTCATGAATTTAAATATCAAGGAGGTGTTTTTTTCTCTTTTTTAAGTCCGTATGCCATTATGGTAGGAATTACAACCTTATTCTTATTTATGACACAAGGTGCTATTTTTCTGTTATTAAAAACAGAAGGAAAGTTGTATGAAAGAATTACATTTCTGCTTAGAAAGGGAATGATTTTCTTTATCTTGAGTTTTTCCGTTACGTCTTTATATACCTTAATTTTTATTCCTGGAGTAACCGATAATTTTAAAGAAAATCCCATTTTCTTTGTTCTACCAGTTTTGGCTTTTTTGGCTGTGGCCAATGTGCCACGGTTGGTTTCAAAGAAGAAATACGGTTATGCATTGATATTTTCTTCATTAACTATGGCCTTTTTATTAATGTTGGTAGCTTTTCAATTGTATCCTGTATTGTTGCCTTCAAACATACATCCAGAACATAGTGTTACCATTTATAATGCAGCTTCTTCTCAAAAATCTTTAGGAATTATGCTAACCATTGTAGCTATTGGTTCTCCCTTATTAACGGCTTATTTTGTTTTCCTATATAAAACGTTTTATGGGAAGGTAAAATTGGATGATACGAGTTATTGATTTTTGATCAGTATTAAAAAAAAATACGTATAAATACGTATAAAAAAAGGCTCAAAATACGTGTAAATACGTATTGCATGATGTTGAATAATAGCTTAACTTTGTACCTAACAAAAAACATATCGTTTTTTTATTTCTCATTCAAAAAGACATGCTATTACCGCACTGTATTGCCTACAGGTCTGTCATTTAATTATAACCAATTTTATAACATAATAAATATTTATCATGAAAAGAGTGCTATTTGTGATTGGTTTAGTTTTGTTGAATTTTGGAATATTTAATTATTTAACAAATCATTTTAAGTCAAATTTCACCTACGAAGAAATGTTAAAAACACTTTTGCTTTCTTTTGTAGCGGTTACAGTTATTAGTTTTTTTATTTCCTCTTGTCAATATTTCTTAAAATTGTATGTAGAGAAAACCTTGATTTCGTTCCGTTCCATTTATGCGAATTTGTATTTTAATGTGTCGGTTGCGATTTACTTTTTATTGCTACTCCTAATTATTGCTGCTTTTGTTTGATACTTTTCAAAAAAGTCAAAACCTATTGACATACAGTTGTCATATTCGGGTTTTAAGTTTGTAGCACAAATAAATAATTAGATTAGCATGGTTTACGTTTTCAAAACTTCAATTGAAGATAAAAAACAAATTAAAAGTATTTCTAAAAATTTAAATGAAATACAAGACATTCAAAGATGGAATTTCGATTTAGAGGATTGTGATAATATTCTACGAATTGTGGCTGAAAAAAATATTTCTAAAACAGTTTGCGAACTATTTAATACCTTTAATTATACGTGTATTGAATTAGAATAACTATTGAATAGTTGAATTCGTTACAACAATAGGCGTGTCATCATGCATGGATATACTCGGATATACTGGATACCAAGAACCTCCAATATTATTTCTAATGGTAGAATTGTCAATTCGAATATTCCCTGTATGATTATTGCTCACAAAGAAAATTGAAGAGCCATAAGCATTTACTTCATTTTGTTCGATTAAACTACCTAAGATTGTCAGCGTCATTTCATTTCCATCATTGTAAATAGCACCGCCACTGCCTCCGCCGGGTGTACCACTTTGCGCAGGATTGCCACCATTTCCAATGGCTTTATTATGCGAGAATAAGCTGTTAATTATAGTCCAAGAGGTACCAATACTACTAATGGCTCCACCATTGGAACCGCTATTGCCATAAATACTGCCACCGCCAAAAGTGGTATTCACAACATAAATGGGTAAACTATTGTATTGACTAAAGGCTCTAATAGCACCACCACCTACATCCGGACCTGTGCCTACACATCGATTGTTGAAAAAACGACAATTCACTACTTTTAAGCGTCCGCCTCTTGCCCAAATAGCTGCGCCACCACCAGATGAACCCGTGTCCATATTGTGACCGTCTGCAAAAGTGATATTTTGAACCGTAACTCTTGGATGATCTTGATTCTGACAATGGTCTGTTGTCCAAACTAAATCAGGATCACAAGTATTCATATATAAAATGCGAGTGGTACCACCACCACTTAAAGTAACTAATCCACCTCCATCAATTACAACATCAGGGTTGGCATTGTTAAAAACGCGTGCCGGACGATCCATAACAATAGTAACAGGGTTGGGACCGCAATTAAAGGTGATTTTTCCTCCTTGTGCAACAGCAGCAACAACGGCATCACAGGTACAACTTTCAGGTGTTCCATTGCCGACTACGACATCAGGATTAGTAACACTTTCTGTTCCTGCTCCTACAGGAATGGGGGAATTGCCATTTGGATTTCCTGCTGGTGGACCATCTTGTGGGTTTTCTAATGGATTGTGTACTTCAATACCTTCTTCCTCATTGTCTTTGGAACAAGCGATACCTACTAGAATTACAAAACAATAACCAACTGTTTTGAAATAGTTTAGGGCTGTTTTTTTCATAGTTTTGTTTGAAAATATATAACGTAAAAAGCAATAAATAATTGTTTGATTTCTAAGTTATTGTTTAAGAAATATTTGACTTTTTTAGATTAGAGTTTGTGCGAAAACGTTTGAAGTATTTTATTTTTTTAATTATCAATAATAATGCGTCAAATAATTGTATTTCAGTTGAAAATGTTTGGTTCTTCCGTTAAATAGTTGGAATTTTATAGTAGCTTTTTTTGTATAGAAAAGCATTGGAACTATAAAATAAAAACAAATAAAATGACAAAAATTCCAGAAAAAATACAACTGCAACAACTTTGGCATCAAAAAGACTATTTGCTAGACGGCGAACTTAAAATTTGGGAAGGCGAAACAGCTGAGGTATATTCTTCCATTTCTACAACGACTAATTATCAACCTACTTTATTGGGTTCTGTACCCAATATGAATGAAGCAGCTGCTTTAGCTGCTTTAGAATCTTCACACAGAGCCTATAATAATGGACAAGGTGATTGGCCTACCATGAAAGTACAAGACCGTATCAAATGTATGGAGCAATTTGTAAAACAAATGGAGCAAACGCGTACGGAAGTGGTAAAATTATTAATGTGGGAAATTGGGAAAACCTTACCTGATAGCGAAAAGGAATTTGATCGAACAGTAGAATATATTTATGACACAATAAAAGATTACAAAGCCTTAAATCAGGAAGGGAATCGCTTTCAGAAAGTGCAAGGTATTAATGCCATGATTAAAAGGAGTCCGCTGGGTGTGGTTTTATGTTTGGGGCCGTATAATTATCCTTTGAACGAAACTTTTTCTTTATTGATTCCAGCTTTAATTATGGGAAATACGGTATTGTTTAAACCGGCAAAATTTGGTGTTTTATTATTAGCTCCTTTGTTACAAGCATTCCAAAGCTCATTTCCAAAAGGTGTCATCAATATTTTATACGGACGCGGTAGAGAAGTGGCCGCACCTATTATGAAATCAGGATTGGTTACGGTTTTATCTTTAATAGGAAATAGTAAATCTGCGATTGCCTTACAAGATTTACATCCGAATAAAAATAAATTGCGTTTGATTTTAGGTTTGGAAGCCAAAAACCCAGCTATCATTTTACCTGATGCGAATTTAGATTTGGCCGTTTCCGAATGTATTACAGGGTCACTTTCGTTTAACGGACAACGTTGCACGGCTTTAAAAGTTATCTACGTACACGAATCGATTGCAGCAGAATTCAACAAGCGATTTGCAGCCAAAGTAGATGCACTAAAATTTGGTAACCCTTGGGAAGAAAATGTGTTTTTAACACCACTTCCAGAACCTGATAAACCAGATTATATCCAAGAACTAATTGATGATGCTAAAGCAAATGGCGCTAAGATTATCAACGAAAGAGGAGGCGAACGCATGGAAAATTATATTTTTCCGGCAGTTTTGTTTCCTGTAAATAAAGCGATGCGAGTGTATCACGAAGAACAATTTGGACCTGTAGTACCTATTTTAACTTTTAAAGACATTCAAGAACCTTTAGACGATATGGCAGCTTCCGATTATGGCCAGCAAGTGAGTCTTTTTGGGAAAGACATTACCACAGTAGCGCCACTAATCGATGTTTTGGTTAATTTAGTGTGTAGAGTTAATTTAAATAGTTCGTGCCAAAGAGGTCCAGATGTTTTCCCGTTTACCGGAAGAAAAGATTCTGCTGTAGGAACCTTAAGTATTCATGATGCGTTGCGCTCGTTTTCGATACGAACTTTTGTTGCGTCAAAAGATAACGACTATAACAATGCCATTTTGCAAGAATTATTAGACAGTAAAAAAAGTAATTTCATTAATACCGATTATATACTGTAATTTGGTATCTTGCTTACTTATATAAAAGCTAGTTTAGAAATAAGCTAGTTTTTTTAATATAAATAATATGAAAAAAACACTAACCCTAACGTTACTACTTATTCTTTCTACGCTTTCTTTTGGGCAAACCAATGAAAGTCAAAATGAAAAATTGGCTTTAGCGTATATGCAAGCCTATGGGAAATGGGATTTTGACACCATGAAAACCTTTTATGCTGATGCGGTTCATTTTGAAGATCCTACTGCCAAAGCAGCTTTTCAACAAGATTTTGTTTTTGATGGAAAAGAAAACGTGTACCAATTCTTCAAAACGGTTTTTAAAGACAAATTTAAAAATGACAAACCTCCTTACGTGAATTTCGTTATCGAAAAAGTCTTTACATCAGGAAATCATACCATTATCAATTCCACTTTTGAGTGTGTCTTGCCTAATGTTTGGTTTCAAGAAAAAATAAATGAAACCATTCTTGTAGCCATTCCTTTTGTGACCATTCTCACTATCGAAAAAGGAAAGATTACTAAACATATCGATTATGGGAATTATACCAAGTATTTCGAACAAATTAAAGCGCAGGTGAAGAAGTAAAGCAGATTTATATTGAAACCCATTACGAGTTCTCGATACATTTTTGCTTCGCTTCTCTGCACAAAAACACTCGAACTGACGAGTCGTTAATGTAATTTTATCTGCTATTTTTGTAATTTGCACTGCGTCAGTTCGAGTGTTTTTTACGAAATGAAATGGAGGAAAAAATGTATCGAGAACTCATAACAGTAAGCAAAACGTATATAATAAAAATTTAAATCAGCACTGCGTCAGTTCGAGTGATTTTTATAAAATGTAAAAAACAATTTTATAAAAATGGTATCGAGAACTCACTTAAAAAAATATAGATGAAAGCTTCTTATGTATATATTTTAAAATGTTCAGATAATACTTATTATACAGGAGTTACAAGTAATCTTTCGCAACGTGTTTTTCAACATGAAAATGGTATTTTTCAAGATTGTTATACTTTTAATAGGAGACCAATTTTATTAGTTTTCTATGCTGAGTTTACTGATATTACTATTGCAATTCAAAAAGAAAAGCAAATAAAAAAGTGGTCTAGAGCCAAAAAAGAAGCTTTAATATTAAGTAAATTTGATGACTTACCTAATTTAGCAAAGAAAAATTTTTAAGTTCTCGATACATTTTTGTTTCGTTTCTCTACACAAAAACACTCGAACTGACGAGTCGTTAATGTAATTTTATCTGCTATTTTTGTAATTTGCACTGCGTCAGTTCGAGTGTTTTTTACGAAATGAAATGGAGGAAAAAATGTATCGAGAATTCATAACAGTAAGCAAAACGTATATAATAAAAATTTAAATCAGCACTGCGTCAGTTCGAGTGATTTTTATAAAATGTAAAAAACAATTTTATAAAAATGGTATCGAGAACTAGCTTTTTAAATTATATTCTAACCAAATTTAGCGTTGTTAACTATGTAACCAATGCACTTAACTATGTATTCAATACAGTGAACTGTGTATCAATTGCAGTCTACTAGTTATCAATTACACAGAACTCTGAACTCAATACAGTGAACTGTGTATCAATTGCAGTCTATTAGTTATCAATTACACAGAACGCTGAATTCAATACAGTGAACTATGTATCAATTACACAGAACTATGAATCGATTACACAGAACACTGTATCAATTGCACAGTTCTATGAATCGATTGCATAGAACTAGTAATTAACTTCAGCTTATTCATTAAACCTTATAGTGGAACTAAAATAGTTATGTAACTTTAGTTACAAGTCTGTGTAACTTTGGTTACCAATTGGGCCATTTTGCCATTGTACTTTTGTTTTAGAAATTAAGAACAAAATAGCAATGAAGAACATAAAATGGAACCTCTTTACAGGCGTACTCTTTTTTACAGCAGGAGTTTTTAGCCAAGAAACTATCTCAATTTCAAAAGAAGAAATACTACAAAAAGCTTCTGAGAAAAATTTGCAACTACAAGCTGCTGATGCCTCCTATCAAGCTGCAAAAGCTGATTATCGTCAATCGAATGCTTTGTTTTTGCCGAATGTAAATGTGTCTTATACAGGTATAGTTACTACCAATCCGCTAATGGTATTTGGATCCAAATTAAATCAGGAAATCTTAACCCAAGCTGATTTTAATCCTGCTTTGTTAAATAATCCCGATCAAACTCAAAATTTTGCGACTGTTATTGAAATCAAACAACCTTTAATTAATGTAGACGGATTGTTTGGAAGACAGGCAGCAAAAGCTAAAATGGATGCTTTCCAGTTGCAAACCGAACGTACCAAAGAATATTTGGTCTTGGAAGTTTCCAAAGCCTACATGCAATTGCAATTGGCTTACAAAGCTGTTCTTGTTTTAGAAAAAGCAAACGAAACCGCAAATGGAAATTTAAAACTAGTAGAAAATTACTTTAACAATGGTATGCTACAAAAAACCGATGTGTTGAATGTGCAAGTTCGTGTAAACGAAATAACAAACCAATTGCAATATGCCAAAAGCAATGTGCAAAATGCTTCCGATTATTTGGCTTTTCTTTTAAATGAAGATACCAATGGGAAAGTATATGTGCCAGCAGAACCTTTAACCAATGAAGTAACCTTTGAAGCTGTTGAGGTGGATTTGAATACCAATAGGAAAGATATTCAAGCCATGGAAAAATCAACCGAAGCCTATAAAAAAATGTTTCAATCTTCTAAGTATGGTTTTTTACCACGTTTAAATTCATTTGGAAATTATCAATTAT
>PKDY01000049.1 GCA_002862755.1 Flavobacteriaceae bacterium | reverse complement strand
CGAGGTCCTAATAAGTGACCAATATAATCCGTAGATGAAAAACTCACTGTTGAGAAGTCGGTAATATTGTCTTTTCCTAAACTTTCTTTTTCAATAACTCGTTTAGCAAAATCAGCTAATAAATTATTTCCAAAGGGTGTAGAACGTAAGACTCCAGCATCGTTATTTGCATACATATCTTTCATATTATACGGAAAGAAAGGTATTTTTTGATATAATTTTCCTTCGTATGGATTATTATCATTCAAACTTTCGTTATATACTTCTTTTGGCTTAAATAATTCCCAAGTAGTATTCAGATAATTTTCATAGTGCTTTTCATTGTTAAACTGTGTCACCCAATCTGGTAACTGGTTTCCATAATAAGTACTCGATATAAAAGCTCCAGTTTTACTATACCAAAAAGCCCAATCTGCAAAATGTCCAGCTGGTAAAATAGCGCCTCTATCTTTCAAACTCATTCCTATTACTTTACCCTTAAAATTAGTAGCTAATTTTAATTCGTCAGTTATGGTAGTACTCAATAAGTTTTTAGGTGACATTTTTCCTTCATAATCCGTACCATTACCTAAGGTTGTCACCGAATTATCATCTGTACAATACATTTCTTTACCTAAACCTTTATTAAACCAATTATTACCAACAATTCCATGAACGCTAGGTGTTGTACCAGTGTAAATAGAAGCATGTCCAGGTCCTGTATAGGTTGGCATATAATTGTAGTGTGCATTATGAAATGTAAATCCTTCCCTCATTAATCGTTTAAAGCCATTTTCGGAAAAATCGTCTGAAAAACGATATAAGTACTCCATTTTCATTTGATCCACCACAATACCAACCACTAATTTAGGTCTATCTTGGGCTTGTATATTGGAAATAAATAAAGCGATAAAAAGCAGTAAGAACTTTTTCATTATAATCTTTTTTATGTAGGTTTTAGAAAATTATTTTACGATTTCGAAGATATCATAGCAAAAAATATATTCTTCACTATAAACATATAATTGAGGCTTGTTTTTTAAATCTTTTCTGACGATAAAAGAAATTTTAAAGGGATAACCATCCACATCTTTACAGAGATAAGAATTAATTTCATCCACTTTAGAAACTTCTTTTTGTAAATATTCTACAATAGCATAATATTGAATCACATTAGAGTAAATGATAATTTTGTTTTTATCATAATCTAATTTTACTATGACATTAACTTTTTCAGGTGTACTCCATTTTCCCCAATTCCCTTTTTTGTCTTTTTGCAATACTGACAAAGAAGTGGTTTGGAAATTAAATTGTTGCGCATTTACAACACTAAGTGTAAAAAATGCAATCCATACAAGGAATTTAAATAACTTCATAAAATATTAAAAAACAAAATTATGGATTTCTTCTTTTGCTTTTTGAAATTCATCCATAATTGTATCAACAATAGTTTGTACAGGTAAAATATCATGAATAACACCTGCAATTTGTCCAATTTCTAATTCTCCATCTTCTAAATCGCCTTCAAACATGCCTCTTTTAGCTCTTGCTCTTCCTAACAGTGTTTTTAAATCTTCAGTTGAAGGACATTGAGAATATAATTCTTGTAATTCGTTATAAAATTTGTTTTTTATAAGTCTAACAGGTGCTAATTCTTTTAAAGTTAAAACGGTATCTCCTTCATTGGTTTCTACAATCGTTTTTTTAAAGTTATCATGAGCACTTGATTCTGTAGAAGCTGCAAATCGACTTCCCATTTGAACTCCATCTGCTCCTAGAACTAAGGCTGCTAACATGCCTCTTCCTGTAGCAATACCACCAGCAGCAATTAATGGAATTTGTAGGTATTGTTTTACCATTGGAATTAAAGTTAGTGTAGTTGTTTCTTCTCTTCCATTGTGTCCACCTGCCTCAAAGCCCTCAGCAACAACAGCGTCTACTCCAGCTTCTTGTGCTTTTAATGCAAATTTTGAACTACTAACTACATGTACAACAGTAATTCCATTTTCTTTTAAATAAGAAGTCCAAGTCTTCGGATTTCCAGCAGAAGTAAAAACAATTTTAACGCCTTCTTCTACTATAATTTGCATGATTTCTTCAATATTTGGATATAACATGGGTACGTTAACACCAAATGGTTTATCTGTAGCTTTTTTACATTTTTGGATATGTTCTCTTAAAACATCAGGATACATTGATCCTGCACCTATTAAACCTAAACCCCCAGCATTACTTACGGCACTAGCTAATTTGTAACCACTGTTCCAAATCATTCCGCCTTGTACTATTGGATATTTTATATTGAAAAGCTCGGTAATTCTATTCATTATTGTTTGATTAATTTGCCCTGCAATTTAGCATTATTAGAAGAGAAATCATAACTATAAATCCCAGGAGATAGGCTTTCTAAAGAAATTACTTTCTCTTTATCCATAATTTCAACTTGTAATACTCTTTGTCCCAGATTATTGTATAAAAATAAGGTAGCATTATCTAAATTGCTTCCTTTAATATATAATTGATTCACTACAGGATTAGGATAAAAAATGATACTTTCATTTAAGAACATTTCCGAATTTAATGCATTTGTAAGAGCCAATTGAAAATCTGGAACACCATATCCTTTTAAATTGTCTGGATTATTAAATTGATCCGAAGATTCTTTCACCAATTGAATTACTTCAGCTGCAGTTAAATTAGGAAGTGCAGACCAAAAAGTAGCAACCATACCTGCTAAAATAGGACTGGAAAAAGAGGTTCCGTTTGAAGTAGTAATATTTCCATTGGAACTACTAACTGTAGCACTTTGACCTTTCGCACACACATCGGGTTTTATTCTACCATCATAAGAAGGTCCAATTGAACTAAAGCTAGCTCGAACTTCTGTACTGTTAACCGCACCAATTGTTAAAATATTATCTGCATCAGCTGGAATACCTATGTGTGGTTCAGAAGAATTTCCTTCATTTCCAGCGCTTATCACACAAACGATTCCTTTTGTAACCGCTATTGTAGCTGCTCTTGAAGCAAAACCTACTTGACCATTACGTTGCGCATAAGAATAGCTATAATTAGCATTGTCATATTCACCATAACCTAATGAAGAATTAACAACATCTACCCCTAAACTATCTGCCATTTCTAATGCTTCAACCCAATACGATTCCTCCACAGGATTTTCAGAACTTACATCTTCTGTAATGAACAAATAATAAGAAGCATCTGGAGCTGTTCCCACAAGTTGACCTTCAACATACCCCCCCATAGTGGAAAGTACATTCGTACCGTGCGAATTCCTAGTATAAAAGTTGGTACTTCTATCTGGAAAATTATAACCCCCTAGAATTAAATTATTATCACGTAACCTTTGAAAAGGTGTTGCTGTATCAACACCTGGAAAACCAGCATCCAAAACGGCTATTATTTTTCCTTGACCTGTATAATCTTGTTCATGTAATAAATGCCCATTCAACATTTGAATTTGATTACTTGAATTCCCATAGTTAAAATTGGCTGTAACATCCAATATTTCATTATTTTTATTCGAATGTGATGCAGTTACTGGTTTATTTATGGTATTCAAACTATGATTCGCAAATTGAACATGATCTACAAATGAAAATGCTGTTAAAGCTTCAATATTAGCTTGCAAACCTCTTATATGTAAAGCGTTTAACCACTTTGACTTTGCCATAACAGTAATACCAGTAGCGCTTTGAACTTGTGAAATATAGGATTCAGAAATAGGTATATCTTTATTATCTAATGTTATATTTTGAGTAGATCTTCTATCCAATGCTCTCTGAGTAAGCATTTCAAGAGGGTTGTTTGTATAGAATGCTGCATCTGGTTTATCTGTAAAATAAACCCAAGCGTCTTCTTGAGCCCAAGAGAAGCAATAGAATAGAAATAGTAAAAGAGTAGCTGTTTTTTTCATGTTTTTATTTATTTGTATTCAAATATATAAAATTCTGATAGTTAGCTTACTTAAATTACTGTGAAATATAAAAAGACTCCATATGTAAGCAACAATAAAACTCCTTCTTTAAAACTTAAACTTCCCCTTTTGGGTAAGATTACCATTGGTAACAAAACAAAGGCAAAACCTAACATCCAATAAATATCTTGATGAATGATACGAACATCTACCTTTTCAATAGGTTGAATGATTGCTGTAACTCCTAAAACACTCAAAATATTAAAAATATTGGAACCGATAATATTTCCTATGGATATATCATTCTCTTTTTTTACAGCTGCAATAATGGAAGAAGCTAATTCTGGAATACTCGTACCAATAGAGACAACAGTAATAGCGATAACACGCTTACTTACACCTAAATTAGTAGCTAAATTAACAGCTCCTTTAACTAATAATTCAGAGCCACCCCATAGTGCTACACCACCCAAAATTAAAAATCCTATAATTTTAATATAAGGCATCTTATCATCAGTTGTGCTTTCAATATCTACTTGTACCTTTTTATTGTTTCGAATTAAAATAACTAAAAATACAGCTAAAACAAGTATAAATATAAAGCCATCCACTCTTGTTAATCCACCATCAATAACCAGAAAAACAAATAACAAAATAGAGGCAATCATTTTGGTAGGCCAATCTGTCACATAAAAGCTTTTTTCTACCTGTATCGCATTAATTAATAATACAACTCCTAATACTAAACCAATATTACCAATATTAGACCCAATTACATTACCCAAAGCAATATCAGGAAAACCATCCATAGCCGCTTTTACACTCACTATCATTTCTGGAGCTGAAGTTGCAAAAGAAACCACGGTTAAACCCACAATAATTTTAGATATATTAAGACGATAAGATAAACCGACAGAAGATTTTAACAACCAATCACCACCTAGAACCAATAGCACTAATCCTACTAAAATATAAAACATGTTTTCCATAAAAAAAATTAAGAGATTACACCACTTCCTAAAACTTCATCCTCATGATGCCAAGCCACAAACTGACCTTCAGTAATAGCCGATTGTGGTTCTTCAAATACAACATACATTCCGTTTTCAAATTGATGCAATGTCGCTTTTTGTAAAGGTTGACGATAACGAATACGAGCCATAACTTCCCTTTTTTCATTAGGTTGCAATGCTAAATCTTCTCGAATCCAATGAATTTCATCGTTTTTAATAAAAAGCGCTTTTTTAAATAATCCAGGATGATTCGCTCCCTGACCTGTATAAATAATATTTTTTTCAACATCCGTTTCGATTACATATAAACCTTCTTTAGTTCCACCTACATTCAACCCCTTTCTTTGACCTTTAGTAAAATAATGTGCGCCTTGATGTTTTCCAACTGTTTTTCCAATTTCATTAGAATAATCTCTATTTCGAGACTCATAAGCAAAAGTATCTTCCTCAGAAGTAAAATTTGGCACTTCCTGATTGAAAATTGAAGCTTCTTCTGGAACTTCAATAATAATACCCTCTTTCGGTTGCAATTGTTGTTGCAAAAATTCAGGTAAACGTACTTTCCCTATAAAACATAATCCTTGAGAATCTTTTTTCTCAGCAGTTATTAAATCTAACTTTGCTGCAATTTCACGCACTTGAGGTTTCGTTAACTCCCCAATAGGAAACAACGCTTTTGACAATTGATCTTGTGATAATTGACATAAAAAATACGATTGATCTTTATTACCATCTTTACCAGCTAGTAACTGATAAATTTCCTTACCATCTTTCTCTAAAGTACCTTTTCTACAATAATGCCCTGTAGCTACATAATCTGCGCCTAATGACAAAGCAATTTTAAGGAATACATCAAATTTTATTTCACGATTACATAACACATCTGGATTGGGTGTGCGTCCTTTCTCGTATTCTTTAAACATGTAGTCTACGATTTTCTCTTTATATTCTTCGGATAAATCAACTGTTTGAAATGGAATTCCTAATTTTTCGGCAACCAATAAAGCATCATTACTATCTTCCAACCAGGGGCATTCATTAGAAATGGTAACAGAATCGTCGTGCCAATTTTTCATAAAAAGGCCAATCACTTCATATCCTTGCTCTTGTAATAAGTAAGCGGCAACACTAGAATCTACTCCGCCCGAAAGTCCTACTACTACTCTTTTCATTTTATTCAATTTTATTTTTTGGCTTTAATTCTGTGGGTGCCAATTGTCCATCTTTATTTTTTTCTAATCGAAATGTTTTTCTAGTTTCTTTTGAAATCTTCTCTTTAGAGACTAACTTCCCTTTTTCATAAGTTTCCCAATAGCCCCACTTTCGATCGTTTTTATATTGTCCCTTTATATTAATATTTCCTTTTCCATCATAATACAAAGCTGGACCATCTAACTTTCCTTTTTTATAATTATAATCTTCTAAAATAGTTTCGTTCTCAGCATATTTCTTGTAATTTCCATCTAATTTCCCATTAGCGTAATTAGATACTTCTGCTAAAGAACCGTCTTTATAAAATACTTTTCGTACCCCATCTAATTTGCCTTGTTTATAATTTTCAACAGACATTAATTGGTCACTATCAAAATGATAATACTTCCATTCACCTTGGGGCAATTTATTTACTAACAAACCTTCGCTGACTTTTTTGCCATTTTGATGATAAAAAATAGCATAGCAAGAACCATCTCCTTTTGTAAAATCTCTTGTTGCTATAACCTTACCAGCTTTAGTGTCATCAAAATAGGTAAAAATTCCTATTTCTTTACCATGATTGAAATTTCCTTCATATCTTGGTCTTTGTGATGCTTCATAGGTACCTTTCCATATACCATGACGTTGCCCTTTGCTATCTAATTGATTTATTTCCTTTTGAGAAAAAACCATCTGACAATTAACTATTAAAACGAAAGCCAGCAAGTATGATTTTATTAACATGTGTCTAATATTATTTTTTTTATTCATTTATTTTATTTTCAACTACTTAAACAAAATAAAACTGAACGTTAAACTTTTTATGAAATACATTTTTTCTTGTTTAATCATGGTTTGTTTTGTTTAAAGTTTTTTACATTTGCTTAAACAATAAAAACAAATTACTATGAAAAACTTTGCAAAATTAATCAAATTAACTTTAATCGCTACTACATTTGTAACGATGTTTTCTTGTTCTGATGATGACACTGTCGTAACACCAGAAAATAACAGCATTGCAGCTGTTGCATCAAGAGCTCCACAATTTACAACTTTAGTTTCTGCTCTAGACAAAGCAGGATTAGTACAAACATTAGACCAAAATGGTCCATTTACAGTTTTCGCTCCTACAAACGACGCATTTGAAGATTTTTTAAGCGACAATGGATTTGCCAATTTAGATGCAGTTCCTGTTGCAACGCTTAAAGAAATTCTTTTAAACCATGTGGTCATGGGTACCAATTTATCATCATCACTTTCAACAGGATATGTAAAATCTTTAGGCAAAGGTTCAGCATCTTCTACTAACACCCTAAGTCTTTTTATTAATACTGCAAGTGGTGTAGAAATTAATGGCGTTGCAACTGTAACTGCTGCCGACATTTTAGCTACAAACGGAGTAATTCACCAAGTTGATGCAGTTATTGGCTTAGCTACAATTGTAGATCATGCTATGGCAAATCCCAATTTTTCTACTTTAGTAACTGTTGTTACAAGTACAGATACTAACGGTAATGGTTTTGGTGACCAAAGTGCAGTAGCTAGTGCATTAACAACAAATGCATCTCCTCTAACGGTTTTTGCTCCAACCAATGATGCTTTCGCAGTTGCTGTAGGTTCTGGTGGTTTTGCAGAAAATGCTACTCCAGGACAAGTTACTACTGTATTACAATATCATGTTACTGCCGCTGGAAATGTACAATCTTCCGCATTAACTGATGGGCAATCTGTACCAATGATTACGGATCCAACTCAAAACATTACTATTGATTTATCTACTCCTTCTACTCCAAAAATTACAGATCAATCCGCTACACAAGCTAACATTATTGTAGTTGATGTACAATGTGCTAATGGTATAATTCATGCTGTAGATAAAGTGTTACAGCCTAGCTTATAAAATAAAGATTATAAATCAATTACGTTAAGTTTATTATTCCATCCCTATTGTTTTAAACAGCAATAGGGATGTTTTATTATAGTAAAGATTTCCCTAATGCTTCAGCTCTAGCATTTGCTGCTAAAATTCCATTTTCTATTACCTTATTCAACTCCTTATCATTAAAAATAAGCAAAGCCGCTTCTGTAGTTCCTTTTTTAGATGCCACTTTGTCAATCCATTGTTCATGTGATAAATCACTTCTATTTTGCAATTGTACTGCACCAATAAACGTTTGATTGACTAAAAACTCAGCTTCGGATTTGGAAAAACCTAAATGCATTGCAGCTTGTATCATGGCATTCATAAAATAGAAAACATAGGCAGGTCCGCTACCGGAAACTGCAGTTGTCGCATTTAACATTTCTTCTTTATCAATATAAATTGATTTTCCAGTAGTATTAATTAGATTTTGAATAATAAATAATTCTTTACGATCTACTTGTGAAGAAGCCGTAAAAACTGTCATTCCTAAACCTATTTGTGTGGGAATATTAGGCATGGAACGAATGACTTTGGAACATCCTAATTTTTCCTGTATAGATTCGACGGTTATTCCGGCCATAACTGATAAAATGAGATGTTCATTATGTATATAGGAATCTATTTCACTTGCTAATGTATTGAAATCTTGTGGTTTTACCGCTAAAATAATAATGTCGACTTCAAATAATGAGTTTGTAGCTTTAGAATGGAAGTTGGTAGCATCAATGGTAAATTTGTTTTTGTCACCAATTGTACTTCGAGTAAGAACATAAATATCCGATGGTGAAATAAATCTTGAACTAACAAAACTATTAGCATACGTTTGTCCCATATTTCCGTAACCAATGATAAGCGTTTTCATGTTGTAATTGTATTGTTTTTAAAAAATGATTTTTATAGTTTGCATAAGATGATTTAAATATATTGACTAATTTTTCACTGAAAAACTTATGCAGTATTTGTAACAATTTGTCTCATATTGTTTTAAAAAAAAATCCCTATTTAAAAAATAGGGATTCATATATAAAAGTAATCTTCTTACTTATTTTTCTTTTGAGCTTCTGCTTGTTCCATCATTTCCCTCATTTTTCTTTGGAACTTGCTTTCTGTTTTGGGTTTTGATTTATTCTCTTGAATTTGAGCATGAATTTTATCTTCTTTTACGATATAATTTTTTATTACTAACATGATACCAATAGTAATTAAGTTCGAAATAAAATAATATAACGATAGACCAGAAGCGTAGTTGTTGAAGAAGAACAACATCATCAACGGAGAAATATAAATCATAATCTTCATGATTTTACTCATATCTGGCATACCTTCTTGTGTAGGTGCGCTCATTTGTTGATCACCTGTTGTCATTCTCATGTAAAAGAAAATAGCAATAGATGCCAAAATTGGGAACAAACTCACGTGGCTTCCATATAAAGGAATACGGAAAGGCAACTCATAAATACTATCATATGATGATAAATCATTTGCCCATAAGAAACTTTTTTGTCTTAAATCAAACATCGATGGGAAGAATTGAAATAAGGCATAGAAAACAGGCATTTGCATTAAAGCAGGCAAACAACCAGCCATTGGATTAACACCCGCTTTAGAATACAATTTCATGGTTTCTTGTTGCTTCTTCATTGCATTGTCTTTGTACTTCTCATTCAATTCTGCAATTTCAGGACGAAGTACTTTCATTTTCGCTTGAGAAACATATGATTTATAAGTAACTGGTGACATTACTAATCGCACTAAAATCGTAAAAATAATAATTGCAAATCCGTAACCAATACCAATACTTGAAATAAGACCAAATACAGGAATGAAAATATAGCGGTTAATCCAACCGAAAATTCCCCAACCTAATGGCATGATTTCATCTAAATTTCTACCATAATCGTTTAGAATTTGATATTTCGCAGGTCCGTAATACCAATTCATATTATAGTTTATCGCACCATTTTTAACTTCTAAAGGTACTTGAGCGATAAAGTTTTTTGTAAAAATGGTATCTTTCTCTTCATCATCAACCAAATTGTCAGAAACAAATTTTGCTGTTTTAAAAGGAGTGTCTGTCAATAAAATGGAAGTAAACATATGTTGTTTAAACGCAATATACGAAACATCTTCTGCTGTATCTTCCGAATCTCTTGCTGCATTTAAATAATCATCTTTTCCTCCTTCGTATTCAAAAACTAATTCTGTATATCTATTTTCATAAGAAATACTTTTCTCATTACGATAGATTTTTAATTGCCATTCTAAATCAACAGGTTTAGTAGTATTAATTACATTTTCCAACCCTTGTGAACGAATGGAAAAATCCAACATATACTCACCAGGTTTCAATACATAGCGATACTCTAAAAATTGTGAAGGGCCTGCTTTTAATTGCATCGTTACCACTTGATTTTCTCCTTCTTTTGTAACTTTAGGTTCGAAGAATAAATCAGAAGTATGTAACAAACGATTATCGGTAGTATTTAAAGCTATATCAAATTTAGCGTTGTTATCCTTGATAATTTTTACAGGTTGATTGGAATCTTTTTTAAATTTATCATACCCTAAAACCGTTGCATCCACGATGTACCCCCCTTTATTAGCAATTTTTAAAGAAAGTACATCATTTTTTATTTCAGTAACCTCTTCTTTAGCTGAAGGTAAAGTAGCTGAATACGCAAAAGTTCCTAAAGCTGCTTTTGCTTTTTCTTTAGAAATAGAATCTGATTCGATGCTAGCAGTTGCAGGTGTAGTCACTACATCTTGCTTTTCTTCTTGCTCTTTTTTAGCCTGTTCTTGTTTTTCTTTTTCTTTTAATTCTTCAGGTGTGGGTTGATTTGAATACATCATCCACATTAAAATACCAGAAATTAATACAAATCCAATAATTGATTTAAAATCAAACTTTTTTTCTTCCATTTTAATTATTTGTTCTATAAGCCA
Organism: Flavobacteriaceae bacterium; assembly: GCA_002862755.1. Classification (GTDB taxonomy): domain Bacteria; phylum Bacteroidota; class Bacteroidia; order Flavobacteriales; family Flavobacteriaceae; genus Flavobacterium. The sequence goes on along the minus strand of PKDY01000049.1, from coordinate 22,492 downwards.
ATGCTCGTAGAAATTAATATTACTACTAATTATCGAATAGAAAAAGGAATAGCCCCGATTGCAGTGAACATCCTGTTTGGATTAAATATCAAATGTGTTTTAACATCTTTTTTGTTATCCAAACAGATGGTAACGTAAAGCGGGAAAATGGATTGCAACAATTACCAAGCCATTCGCTTCAAACTCTATTTATTTTTATATGCTACAGCAGCTTTCACAAAACTCACAAAAAGAGGATGCGGATTTGCTACCGTACTTTTATATTCTGGATGATATTGTACTCCAATGAAAAACGGATGGTTTTTAATTTCTACCACTTCTACTAAACCTGTATCTGGATTAATTCCTGAAGCTGTTAAACCAGCATTTTCAAGGTCTTGTAGGTATTTTCCATTAAATTCATATCGGTGACGATGACGCTCCATAATATCGGTTGTTCCGTATATTTGATTGGCCAACGTATTTTCTTTTAAATGACATTTCCATGCACCTAAACGCATGGTTCCACCCATATTTTTAATATTTTTTTGTTCCTCCATCAAATTGATTACAGGATGTGAGGTACTATCATTCATTTCAGTAGAATTGGCATCTGTATAACCTAATATGTTTCGTGCAAATTCTATAACTGCCATTTGCATTCCTAAACAAATTCCCAAAAATGGAATGTTATTCTCTCTTGCAAAACGAACGGTATCTATCTTTCCTTCAATACCTCTATTTCCAAAACCAGGAGCAACTAGTATGCCATCTAATCCTTTTAAGTGTTTTTCTGCCGTTTTGACATCTAAATGTTCCGAATGAATCGAAATAATGTTCACTTTAGTCTCATTGGCAGCACCTGCATGTATAAAAGCTTCTAATATCGATTTGTAAGAATCTTGTAATTCCACATATTTTCCTACTAAACCAATATTTACTTCGTGTTTCGGATTTTTATGCTTTTGTAAAAACTCATTCCACTGTTTTAAATCGGGACTATTTTTTTCTGGTAAGCCCAATTTCTTAAGGGTTACGGTATCCAATCCTTCTTCTAACATTAAATTAGGAACGTCATAAATAGTAGAAGCATCAATAGATTGAATGACTGCTTCTTTTTTCACATTACAAAATAAAGCCAATTTCTGACGTAAATCGTCTGATAATTCGTGTTCGGTTCTACAAACCAAAATATCAGCTTTAATACCACTTTCCATTAAAGTTTTTACCGAATGCTGTGTAGGTTTTGTTTTTAATTCTCCAGCAGCAGCTAAATAAGGTACTAAGGTTAAATGAATTACAATTCCGTTTTCATCTCCTAATTCCCATAACAATTGACGTACCGATTCAATATACGGTAACGACTCAATATCACCAACCGTACCTCCTATTTCTGTAATTACAATGTCAAAATTGCCACTTTGACCTAGTAATTGCATTCTCGATTTAATTTCATTTGTAATATGTGGAACAACTTGTACCGTTTTTCCTAGAAATTCTCCTCTTCTTTCTTTTTCTATTACTGATAAATAAACTCTACCAGTAGTCACATTATTGGCTTGTGAGGTAGGAACATTTAAAAAACGTTCATAATGTCCTAAGTCTAAATCCGTTTCCGCTCCATCATCGGTTACATAACATTCTCCGTGTTCATAAGGATTAAGTGTTCCAGGATCGACATTAATGTAAGGGTCAAACTTTTGAATGGTCGTTCGATACCCTCTTGCTTGCAGCAATTTAGCTAGAGAAGCTGCTATAATTCCTTTTCCTAAGGAAGAAGTAACACCTCCAGTAACAAAAATATACTTCGTTTGATTCATTGTGTTGTGGTTTGTAGTTGTAGTTGTTTAAAAAACTTGGCAAAAATACGATTAAATTTATGAATTAGACAATTTCATATCTCTAAAATTTATTTTTTACTAACAACATAACCTAGGATATTTAATCCCAACAAATTAATGCATAAGAATTGGTAAATAGTTATAAGTATTGATAAAAAGGAACAACCTGAACATGTTTGTGTCTTTTTCTTAAAAAGCTAATATTAAATTATAGATACTGTTAAAAAAAATAACTTTTTTTAATATATTTGATACACTAACAATTAAAACTATAAAGATGGACAAAAAAACATTATCGATTGTAAGTTATATTACAATTATAGGATGGTTAATCGCGTATCTGATTTATCAAGGAAAGCCAGATAAATCTTCTTTGGAGAGATATCATTTAAAACAATCTCTTGGCATTGGAGTTTTAGGGGTTTTAAATTTCGTTGTTGAAGCTATACTAACCACTTTAATTTCATATTCCTTAGGTATTATTTTTACTATTACAGGAATATTAATTTTTATTCTATGGATTATTGGAATAATCAATGCTGCCAACGCAGAAGAAAAACCATTACCTATTATTGGCTCATTTTTTGTCGATAAATTTGACTTTATAAAATAGAAAAAATTATATAAAAAAAGCTCCAACAATTGGAGCTTTTATTTTTTTGGAAAATTTCTTCTAATATTTCGAATCATTTCTTCTAGACCATTTAATTTGAGTTCGTAAACCAATTGTAATTGTGTTCCTAACTCTCCTTTTGGAAACCCTTTATTGGCATACCACACCATATAATATTCTGGTAAATCAATCAAATACCAATCTTTATATTTACCGAAAGGCATTTTGGAATGAGCCAATTTTATGAGTTGTTCGTTTGGTGTCAAAGTTAGAAGTTAGAAGTTAGAAGTTAGAAGTTAGAAGTTAGAAGTTAGAAGTTAGAAAGGTAAAAACTTAAATTAATTTGGAATAAATTTTTTGTAATTCTTTTTCCAATAGTTTTCTATAAATTCCCATTTATCCTCATAATATTCTGCTTCACGTTTGATATATTCCAATTCATTTTTTTTATCATCTTTTATTTTCGAAATAATAATTCCATTTCTTTCTTCTCCAATACAACCTCTCCCAGAAATATTTCCAATCTTGAAACATTCAAAATTTTGGATATAAAATAAATCACTGTCCCAATTCGCATCTGCACAACCCGAGCGATGGTAGGAATAATAGTAGTCTGAACCTTTAATTTTTATAACACTTGGAAAGTTATGAAAATTTTTAACCAGTTTAAAGTTTGCATTGTTCGTATCATACAAAAGCAAATCATTTATTCCCGGAACATTTGTTATATAATCAATTTGAATATCCATAAATCCATCTTCATTGAAATCTTTGATTTCATATCCACTAGTTAATCCTTCATGTTTGTAAAGCGTATCATGGTTTGAGTCAAAAAGAATAAAATTACAATCTTGAATACCCTTATCTTTCCAAAAATGAGTATCTAAACCTTTAATATAAAATGTTTTACTATCAAAAATTATAGAATCATAACTAAGCAGAGCGGAATCAATTTCTGAAGTTTCTGGTTCATGGATTAAAGCCGCATTGGTAATTTCAATTTTATCCTCAACCTCTATTTGCTTTTCATTTTTACAGGAAAAAAAAATCATTAAAAGTATCAGTATAAAACTTCTAATGATTGAGTTATTTGTCATATTTAAATAAAAAGTTATTTCCAATTAAAAGTGACTTCTTTTTCAATATCGGGATGCAAACTTAATAAAACAGGACAGGTCATGGCTGCTCGTTCTAAAATCGTTTTATTTTTATCTGTAGTTGCAATTGACAGATTCAATTCAACAATTATTTTAGCTATTCTTCTAGGTTCTGCTTGCATGATTTTAGTAACCGAAAGTGTGGAATCTTTTAAATCGATATCCAAATCCTTGGTTTTGATAGCCATAATAGACACCATACAACTCCCTAATGCGGTTGCTACTAAATCGGTTGGAGAAAATGCTTCTCCTTTTCCATGATTGTCTGTTGGTGCATCGGTTAAAATTTCAGTTCCCGATTGTAAGTGAATACAAGTGGTTCTTAATTCACCAACATAAGTTATTTTTGATGTAGGCATATTTATTCAATCACTCTTTTAATGGAATAATCAGTATCGTAATACATTAGATAAACTCCTTTATTAATAATATTTCCATTGTCGTTAACATAATCAAAAGTATTCTCAAAATATTCTGTTTTGAATGTTTGATTTGATTTGGCATAGCCTTCATTTTGACAAATTCTTAAAATGGTGTCGAAAGTAACATCGAAACCTCTAGCTGCAGCGCTACTTGGCAATGTTCCATTTTCCTTTTTATATTTACTAGCAAAGATTTTATCAGAATCCGTTTCTATTTCTTTTCTAATAGAAGGGAATAACATATTTAATTCCGTTAAATTGGTCATTGGAATTTCTTCAAAATCTAAAGTGTCATACAATTTTAAAACCACCATTTGAATATCGTATTCTGGTTTTAATTTTTTAAGAAAATTGGTAACATTTAAAATTTGAGCTGTAGTTTCTGACTCAATGATTACGTAATTCTTTTTATTCTTTTGCAAAAATATTTTTAACTGATCCGTATCAACGCTTCCTTTGGCTGTATATCCTGGAAATTTAATGTCTTGATAACGCGATTCCAAATATTCTTTGGTTGATCCTTTTTTGTTACTCACCACTGCAACAACATTACCGTTATTTGCTTTAAAATGATCAAATAATTTTTTAATCATATAGTCTTCTGATGGTACTGCATTATATAGGTTAGGCAATTTTAGACCCACTTCTTTAGATAATGGAGAAATTACAGGAATACTATCTTTTAATAAGAATTCGGCTGTTTTTTCTGCATGCGAATTTTGGAAAGGACCAATCACAGCATCTACACTTGAAAAATCATTATCTGAAATTAATTTTGCAATATTAGAAGAGGTCCTTGAACTCTCAACATCTAAAATTTTAACTTGTACTGGCAATCCTAAAACACGCGCGGAATCTATAGCCATCATTGCGCCAGAATAAAATTCTAATGATAAGTTTAATAATGGGTTTTCTTTTAAAGCTTGTTTAGTAAGAGCTGTATTTGCATCAACCTTACTTAAATTGAATGGTAATAATAAAACTAAATTCTTCTTTTTCTTTTTATTTGCCGATGCTAGTAAATTACCAACCGGTTTTACAATAAAATTAATAGTATCTTTTTTTGGAAAATCGTCTAATGGAATCACTTTAATAGAAGATTCTGGAGAAGTGGTGTTAGTCACAACAGTTGAAATTGTTGTAGGTAACTTTAAAACCATTCCTTCTTTTAAACCATCTTTTAATTCAGGATTTAAGGCAAAAAGCTCTTCACTGGAAATGTTCAATTCTCTCGTTAAACTGAAAAGTGTTTGTCTTGGTTTTACGGTGTACAAATTAGCATTTGAATTCGTTGAACCCACAGTTGTTATTGTTTTTTCAGTTTTTCTTTTTAAGGTTAAAATAGAACCTTCTTTTAAACCATCTTTAGCATCAGGATTTTGAGCAATAATGTCCTCAATTGCTATATTGTATTTTTTGGAAATTCCATATAAAGTTTCTTGTGGTAATACTTTATGAGAAAAAATTTCCACGGTATTTTTAGTATTTTGTACTTCTAAATAATTTTCAGCAACAGCAACCTCTTCTTTACCAACAATAATTTCTTGCCCTTTTTTTAAACCGTCTTTCAAAAGTTCGGCATTCCACTCTTGCAGTTGAGGAACCGAAACCTCATATTCTCTAGCAATACTGTATAAAGTTTCTTTAGCTTTTACCTCATGAATAATATTTTTGGTTTCTTTTTTTGTAATTGCCACACTAGAAGCTTTAGGAATAAGTAGAATTGTTCCTTCTTCTATACCTTTTTTGGCATCTGGATTTAATCTATAAATATCGTAAGGAGTTACTTGATATTTTATTGCAATTTGATATATTGTTTCGCCTTTAGCGACATTATGTCTTACAAAATTATCTTGCTTAGCTTTAGCTGCGCAAGAAATAAAGACAAAAAAAAGAATTAAAAGCTTAAAAATTCTCATAATTAGGTTTTAAATTGTTATAGAATAACAAATAGATTTGTGATTTATTATATGGTATTGTCAAATTTTATTCCAATTTTACTTCGACAATTTTTACATTTTCATACAAAGGTAAACTTTCTTTCGTTTTTACAGCAAACAAAGCTTCTTCAAACCATTTAAATTTTTCAATATAGACACAATAGGTAAAAGTACTAATATCATAGAAAAAACTGGTTTTTAAAGCGCCCTCATCAGATAATTTTCGAGCAAATGCATCTCTTTCTTCCTGATTTGGAGTCACTTTGGCTACTAAATAAAATCCGTCTTCAACTTGTTTTAAATTGGTCATTTTCTCAATAGCTGGCAATTTTTCATTGGTAAAATGACTCTCCTTTATTTTTGCTCTGATTGCTTCTAAAGACTCTGGCTTTTCTTCTTTTTCAACAATATTTTTTTCTTTACGAATTTTATCTTGATAGCGTTTTAATTTTTGAAGCGCTAAACGATCATCATATTCTCTTGCTGCTGCACTATAAAAAGTAGCTTTTTCAATACGCTTAGTGATGATATATTCTTTTTCTTTTTCAATGGTTGCCATTTTAAAGAACAGAGATTCATTTGTTCTGTCACTATCTGCATGTAGCGCTTTGATTTTTTCAATTTGCTCCTGTTCTGCTTTTTCTTGCGCTTCAATCTCTGCCATAGTTTTGCTGCGTTTTTTCAACTCTTGGTCTTGAGCTACATTCACGCGCTGCACTTTATTCATTAAAGAAACATAATTCTTTCTAGATTCATTCAAATCTTTTTTTAATTGAATAATTAACTTACTGGTTTCAATTCGATTGGCTTGGGTTTCCTTTTGTAATTTTCTATATTCTTCTACGTCTAAATTTGAATTTTTTAATTTTTCCAAATCCTCATACATCGAACCTACTAAGGAATCTAATTTAGAAGTTAAGACCTCTTGAATATTTTTATTAGAAGCTAAAATAAGTTTTAATTTATCTACTGAAGAACCTTTCGAATTATCAATTTCTTTTAAATCTACTTGCAATGAATTCATTTTAATAATTTTTTCATTCATTTGCTGTTGCACAATCAAACGGTCTTCTAAATCTTCAATTTTAGCATTTTGGGCTTTGTTTTTTTCAATTGCAGCATCTTTCTCAGCTATTGCAATCATTAATTCGTCAGAAATATCTGTAGGTGCAATTCCATTTTTATTCACAGCCAAAACTGTTCCTTCCGCAAAACGATTAATAATTTCAGGGTTTTGTAACTCCAATTGTTTGATACTAATATTATACAATTTAGAAACAGAATATTTTGTTTCACCTGCTTTAATTTTATGAAAAACCGTTTCTTCAGTTATAATTCTCGATTTTCCATCCACTGTTTTCTTACGAGAAGGAATGGCAATAACTTGTCCGGTTTTCAAACCCTCTTTTAAAATTTCTTGATTTAACGTCTCTAAGTCTTCCACTGAAACATTATACTTTTTTGCTATACCAAATAGAGTTTCCTGAGGTTCAACGGTATGGCTTGTGCTTTTTTTATAGGATTCTTTTTTAACTTCACTAATTTGAATAGGAATGGTAATTTCTTGTCCTATTGAAAGTGAATTATTTTGTAAAGAAGCATTGGCTTTTTTTAATTCGTCTACACTAATATTGAATTTTTTCGATATAGAATACAGTGTCTCTTTAGGTTGCACTGTATACGTTTTAGTTTTTTGTTGAGCAAAAAGTAAATGGGTACACGCAAATACAATTAAAAGATATTTCATTGATAGTTTGTTTGTTTTTAAAATTAAAAAGAGTCGTTACAAAGTTATTTATTGTAACGACTTTTCAAAGCTTTTTTGTTAAAATTATCTAAAAGTTATGCAAAACTTATTCCCATTCAATTGTTGCTGGTGGTTTCGAACTAATGTCATACACTACTCGATTCACTCCTTTTACCTTATTAATAATTTCATTTGATGTTTTCATTAGAAATTCATACGGTAAATGTACCCAATCTGCCGTCATACCATCGGTAGATTCAACCGCACGTAGAGCAACCACTTTTTCATAAGTACGTTCGTCTCCCATAACGCCCACACTATTTACAGGAAGTAAAATAGCACCCGCTTGCCAAACTTTATCATACAAACCATGCTCTTTTAAACCATTAATAAAAATAGCATCCACTTCTTGAAGAATAGCTACTTTTTCAGGAGTAATATCACCTAAAATACGAATAGCTAAACCTGGTCCTGGAAAAGGATGGCGACCTAATAATTCTGGATCGATTCCTAATGTTGCACCTACTCTTCTTACTTCATCTTTAAATAACATTCGTAAAGGCTCCACGATTTTTAATTTCATAAAATCGGGTAATCCACCTACGTTGTGATGTGATTTAATAGTCGCTGATGGTCCACCTGTTGCAGAAACAGATTCGATTACGTCTGGGTAAATCGTTCCTTGTCCTAAATATTTTACATCTGTTAATAAATGGGCTTCATCATCAAATACTTCTATAAACGCATTTCCGATGGCTTTACGCTTTGCTTCAGGATCATCTAAACCTGCCAAAGCATCGTAAAAACGTTGAGAAGCATCTACTCCTTTTACATTGAGCCCCATATCTTTGTATTGATCTAACACACTTTGGAACTCATTTTTACGCAACAATCCGTTATTCACAAAAATACAGTATAAATTATCTCCGATAGCTTTATTTAGCAAAACTGCAGCTACTGTAGAGTCTACACCTCCAGAAAGACCTAAAACTACTTTGTCATTTCCAATTTTTTCTTTCATTTCAGCAACAATTTCTTCTACGAAAGCATTTGGTGTAAAGTTTTGAGGTACTTCTGCAATTTTTACCAAGAAGTTTTCTAGCATTTGCTTTCCATCAGTCGAATGATATACTTCTGGATGAAATTGAATGGCATAAGTGGTTTCACCTTCAATTTTATAAGCTGCATTTTCTACATCTTTGGTACTTGCTAAGCGAATAGCATTTGTAGGTAACGCTTTAATTGTATCGGAATGGCTCATCCAAACCTGACTTCCAGTAGAAACACCTTCTAAAAAAAGTTCGTTTTCTTTTATATACGAAAGATTGGCTCTACCATATTCTCTAATATTAGAGGGCGCAACTTCTCCACCCGAAAAATGAGCTAAATATTGTGCTCCATAGCAAACTGCTAACAAAGGCTTTTTACCTCTAATTTCGGATAAATCAGGATGAGGCGCATCTGCTGCACGAACTGAAAACGGACTTCCAGAAAGAATAACAGCTTTATAACTATCTAAATCTTTAGGAGGATTGTTGTAGGGAAAAATTTCACAAAAAATATTTAATTCTCTTACTCTTCTTGCGATTAATTGGGTGTATTGAGAACCAAAATCTAAAATTAATACGTTGTGTTGCATTGTTTTTAAGTTAGAAGTTAGAAGTTAGAAGTAGCGATTTACTTTCAAAATATAACTTGTTTATATTTAAAATTGTTGTTGTTATAGATTTCAAAAATGTAATATTACCATTTGTAAAGATTTAGTTTTCATAAATCAAACCTTTTTGTGAAGGCTCTTTTAAATTTAAATAAAAAACTGAAATGGGTTCTTCATCTGAAACTTTCCCATCATTATTTACATCGAAAATAGCATTAATGTATAAATAATCATTATATGGATCAAAATCAGCTCCTATAACTGAATAATTTTTAGGTACAATTAGACTTTTATTATTTCCATTTTGATCAAAAAAATAAAATCTTCTCAAATCATTGGTGTTTATAAACTTATCCTTATTTGTATCTTCATCATAAGCAGATATCATATAAAACTTCCTATGAATAGGTTGAAAATTAAGAGTATCATTTGCTGTCGAAGGATAGTAGCAAGTTTTTATTAAAACAGGCTTATCAAAAAGATTTTTTCCTTTATTTTCGGTATGATTATAATGAAAAATATTGACTAGATTATAGCCATATAAGGCTGTAAATCCAGGTATGAGATTATCCCAATGGTTACCTTTTTCTTGTTCATTATCATACGAATAATTGAAATAAAATCCATTAGAACCAGTAAAATAGACCTTATCTTTTTTATTATAATTTAATTTATATAAAGGAGAAATACGAATGGATGCATCTGCAGTTAGTAGCATGCCTTTTGATTTAACAGTAAAGTCTAAAGAATCTTTTTTTATAAGGTTTTGAGCTACTTTAGAGTCGACAACTTCTTCCACTTGAAATCCTTTTTTATCTAATTCATTGGAATGATTACAACTAATTAAAAAAAGTAAGCATACTAAAAAAAAGATTCTATTCATATACTAATATTCAAAAGTTCCGTATTCACTTGTAATGGTTAATTTTTTGGCTTCAGAAGTTTCCACTCTGCCTATAATTTGAGCATCAATATGAAATGATTTTGAAATGGCAATAATATCTTGAGCGATTGCTTCAGGTACATAAATTTCCATTCGGTGTCCACAATTAAAAACTTGATACATTTCTTTCCAATCGGTTTTAGATTGTTCTTGAATCAATTGAAATAAAGGAGGAACAGGAAACAAATTGTCTTTAATTACGTGAACGTTATCCACAAAATGAAGGATTTTCGTTTGTGCACCACCACTACAATGCACCATCCCATGAATGATATCTGACTTGTATTTTGACAAGATTTTCTTAATCACTGGAGCATACGTTCGAGTAGGTGATAAAACTAGTTTTCCAGCATCAATCGGACTGTTTGTAACAGCATCGGTCAATTGGGTGTTACCCGAATAAACCAATTCATTTGGTACAGCAGCATCAAAACTTTCTGGATATTTTTCAGCTAAGTATTTGGCGAAAACATCATGACGAGCCGAAGTTAGTCCATTACTTCCCATACCTCCATTGTATTCTTTCTCGTAGCTTGCTTGCCCAAAAGAAGCCAATCCTACAATTACATCACCCGGTTGTATATTGGCATTATCAATTACGTCCTTACGTTTCATTCGAGCGGTAACCGTTGAATCTACTATAATTGTACGCACTAAATCACCCACATCGGCAGTTTCGCCACCTGTAGAATGGATTACAACACCGTGTTCTTTTAAATCCTGAATTAATTCTTCTGTTCCATTGATGATAGCCGATAAGACTTCACCAGGAATAATACTTTTATTTCTACCAATTGTTGAAGAAAGTAATATATTATCTGTTGCGCCTACACACAATAAATCATCAATATTCATGATTAAAGCGTCTTGTGCAATTCCTTTCCACACCGAAATATCACCTGTTTCTTTCCAATACATATAAGCTAAAGATGATTTTGTACCAGCACCATCTGCATGCATAATTATACAATAGTCTTCATCGTTAGTAAGATAATCTGGAATAATTTTGCAGAAAGCTTTAGGGAACAACCCTTTATCGATGTTTTTGATGGCATTATGCACATCTTCCTTAGAAGCAGAAACTCCTCTAAGATTGTAGCGTTGGCTCGTATCAGAACTCATTAAAAAAGTAGTTTGTTGTGTTGTGGCACAAAGATAGTTTTTTATCTGAAAATTCTAAAATTTGGCATAAAAAAAGGACTAAATTTTTACGATAAACACACCTTCTTCATATTGCGAATCATTTTCTGGAAATAAAATATTAGTAAATTCAAAAGAAGTATAACACTCTTCTACTTTAGATTCAACATTATATTTTAAATTGATTTCCTCCTCTACCGTTGTAGTTTGGTTATTTAAAGTTATCTTCAAATCTATATTTCTAGCATCGATAGTTGTTTTGGGTAATAAATGAATGATATTTACTTCTTCAACAAATTCAAAAGGGATTTCAGTACCAATAACATCTGTAACCGTAATATCATTTGCTGAAAATGTTTCATTGGTAAAAACATTTTCTTCTGAAGTCGCATCTATAATTTCAACAAATATTGATGCTGGAATGGGTTGTTTACCTTCAATACATTTATCAGAACAACCACCCATAATAAGGCTTAAAAAACTAATAATAGCAATACCTTTATTTCTCATTTATTTTGTTTATTTACTTAAAATTTCAATTTCTACTCTTCTATTTGCAGCTGCTTGTTCTTCGTTAGCTTCTGGAATTGGGTAAATAGGATGGTTAATCCCAAAACCTGTAACTGCCATTCTTGTTATAGGAATTCCTTTAGCAACTAAAAAACGTCTCACTTGCTTTGCCCTTTCAAGAGATAATTTTCTTCGATCACTACTCACACAACAAATATGACCTTGTATTTCAATTTGAAGCGTAGGATTATTTTGCATAACATACAGCAAATCATTTAATGCATTATTAGATTCAGGAGTAATAGCAAACGTATTTTGAAAAAAATTTATATCTTTTAACCTAATTTTTGTACCCTTTTTAGCTAATTTAATTTTTTCAAATAAAGGTAAATTTTCATCAATAACTAGATCTTTAATTCCTAAAATTTCATTTTCTCGATGTAAATCTTTCTCTAATATATAATAAATGGTTGCTTTTCTGTTTTCTGCTCTATTCTCAGATTGATTGAATTTTTCTCCATAACTTCTGGTCTTAAAATCATCACGAATTGGGACTTTTTCCAAAACAAATTCAGATATAAAATCAACTCTCTTTTGTGCCAAAGAATCATTATAAGCTGTTGTACCTACTTCATCTGTGTAGCCATTTATAGCCACAATTTTTGATTTTGAATTTTTATACATCCAATCTTCCAAACGAAGTCGTTCCTTTGGTGTCAAATCCGATTTATTACTTTCAAAATAGACTGTAAATTGCTCTTGGGCAAAACATCCATTAATAAAAAGCAATAATACTATTGACAAAATAGGCTTCACTTTAACTGATTTTTTTACGAAGTAACACTTTTTTTAGATAATAAAAAAATGAATCACTTGTATTTTAACGCAATAAAGAAGCATAAAGTATATAAAAAAAGCCTATTCATTATTTTGAATAGGCTATTCTATTAAATTTCCTTTTTAAAACAGACACTATTTTCAATTCCAATATATTGTCCGTAATTAGATATTATTGTAAAACCATTTTTTTTGTATAAAGCAATGGCTTCTGGTTGTTGTAATCCAGTTTCAAGAACTAAATAGTGATATTGTAATTCTTTACTCCATAATTCAAGTTCTTGCAACACTTTTGTAGCAAAGCCTCTCTTTCTAAATGCCACAGGAACATACATTCTTTTTACTTCAAAAGTAGCCGTATCAAAATGTTTAATCGCTCCACAAGCTACAGCTTTATTATTCTCATACAAAACAATAACATATTTAATGGTAGCAATGGTATTGAATTGTGCATAAAAGGAATGATCTTCTCCATCACGAATAGCTAAATCTTTGTCCAATTCAGCTACTAAATTAATAAAATCTTGGTGTGAAGAATTCGTTCGTAGAACTTGAATCATTGTAAAAGATTATCTTAAAAACAATAACTCTCTATATTTCACTAAAGTCCACATTTCATCATCCACTAATAGTTCTAATTTATCAGAATGATAACGAATTTCTTCAAAATATGGTTTTACTTTATCACAATAAGCAGCAGCCATTTTAGAGATATCAGAAAGATTATTTGCTTTTTTACGCTCTTCCGTCATTGCGTCTACTTTTGCATTGATTCCTTCAATATGTTCTGAGATTTCTTTAATTAATGAGATTTGTTGTTTCGCTATTTTTTCAAAATCTTTACCAAAAATTTCTTTTAATCCTTTCACATTTTCAATTAAAGTATTTTGGTAACGAATTGCTGTTGGCACCACATGATTTCTAGCAATATCACCAAGTACTCTTCCTTCGATTTGAATTTTCTTAGTATATTCTTCTAGTTCAATTTCATACCTTGCTTCTACTTCCACATGATTCATGATAGCTAATTCTTCAAATAAATCAATTGCTTTTTTAGAAACTTTAGCTTTTAAAGCTTCTGGTGTCGTTTTAAAATTACTCAAACCGCGTTTTTTAGCCTCTTTTTCCCAAGCTTCACTATAACCGTCTCCTTCGAATAAGATACTTTTCGTTTGTTTGATATATTCTCTTAATACATTAAATATAGCTTCGTCTTTCTTTAAATCTTTTTTAGCAATTAAAGCATCTACTTCTTCTTTAAAGTCTTTTAATTGTTTAGCAACAATGGCATTTAAAGTAGTCATTGATGTAGCACAGTTCGCTGAAGAACCTACCGCTCTAAATTCAAATTTATTTCCTGTAAAAGCAAATGGAGAGGTTCTGTTTCTATCTGTATTGTCTAATAAAACATCTGGAATTTTACCAACTACATTTAGTTTTAAATCTGTTTTTTCCTCAGGTGATAATTTTCCTTTAGTTACCCCTTCTAATTCTGCTAATACTTTTGTTAATTGTTGCCCAATGAAAACCGAAATAATTGCTGGTGGTGCTTCGTTAGCACCTAAACGGTGATCATTACTTGCTGATGCAATAGCTGCTCTTAATAATTCTTCATAATCGTGAACCGCTTTAATTGTATTGATAAAGAAAGTTAAAAACTGTAAGTTGCTCATTGGGGTTTTTCCAGGAGACAATAAATTTATCCCTGTATCAGTAGCCAAAGACCAGTTATTGTGTTTACCAGAACCATTTACACCTTTAAACGGTTTTTCGTGAAATAAAACTTTATAATCATGGCGTTCTGCTACTTTTTGCATTACATCCATTAATAAAGAATTATGATCCACAGCTAAATTAATTTCTTCAAATATCGGAGCTAATTCAAACTGACTTGGTGCTACTTCATTATGACGTGTTTTAACAGGTATACCTAATAACATACACTCATTTTCTAAATCACGCATGTAATTTAAAACACGTGAAGGAATAGATCCAAAATAATGATCATCTAATTGTTGCCCTTTGGCAGAAGCATGTCCTAATAAAGTTCTACCAGTTGCTAATAAATCAGGTCTCGTATTTGCTAACGATCTATCAATTAAGAAATATTCTTGCTCCCATCCTAATGTAGGTGTTACTTTTCTTACATTTTTATCAAAATATTTTGCTACATCAGTTGCTGCACTATCAATAGCTTGTAAAGCTCTTAACAATGGTGTTTTATTATCTAATGCTTCACCAGTGTAAGAAACAAAGATAGTAGGAATACACAAAGTTGTTCCATATATAAATGCTGGAGACGTTGGATCCCATGCGGTATACCCTCTTGCTTCAAATGTATTTCTAATTCCTCCATTTGGAAAAGAAGAAGCATCTGGTTCTTGTTGTACTAATTGACTACCTCCAAATTTTTCAACAGGATCACTACCATCAAAAGAAGTTTCAAAAAATGCATCATGTTTTTCTGCAGTATTACCTGTTAAAGGTTGAAACCAGTGTGTGTAATGGGTTACATCTTTTGATAAAGCCCATTCTTTCATTCCCATTGCAATTTGATCCGCAATTACACGATCAATTTTTGCACCGTTTTGAACTGCATTTTGAACCGCTTTATACGCTTCAGGTGTTAAAAACTGACGCATTGCTTTATCATTGAATACATTACTTCCAAAAATTTTGGATTTTTTTTCTAATTTTTCGACAGCAATTGGTTTTCTATTTGCAGTCTCTTTTAAAGCTTGGAAACGAAAAGTTGACATAAATTTTACATTTTTTTAAGTTATACCCCTTAATTTTGAGTACAAATATATAAAAATATATATGTTATATAATTCACACCCCTGTTTTTTTTAAACAAATCACTGTTTAAAAAAAATTATAACATTTTACATAAAAAATCAATTAAATAAAACAAGTAATAGGTTATTAACATTTTAACAATAAAGTGTTAATAATTTCTAAATTTTTCTTTTATTTGCAGTTAAATACGTTGTTAACCGATAAAAATAACTTGTATGAGGAGATGTAAATTAGTACTAATTATATTCATAATTAGTTTTTTTGTGTATGATTATGAAGGATATGCACAATGCGCTGGTAACAACAACAGCATAACAATCTGCAATAAAGAAACTTACAATCAAGGAATAGGAAATCCAAATGGAACTGTTAATCTTTTCTTGCTTTTAGGTGGTACACCATCACCAGGTGGTACTTGGGTAAATTTAAACAGTTCTGGTGGATTGAATAGCTCTACTGGGATTTTAAATACTTGGCAGATTAATCAAAGTGGAAATTATAATTATCAATACGTAAATAATAGTATCCCTGGTTGTTCAAATAATACTGCTATTATTACGTTGACTTTAGGTGGCTTCCCAGGAGTGGACAATCCTAGTGCTGTAGCTTGTGATAATAATACATCAGTTCCTTTATTCAGTTTCCTTGGAAGTACTCCAAATCCTCACTTTAATGGTACTTGGACTGGTGGACCAGTAGGATCTATTACTGGTAATTTTTTTAATGCAGAATTTGCTGGCGAAGGTACTTATACATTAACTTATACAGTCCCCGCAATAGGAAGTTGTCCTTCTCGAAGTGCTAATGTTACATTAACGGTTCACCCTTTGCCAGAATCTGGTGTAGCATCAAGTTTAACCTTTTGTGAAACGGATGATTTTTCAACGTTAACCAATGTTGATTTATTCAATTTATTAACAGGTGAAGATGCTGGCGGTTTTTGGACAGACAATTACCCTACAGGTGAAATATCTGGAACAGGTGATTCTTTTATAAATATTCAAAATATAGTTGCAAATTTTGGTCCTGGGACGTATACTTTTACATATAACGTGAATCCAACCCATCCCATTTGTACTCCTGCAACTTCAAATGTTGCCATAACGATTGAACCTGTTGTAGATTTAAATGGGGCTACTTTAACGCTTTCTCCAACTCCTATTTGTTTTAATGATTTAAGTACCACTCCATTAACTGGTACTATTTCGCAAGGAGCAAGTGCTATACCAGATGGAATTTATGATATTACATATATTTTATCAGGTTCAAATAATGGCTCTGAAACAGTGAGTGTAACATTTACAGGCGGAACAGGAAGTTTTACTGTTAATCCTGCTTTTGTAACTACTATTGGTACAACAACAGTCGCTATTACAAATGTTATTAATCCAAATAGTACCACAAATTGTACTCGAATCATAAACAATTTAAATAGTTCCTTTACAATAGCAGAAAACCCTAACGCAACAGACACTCAAATAAGTGTTGCCAATTTTTGCCTCGGTCAAAATGCTCAAGTTAATCTAACAGATACCAATAACAATACTATTGAACTATCAGATGATCGATATATCATCACTTATACTATTACGGATCCAAACGGTCAACAAACAACTCAAACTACAGTTATACAAGTTGTGAATGGAAATGCTTTATTTTCACTAATAAATAGTTTAACCAATATTCCAGGAAATTATTCTATCGCTATAACGAATATTCAGAATGAAACTACGGGTTGTTCTACAATTACTAATTTAAACAGTTCTTTTATAGTATATCCTATACCAGATGTTAGCAATTTAACTATTAGTATTGATGATACTTGTTCCGGAAATGATGTGGTAGTTAATTTATCTAATGCAACTAATTTAACGGATGGTTTATATGATATTGAGTATTCTATTTCTGGAGCCATTTCGGTTAGTAGTTTAACAGCAACTAATGTTTCTTTTACAAGTGGTTCGGGAAGTTTTACATTACCAAATAGCATCCTTGTTGAAGGTACTTCTACCTTAAGTATTACTAATTTTGTTAGTGTGACTACTTTATGTGGTACAGCAACATCTAGCGGAGCTAGCGATACTTTTTCTATTTTACCTTTACCAGATACTACTGGTGCAACTATAAATGCTATTAATATCTGTATTTTGGATATTGAAACTATTTCCATAGATAATGCTTCTTCTTTATCGGATGGAGATTACACTATACTTTATGACTTATCAGGTGCTAATAACAGTACGGCTAATTCAATTGTAGTAACTTTTAACAATGGAAGTACGCAATTTGATATTCCATCTACATTACTTGAAAATGGAGGCAGTACGACAATTACAATTCAAACCCTAACAAGCAATACAACTACATGTGGATCAAGTGATTTAGCAGCAAATCCAGTAAGTTTCACTATAACGGATCCTGGCGTTCCAACGTTAGCTGATAATGGAAATGAATTTTGTATTCAAGATTTACCCAATCCTACTATTGCTGATTTAAATGCTAACATCACTAGTTCTGGAACGATTACTTGGTATGATGCGCCTACAGGTGGCAACAGCTATACTTTAACCGACCCTATTACAAATGGTACTACTTATTATGCTTCATTAACAGATGCTCAAGGTTGTGAAAGTGCTAGTAGATTAGAAGTAACAGTAGATTTAGCAAATTGTCCTGATTTATTTATTCCAGATGGATTTTCTCCTAATAATGACGGTTTGAATGATACTTTTTACATTAAAAACATTGATATCATCTATCCAAACTTTGAGTTAGAAATATTTAATCGTTATGGAAACCTAGTATATAAAGGAAATATCAATACCCCTAACTTTGATGGTAAATCTACTCAATCAACCGTATTAGGAAATGATATTTTGCCAACAGGTGTCTATTATTATGTACTCTACTATAATGATGCAACAAACAAAAAACCAACACAAGGAAGATTATACTTAAGCAGATAAGAGAAAGAAAAATGAGAAAAATTAATTATATATTCGGAATTATCTTGTTGGTATTTTGTAAATCATTTGCACAACAAGACCCACAATTCACTCAATATATGTACAATATGAGTGTTATTAACCCTGGCTACGCTACAGATGATTTAGGTACTATCAATTTTGGAGGAATTTATAGAACGCAATGGGTAAAAGCTACAGGAGCTCCTACAACTTCATCCCTTTTTGTTCATACTCCTTTATCTGAAAAAATTGAAACGGGATTAAATGTTATTAAAGACGAATTAGGCGAAGATGTATTAAATGAAACCACAATTAATGCTGACTTTTCTTATAAAGTTAATTTAAATACAAATGCTAAATTGGCCTTAGGTTTTAAAGTGGGTGCTAATTTTTTTACTACCAATTTTAATGGTTTTCAATTAAATGATGACGATATCAGTTCAGATCCTGCGTTTCAAAATTTAAATCAAACCTTTTTTAATCTTGGTGCTGGTGCTTTTTACTTTACAGATAATTATTATTTAGGACTATCTGTTCCCAATTTTCTTCCCAATAAGCAATTAAAAGAAGCAAATGGAGTTCAGGCTATCGGAATAGATGAATTGCATTTCTTTTTCACTGGAGGGTATGTTTTTAAACTATCTGATAATATTAAGTTCAAACCAGCATTTATGACAAAAATTGTTAAGAATTCACCATTATCTGCTGATATAACTGCAAACTTTATGTTTTTCGATAAGTTTGAAATTGGTGCTTCGCATCGATTTGACGATTCTTTCAGTGGTTTGGCAAATTATCGAATTATGCCTCAATTAAGAATTGGTTATGCCTATGATCACACGATTTCTAATTTAGGCAGTTTTAATTCAGGTTCACATGAAATTATAATATTATTTGACCTAGATACCTTTGGCAACAGAGGATATGATAAATCTCCTAGATTCTTTTAAAAACGAGTTTGATATAGCCTAAAACCTAATTTTACATTTATATATTTCGTAAAGAAGGTTAGACAAAAATTAAAAAGTATGAAAAAATTAATACTAATATACCTACTTTCAACAGCAACACTAGTTGCCCAAGAAAGTCAAAAAAAGAGAGCCGATAAATATTTCAAAATCGCTTCGTTTGCAAAAGCGGCAGAAGCCTACTCTAATTTACTAGAAGAAGGAAACACAACCGTTGATGTTCTAAAAAAAGCAGCTGATTCCTATTATTATATTTCGGATTTCGAAAAAGCATCTGACCTGTATAAGACATTGCTTGAAAAACATAAAGAATCCGTAGACGAACAATACTTGTTTCGATATGCGCAAACACTTAAAGCACAAGGTAACTTTGAAGCTTCCGAAAAATGGATGCAATTATATGAAAAAGAAGTACCCGAAACGCTATATAAAGCGAATGTTGAAAAATTAGAAAATATAAAAAAACAGGGAAATAAATTTGATATTAAAAATGAAGCTATAAACACGCCTAATTCAGATTTCGGACCTGCATTTTATAAAGATCAATTGGTTTTTTCATCACCAAGCACATCTCATGGTCTTTTTTCAAGAAAATACAATTGGAACAAACAACATTATTTGGATCTATTCGCAGCTTCAATTGCAAATAATGAGTTAGATACTATTAAACATCCTTTTTCAAAAGAATTAAATTCAAAATTGCATGAAGCAAATGTGACTTTTACAAATGATGGAAATCGAATTTATTTTACAAGAAACACTAGTGATGCAGGTAAAAGAACTAAAGATGACAATAAAGTAACACATTTGAGTATCTTTTCTGCAGATTTAAAAGATGGAAAATGGACCAACATCACCTCTTTACCTTTTAATGGAGTTGATTTCTCTACCATGCATCCTGCTTTAAATAAAGAGAACAATCGTTTGTATTTTTCATCAGACAGACCAGGAACAATAGGCTCTTTTGATCTTTTTTATGTAACTATTGACGCAAATGGTAATTTTGGCGAACCAGTTAATTTAGGAAGTGAAATTAATACGAAAAATAGAGAACAATTTCCTTTTATAAGTTCTGAAAACAAATTATTCTTTGCTTCTGATGGGCATCCTGGTTTTGGCCTTTTAGATATTTTTATGTCAGAAATCAAAGAAGATTCGTATACAAAACCCTTAAATTTAGGCTTACCAATAAACACGAATTTAGACGATTTTTCTTTTATTTATAAAGAAGAAACAAAAAGTGGTTTTTTCGCTTCTAACAGAGCAGATGGTAAAGGTGATGATGATATTTATAGTTTCTTACAAACAGCGCCTTTAGAAGATTTTCAATACTACATTCAAGGAATTGTTGTAGATGAAGAAACCAATTTACCTATTGATGAAGCAACCATATTCTTATTTGATGAAAAAGAGAATCGAATTAACGAAGTAACCGTAAATGATTCAGGTAAGTTTTATTTTGAATTACCTCCTGGAACTTATAAAGTTAGTGTATACCATCCTGATATTATACCAGCTGAAAAGACTTTTACTGTATTGGATAATGGAACTACTAAAAACGAACAAAATATAAGTGTAAAAAGAATTCCAAAAACGTTCTTAGAAGAACTTATAGCGGAAGAAGGTGATCCAAAAGTAATTACTGATAATGGCGTTTTAATGTTTGATTTACCAGAAATTTTATTCGACTTTGATAAGTTTAACATACGTGCAGACGCAAGAGTACATTTAGACCAATTAGTAGACAAACTCAATCGTTATCCTTTAATTAATATTGCTATTGGTTCGCATACCGATAATAGAGGTACTGATGAATACAACCGTCAATTATCTCAGGATAGAGCAACTGCTACGATGAATTATTTAGTGGAAAAAGGTATTGATGCTTCACGAATTACTGCAAAAGGATACGGAGAAAGCCAACCTAAAGTAGATTGTATCAATAAAGAATGTTCAGATGAAGAACATCAAATTAATAGACGAAGTGAATTTGTCATTATTGTAAAACAAGATTAAATTTAAGACCTCAAATGAGGTCTTTTTTTTATATTTGAATATGGAAAAAAACACTTTATTTATGGTTATGTTGGGTTGCACGCCTAAAGGAAGAGTAACGGAACAACACGATATATTTTTTGGAATAGGAACTTCGCTATATGATTTAAAACAAGATATGCTCGATTTTTGGCCAGAAGCGAAAGGTAAAATTCACTTAGATGCATGGCAAACGGTTACCCAAATTGATGGCCATTCTATTACAGTAGTTTCAAAAGAAGAAAAATTAGAACAAGAAGATAAACTCTTTTTTATTAATCTAGGAGGTTATAAAGAGAATGAATTTGAAGAATATCATTATAAAGTTTTAGCAGTTGCCAAAAATAAAGCAGAAGCTATAAAAAAATCCAAACAGACTACTTTTTACAAACATTATGGTTTTAAAGGTGCTACTTCTCATATAGATGATAAATATGGAGTAGATGTGGATGACATTTATGAAATAGATGATATTTTAGCTCCAAAATTTAAAAAGAATTTTCAATTGAAAATTACAAAATCAACTACTACTGAAGAAGATATAAAATACATTGGTTATGTAAAATTTGACAAAATAAAAGCGTCCTAATTAGGACGCTTTTTTATGATACACTTTCATTTTCTTCTTTATTTGTCATTTCATTGGGTTTGGTTTCAACCGCCTCTTCTTCTGGAGCTGGAGCCAAAAATAACATCGCTAAGCCAGCCACTAAAAAGGCAACCATAATAACCCAGGCT
Source organism: Flavobacteriaceae bacterium (assembly GCA_002862755.1). Taxonomy (GTDB): domain Bacteria; phylum Bacteroidota; class Bacteroidia; order Flavobacteriales; family Flavobacteriaceae; genus Flavobacterium. The sequence continues at coordinate 201 of PKDY01000049.1, read as the reverse complement.
ACCGTATCGCCCCAAGTGTAAATCCAAAATAATAATCGAGGAACACGATCAAAAAATTTCAATATAATAGCAAAACCACCGAAAAAAGCGAGATAACCACCTATTTTTCTCATAATATTAAAGTTTTTAGTTATACTGCAATATATAAAATAAAAAAAGAATCCAGCATAAAACTGGATTCTTCAATAATTAATTTATAGG
>PKDY01000026.1 GCA_002862755.1 Flavobacteriaceae bacterium | reverse complement strand
GGCCCTTATCAATCCCTTTTTGGAATCCCTGCCCCCTAGGCCCTCATCAATATCTTCATTGGAATCCTAGGAATCCATAGGACTTCTTTTTTCTCCGCTCTCTAGGCCACCTACCGGGGCTCGAGGGTAACACCTTGCTGATTAAGGAAGATGGCACGCTGCGGAAAGCGCTCCCTGGAAGCGTAGAATAATTCATGCTGTCGCAGTTACAACGCCAGAACATAAAAGAGAGACAGTCGTTCAGACAAAGCGTCATGCTGCATGAAAAAACAGAACATGACAGGCACATTTTGAAATCACATCGAACTGCAAGTGCATCGCATAACTTGAAGTTACTGTATCACCAAGTATGCAGTGGCAGTGGCAGGAGAAGCTGCCAACAAGGATTAGTAGTGGCCACATTTGCGTTGTACCTACATTGTGAAATTAGTCGCACGTACTCGTTTACACAACGGTAAAAACCAACAAGGGCAATTAGGACCTATCGAACAATTATTCTTCTATGACGTATAATTGGTACAAACTAAAAAAGAGACTGTTTTCAGTCTCTTTTTTTTATTTATTAAGTTTCCAGTTCTCAGTCTCAGTCTCGATTTCCAGTTTTCAGTCTCAGTATTCAGACCTAGTTATCAGTCCTAGTTTTTCCTAATTCCTAATTCGTAATTGTTCATTCCTAATTTCAAATTCCCAATTCTTAATTTCTTTCTACTCACAACCTTCGACTTTAAGACTTTCTACTACCGACTCACTCGCATCTCCCGAATAATCTTATTCGTTCTTCGATCCGCATACATACGATTCAAAGCCGTTACCGCCCATAAAAACGCAGGAATCCAACCAATGATGGTGAGTTGTAAGATCAAACAAACGATACCCGAAAGAAGTTTTCCTTGTAGCATCAGACTGAGCCACGGAAAAAAGAATGCTAAAACATAACGCATGATTACTATTTTTTTTTGATTGATGATACCCTATTAGACGTAAAAACACCTCATTTGTTACGAAAATTTAATCGCAGTTTACAGTCTCAGTTTACAGTCTCAGTTTGCAGTCTCAGTTTAAAGTTATCGGTCTAAGTATTCAGCACTAGTTTTTCCTAATTCCTAATTCCTAATTTCTAATTCGTAATTGTTCATTCCCAATTCCTAATTCCTAATTGTACATTCACAATTTCTAAATTCTACCTTCAAAATTCCCTATCTTTGCACCCGAATACCCTACACCATGAATAAAAACCCCAATCTAAAAGTAATCGTAACCGATTTAGACGGTACCTTACTCAATGCCGATCATGTTATTGCCCATTATACACAAGCTATTTTTCAAGAATTACACCAACAAGGCTATATCATTATTGTAGCCACTGGGCGCCATCATCTCGATGCCATGCAGTTGACGAATGCTTTAGGAATTCCCTTGTATTTAGTAACTTCTAATGGAGCGCGCATTCACGGACCCAATCAGGAATTACTATTTACTTTTGATATTTCTAGTGAAGCGGTCGCGCAACTACTTACTCTTGATATTGATCCTTCGATTACAACGGTGTTGTTCAAAGAGGAGTTTTGGTATACCAACAAAGAGAACCAAAAGCTCAACAGTTTTCAAAAGGAAATGCATTACCCGTATGAAATTGTAGATTATCCCACGCTAACCGACCTTAGTGCAATAAAAATTCTTTTTGTAGACGAAGACCACGACAAACTCCTGCAATTGGACCACCAAATCAAAGCGTTGTACAATTCGGTATTTGAAACCAGTTTTAGTCTACCCATTTGTTTGGAAATCATGGACAAACGTGTCGATAAGTCTTTTGCGATTGCTAAAATCCTAGAATTAGAAAACAGCAGTTTTGCTGAAACTATTTGCTTTGGTGATGGTTTCAATGACGAACGCATGCTACTACAAGCCCATAAAGGTCTCATTATGCGAAACGCCCAAAAAACCTTAAAAGACAAATTGCACCACTTAGAAGTCATTGGCACCAATGAAGAGGAAGCCGTTGCGAAGTACTTAGAAACGGAAGTGTTGTGTAAAGTAGAGAAGGGGTAGGGGGTTTTTGTTGTAAGTTTTAAGTTTTCGATTATTAGTTTCCAGTTAAGATTTGTAATTTTATTTTTGTGATTTTGATGAACAAGGAAATGAACTATTTTATTTGATAAATAAGCTGGTTTATTAAATCATAATATTATATATTTTTCAATATAATCTAAATAAAATTTAAAGACATAATCTTCTTTGTATTCATATATTGAAGTAAGTTTTTTATATAATTCTTTTAAATGATTTTGATTGATAGTTAATTTATTAATACATATAGCTAATAAAAATTCATATATAATATTATCTCCCTTTGTTAAATCTGTTACCAAACCATAAATAATATTTGTTATTTTTTCACTTGATTTATAATCTAAATCATAGTTTAACTCTTCTTTACTACAGCATCTTAGAAAAGTAGCTCTAATTATACTATCATTAAATCTAATAAAGTTTTCTGGATCTAAAATATATCTTTCATATAAAGTTTGTTTTACCATATTAGTCAATTTATAATTATGTAACACACTCAATAATGTAAAATATACTTGTGATTGTTTTATATCTTTTGGTTCCCAGTTTCTGTCGTTAAAAAAAGCAAAATTTTTATTTAGCTTAAAATTACGATATTTTATTGAGGGTAGATAAAGGTTATTAATTAAAGAGTTACTACTTAAACTTTGCTTTCTTTTTTCTAAATATTCCTTTAGGTTAGTATTAACTGAAATCCCCAGTTCATTAAATTCATCATTTAGTACCTTTTCAATTAAATTTAATTCTTTTTCCCAAGATAGTGATTTACTATCTTCATTAGGTAAATATATTTCCTCTATTGAATAAAAATTATGTGTGTTAAAGCCATATTCACCATAAGTCAAATTATTTTTAATTATTCGATAAACATTCTTATCATAAAATCTAACAAATCCTGAAACAAAATTAATATTGGAGTTACCATAATTTCTTAGTAACATACTACATTTTGATATTTTTTTACCGTTAGAAATGCACGATGAAATAACAAAAAAATTGTATTTTTCTTTTAGATTTAGAGATGTATCTTTTTCAAAATCATCAATAAAAAATGATTTAATTTTTCTAGTCGATTTTTTAATAATGTAGCTTGCTAAAACTTTTGAGAATTCATTATCTATGTAAATGAAAATTAAGTTTTTACTGGGTAGTTTATTAATTACTTGTGTATTTAATTTTTTTGTAAAATAATTTTCATCATTTAATATTGAACTTATGTCAAAAAAAACATCTCTTTTATTACCTAAAGAATTAATCTCACTAAAGCATTTAATTAATTCTTTATCTTTATATCTTTCGTAAAATTGGTTTACAAAACTGGGAGCATCATCTTTGTTTAATAAAATTTTAGATACATTTGGTTGAGTAGGTATAAATTGTTCATCTTCAAATTTAACTGGAAATATTTTGTTTGGATATTTTTTTTCAAATTCATCTTTGGCTAATGAATAGAAATTCTTATCAATTAGTTCATTTTTATTATCTTTATATAAAGTTTGATAGTTAACAGTTTCATCATTGTCAAAACTATATAATGTAATAATTTTAGACCAATCTATTCCTAAATTATTTATTTTTTTTGGAAGACTACCATTAATACTGGTTGATACTATATATAGACTTTGTTTTGTTTTATCAAAATCTATTGGATTTAGACTTGATGAAGAATAAAATTTTATCTCAGGAATTTTATAACTTTTGTCAAAACTAATTTTATATAGAATTATTGAATAAATTAATGAAAAGATGGTAGGAGTATCACAATAAACGTATTCAACTTGATTCTTAAAGTATGGTAATAAAAATAATGAAAAAATACCTATTTCATTACTATTCTTAAATAAATTAGCAATTCTTACAAAATGTGTTGCGTGTTTACCTGAAGGCATTACAAAATATGACTCACTACTAGCTTTTAAAATACAATCATGTTTTAAAAAAATCTCTTTTAAAATTTCTTTTTTAATTAATGTTATAATAAGGTTTTCTTCTTTTTTTCTTTTAGTAGATTCAAATTGAAAATTTCCATTTGAATCAAAGTTTATAAAATCAATCTTAGTTCTATTACTAAATCGATCAAACTCTTTTTTATTAATATGACTAAAATCGTTATTAAAAATAACATATAAGTACTCTGGTATAATGTTTTCAGAAACATAGTTTATTATATTCGTTTCAATATCTAGATTTATTTGTTGAGTAATAAAAATTACACAGCAATTTTTCTTTTTATTATTAATAAATGATGAAATAAACATATATATTTATTTTAGAGGAATAAAAAAAGTAATAATAGTACCTTGATTGATAAAATTTTTAAAATAATAATTTTCATCATTTTCATAATAATTGTTCAAACTGTAATCTATATTATTAAATCTGTAAGATTTAAAATTTCTGAATAATTTTAAACCATTTGTTCTGAGTTTTAAAAAACCATTTTTCTCGCTCAACAACTCCATTATTTTATGCAAGCCATAACCTCTATTATAGATGCTTGATATTTCTGAAGTATTTGATTTTATCAAACAATTTTCTATTACATTATAAACTTCTTCAAATGAATTATAATTTTCAATAGATTTCTTTGAATATTTACTACATAATCCGCTACCAGAATCAATAACAGAAATTTCAATAAAATTTGTATAACCATCATTTGTCATTGATAAAATATACTCAGATAAATATTTGTCTTCATTAGAACTTAAAATTAACTCATCTGAATTACCATGATGATTTGATATTATTAAATTCCTTACACCATAACCTAAATCATCTCCTTTAAAATCTGTTAAAGCCCAATTATGTGTATTTTCTATTAATTCATATATAATTTTACCTATCACTGGTAAATTATCATTTACCTTATTAGAATCAACATTTGATAGGGTCCTTGTCTTAATTGAATTATAAATTAGGTATTTAGTTAAATTTTCAAAATCAATTCTAGAACGTAGTTTGTTGTTGGTATAAAAAGCTTTTGGGAAAGGATTTAAAGATTTTTGCAAACAAATTATATAACTGTGATCTCCTTTACCCCAATAAAGATTATTTTCAATTTCTTCAAATTTCTTTTTTATAAAAGGTAGAATTATTTCGTTAATTTTAACGCCTTCAAGATTAAAGACGCCTCGATTGAATGCTAAAGTGATTATTGAAAAATTATAGTGTTTATTAACAAAATCTTCTAAAACATTTACATCTGTAGAGTTTGTATTAAAGATTAAATGACCTTTACTTTTTCTAAACCATGTAATGAATAATAAAATTAATTCGCTTTGAATACCAAATTTATTATGATTGAGATCTCTAGATATTATTAAATCTCTAGATTTTTCTTTATTTAATAATTTGTAAAAAGAATCTATTTCATCAAAATTTATATTTTGTTTTATTTTCATGCTATACTATTCAAATATTTTTTCATTTCTTGAATTTGTTTCTTCAAATAAATCTTTTGGATTTAATCCAAAATTTAACAACTCTAGTGGTATATTTTTGATAAATCTATATTCTGTAAAAATATCTAATAATAACCAATCATTTCCTTTTTCAAATAAAGAATTATAAAATAAGAAAATATATTCATAATCTGAAATTTGCGAGCGAAGTAATTTTAAGTATTTATATTTTTCTTTATATTCTAATTGTTGATTTATTATGTATTTAACTGTTTGAAATAAATGTCTATAATAATGTCCTAATCTAGATAAATGCCCTTTAAAAGGCTTATATTTAAAAATATAATATACAGTTTCTCCATAGTCATTTATCAAAGTTACATAATTTTGGTAATCAAATTCACTTTTTATCATCTCTAGTCTATAAACTAAAGGGGCAAAATTAATATTTAAAAGATTGTAATTTTTATCTAAAATGGTTTTTAAATTGTTGCCAACACCATAGTAAAATATACAATAGGTAATTGATGTTAAATCTTTTTCATTTAAACTATATTCAGATAAGTAAATCTCAGTTTCCAAGTATATAAATTTAAATTCTTCCAACATTACTGCAAAGCATTTTCTACCTCCATGTTTTGCTATTTTCATTTCGTCAGCATTTTTTCTATACAATTCAATCATCTGATATAGCTGACTTTCAAACTGTTGTATCTTAAACTGCTCCTGTACTTGTTTATTAGCTTGGTATTGCGCATAAAATGCTAAACCACCAACAATGATTCCAAATAATCCTAAAATCGGATTTAAAGTACCTCCTACTAAGTCTCCTAATGTACCAGAATATTCCTCGATATTATTAGAGTTGATATATGGATTTTGTATACGTTCATGAACTGCATTTAAACTGTATGTTAAGAGCCAAAATAAGATTACAAATGAAAAACTTATGATTACTTTAAGTTTAAAATCTTTTATTTTTTGCTGAAAGACATACTTATTTACACCTATAAGAAATAAGTACATAAAAGATAAAATAGTAAGAATTAAACTAGCAAGTGTAATAAAACCCATATATATTAATTAGATATTCTATTTATAAAAGTTTCCCAACAAAATAAATTTTAAAAGGACATTTTCTTAAGTTGATTTTGTATTTTAATTAAATTAGTTTAATAGATTATTAATGATTTTCTCTAGCATTTTTAATTGGAATTAATACTTTTTCAAGGTATTCTTCATATTCATCCTTATCAAGTTCTGGATTGTCATAATAAATTAAAATTTCTTGAACCTCTCTTTGTGTCTTTGCATCTAATTTTGAAGTAATTGAGTGTATAACTTCATCAATCTCTTTAATCATTTTATCTTCAAAATGGGGAACTAAAAATTGCTGAAACAATTCAAAACCATCTTCATGACTATACATTGATAGAATATTATCCAAGAAGATTGTTTTTATTTTATTATCGTAATTTTTTAAAAATAATGAAAATAAAGGGTCAATTTCGGTATATTCATTTTGTATAATTTCTACACTACGTTTTGAGTTTTCTGATTCAGTTTTTAATTTTTCAAATAATGATTTACTTATTAATTTAAATTGTGTTTCAATAATTTCGTTTATATCTATATCTGATATTTCTTGTTCAGTTAAAAAATTTTTTTCTTTCAAAAAATTAGTTTGAAATTTATTAATATATTCAAAATTTAGCTTTAAATTTAGTTTAGCGCTTTCAGCTTTTCTTACAATAAGTAAATGATACAAAAGTTTATTTAATTTTTTTTTCTTCTCATCTTTCTCTTTTTTAAGATTAGATTGAATACTAAAATAATAAGATAAATAAGCAGATACAATAATTGTAATTATACTAATGATTATAGTTGGTAGTTCATTGCTCATATTTATTTGATAAAGTTAAACTGTATTTTAAATTTTAGATTAGTTATTTATATCTATAATTTCTTCTAATTGATTTTCATCAATTATTTCTTCCCATATAATATTAAAATTATCTAAAAGATGATTTTTTGTACCGTAGGTTTTACCATTTCTTTTTAATTTAAGTCTAATTATATTATTACTAATTTCTAAAATTTCAAAAGTTTGAATTACATATACTGAAAAAAGTGTTCTTGCATGATTTGGTCTAAATACTATATTATAATTTTTTTTATCTCTTTCAATACTGGAGTAAATCATTCCATGCATTTGCTTAAGAGCATCTCCCATTTGTATGTTTTTCATCATACATTTAGTAACAGATACACTTAGTTTATATAAAAATTTGTTTTTATCATTTGTTTTTAAATGAAATAAATCATCTAAAAAAATATCTAATTTTTTAAATTCATTACTTCTATTTTCAAAATCATAATTATCAAACATATTTTTCTCTTTCAAATCTTGAATTTGAGATAAATATTGAATCCCAATAGGATTAATTCTTGAGCCATCTGTTGTTGGAAAGTTTTTTATATCAATTAAATTAAAACTTGTTACTGAAACAAATTCTCCAACTTTTGGTCTAGATTCAATAATTGCGGTTTCCCAACTAGTAGAACAATAAAGTAAACTTTCTTTACTATCATTGCACCTTCCCATTGTTGCAAATTCAGCTGGAGGGTTCCAAAATTCACCTTCATGACTAAACTCATATAATACTTTTTCTCTTAAATTTCCTTTTAAATGATTATGAGTACGAGTTCTATAGAAGCCTGAAACTTTAAAGTTAGGCCAAAATGAAGTTTGATAATCTTTAATGGAAGTTATTTTTCGTTCAACTATATTAATTAGTTCATTAGTATCTAAATACTTTGCCAATGAAATTAAATCATCAATTTCGGGCAGGTAATTTTTGTTGAAAAAATAAAGGAATCTGTATTTACAGATTTTCCAACAATTTTTTAAAATATTTTCTTCTATTCTCACCAAAGTATTTTTTATATTCTACTTTATCTAAAGTATAACTTTTATCATTATTGCAGTAATAACAAGACAAAACACAAGTGTTTTCTGAGTAAATATCATCATTTTTATCAATTTCTAAAACTGGACCTCTAACACCATCACCTCTCACAGCTCTTGTTTTTAAACTTCCTATTTTAATTAAATTGACAATATCATGTATTGAAGTCTCGCAATAATAACATTTACAATTATATTTTTTTAATTGATTAACATACCAATCTGCCAACCCTTTTTTATTTACAAAATTGGAATGTTTAGCTTTATTATATAATTTTTCAACTCTTTTATATTGCTCTTTATAATATAATTCTAAATCCATAATAATTTTAAACCTCAATATTTGGCTGCAACGCCTTTCGTAATACCAGTTGCAACAACTTTTTATTATACTCTTGATTTTCCTTGATACTCTCCTTTAAGCTATCATAAAACGCGAGTAACTCCTCCAAATTTGTCATAATTTGCTCTTACTCGTGAAGAGGGGAAATGGAATTAAAAATTTTTCTAAATTAAATCCTTCATGACCATCCTCAATTTTTTATCTTCAACCTCATACTTTTTCTAGGTGGCTGATCTTGTTGAAGCCAAACTAATCTTTCGATTCATTAACATTGGCAACAACCAGTTTAAAAACGAAGAGGCATTTATTTCATGTCTTTCAACAAACAATCTATCATTAAGTATATTAATTGATTTAATATATTTGTTATTTATAAAGGCTATCATTATTACAATTTAAAGCTTTTATATTAATATTCTCTCAAAAACTCCAATAACTTTGAAGTTACTTGTTTCTTCATCTCTTAAAGTGATAATTTCAAAAGATTCAGTTGATATAGGCTTTAAAGATATCTCTTGATGTTGCCAACCCTCTTCATCATACGTTTTTTTACTACTATATTCTTTTACAGTATAATTCGCGCCAAAATCTGTGTCAAAAATTTCACTACTCTCTACAAGTGTAATTAAACCATTTCTACTTCCTCCAAAATATTTTTTAAAGAGGCACAAACTACCATTTGGTATAATTTTGTTCATTGATTCACCAACAACTTTACAAACAAAATAATCTTGTCTATTAGTTAAATTTGGTATCTCAATATATTGTAAATTTTGAATACTTTGTTGTTCAGAAAAATTTCCTGCAGCTATTTCCAAGTCATAATAGAGGACAGTAAATTCATTCGGTTCAGATAAAATTTCTAGAGTTAAATCTTCTTTTTCATTCCTATTAAATAAAGGAATATACTGCGATAAATAACTTTTTAAATTAGGATTGCACACATAAACATAAGTACCTTCAATTCCTCTAAGAAATATAGTTTTATAAATATTAATGATGTATTCTTTTAATACATCTTCATCTTTAATAGAATTTTTTCCGTTTTTATCTTTATAATTATTTTTATAAACTATGAATTTTTGTGTTGTAAAATCATAATCAAATTCAGGACCTATAATTATTCCTGTGTAATTTAAATCATAACCTTGAGTAGTGTGAATACACCCAACTTCATTTATAGCATTTGTTGAATTCACCCAATCAATTTCAGTACTGTTCCATCTTAAAGACAGATTATCTATTTCAATATCATAGAGTAGTCTATTCTTTTTAGATTTATATTCCCAAGCAAAACCAGCAACCATTCTGGATAATCCGAATACTTTATCTTTATTCTGAACCTCAATGAGCATTTCGTTCAAATCATTAAATAATTTAAAATCATACAAACCAATATTATTTTTTTTGTTATTTGGTTGAGTTTCATCAAATAAATTATGAATAAGATTTACATAATTATTGCCTCCTTTTACTCTAAACTGTGTACTTAATGTTTCAACTCTTGTATTTTTTTTGTTTTTAAGATTGTAAAATTTTTCAGCATTTACATCAGTAGGCTTAATGGACTGTATTGGGTCATAGAATATAATTGCTTTATCAGAACATTTCTCTATTAAATCTAATTCATCTTTCTCTAAAGGATTTAATCCTGCTAATTTTAAAGCATCATCAAATGATTTATAGTTGGTTAAGTTTCGTCTTTGTCGTAAACGATGTCCTTCATCTACAATAAGTAAATCGTATCTAAACTTTGAAATATCTGAAGGTCCAATTACCATGTCTTTTGACAATCCTTTAATGTTTTTAAATACGTTTTTTAAGGTTTGTCTAAAAGAGGTCATAGGAACTACTAATGCCATATTTAAATCTCCATACTTGACTCTAACTTTTTTTAGAAGGTCAAATAGTTCTTCATCTTCCTCATCAAAATCTGCATAATTAAAATCATCTAAGTTGGTTTTTAAAAGCTTGAAAAGAAAGATGGCTAAAATAGATTTACCTGTACCAGCTCCTCCTTGTATTAGACCAATTTTAGCAGTAGGGTCAAGAAGACATAATAGTATTGATTTTAAACCTTGTATTTGCTCTTTAGATAATGATTTATAGGGTGAATATTTGAAAAGATCTGAATTGTCAATATGTTCTAGTGAATGTCTAGCAATACCCATAGACCTTAATTCGTCCCATATTCCTTTAAATAAATTCCAATAGACTTCTTTTTGTTGGTAATATTTATGATTTGAGATTCCTAAGTTTCCATTTTGTAAAGAATATTGTCCGTCAGCAGCAATGTATCTTATGAGACTAGATTCTATATCTAATGCTGCAGATTTATTGAATAAATCACTTAAAATTAGGCTTACTAAACTTAAGTTTTGTTTTTTTTCTGTTTTAGAATGTGTCTTTAAACGGGTTAATACATCAGTCGTTTCACCAACGTATGCTTCTTTAGTATTATTTTTTTCTTCTAAAAAATAAACTAAAGGCCAATTTAAAAAATCATTATGATTAGTAATTAGTTGCGTTTCTAAGTTTGAATCTAAAGGATACTGATGTATTGAAAAATCCATAAAACTATAATTTACAATTCATCATATTTTTTAGCAGTTCCTTTTGCTTTTTCAACTGGGTATTTTTCAGCATTCTTTTTTATTTTTTCTAGTACAATATCAAAAATGTTTAAATTATGTTTTTCAGCAAGTAAAAAAGAAAAAGAAAGAACATCAGCTAGCTCTTCTTTTAATTTTTCAATCTTAACATCTTCAGCATTATTGTCTTTTTTCCACAAAAAGAGTTCGTTTAACTCTGAGGCTTCAATAGAAATGGCTAGTGCTAAATTTTTAGAATCATGAAATTGTTCCCAATCTCTATCATTTCTAAATTTTATTAATTCTGCTATTACTTTGTTATACTCTTCCATAAAAATCATTCGTTTCCTCAAACCTACCAAAAATAAACCATTTCGGCAAGGGGTGTATAGGTATTTCTACCTGTTTTTCATAAAAGATGGTTAGATTAAACGATTGTTAGATTGTTAGAATGTTAGATTAAAAGTATGAAACTAAAAACACCAAAAAACATCCTTTTTGGTAGTTTGCTACGCATTTTCTACGGACTTTGTTCGGAGAAAGTAGCGGTTTCATGGTACTTTACCGAAGGTTTTCCGAACAATCTCCGAACAAAGGCTTTATTTAGGGGGTTTAAACACATCAAAATACATCAAAACAGGTTATTATACGTCAAAACCAGTCAAAACCAGTCAGATTGTGGTTTTTGAGAGGTTTTTAAAGCGTTTGGTAAGGTAATTGTAGGGGTGGTGTAAAAAGTAAAAAGTAACTTATGATACAAATACAATAAAATACAAACTTGTTTGTTTTATGCAAACAAGTATATATCTGAACCACGGGTAAAGATGAATAGCGTGTTATTACTTTTGAAAAAAGTCAAATAATAAGTAGTACAAAAAAACCGCAAAGCTTATGTTTTGCGGTTTTATTATGTATTTGATGCTGTAACTATTTATCTTTTCTAACGCCATTTTTCTGTAATAAATAAAAGGAATAACCAAACTGCAACTGTGAAAAATTGGTATTAATATTATCTAATTCATGGATTAATTTATAACGTAAAAATAACTTACCATTTGTAGAAATATCTAAATTAAAGCCAATAGTAAAAGTGTTTAACCATCTATTTTTATCTGTTAATGCTTCCTTTTCTATAGATTTTAAATTAATATTCGAATCAAAAGACTCAAACCATGATAAGCGATCTGCTACAGAAAAACTAAAACGCTTTTCAGGAAGTAGTAAAAACTTCAGTTCAAAAGGAATTTCTAAGTTATTAATAAAACGCCCTTCTTCATCGGTTGCATTTTCTTTTACACCACTGCGACCAAATAAAAAACCACCATCTAAAGAAACATTAATTTTAGCATTTTGGTTTTCTAAAAACAATAAATTTAATTGACCTCCCACAGCATAATTGCGATATTGATACAAAGAAATAGGAGAGTAGTAGTTAACGGTTTCTGTTACATTACCTGTTCCGTCTAATACATCAAAGGAATTAGGTACTAAAAACTTATTGTTTTTTTCGATTTTTGAAAACTGAAATTGAGCATTAAAATAGTGAAAGAAACCAATTGCTTCAATGAAAGAAGGTAAAAAATCAAAACGTCGAGTAGTTAGATTGAAATTTTTGTTTACTTCTGTTTGAATAATACCATTCGGATTTTCTTCATCAAAAACGCCTAGAAAATCGGTATAAACCACAGCTTCAAATAATTTAGAAGATTCTTCTCTGTATAATTTTGTTGTTTTTTGGTTTTTATCTAAAATAACTAATTGTGGTACAGGGCTAATATCGTTAGCATTTACATCAACTTTTTTAACATAACGGATAATTTCATCTACATAAATTAATATACTTTTCTTGTCGTTTTCCTTACGTTGGACTTCACGAGCTTTTTCTTCTTGAGAAAAAAAATCGGTACTAGTAAACTTATCCGTTGAAAATAAACGATAACTACTCAACTGACTGATGTTTTTAGTAGAGCTAATTCCTATGGAATACTTATTATTGAAAGAAACTGGTTTTCCTTTTACCGTTCCATTTACCTGCATTTTTTCTATAAAGCCTCCAAAAAAAGAGATTTCAACCGTTGCGTTTTTAAGATAATAATCAGTCTTAACTATAGAATCTGTTATTTTTATTTTTTGTTTTTTTCCTAAGCTGTCTTTTTTTGTTATAGTTTTTATTTTTGTTTCATAATAAACAGGTATACTATCTTTTAAGTGAATAGTTGCTACTTCAGGTCGTTCTTCCTGTGTATTGAAATAGGTTACTAATTGGGTAAAAACATAAGCAATTTCATTCTGAACATCAATATTATTTGGTAATGGACTTCTTACTAAAGTGTCATGAGTTTGTTTTATAACCTTTTCAATGGCATCTTTAAACTTTATTTGAAAACTTGGAAAAGTAAGAGGTTTTAATTTAAAAATTTCTGATTTGCCATTATAAGTTAAACTAACTTCATAGAAATTATCTTTATCAATTTCAGTTTTAATAATCATATCAGTAGAGGCACCGTCTTTAACATACTTCATTACCAAAGAAGCGGGTATAGTATATTGTTGTGAGTAAGAAAGTAGCGAGTAAAGCACTACTAATAAAGTAATTGTTTTTTTCATGTTGGTTTGATTTTAGTTCGTATAATTGGTTATAAAATTATGATTTATACATCCCTACAACAGGTGTTTTTAACCTGTTTTCCGCCGATAGTAGCGATGTTAATTGTTTTTTTAATCTTATTCTTGTAATCTATTACTGTATAAAAGTAAAATTTCCGATTCTAAAAACCAATACCCCAAAAGGGGTATTTTTAAGTCATAAAGTCATAAAGTTAAAAGTCGATAGTTACTCATTATAGTACTACAAAGTGAACCAACACCCACCAACCACCAACCAACACTACGGATTCGGTTGGGAATTTTGTTTCTTCACCTTACCAAAGTTATAGGTAATTCCAAAGAAATGTCCGAAAGAGAATTTGTTGCTCGTTGGTACGGTTCCATTGGTACCCAAATCATAAGAAGCCGAACCATCGGTGGCATAGCCATCTGCAATTGTGGTTACAGCACCCATGGTTAAACCACCGTGTAAAACAATGCGTTCTTCTTTTCCTAAAATCAAACCACCACCGGCAAGGATTTGGAACTTCTGATTGGCTGTAAACAACGCACCCACACTCAAAGCAGGGCGTACCCAAGACCCTCCACGTAACGATAAGTTGATACTCGAACCAAAACCAAAGTCATAGTCGCCTTGGTTCTTTTTATAAATGGCTTTTTGGGTTTCGGTAGTACCATTAGTGGTAACTTGTACATCGCGAGTTTCATATTCTTGATCCAATAAGGACGTAATAAAAAGACCGCCGCTCACGTCTATTTTTAGACCGTCTTTTACCCAAACGGTATAGGTATAAGAATCTGTAACAGCAGGAGCACTGCCTTTATGACTGCGTTCTACTGTTATTTCTACTGCATCGATGTTCTTTCCATTACTGTCTAATGGCAATAAATAATTGTACAATTTCAATTGGTACATCTTTTTAATTTCGTCATTAATACCTTTAGAAAGATCGGTAATGGGTTGGGTGTTTTTCTTAAAGTCTTTCATGATATCGGGAAAGTTAATCGCTTCACCATTAATACCTTGTAAGTCTCTTAAGAGTCGGATATAAGTAGCATTAAAACCTTCTCTTTTTACTTTAAAATCGGCTGTATCCAAAAAGTCTTCCGCAGCTATAGTAGCCACATAATTGTTCAAATCAATAGATAAATCGGTAAACGATTGTTCTAATACCAAAATAGCGTTTTGGATGTTGGTAGCATCTTCGGCATCGGATTGTGCAGAAATGGCTTTTACGGTTTTTAGACTGTATTTTAATTGGGCATTGGTAATAAAATTCGCCGAATACTGAGATTTTGAAACATGTGCTTTTGGGGTTTGGCTTTCCAATTGTTTCTTCTGAATTTGCAGTTTACTGATAGTAGCGTAGTTGGCAGTCACCTGTTTTTCTAATTTGTCTTTGTCACTTTTAGCGGTTTTTGTATCCCCAATTTTCTCTAACAAATCTTGGTTCTTTGCATGCAGTTCATTGATGGAATCGTCTAACTTTTGTGCTTCTTCAGAGCCAGCAGGTGCCATAGCGGCAAAGTTTTTAGGGGTAGCACTAATACGTTTGCCCACACTATCCAATGGGTTGTATACTTGTCCTTCAAAGAAGTTGACTACTTTGTGATTGATGATATAGCTGTACTTATACGGGTTTCCATTGATAAGGTTAAAAGCTAATAACTCTCTGGATTTGATGACCAACTTCTTATTGGTATGGATTATAGTATCGTCGTCGTCGTCATCGTCATCATCTGCTTGCTTGCTTTTGCTTTCTGAAACTTCTTCTTCTGTTTGTACACGCAACGAACCTTTATGGGGTTTGCCTAAATCGAGAGTAAAGACTTTGGTGTCAATCTGAGCTTGTGCATAATAAGTACCTAAGAAGAGCAGGAGGAAAGTAATTGTTTTTTTCATGTTTTTGGTTTTAGTTTTTGTATTGTCGACCTAAAATTAGGAATTAATACGCAAAAAGCCATAGGTAATTTTACCTGATTTTGGTTTAAAGTCGAAAGTCATAAAGTCGAAAGTTTGAAGAATTGAAAACGGACAACATAAAAAAACTGCCTGATAAGACTACCAGACAGCTTAAAAAAAAATATACAACAAAATGGTACTATTTCTTTTGGGTGCTACTGAGAATCGCTTGTTCTAGTTTTCCAAAATCATAGACATAAAAGTTTTTAGCATCGTTCATTGCTACAAAAATACCCTTAGGAAAAGCACTGCCTAAAGGAGTGGTTACTACATCACAACCATCGGTTTCCAGAGTGGTTAGATTAATTGCTGTTATAAAGGCATTGGTTTTACGGTCATATACATTAAAAAGGCCACGTTGCTGATCGGAAACAATAAGGTAACCCGATGCTGCTCCGGTTTTCGCGATGGCAATGCCTTCAATATCACTTTCAAAGTCGGTTGTTCCAAACAAACTGATTTCTGCATTGCCTTTTTCAGGATCAGCATAGTATTTGCGCACTCCATGTTGTTCGTCCGAATAATAAATAAAGCCCATTTCATTGTCTACTGCTATGGCTTCAATTTCTTTTTTACCACTAAACTTCCCAAACTTACGTACCAGATGCAATTGCACTCCTGAGGCGTTGGAAACCAATTCATATTGGTACAAATAATTCTCTTTAGGCCCTGTTTTACGACCTACAATCAGATACACTTTATCGCTCACGGGTGCATGATAAATCGCAATGCCCATAGGTGCTTGAAAGTCAAGTTGGGTTGCATCGGTAAATACCTTAAAACCACCATTATCTAAAGGTTGCATATCGGGTACCGAAAACACGCGTACTTGGTTCTTTTCTCTTTCGGTAAAAGCAATAATATCCGTTTTAGTAGAATCGGTAAGCGTAAAGTTATAGGTTAGGTCCACATTGTTAGGACGTTCAATATTGCGAATGGTTTTGGCTTCTATAATTTTGCCTTGTAAGTCAAAGGCATAAATGCCACCATTGGTTTCTTTATCGGTACCAAAAATAATACTTTGAGAAGCATCTTTTGGGTTGACCCAAATAGCAGGATCATCGGTGTCATTAAGGGTCGTTTCCGTAATAACATCGGGTGGTAAGGTTACTATATTTGTGTTTTGTTGGCAACTGCATACTGCCAGTAATAGGATACTATAAAAAATAGATTTCATGTTTTTAAATGATATTTTACTACTAGGTGTTTTTATATTATGTTATAGGTTCGTTAGCTACTTATTTTTCTTGTTCTCGCTACATCCCGATTGTCATCGGGACACTCGAACTGACGAAAAATTAGTAGCTACACACCAGATTCGTTTTCTAACTTCTGACTTCTAAATTCTAAATTCTAACTTCAACTAATACAAGTCATATTTAAGCCCAAACGTTAGGCGTTGCCCATAGAATTCAGCTTGTTGTGTTCTACTGCGCACCGATTGAAAATAGCGTAACGGTTGGTTGGTGATGTTTTTCAATTCCCCATACAAACTTAGTTTTTTAGATAGGTTTATGCCAATATTAAAATCAAAAAAGAGTTGTTGGTCATAATAGCGATCTTCAAAGCTATTGCCTCCAATTTCATCGATATAGTCATCTGAGAAATTAGCAGAGAAACGCGCATTAAAATACTTGTTAGCATACCCCAAAGAAGCATTTAACAAATTAGGAGCGGTATTGGGTAAATCTAAATCATCGCGCTCTTCACCATCTTCGTTGCGTATTCCAGTTGCTTTAGATGTTAGGAACGTATAATTTACATATACACTAAAGTTTTTTGCAAAACCAGGTAAGAAATCCAATTGTCTTTGGAACGCGAATTCCGCACCAAAAATAGTAGCAGCATCCCCATTTAGAGGTTGGTACACCCGATAGCCTGTTGTTCCAGTACCCAAGGCATCTGAAGAGGCATCTTCTTGGTATTGGTACACAAAATCATTGATTTTTTTAAAGAACAAACCACCAGAAAGCAAACCAACACTTTTAAAATAATATTCTCCAATAACATCAAAGTTCATCGAAGTAGTTGCTTTTAAATCGGGGTTACCAATAAAGATTTCTTCATCACCAGAAACAATATCAATAGTAGGAATTAAATCCACATAATTGGGTCTTGCTAACGTATTGGTCCATGCTAAACGGAAGACCGTATTATTATTAGGAGCATATTTAAAATGCACACCAGGTAATACATTGGTATACGCATTTTCCTTAGTAACGGTTCCAACTAAATCGTCTTCATCTTCAATTTGATTACCTGTCGCTTTAAGATGAGTTGCTTCTACACGCACACCAATCAGCGTTTGTAATTTATCGGTTAGGTTTTGAGTCGTCATGACATAACCTGCCCATACATTTTCACTCACATTATAATTGGCTCTTAAAAATTCAGAAGGTACCGATTCACCGTTAACTAAAGCCAAAGCACCTAACCAATTGGCATCGATATACCCTCCTAAATTGTATTTGTCACCCGCTAAGAAAGCATCATTAGAAAGGTCTTTTAAGCCTGTTAGATTCATAGTAGGATAAGCACTTTCTAAATCGTATTCAAAGAAGTTATTGTCTCTACTTTTGTTTTTAAAACGACCTCTTGCTCCAAACTTAAGTGTTCCATTGGCTGTACCAAAAAGAGAAGCAGGTAGTTCAAAGTGCGTAAAGAAGTTAACATCTTCTTCTTCCGTATATTGATATTCTTCTGTTATTTCATCAAATTCAAAAGCATCAAATGCAATAGCATCCGCTGGGTTTTCCGCAGACAACATGGGAAACTCACTATCCGAAAAGTCATTTACTACCGTATATTCCGTTTCATATTTGGCATAGCGTTCGTTTTTTCTTTCTTCCGAAGCTTTGGCATACGAAACCATCCAATCCGCTTTTACTTTACCTAAGAAATGTTTTCCACCCAAAGAGTAGTTTTGCATTCTTTGGTCTTCCAAACGACGGTTTTTATTTCTATTGTTATCAATACCCCCTTTGGTTTCTTTGGCTACTTCAGCAGGAAAGCGTGACGGTATGCCATTGGTAATTGTAAAATCACCCGCTTCTATATCTTCAGCATCTAGCATTTCATAAGACGTGCGGTATCTGTTTTCACGATCGTCGCGCCAGTTGTACATCGACTTCAAATACAAGTTATGATTCGGGTTAATTTGGTAATCCAAGTTGGCTGAAAAACTTCTACGCACACGTTGTACCAAGTATTTTCGTGTTTCAAATGCTTTGGTATACGGGTTCACGGCTACTTCTTCTAAAATAGGGTCGCCATCTACATCGTCTACACCTGTGTAATATTCAAATTCATCCGTCCATTCGGCTTCAATATTATCCGAACCAAAATCGGTATCATTAATAGAAGTGGCTACCATCCAACCTAATTTTTTGTCTTTGGTACGGTCGCCAATAAGTAATGCACCATTTAAAATGCGTTTGTTGGTAATAAAACTAATTCCAGAACCCAATGTACTCGATAATCGGAACTGTTGCGGTGCTGTTGCCGTAACTAAGTTAACCGAACCCCCTAAAGCATCCCCATCCATATCTGGAGTAACCGCTTTGGTTAACTCAATAGTTTGGATCATATCGGAAGGAATTAAGTCCATTTGTACGTTTCTATTATCGCCTTCCGCGGAAGGGATTCTACTTCCATTTAACGTAACTGAATTCAATTGAGGAGACAAACCACGAACAATAATATTTCGTGCTTCCCCTTGATCAACTTGCATGGTCACACCCGAAATACGTTTTACCGCATCACCAATGTTGGCATCTGGGAATTTCCCAATTTGGTCTGTGGAAACCACATTCGTAATATTGATGTTGTTTTTCTGCGTATTTAAAGCCTTAGCTTGTCCGCTTAATCCATAGGATACTATTTCTACCTCATTAAGCGTTAGGCTTTTAGGTTGTAGCGCAATAGCAAGTGTTAGGGTTTGATTTTCTAGCACAGTTACCTCTTGTTCCAAGTCTTCATAACCTAAAAAAGAAATTTGGAGTTGGTACGTTCCAGCCGGAATAGCCAGCATCGAAAATTTACCATCGAAGTCGGTTGTAGCTCCTTTATTTAAGGAAGTAATAAGAACAGTTGCACCAGGTAAGTAGAAATTATTTTCATCTACGATAGTACCTGTAATACTTCCTTTTTGAGCCGTTGCAGTACACGTTATCAGGGTTAAAAATAACGTTACAAATAGCTTTTTTACAAAGCACAGTTTTCTCATTTTTTTAGTTTTACATTTCCAACAAATGTAGTACCCATAAGGGATTATTCGTTTTTAATCGAGGCAACAAAGAGGCAACAAACTCTTTTTTTTTAGTTACAACAAGGCAACAATAACACTTTATTTACATTAAGCTAACCCTAAGAAAAAAAGGGTGTTTTTTTCTTACAATTCGAGTAAAAAAGTGATTAATTCTGCTTTAGCATCGATAGGTAGTTTTTTCCTAAAACGATGTCTTGCTACGCGCACACTATCAGGTGTGACCCGAAGAATTGCTGCAATCTCTTTAGAAGATAAATTGAGTCGTAATAAAATACCGAGTTTTAATTCGGCAGGAGAGAGGCTTTCGGTGGCAACTTTAGAAAGTTTTTTAATAAAATCGGGATGTATTTCTTCAAAGAATATGGTAAATTCTTCCCATTCATTTTCTTGTTGTAATACAAAGTCAATTTCGTTAGAAATCTCTTTAATTTTAACTTCTAGGAGTTCGTTTTTGCGTCCCATACTATTTTTTAGTTTGGTTGAAAGTTCGGATAGCATTTTATTCTTTTGCGCTATGTGTAAGCTATAACGAGAAAGTGCGGCTGTTTTTAATTCTAAATCCCGTTGTAAATTCTTTTCTTCAATTTCCTTTTTTTCCAATTCCGCTTTTAAGGTTTGTTGTTTGTAATTTTGAATTTTAAGTGTTGTCTTTCTCTTTTTTTGATAATACACATACACCACTGCCATTGCAAATACGAGTGAGACTGCTAAAATGAGTAGGGTTTTCTGATTGGCTTGGCTTACTTTATTTTGTTCTTGTAGAATTTTTATTTGATTTTCCTTCTGATTGATTTTATAATCGGCTTGTAAGAGATTGACTAGGTTTTTATTTTCATTGGCAATTGCCTTTTGATTGTACTCGTCGGCTAAGAGTTTGTGTTCGTAGGCTTTTTGATAATTGGAAAGTAGGGCATAGGCTTTTGCTAAATCTTTATGACCGCTTTCTAAGAGATGATTGTCATTTAATTTTTGGGCTAAGGTTAGCGATAAATTGGTAAACGGAATTCCTCTTTTTAGTTCTCCTTTTTTTCGGTAGACATCGCCTAGATTATTTAAAACATTGGCTTCTTGTTTCGATTGAGAACCTTTAAGGAGTTGGTACGCTTTAGTAAAATACACATACGCTTTATCAAACTCTTCCAAATCTTCATATATACTACCAATATTTTCATGAACCACTGCTATTTCAATCGCATCGGTTTTGGTATTCAAAAAAGCCAGACTCTTATTTTCAAAGTCCAATGCAGTTTCATATTCGCCTCTTTTTTCAGCATTTTCACCTAATGAACTAAAAGCTAAGGCTTGTCCTTTGGTGTATTTTATTTGTTTCGCTACTATCGAGGCTTCTTGTAAAAAAGGTAATGCCTGTTCATATTTATGCATGGCATGATAGACTTTACCAATGGCATTATTAATTTGAACCCATAAAGTGTCTTTTTTATGCGTTTGTATTTGTTTTAAAGCTTCTTGATAATACGATAAGGCATTCGCATACAGTCCATATTGATTGTATATGGTGCCTAATTCGAGCATTTTTAACGCAATGTCTGGACTGTTTTTATTTTTTAGGGCAAGGTCTAATCCCTTTTTTTTAGTTTTCAGTTGTGTTTCAACCCAATCCTTTTGGGCAAATAGTGTAGTGGTGGTTAACAGAAACAGTAAGATAAAACGAACCAGCATTAGTTAAGATTAAATTAACTTACAAATAAGAGAGAATTACATTAAGTTACAATGATTTTAAGGTTAAGTAATGATTACTATTTCAGGAATTAGCAATTAATGAAAACTGCGACTAAACACTGCGACTGCAAACTGAGACTGTAAACTGAGACTGTAAAAAACAAACCCTAAAATTAAGCTAAAATTGAGAATGGGAACAAGATTAATTTATATCTTAGTTGCTACTTAGAACAGACTATAAATCATCACGCATGCGCAAACAATTTGGTGCTAAACCTACCAAAGCCGATATACAACAGTACGAGCAATCTCCACAATGGGATGGAGAACACTTTGTAAATAGTATACCCACTTCTATGGCTATTTCCATACGAACGTTACCCAAGTTATTATACAAACAATTTTGTGAAAAGAAAGACCGTGAACCTTCACAACCCTTACCAATAGTACCTTTTGATAAAGAAGCATTTGTAACCCAAGATCATGAGGTGCGTTACATTTGGTACGGACATTCGGTAGTGCTCTTGCGAATACAAGGGAAAAACATCTTAATTGATCCGATGTTAGGGAATAATGCAGCACCTATTGCCCCTTTTCCTATCAAGCGTTTTTCTGAAAATACATTAGACATAATTGATCAATTACCAACAATAGATCTCGTACTCTTGTCTCACGATCATTACGACCATTTGGATTACGATAGCATTCAAAAGTTACAATCGAAAGTGAAACAGTTTTATGTCGCTTTAGGAGTGAAAAGACATTTAGTGAAGTGGAATATAAAACCTGAAAGTATCACCGAATTTGACTGGTGGCAACAAGTGAATTTTCACGATATCAACATTACGTTTACACCCACACGGCATTTTTCCGGAAGAGGTTTAACCGATAGAGCTAAATCCTTATGGGGCGGTTGGGCACTGAAAACCCCTACTGAAAACATATGGTTTAGTGGTGATAGTGGTTACGGACCTCATTTTGAAGCCATAGGAAAGCGCTTAGGACCTTTTGACTTTGCTTTTATGGAATGCGGACAATACAATGAGAATTGGAGTCATATACACATGTTTCCAGAAGAAAGTGTGCAAGCCGCTATTGATGCTGGTGTGCGAAACATGATGCCTGTGCATTGGGCAGGTTTTGCTTTGGCACAACACACCTGGACCGATCCTGTAATGCGTTTTATAGCTGCGGCAGAAAAACACGAGTGCCTGTACAATGTACCGCAATTAGGAACTGTACAAAAAATAACGAATCAAAATCACACCGCTTGGTGGCAATAAACAATACAATGGATTTATACAATCAAATATTTCAGAACAATCAAGAATGGATTAGTAGTAAAAAAGAAACTAACGAATCTTTCTTCAAATACTTAGCAGAAGGACAATCTCCAGAAATCTTATATATTGGTTGTAGCGATAGTCGCGTTACCGCAGAAGAAATGACAGGAGTAGAGCCCGGACAAATGTTTGTACACCGCAATATCGCGAATTTGGTTCCCAATAACGATAACAATTCGGCATCGGTAATTGAATATGCTATCGAATATTTAAAAGTCAAACACGTAGTCGTTTGCGGCCACTATTTTTGTGGCGGTGTAAAAGCTGCTATGGAAGCCAAAGACTTGGGTGTTTTAAACCCTTGGTTGCGCAATATTAGAGACGTGTATCGCTTGCATGAAGAAGAGTTAGATGCCATTTCTGATGAAACCGAACGTTATAAAAGATTGGTAGAAATTAATGTTGAAGAGCAATGTTTGAATGTGATTAAAACCGCAGTACTACAAAGACATTATTTGAACAGTGGTTTTCCTATTGTTCACGGTTGGGTTTTCGATATTAAATCGGGTAAACTAATTGACTTACAAATTAATTTCGAACAAAAGCTAAAGCAGATTCAGAAGATTTATAATTTGGGCGGGAAGTAACACATTATCAATTTTCTTTATAGCACCATTAGAAAAAAATAAGACAATTTTTATCATTCTGAAACACTCGTTTCAAAAAAAGATTTATCTTTGTAACCATAATTAGAAATATATGGCGCGCTGTGTAGAATTTAATGAAGTTGAAAAGATTGAAAAAGCAATGAATGTCTTTTGGGAGAAAGGCTACAATGCTACTTCTATGCAAGACCTTGTAGATGCGATGCAAATTAACAGAAGTAGTTTGTACAATACCATTGGAGACAAGCATCAGCTGTTCATGAAATGTATTACTACTTATTTTGAAGCTAGTTTGTGTGAATTACAACAAAAAGTAGCGCAAGAGAAGTCGGCCATGCAAGCGTTAACCAATATTATTAACGATAAGGTAGCTTCTATTGTAGATACCGAAAAGAGTTGTTTAGGCGTAAAGTCGATTTTCGAGATGGCTTCAGAAGATGTAGATGTACGAAATTTGTTGACCAAAAAGAATGCGGTTTTCATTGGCTTTATTACTGAAATTGTACAAAAAGCCATGCAAGAAGGCTCTTTAGACGATACAGAAGATCCAGGTTTATTAGCAGAATATATCATGACCTCTTTTACAGGATGGAAGCAAGCCTATATTTTGCATAGAGACCCAATCAAGATTAAGAAAATGGCAAGCTTTTTAATTAAGAACATTAGTAAATAATGTTTTTTTAAGATGTTTTTTGAAACGAGTGTTTCAAATTAATGAAGAGAATTTCTCTTTTTTTTAAGCGTTATTCTGGAACGGTTATTTCAAATTATACTTGAATAAATTAATTAAAAATGAATGAGTTAGATTTAATTCTGAAACGAATAGTTCAAAATAAAAACTATATAAATACAGCAATCATGAAAAAAAACATACTTCTCTTCTTTGTACTTTTTGCCTTCTTGGGGCAAGCGATAGGGCAAGATCAATTTGTAGGCGATTGGCAAACCAATCAAGGAAAATTAAAGGTTGAAATTTACAAACAGGAAGCCTATTATTATGCAAAGATTAAAGCCAGCGAGAATAAAGAAACTTTAGGAAAAGTCATCTTAATTCAAATGGTTAAAAAGACACCCACGAAGTTATATGGCGGTACTTTTTTTGACGAAAGCGAAGGATCAGAATTTGAAGCTTTACTAAAATTAATAGACGATAACACTATGAAATTAAAAGTCTTAACAGGATGGTTTAGCAAAATAGTGATTTGGAACCGAGTCGGAACGATACCGTAGCGACTTTCTAAAACAGACAAACCAAACAACAATGAAAAAAAACACTATATATCATCAAGAAAGGATATCAAGCAGTGGCATTCCTTTCTCTAAAACCGAATTTTATGAAAAACAGAAATATTACCCTTAACGAAATTGGCCTATTTTTATCATGTGTTTTAATGGTTGCGGCCTTAATTTATATACGAACTAATTCCTAATTTGTATTGCAAATAGGAAATAGTAAAAAACCACTCAGTAAAAGAGTGGTTTTTTTGTTTATTTTTGGGAAAAGATTATTTCTTTATGAAGGCTATTCGCACGGATTGTAAATCCGCGCTATCGGGGTTACAAATGATTAATTTTATGAAAAAAATATTTAATATAGTAATTCTTTTTTCTCTTATTTCATGTAGCGTTTCTTCAAAAAAAATTCAAGAAAACTATGTGTTAAATAAAGAAGAAAATAATTCATATAATCTAATTCTGTCTTTAGATGAAAATAACAGATACTCTTTAAACGTAATTTCATCTGGTAGTTCAGGAGAAACATTGGGTACATGGACTATAGATAAAAAAACTTTAATTCTTAATCCTGATATTGAAATAAGTAATGAGGTAGAATTTGATGGAGAAAAAGTGAGGGTTACTGAGTTTAGACCATTTTTAGACACAATTAAATTTGAAATTAAATGTAAAAAATTAATCAGAATTGATAATAGAAAATTTATTTTATATGCTCAGACTAGATAGCCTCGATAGCTCGGAAATGTTTTCCGTGCCCACAAAGTTGCTAAAAATAAAACCACTCTGTAATGGAGTGGTTTTTTTATTATTTTAAAGAATATTTAACCTCAATAAAACAAATACTTAGATTCAATTTATTTTATTTTTAACACAAATTATAGTTTTTCTGTAAATACAGTTAAATGTAAAATATTCCTATTTTTTAAAAAATGGGCAGACTATTTTTGCCGCAGAAAAAATAAAAGTCTTTTAACCAACCTTTTAGCTTTTTTAATGCTCTCTTGATTAGAGATAATTCAAAAAGTACGTATGTATACGTAACAAAATGTATGAAAAATACGTATAAATACGTATTAACTCCTATAGGTAAGAAGACCTAGTTTTATTCTTATGTAAAAATTATATACTTTTTTTATGATAAAAAATTCCTCATTTTATGGGCTTGCCCTTCTTTTGGCAAGTTCCTTTTCTTATGCCCAAGACATCCTTTGGGAAAAAACCTACGGAGGCAAACATGCCGAATTTTTGTACGATGCAATTCCTACACCAGATTACGGTTTTATTCTGGCTGGAAGTTCTATTTCTGGTAAAAACGGAAATAAAGAAGACAACAACAAAGGCGATTTAGATTATTGGCTTTGGAAAATGGACGAAAAAGGGAACCTCGATTGGCAAAAAAGCTTTGGTGGTAACCAAGTCGATTTGTTGCAAAGTATTGCCATTACCAGCGATGGTGGTTTTATTTTAGGAGGTAGTTCTTCTTCAAATAAAGGTATCGACAAGCAAGAAGACTGCAAAGGTCAGGAAGACTTTTGGGTGATTAAATTGAATGCTAAAGGTCAGGAATTGTGGCAAAAAACCATTGGTGGTAGTGGTATGGAAAAACTACTGAGTATTGCTCAAACTAAAGATGGTGGCTACATTTTAGGAGGCACTTCTAGCTCAAATACTTCAGCGGATTTAGAAAAGAATCCTTTTGGTAAAAGAGAAGATTCGAGAGGAAATTTAGACTTTTGGATTGTAAAATTAAAAGCTGATGGTAGCATGCAATGGCAAAAAACCATAGGCGGTCAATATGTAGATGAATTAAAAAGTATTTCTCAAACCAAAGACGGTGGTTATATTTTAGGTGGTTATTCCAATTCGCCTGCTTCTGGAGATAAAACAGAAGCGAATTTTGGTTTAGGTGATTATTGGATAGTCAAACTTGATGAAACGGGAACTATCGAATGGCAACGTACCTTAGGTGGTGATAAAGACGATAACTTATTTACCTTATTGCAAACCAAAGATGGTGGTTTTATCGTGGGTGGAAATTCCAATTCAGGAGCTACCAATTCCAAATCAAAATCCAGTCAAAATGGATCGGATTTTTGGGTATTAAAACTCGATGAAAAAGGTGCAATCGATTGGCAAGAAACCTATAACTATGGTAAAATTGATGTGTTAACTTCAATTGTAGAAAACAAAGACGGTAGTTATTTAATTGGTGGTTATGCGCAAAGTGAGGCAAAAGCCAAAAGTGGAAAGTCAAAAGTAGAAAGTCTTAGTTCAGACAAAGAAGGGATTAACGATTATATCGCTTTAAAAATTAATGCTAAAGGAGAAGAAATTTGGAGTCAAACGGTTGGAAGTAAAGGTGAAGAAGTATTAAAGAAACTCTTAGAAACTAGAGACGGTTGGTATCTTTTAGCAGGAACTTCCAAAGGAAGCGCTTCAAGAGATAAGAAATCAGCTAAAGGAGGCAGTGATTTTTGGGTAGTAAAACTACGCGATAAAGAAAAAGAAGAAGAACTAAAAATTAAGGTTGAGGCAATGCCAAATCCTGCAATTAGTTTTACCAATATCATCGTAAACTTTGAATACGAAACAGGAACGGCTACCGTATACGACTTAAACGGAAGAAGCCTACAAACCCAAACCTTAAAAGGTGACCGCACCATTCCTATTGAAGTAAGCAACCTACCACAAGGGATTTACTTGGTTGAAATCAAAACCAACACGGAAAAAGGAAGCGTAAAAGTGATTAAAAAATAAGATACATATAATAATGAAATATATCAAAACAATACTAACAATTGGACTACTAGTTCTAAATAGTTTACTTGGATTTACTCAAGATAATCCAAAACCAGAAGATTTTTTACCCAAAATAGTACCACCTTCCCCAGAATCTTATAAACTAGGTAATTTTGGCAATCAACCTGTAGGATTATTCACTGGTTCGCCTAATATACAAGTTCCTTTAATTGAATTTAAATCTAAAAGTATTAATATTCCATTTAGTGCATCATATACTTCGAATGGTATAAAAGTCGATGATGTAAACTCAAGAATAGGTTTAGGATGGAATTTAATAGGTGGTGGAGTTATAAGCAGAATGATTCGTGATATACCAGATGAAGAAATCATGATTAATGATTATCCATTAAAACATTTAGAAATTCAAAATTTAGCACCAAATAACGCACTTATAAACAATTATTTCAATGTTCATGGCGAAAACGAAGGATATGATACAGAAGCTGATTTATTTAACTTTAGCTTTTTAAATTTCTCTGGTAAATTTTATTTTGATAAAAATAACAATATTATTCAAATAGAAAAAAGTAGTTTAAAAATTGAAAGAAACGAAGCAATTGGAGGTTTAAATTTTAAAATTAGTGATGATAGAGGAAATCAGTATTTTTTTGATTTAATTGAAGAAACAATGCTCAGAACTTCAGGCGAGGGTCATGCTG
This sequence comes from Flavobacteriaceae bacterium, assembly GCA_002862755.1. Lineage (GTDB taxonomy): Bacteria > Bacteroidota > Bacteroidia > Flavobacteriales > Flavobacteriaceae > Flavobacterium. Next base: position 6,912 of record PKDY01000026.1, on the reverse strand, counting down.
AGCCAAATACAAACATTACAGCCTGGTTTTTAACTAAAATTGTTTCTAATAATAATGTTATCTTTTTTGAGTATGAAGCTCATAATGAATATTATATTTCTTCTCAAAGCCAACAATTATCTCGTTCATATCCATTTTTTCAACCATGTGCTGGAGATGGAATGTATTCAAAATCGGCCACACTTAGCCCATTATATTCACATCATCAAAGAATAATTAGTCATAGATTAAAAAAAATATATACTAATAATTTAATAGAAGGGTATTTAACATTTAGTTATTTACATAATGTTAACAATAGTTCTACAGAACCCAGTACTGTTTTAGATGAGATTATCAATTATAATGTTGCTGATGAAATAGTAAATCGTGTTAAATTAAATTATTTTTCAACTGCAAATGAAAGAGTTTACCTAGAAAGTGTAAAATATTTAGATTCAACTAACAAGTACTCTTTTGAATATATTCAACCAAATGATTTTCCAAGAAGATTAAATAAAGGACAAGATCACTGGGGGTATTATAATGCACAAAATAATCTGAATCTTATTCCACCAGTTGAAGGATATGGTTTTGAAAATATAAACTTTAATTACGCTAATAAAGAGATTAATCCAACAGTTTCTAAATATGGACTTTTGAATAAAATTAAATACCCTACTAAAGGATATACTATAATTGAATATGAGCCAAATGATTACTATGGCACTGTAAAGCAATTTCCAGCACAAAAACACTCAGTTACTATAGATGTTGCGAATGATGATAATTCTATTTCTGCTACTACAGAAAATTCATTTTTTTCATATTTTGGACAAGAAGTTGAGATGTTTGGAAACTCTTATTTTTCGAATTGTGATAGTAGTATGGATACTGGAGCTAATCGTCATAAAAGTACTGTAAGTGTTTATTGTGTTGAAGATAATACGCTTATTAATTTATATAAATATGATCAATATGGAAATGTTTTAATTATAGGACTTTCAGAAGTTGTTAGGGATTTAAATAAAATTTATTTTTTTGCAGAAAAAGACAAAACTTATCAAATTAAGCTAAAAAACGATTTTTTTTGTATATATGGATATTTAAATGCCAAATATTATAATCAAAACTATACAATAATTGATCAAAATATTTTAGCTGCAGGTAATAGAGTAAAATCAACTAAAGATTACATTTCCGAAAATGATTTAAATCCACTTGTAAAAAATTATAAATATAATTTTCCAAATCACCCGAATAAATCATCTGGAAATATTGGACAAACTCCTTTTTATTTTGACATTAGAAAGTTTAAAGGTCCAGTTTGTTTCAGAAAAGACGTTGTAGTAACATCAAGTAGTCTTTCAAACTTATATGATACAAGTGGAAATAATATTTACTATCAATATGTAAACTTTTCTTTTGGTAGCAATAATGAAAATGGTTATGAAGAGCATGAGTTTATAATCAATAGAGATTATAGAGAGCATATCTATAATGGGACTGATGAGTTTAGAAATGTACCTTTTTCAAATTTAGGATGGGATAATGGAAAACTTAAAAGTGTAAAAATTTATAATAAAATTAACACTCAATTAATCTTGAGAAATGAAACAGTAAACACTTATTCGAAAAGTTTAGAAACACCTATAGTAGTAAATTATGCGATAAGAAATCCATACCCTGGTATTTTTGCAATTCAAAACCAATCATCTTGTATCTGTAATTCGGATAATATTTCAGAGTCTTATCCTGTTAAGCACTGTACAACATTCCATTTTCATAAAAAAGATCTAAATGGTAATTGTATAGCAAATAATGCAGCTAATACAATAACTAATATAAACCATCCCTGTTATGGTAAAACTGTAGGTGAAAATGTAGCAATACCTTCAATTTATCATTTAGATATCATGCCTTATAAATATATATCTTATTTTTCTCAATTGACAAGTTCAACAAATAAAGAATATTTTGAAAATGGTAATTACCTAGTTTCAACTATAAATTATAATTATGATAATTCAAATCACCTTCAAATGACTAGTCAGGCTACTAGTAATTCTATTGGAGAAGAAATAAAAACGACATATGAATATGCTCATGAAAAAGGCAATCAAGCAATGATTGACAAGAACATGATTGGTATTCCTTTAGGGGTTAAAACATTTAAAAATAACAATCCATTATCAGTAAAAGAAACTATTTATAAAGATTGGGGTAACAATATATTAGCTCCAGAAATTATTAAAACAGGAAAAGCCAGTACTACTTTAGAAACACGAGTAAAATATAAGATTGTAGATACTACAAACGGTAACCCTATAGAAGTGCAACAAACAGGAGGGCAGCCTATTACATATATTTGGGGTTATAACAAAACCCAACCTATTGCCAAAATAGAAAATGCAACGTATGCACAAGTACAGCAATATGAAGCCAATTTGCAAACACTTTCAAATGGTTCAGACGAAACCAACTTCCTATTGGCTTTAGATAATTTAAGAACGGCATTGCCTAATGCTATGGTTACCACTTATACCTATATTCCACAAGTGGGAGTAAAAACCATAACAGATCCTAAAGGGAATCGTATTACGTATTATTATGACAGCTTTAACCGTTTGGATCATGTAGAAGATAAAGAAGGTAATATTTTAAGTAAAAACGAATATCATTATAAAAACTAAGGCAATGAAGAAATTACTATATATTTTAACGCTTATTCCTTTTCTTGCTTTAGGACAAAGTCAAGATCAGAATTATATAAAAACAACAACCTATAAAAAAGCCAGTTCTGAAGTTTCAGTAGATGTTACCAATCCGGCTGATGCTGCAGTTCAAGTAAGTTATTTCGATGGATTAGGTCGTCCTATTCAACAAGTAGCGCACAAACAATCCAATTCAAGTAAAGATATCATTACGCATATCGAATACGATGCTTTTGGTAGACAAACCAAAGAGTATTTACCTTTTAGTATTAATAATCAGAATATTGAATTCGTTGATCCCGCAACAGTTGGCTCAGAACTAACCTCTTTTTACAGTTCGTATAATGGAGGAACGGTAAATCCTTACAGTGAAAAACAGTTGGAAGCTTCCCCTTTAAACCGCATAATGAAACAAGCAGCACCTGGTGACGCTTGGGCAATGAACAGTGGGAAAGAAATAAAAATGGAGTATCAGACTAATGGAGCCAATGAAGTAAAACTTTTTACAGCTTCAGCTACTTGGAATGGTACGTATGGGTTATTTGTTCCCTCAATTCAAGATGGAGGGTTTTATGCTACAAATGAGTTATACAAAACCATTACAAAAGATGAAAACTGGACTTCTGGTGTGAACAATACAACGGAAGAATTTAAAAATAAAGAAGGACAAGTGGTTTTAAAACGAACGTATAATAATAGTGTAGCTCACGATACATATTATGTATATGACCCGTTTGGAAATCTTACGTATGTTATTCCACCATTAGCAGAAGGTAATAGTTCTCAAGCTACATTAGATAATTTAGGTTACCAATATAAGTACGATTCTCGTAACCGTTTGGTAGAAAAGAAATTACCTGGCAAGCAATGGGAATTTATCATTTATGATTTATTAGACCGCCCTTTGGCCACCGGACCTGCATATACTCCATATGGTGGTAATACAGTGGGTTGGATGGTTACTGAGTATGATGTTTTTGGAAGAGTAGTGCAAACGGGTTGGAAACAAGTATCGGTTTCATCACTCGATAGAAAAAACTATCAAAAAAGTATTAATATAGGTTCAAATCCATTACGTTTAGCAGTAGATGATTTAATTTTAACTAAAAATTATTACGACAATTATACCTATTCTGGAGCACCTAGTCCAATTCCTTCTCAAATTGAAGGGAAAGATTTGGTATCCAATGTAAAAGGTTTACCAACAGGTTCATGGACAAAAGTTTTAGATGCTACTAATCCTAATGCTGCTGAAACTAGTTATACTTTATACGATGAATATTACAGACCTGTACGTATGTATACAAGCAATCATTTAGGAGGTTATACACAAGTGGATAGCAAACTGGATTGGGCTGGAAAAACAGAATATACGATAACGACTCATAAGTATGATACCAATGCTACTGTACTTACGGTAAGAGATAATTTCTTTTACACCGCTCAGGATAGATTGGAATTGCATACCCAACAAATTAATGGAGGAAGTACACAGTTAATTACTAAAAACACGTATGATGAACTTGGACAATTAACCAGTAAAAATGTTGGAGGAAGTGATACAAGTGGTGCTACAGGTTTACAAACAGTAGATTATTCTTATAATATTAGAGGTTGGTTAAAAGGGATAAACGATGTGAATAATTTAGGAACCGATTTGTTTGCCTTTAAAATCAATTACAATACGCCAGAAGAAGCAGCGGCTTTATTTAATGGAAATATCTCTGAAACGTATTGGAAATCTTCGAATGATACTGAGTTAAGAAAATACAATTACAATTATGATCATTTGAATCGTTTATTGGGAGCTGAATATAATAAACCAGAAGCATCAGTTCCAGACACGCATGCGTATAATGAAAATTTAACCTATGATAAGAACGGTAATATTCTAACACTGCAAAGAAATGGTGGAATGGTGGGAGGATTTCCAAATCCAATTGATGATTTGCAATATACATATGATACCAATAATAAAAATCGATTAGTAAAGGTAGATGATAGTACCAATTCAGAACAAGGATATAAAGATGGCATTAACACTTTAATAGAATACGAATATGATAATAATGGTAATCTTACAAAAGATAGAAACAAATATATTCAAACCATTACTTATAATCATCTAAATTTACCAACCCAAGTTTTGTTTGAAGATGGCAATGAAATTGTTTATCTTTATAATGCAATTGGAACCAAATTAGTTAAAAAAGTAACATCTACCCCTGAACCTACTTGGAATAATCCTTTTCCAGTAGCTGTTACGGATATTACGATATACTTAAATGGTTTTCAGTATAAAAACAATGAATTACAATTTTTTCCACAGCCAGAAGGTTATGTAAAGAAAGAGAATAATAGTTATAGCTATGTGTTTAATTACACCGATCATTTAGGAAATGTAAGGCTTAGTTATTCAGATATTGATGGGAACGGTATTTTGGGAGATGAACTAGTGTTTGAATGTTTTACAGATCATAAAGGAAATGAAACTTGTACGGATTACTTAATTAGTTCAATTTTAGAAGAAAATCATTATTACCCTTTTGGATTAAAACATAGTGGTTATAATATGAATAATAACCAACCTAATTATAAGTATAAATACAACGGTAAAGAACTGCAAGATGAGCTGGGGCTTAACATGTACGATTACGGTGCACGAAATTATGACCCTGCATTAGGGCGTTGGATGAACATTGACCCGTTAGCTGAAAACAGTAGAAGATGGACACCATATAACTATGCTTACAATAATCCAATGTATTTTGTTGACCCTGATGGAATGCAGGCGGATGATTGGAGAAACAAAAAAGGACAAGTAGTTTATAATACTGATGCAAGTAAAGGTCCAGTAGGATATACAGAATTTGCAACTAGAAATGATAAAAGATTGGGGGCATCACTTCAAACTACAGAAAGAGGAAGGAATCAATTCGATAAATTAATAAATTCATCTCAAATAGTAACTGTTGAAGTTAACTTAGGAGCAGATATAGTAAGAAGTAAAAAAGATGGAGGTTACCTTCCTGGTGTTACAAATACTCAGTATGACGCAGCTAGCGACCCATTCACTGGAAAAGTTGAAGAGATAGTTTTAAAAGATGCTGATATTACAATTAATGTTGCAACTATAGAATTCATCTTAGATGGTTTAAACAAAGGAACAATCAAAGAAAAGGAATATGGTGATTATAAAGGATTGAGTTTTGATGAAATGCTCGGTGTGGTTTTTGGGCATGAAATTGAACATATAACTGAAGAAAATGCTAAGACAGCTGAAGAAGGTGGTGATTTTGAAAAGATACCAACCGAAATAGGCAAAGAGATTGCTAAAGAAATTAAAGAAAATAAAAAATGATAAAAAAAATATTTGCATTATTTATGCTTTTTTTGGGGATAAATTGTTTTTCTCAAATTGTAGATGATGAAAGCACTATTAAGTTTATTAAACAGGAATCTCGTAAATTTCTTCTTAATGAAGGGGATATAGAGGATTCTAATCTACAAGAAAAAATTTATATTAAAGAAATTATAGAAAATAAAGTTATTGGTTATAATTTAAAGGGCATTTATAGGTTATATACAAGTAAAAGACCCTCTGAAACTTATTTAATATTAAAATATGAAAAAAAAATTAAAATTATTGATTTAAGAAATCTTTCCATTTCTTTAAATGAAATATCTAACTTTTTTATTACTGTTAAATTTGATAATAAAAAAAGCTTAGAGTATATGGAGAAAATATTGGAGATTTATAAAAACAATAGATACGGAGAAAAAATACAAATGTAATTTATATGTGGTAATAATCCGATAGCGCGGAAATATTTTCCGTGCCCACAAAGATGCTAAAAATAAAACCACTCTGTTAAGGAGTGGTTTTTTTGTTATTTTTGAGTAAATTAATATATGCCGTGTCAACAAAATATAAAGCCACTACAACAGAAGACGCTTATTTTACCAGATAGCGAGGAAATGTTTTCCGTGCCCACAAAGAAGCTAAAAATAAAACCACGCGTAATGGAATAGTTTTTTAATTTTAACCTAAAAGCTATTTATTATAAGATAAAAGCTTTGATTAATAACCCCAAATTTTATAATTATAAGCAAAAAGCTACTATTTATAACCTAAAAGGTATTAATTATAAGCAAAAAGCGTCTATCAATGAGCTAAAAGCTTATCACTACAACCTCAAACCTTCTATTAATAAGCTAA
>PKDY01000035.1 GCA_002862755.1 Flavobacteriaceae bacterium | reverse complement strand
GGGAGGTTTTTGGATAGGTTTATGGACGTAAAATGGGTCAACTGTGTGTATCTCTTGCGGATATGTGCGTGGTGATGTTGGTCAAGGGGATCATGCACGGAAACAACGAAGCTTTCGAATAAAACAAGCAGCATAGGCATGCAAAGCCACTTCAATGTTTCAATAGTGTGCTAAGGTGAAAATCACTTATTTTTACACTTTTACTAGAGGAAAAAATTGAAATACTTTTAGGAAGGAATTTTTCAGTAGTGCAAGCAAAACATTGCATATAGAATCTAAAGACCTAAGTTAGAATATAAATGCTATGAAGAGTATTTACAAAATTTTGTTTTGGTGTTACCATTTGCAAGCAGGATAATTGATGAAGTATATTGCCATAATGCTTTATTTTGGTGAGATTTCTGAAGATATTTTAAAGGATGGAAGAAAACAATTCGAAAATGGATTACCAGAAGTAGGTGCTACTATTCCGGCTTTACAAACTAACTGGGGTCAAGTTCCAAGTGCTCAGTCTTTAGTATATGCTTTTGATACTAATGAAGCGAATAGAACGATTCAAGATGTTGGGTATGATGGTTTAAATGATGCAGGTGAGGCTGCAAAATTTACTGATTACGCAGGGTATAGTGATCCTTCAGCAGATAATTATCAATTTTATTTGAGTGCTACTGGAGATATCATTAACCGTTATAAGAATTACAATAATTTTGAAGGTAATTCACCAGTTAATGTTACCGATACGAATCGTGGTAATGATACAAAGCCTGATGTAGAAGATGTGAATCGTGATCAAACCATGAATACGATTAATGCTTATTTTAAGTTCGAAGTACCAATCAATGCCTCTCCTCAAGTGGGTCAAGACTATGTGGTAGATATTAGAACAGTAAGTGAATCCGTTCCGAATGGTAGTAATGTTTCCGCAAGATGGATTCAGTATAAAATTCCTATTTTAGAGTTTACCAATGATAATGTGGTGGGTTCCATTGCTGATTTTAGATCGATTCGTTTTATGAGAATGTATATGACCGGATTTAATGATGAAATTACCTTACGTTTTGGGTCCTTAGATTTAGTAAGAGGGGAATGGAGAAGATATGCGAGTTCATTAGATTTTAATGATCAAGTTACTACAGACGATAATACTGGTTTTGATGTAGTAGCTGTAAATATTCAAGAAAATGGTAGTAGAACTCCTATTCCTTATGTTTCACCTCCAGGAGTAACGCGCGAACAATTATATAATAATAATACAGTTATTAATCAGAACGAACAATCATTATCATTACGTGTATATGATAAAGATTCTGGTAACGATGATGGATTAGAACCAAATGATGCTCGTGCTGTATTTAAAAACGTAAGTGTAGATATGAGACAGTTTAAAAAACTGCGTATGTTTTTGCATGCTGAGTCATTACCTACACCGCCTGAAACACAGCCGTTACAAGATAATGAAATGAAAGCGTTTCTTCGTTTTGGTAACGACTTTACAGAAAATTTTTATCAAATTGAAATTCCATTAAAGGTTTCCGCTCAAAATTCGGCTACACCTGAGGCTATTTGGCCTTCTGAAAATGAAATAGAAGTGGCTTTAAGTATTTTAACTGCTTTAAAGTCTAAAATAATTAGTGATCCAAACTCTATAACACCAGACGTGAACGGTATTCGTTTTATTAATGAGCAAGATTTAGGTTCATCCAATAATAAACTTACGATTGGTATTAAAGGGAATCCTAATTTTGGTTTGGTAAGAACATTAATGGTAGGTGTTAAAAATAATACCAATCAAATTATTAGAGGGGAAGTTTGGTTTAATGAATTGCGATTGTCTGATTTAGATAACAAAGGAGGTTATGCTGCGGTAGCAAATATGGATACCAATGTGGCTGATTTTGCGACTTTATCGGCTACAAGTAGAGTGAGTACCATAGGCTTTGGAGGCATAGAGCAAGGACCAAACGAAAGAAGTAGAGAAGATGTGTTTCAATATGATGTGGTGACTAATTTGAATTTAGGTAAATTATTGCCCAAAAAATGGGGAATAACCTTACCGTTTAATTATGCAGTGGGAGAAGAAACCATTACACCAAAATACGACCCTTTTTATCAAGATATTGAACTGCAACAATTAATTGATAATACAGAAGATCAAGCAGAAAAAGATAATATCAAAAACAGAGCGATCGATTATACGAAAAGAACAAGTATCAATTTTATTGGAGTAAGAAAAGAACGAGGTGAAGAACAAAAACAACATTTTTATGATGTTGAAAATCTAACGTTATCGTATTCTTTTAACGAAACGGAACATCATGATTATGAAATTGAAAATTTAGTGGATCAACAAAACAGAACTTCATTAGATTATGCTTACGCCTTCAAGCCACTAACTATTGAGCCCTTTAAAAAATCCAATAAATTAGCTAAAAGTGGCTATTATAAGATGTTGAAAGATTTTAATTTTAATTTCTTACCTGCAAGTGTTTCTTTTAGTTCAAATATTGTGAGACAATTTAACAGACAGCAATTTAGATTAGTTGATGTAGAAGGTATTGGATTGGATCCATTATATAGAAGAAATTATTTCTTTAATTATCAATATGGATTTAATTATAATATTACAAAATCACTACGTGTCAATTATACCGCAGCTACCAATAACATTGTTAGAAACTATTTAGATGAGAACGATGTGCCTGTAGACGGTTTAGATATATGGAATGACTATTGGAATGTTGGGGAGTCCAATCAGCACAATCAGCAAATCGTTGTAAATTATGATTTGCCAATTAATAAAATACCAGCCTTAAGCTTTGTAAAATCTACCTATAGTTATACGGGAGATTTTAACTGGCAACGCTCGTCAGATTTCTTAAGAGATTTTCAAGTAGGTGATGAAGTGTATGATTTAGGGAATACGATTCAAAATGCCAATTCGCATAAGTTAAATACTACTCTTAACATGGATTTGTTCTACCGTTATGTTGGTTTAACAGGAAATAAAAAAAGTAAGAATAAAAACAAAAAGGACGCGAATAAAGGAGCAAAAGAAACCTTACCAAAGCCAGGCCAAAAGATTACTGCAAAAGGGAAAACAACTAAAAATGAAGGGAATATTTTTGTAAATGGATTAATTGGAATCGTAACTAGTGTTAAAAATATTCAAGCAAATTACACCCAAACTAGTGGTACAGTTTTACCAGGGTATTTACCAGGATTAGGGTTCTTTGGAACTTCAAAACCTTCTTTAGGATTTGTATTTGGAAGTCAATCCGACGTTCGTTATGAAGCAGCAAGACAAGGTTGGTTAACATCTTTTCCAGATTTCAATCAAAACTTTACCCAAGTAGTGAATAAACAAATGAATTTTACGGCTCAAGTAGAACCATTTGCAGATGTAAAAATTGATTTAACAGCGGATCGAATGTATGCTGAAAATTATTCGGAACAATATGATGTTACGAACGGACAGTATAATTCGCGTTCTCCTTATAATTTTGGTAATTTCAGCATTTCAACTATATTGATACAAACGGCTTTTAGTCAAAGTGATGAAAATTTCTCAGAAGCTTTCAATACTTTCAGAGCCAACCGTATTTTGGTAGCGGATAAATTGGCAACGGCTCATTACGGAACAAATAATTATCCTAGAGACGTGGACGGATATCCAGTAGGCTTTGGTAAAAATAGCCAGCAAGTACTATTGCCATCCTTTAGAGCAGCTTATTCAGGTAAAGATGTGGGTAAAGAATCGTTAGGTGTTTTTAAAAATATTCCTTTGCCAAATTGGAATTTAAAGTATACTGGTTTGATGCGTTACAAATGGTTTAAAGATAAATTCAAGCGTTTTTCATTACAACATGGATATCGAGCAAGTTATAACGTTAATTCTTTCCGATCTAATTTGAATGAAGCACCAGTGGATGCAAATGGAAATTTTTATGCGAGTACGATTATTTCTAATGTGAATTTAAGCGAACAATTTAATCCACTTCTTCGTGTAGATTTTGAAATGAAAAATTCGATTAAGATTTTGGCTGAAATGAAAAAAGATCGAACTTTAAATATGAGTTTCGATAATAATCTTTTAACAGAAGTGAGCGGTAATGAATATACAATAGGATTAGGCTATAGAATTAAAGACGTAATTATCAACTCTAAATTGGCAGATAATCCAACAGGAGTAATTAAAAGTGATATCAATATTAAAACTGATTTTTCTTTGCGTAGGAATAATACCATCGTTCGTTATTTAGATTATGATAATAATGAATTGGCAGGCGGACAAAATTTATGGTCTATCAAGTTATCTGCAGATTATTCATTTAGCAAAAATTTAACGGCAATATTCTTCTATGATCATCAGTTTTCAAAGGCAGTAATTTCAACATCTTTTCCTATTACAAATGTGCGAACTGGTTTTACTATTCGTTATAATTTTGGGAACTAAGTCATAATGATTCATTTATATAAAAAAATCCGCTTAATTCAAGCGGATTTTTTTATATAAAGAATCTTTTTAAAAATATTTGTGAAGTTATTTTAGAATTAAATTAATAAAACTACATTTGTATAAAGATTAAAAAATAACACAAAATGAACATACCATCAAACTTAAAGTACACTAAAGATCATGAATGGGTTGCTGTAGAAGGAGAAATAGCAACTATTGGAATTACAGATTTTGCACAAAAAGAATTAGGAGATATCGTTTATGTTGAAGTAGAAACTTTGGATCAAACATTAGATAAAGATGAAGTTTTTGGAACAGTCGAAGCAGTTAAAACAGTATCAGATTTATTTTTACCTTTAACTGGTGAAATAATCGAATTTAATGATAGCTTAGAATCTGAGCCAGAAAAAGTAAATTCGGATCCTTATGGAGAAGGTTGGATGGTAAAAGTGAAATTTACAGATTCTAGTGAATTAGAAAAACTATTATCTAGTGAAGATTACGCAGCACTTATTGGAGCGTAAGTTTCTATATTTGGCTGTTTTATGGAGTGCCATTATATTCTACCTGTGTTTGGTATCGATTAAAGGAACTCCAAGTTTAGTCAGTATACCTCATAAAGATAAAATAGTACATTTTATATTTTATTTTGTATTGTTTTACTTTTGGAAAAAGGCTTTAAATGTGTATGAATTTAAAAGACAATTAAAATTAGTTCTTATTTTAGTGGTGTATGGCATAATTATTGAAGCATTTCAATGGATGTTTACCAAGGATCGTCATGCAGACATCTATGATGTTATGGCAAACGCTCTTGGAGCTGTTACCGCTTTGGTTTTTTTAAGATTTGTTAATAAATAAAACTTAAAAAAATTTTAAAACTATTTTTTTATTAATTATATTAGCGACCTCAAAAACAAAATTATGGAAGTAAAGAAAAATCCTAATGTTGACCCTAAAAGAAACAGCGGACTGTTTTTTCAAATAGGACTTGTAGCTGTTTTAGTACTTACCTACTTGGGTATTGAAATGAAATCTGAAGATCCAAGAGTTGAAAACGAAAAATTTGCATTAACAGATAATTTAGTATTGGATGAAGAAGATGTTGTATTAACAATGCCTCCAGTACAAAGACTACCTCCGCCACCTCCACCAGCTCCTGAAGTAATCGAAGTGGTTAAGAATGAAATCAAATTAGAGGAAAAGAAAATTGAAACTACTGAAATTGAAGAAAATAAACCTGTAACTGTGGTTGAAGCTTCTGAAGTGGGTGAAACAGGACCTAGTTTAGATGATATTCCAGATGAGATGCCATTTGCTATTATTGAGCAAATTCCTATGTTCCCTGGATGTGAAGGTGTTGCAAAAAGCAAACAAATGGATTGCTTTAACGAAAAAATGAATGCACACATTAAAAAATATTTCAGTTATCCAGAAAGAGCAGCTGAAAATGGATCTCAAGGATCTGTAGCAGTTCAATTTATGATTGATAAAGATGGTGTTGTTAAAGATATTCAAGTAAGAGGTAGAGGTATTAAACAAGATGCAGAATTGTTAGAGCAAGAAGCACAACGTATTATTTCTAAATTACCTAAATTTACTCCTGGTAAACAAAGAGGTAAGGCGGTAAGAGTAAAATACGGTTTACCTATTACATTTAAATTACAGTAATTAAGTAATTTTTAATATATAAAATTCCAATCCTTTCGATTGGAATTTTTTTTGGCATATAATTTGTGTAGTATTTGTTAACAAGCTGTTAACATTAAATACTATATAATTATGAGAGCAAAAGATGATTTTAAAAGAAAGACAAAAAATAGTTTTATCTATTTTCAATTAGGTCTAATCGCAGCCATGGTCGTTACCCTTTTTATTTTAGAGTCTAGTTTCAAAGAGGTACTTAAAAAAACGGATACAGGTGCAATTTGGAAACCAGTTTTAGATAGCACTTTTGTTTATAATCCAGCAGAACCTGAAGCTCCTGCAAAAGTGAAACTTATAGCTCCTAAGAAAATAGCTAGTGTTGAACCAAGACCAAAAGTGGAATTAGTCGACAATTTTGATGTCAAAGATGATAATGAGAAAGTTGTCAAACAAGATTTAGGTACTCAAGATAATCCTGAAGTTGATAATACTCCTGTTGATACCAATCCTGTTGCTTCAAGCCCTGCTGCGACTACTGGAGGAACTACGGAACCTATGAATCCTTTTACTGTTGAGCAATTGCCAATGTTTAAAGCATGTAAAGGTTTGGCAAGATCAGAACAGAAAGCTTGTTTTGATGAACAATTGGCTAAAGCGATTTCTAAAAATTTAGTATATCCAGAAAGAGATTTTGATAATAGAAAACAAGGTACAGCATTGATTGAATTTATAATAGATGAAAACGGGAATATTACAAATGTTAAGCCTTTAGAGAATAATCGTGCTACAGAGGATATGAAAAAAGCAGCAGAAAAAGCAGTTAAAAAAATACCCCAATTAATTCCTGCGAAACAAGGAACTAAAAATGTTAAAATTAAATACGCGATTCCAATTACCTTTCGATTAAATTAATTGGAATAAATACTAAAAAAAGAATCCCATATCAATGGGATTTTTTATTTTTACCGTATATTCAAAATGAAGTACTATGTCTCTCGAACAATATCTAGATGCTACTTACTTAAAAACTGCTGCACAAGCGGGTATTTCTAAAAAAGAAAACGTACGCATCGTGGAGCAAAATATTCAAGAAGCGATTCAGTATGATTTTAAGTTAATTATGATTCGACCTGAATTTGTTTCGTTGGCTAAAACGATGATTGTAGCGGCTAAGTCCAAATTAAGTGTTGGAACTGTTATCGACTTTCCAATAGGAGATAATTCTACTGAATTTAAAGTGGTAGAAGCTAAAAAAGCAATTCTAGATGGTGCGGATGAATTGGATTTTGTGTTGGATTATGAAGCTTTTAAAAGAGGTGAAATAACAATGGTTAAAGAGCAAGTCTTAATATGTACAAAGTTGGCTCTAGAGAACAATAAAGTTGCAAAGTGGATTATTGAAGTGGCGGCCTTGTCTCATCATCAAATTATTCAAGTTTGCGTTTTGATAAAGAATGTAATTATTGCCAATTTTAAAGAATCTTTTTATGATCATGTTTTTGTAAAATCTTCTACAGGTTTTTATCAAACTCAGGAGGGTTTGCCAAATGGAGCTACTGTTGAAACGGTTAAAATCATGTTGGAGAATGCTTTTCCATTGCCAGTTAAAGCAGCTGGTGGTGTTCGTAATTATAAAGAAGCTGTTGAGATGATTAAATTAGGAGTTAAAAGAATAGGAACTTCTGCAGCAAAGGCAATAGTTGAAGGTAAAGAATCTAATTCCGAGTATTAAAAATGAAAATATATATTGGTCTTTTTGTTTTGTTAATGGGGTTTCAAACATTCGCTCAAGTAGAAAAACAAACCTTTCCTGTTTTTTCTGAATGTAAAAATGAACTTCCTGAAAATCAGGAAAGTTGTTTTTATGTGACCTTACAAAATTTTATCTATACTAAGTTTAAGGTTCTTAAAGAGGTTGTTGAAGAAAATTATAAAGGCGATGTTATTGTGGTGTTTGAAGTGGATACTATTGGTCAATTTAAAACGCTTTATATTGATGCAATTTCCAATGATTTGAGACAAGAAACACAAAATGTATTTGAACAATTGCCTGTAATTCAACCTGCTACTTATTCAGGAAGGTCAACCTACAGTAAATTTACTTTAAAAATTACAATTCCTTTGGTAGATCCTAATCTAAAACAAGAGTATTTGGTTGTTGCAGAAAATAGTCATTCAGTTAAACTTGTTGCAAATAATGAGAAAGAATTGACAGAATTTGAGGAAGTTGAAAAATCGTATAAGCCATTTGATAATCCTAATTTTCGAAGTAATTTAAATATCGCTTTTACACATTTAAATTATTACAATTTTGAGGCAGCACTAAATCAAGTTGGAAGTAATAATCACACAGCTACAAAACCTTATTCTTATAATGAGGTGGCTAAATATTATGATTTTGAGGCAGTTCATAAACAGTTGCAAAAACAAAAAGAATCTTGGTGGGGAAGAAAGCTTTGGAATGAAAATTTAGTAGCGCTTCAAGGCGACGGATATTGGTTTACGGTTAATCCAATTTTTGATCTTAGAATTGGTAAAGATACAGGTAGTGATTTGTCTAATACATTTGTAAATACGAGAGGTGTTCAGGTACAAGGTGCCCTAGGGGAAACGTTAACTTTTTCTTCTTCTATTTACGAAAGTCAAGGGCGATTTGCAGATTATTACAATGCGTATGCTGTGAGTTTGAAACCATCTGGAGGAAACCCTGCTATCATTCCTGGAGTAGGGATTGCAAAGTTATTTAAAGAAGATGCTTTCGATTTTCCAATGGCAGAAGCCAATTTGAAATATAAACCCAATTCGTTTATTGATTTGCAATTGGGTTATGGAAGAAATTTTATTGGAGATGGGTATCGTTCGCTTTTACAGAGTGATGCTACAAGTCCGTATCCTTATTTTAAAATTAATACCACCTTTTGGAAAATTAAATATACCAATACCTATATGTGGTTGAAAGATGTTAGACCCGAAGCAAGTTTAGAAGGAACTTACGCAACCAAATATATGGCAAGTCATTATTTAAGTTATAATGTATCTAAAAGATTGAATATAGGGTTGTTTGAAAATGTGGTTTGGACCAATACAAATGATAGGGGGTTTGATGTTAACTTTGTAAATCCTATTATTTTTTATAGAGCAGTAGAATTTTCTTCTTCTTCTAAAAGCGGAAATGCGCTATTGGGAGCAACAGCTAAATACAAATGGAATAATCAAATTAACTTTTACGGACAATTCTTATTGGATGAATTTGCAATAGGTGATGTGAAAGAAGCAAATAAGAGTTGGAGAAATAAGTTTGGTTATCAAATTGGAGCTAAATATTATGATGCCTTTGGAGTAAAAAACTTCATGTTGCAACTGGAATATAATCAAGTGAGGCCTTATGTGTATTCGCACAGTAATCCGCTGACAAATTATGGGCATAATAACCAAAGTATGGGGCATGCATGGGGTGCTAATTTTAGAGAATTAGTTGGAATTGCTCGTTATGCTAAAGCAAGGTATTTTGGTGAGGCTAAATTTACTTATGGGCAAAGAGGTTTTGATTTTAATTCGGCAACAGATACATATAATTATGGTGGAAATATCTACTTGAGCTATGAAGAAAATAGACCTTTTGATTCAGGTGTGGCTATAGCGCAAGGGAATAAAGCAACGGTTGTGATTGCAGAAATACAGATGGGGTATGTTATTAATCCTGCTTCTAATTTAAAGGTTTTTGCGAATGCTATGTTTCGTGATTTTAATCCTAAATTTCAAACAGAAACCCTACAGAAAATGAACACGAGTTGGTTTTCAATTGGTTTAAGAAGTGATTTATTTAATTGGTATTTTGATTATTAACAGTTTTGCGTTTTTTTTCTCTTAAAAATTGCACATAAATCAAAAATCTTATTTGTATCTTTGCGCCCAATTAAACAAGGATATCTGTTCATTTTGGATACTTTAAATCATACTATCACAAAACCATCACTTTTTTCAAGTTTTGTTGCTATTACCAAAGCTAGATTAGCTTTAAGTGTAGTTTTTTCTACCTTGGCTGGGTATTTATTAGGTGTTTCTGATTGGTCTAGTCAAAATTGGATTACTTTATTATTCTTAATCATTGGCGGTTATTGTATGGTAGGTGCTTCTAATGTCTTTAATCAAATTATTGAAAAGGATTTAGATGCTTTAATGGATAGAACTAAAAATCGTCCGCTACCAGCAGGTACCATTAGTAAGCAAAACGCTTTTATTTTAGGGGTGGTTCTTACTGTTTTAGGTTTGGCAATTTTATACTATGTAAATGCTAAAACTGCTATGTTTGGTGCGATTTCTATTTTTATGTATGTAAGTTTATATACACCATTAAAAACAATCACTCCATTGTCTGTTTTTGTGGGGGCTTTTCCAGGAGCTATTCCTTACATGTTAGGATGGGTTGCCGCTACTGGACATTTTGGAATCGAAGCAGGAACTTTATTTATCATTCAGTTTTTTTGGCAATTTCCTCATTTTTGGGCTATTGGATGGTTTTTATATGATGATTATAAAAAAGCAGGTTTTTTTATGTTGCCAACAGGCAAAAGAGACAAGAAAACAGCTTTGCAAACCATTTTATATACCATTTGGATGATTATAGCTTCTATACTTCCAGCATTTGGTTTTACAGGAAAATTATTCTTAACTAAAATATCAGCAGGAATTGTATTTATTTTGGGATTGTGGATGTTGTTTTATGCAGTAAAGTTGTATAAAGAAATGGATGCTAAAGCGGCTCGAAAGCTAATGATTATAAGTGTTTCTTATATATCATTATTACAAATTGTATTTATTTTGGATAAATTTTTAAGATAAGATGGAAACAAAAATGACTTTAGAAGAATATAATGCTAGAAAATCAAGGACCTATAAAATGTTGATGATTTTTGGTATGATTAGTATTATTATGATTTTTGCAGGTTTAACGAGTGCTTATGTAGTAAGTAAGTCTAGACCAGACTGGTTAAATGAATTCCAATTGCCAAATGCTTTTTTGTGGAGTACTTTGGTTATGTTAACAAGTAGTGTTACCTTTATATTTGCACAACGCAACATTAAAAAAGGAAATCATAAAAACACAACGATAATGCTTTGGGCTACCTTTGTTTTAGGATGTTTGTTCGTTTTTTTTCAATTCAAAGGATTTGGTCAAGTTATTGAGAACGGTTATTTTTTTACGGGAAGTCAAAGTAATGTAACCACTTCTTTTTTATATATTGTAGTTTTAGTACATTTGGCACACCTTTTAGGAGGATTTATTTCCTTAATTGTGGTAATTTATAATCATTATAAACAAAACTATAATGCGGTACAAACCCTTGGTATTGAACTAAGTGCAATGTATTGGCATTTTATGGATTTTATTTGGGTATATTTGTTTTTATTTTTCTATTTTTTCAAATAGAAAAAAAGTAATAAATTTGGGAACTTTTTAACAATTAAATTTTTATGGGAGCGACAGTTACTATACATGACGATCACGCTTTGCTAGACGGAGGACCAGGACCAATGGGAGCAACCTATGGTAAATTAATGATGTGGTTTTTTATCTTATCAGATGCATTAACTTTTTCAGGATTCCTTGCAGCTTACGGTTTTTCAAGATTTAAATTTATCGAAACTTGGCCTATTGCCGATGAAGTGTTTACACACTTTCCATTTTTACATGGTGTAGACGCACCGATGTACTATGTGGCATTAATGACTTTTATCCTTATCTTTTCTTCTGTAACGATGGTATTGGCAGTAGATGCTGGACATCAGTTGAAGAAAAGTAAAGTGGCTTTCTATATGTTTTTAACCATTATTGGAGGTTTAATATTCTTAGGTTCTCAAGCTTGGGAGTGGAAAAACTTCATTAAAGGTGAATATGGTGCTGTTGAAACAAAAGGAGGTTCTATTTTACAATTTGGTAAAATGGATAAGGAAGGTCATTTTGAAAGAGTAGCTTTAGCTGATTTTGCTTTGGTATTGCCAGAAGAAAGAGAACAGTTAACACGTAACAGAGGTTTTTGGTTTATGGAAGAATCTTCTTTGCCATCTTACTCAGTTAACGAAGTTATTGAAGGATTCAAAACTCAAAAAGATTTAGTTATTTTGTCTGAAAAAATTCATGACAAAGAAAAAGTAGCTTTGTCAAGAGAAGAATCATTAAAAAGAATAAATGATGCTAAATATGTAGTTGAAGGAGCTAATTTAATTAGAAATGAATACGGTCATAAATTATTCGCTAACTTCTTTTTCTTTATTACTGGTTTCCACGGGTTTCACGTATTTACAGGAGTAATCATTAACGTAATCATTTTCTTCAATGTGATTTTAGGAACATATGAAAAGAGAAGAAGTTATGAAATGGTTGAAAAAGTTGGATTATATTGGCACTTTGTAGATTTAGTTTGGGTATTTGTATTCACATTCTTCTACTTAGTATAATTATATAAAAAGAAAAGTTATGGCACACGCACACGAATCAAATACAAAAAGAATCTGGATCGTTTTTGGTTTACTTTCAGTTATTACTACAGTTGAAGTTGCTTTAGGTATTATTAAACCCGATTTTTTATTCAGAGGACATTTATTATCAACTAGTTTATTGAACTGGATATTCATTATTTTAACTTTAGTAAAAGCATACTACATTATGTGGGCTTTTATGCACTTAGAAGGTGAAAAAGCTAGCTTACGTTGGTCAGTAGTAGCTCCGTTAGTATTTTTAATTCTTTATCTATGTTTTATTGTTCTTGTAGAAGGTGATTACATTTATGAAGTATTTAAAAACGGCCACTTAAAATGGATATTTTAACCTTTGTTTAGATATAGTAAATCCCGATTTTCATCGGGATTTTTTTTACTTTTGTACTAGTCAATACGATCTAAAAAGTATAATTAATGAAAAATAAAATAATCCTTATTATTCTATTCATCTTTCCTATAGTTACTTATTTAATTTTTGCTTCCGCTAAGCATAATTCATTGTTTTTACCTGTTTTGTCTGAAAACAACCTAGAAATTCCTTCTGAGTGGACTACTTTAAATAAAGAAAAGATACAACTACAAGACAAAATTACCATATTAGGCTTTACTGGAACCGATATGAAGGAGTTTAAAGCCAATATGTTTAATTTAAATCAAAAAATATATCATAAATATTTTGGTTTTGAGGATTTTCAAATGATAATGATAGCGCCTAGTGGAACGGAAACCGAAATTGAAAAAATGATAGTGGAGTTAAATCGTATTACAGAGGATATGAAAGGCTGGAAGTTTGTTTTCACGACTCCAGATGAAATTGAAAGATATTATGATAGTTTTCATTTTAAAACAGCCTTAGATGTTACCAAAGGGACTTCTCAAGTATTTATTTTGGATAAGAATAAAAACCTTAGAGGAAGAAAAGGTAAGAATAAAAAAGGAGAAGAAGAATACAGAGAAAGCTATAACGCTTCTTCAGCAGCTGATTTACATAACGAAATGACAGATGATGTCAAGATTATTTTAAGAGAATACCGATTGGCTTTAAAAAAGAACAAGCGAAAAGATGAATTTAGAGATCATATTGTAGATGGTGTAGAAAAGAGTTCGCAAGATAAAAACTAATAAAAATGAAGAATAAATCGTATATAGGAATAACCTTTATAGTTTTAATTTTTGGAATTTGGGCAGTACCCAAAATTATTGCAAAATTTCAAAAGTCAGATTTGCATACTATGGGAGAAGTTCCCGCATTTGAATTGACTGATCAGAACAATAAAATCATTACCAATAAAGATTATTTGGGGAAAGTGTTTGTAGTAGAGTTTTTCTTTTCTACGTGTCCAACTATTTGTCCCATTATGAATCAAAATATGTTGAAGTTACAAGAGGAATTCTATGGAAATCCAAAATTTGGTATTGCTTCTATTACCATCAACCCAGCTTTTGATACACCTAAAGTTTTAAAAGATCATGCCGATTTGCTTGGAGTAAAGCATTATAATTGGCATTTGTTAACAGGCGATAAAGACTATATTTATAATTTAGCGAATAAGGGATTTAATATTTATACCGGTGAAAATAAAAAAGTAGCGGGTGGTTTTGAACATTCAGGCTTGTTTGCTTTAATAGATAAAGACGGAAACATTCGCAGTCGAAAAGATGAATTTGGTAATCCTATATTGTATTATGATGGTACTACCGATGAGGGTGTAGTTGCAATTCAAGAAGATATCAAGAAATTATTAGAAGAATAAAATTTACAATTTAAACATTCCATAAATGGAAAATAATACTACAATAGAAACGAAGTACAATAAATTAATAATTGCCTTATCTGTTATTATTCCTTTAGCAGTGGCAGTACTCTTTGGAGTAAACTTAAGGAAAATGGGGTATGATGTGCAACCACTAACATTTTTACCGCCTATATATGCGACAATTAATGGAGTTACCGCTATTTTATTAATCACAGCTGTACTGGCAATTAAAAAAGGGAATCGTAAAGTACACGAGCGTTTGATGAAGTTAGCGATACTTTGTTCGGTTTTGTTTTTAGTAATGTATGTGGCTTATCATATGACTTCAGATTCTACACCGTTTGGAGGTGAAGGTGCTATTCGATATGTTTATTTCTTTATATTAATTACACATATAGTTTTGTCTATTGCTATTATTCCATTAGTTTTAATTACTTATGTTAAAGCTTTAGCACAACGTTTTGATAAACATAAAAAAATAGCAAAAATTACGTTTCCAATATGGTTATATGTTGCTATCACTGGCGTTATAGTATATCTTATGATTTCACCTTATTATGCAAATTAGAGTAAAAAGTAAAAATATAAAAGTAAAAAGTAAAAAGTTGGGTGTTTTAAAAAAAATACTTTTCACTTTTGCGTTTTCACTTTTACCTTTCTTTGTAGAAGCACAATGTGCCATGTGTAGAGCTGCTTTAGAAAGTGAAGAAAGCGGTGTGCAAGCGGAAGCCATCAATGATGGAATTGTATATCTAATGGTTATTCCTTACATTTTGGTAGCTGTAGCTGGTTATGCGATCTACAGAATGAAATTTGCCAAGAAAAAAGAAGTTACTCCTTAGGTTATTCCATCCCGTCAATAGTAATTTTCATTTTTCCATTGGTGGAAATAAACGCAATAATAGCTTTATTAGTTAATTCTACTTTTTCAAAAGTAAAATCGCTCATGTTTCCATTAATGAAAACGCCTTTCATTGGAGAATAATTATCTAAATAACTAGCCATACTCTTTTTCCCTTCATCCATATTTTCTTGAATGGAATACCTACAGTTTTCCTGTATTTTTCTTAAAATAGTACCTTGAGCTAACCAATTGGCCGATTTTAAAAGGACGCTCTTGGTATTTAAAACATAATCGAGTTTGTCAAAAAAGATTTCTTTGGTAACCGAATTATACTGAGGATAACCGGATAAATAAATCGTACCATTTACAGAACCTAACATATCTAAAGCAATAATTAATTTGCCTTCGTTTTGCCATAAATTCACTTTTTGTACACTTACTTTCTTGCCTCCTGAACCAAATTCTTGCCCTTGAAAATTCTTTGTAATAACTTTAGAAGCACTTTCATAAGTGGAAACTGCTGCCACAGCTACTTCAAATTCGTTGGGTATGGTTTTAACAGGTTTTAAGACTAATTTATTTTTATCAAAGGTATTTTTAGGTTCCTGACCAATCATCGTCTGCATAGTACATTTTAAGCCCATGTCTAAAGTAATTTTACTGTTTTTTAATGCTGCTTCAGTAACATATAGCTCAACAGGTACTAGTTTGAACCATGCTTCATAAGCATCATTCGTTAAGACAGGTGTGCTGATTTTTTCCATCGCATCCAAAACCATAGGTTTAAAGTCGCAAGAGGTATCAATAGCTTCATCAATTGTTTTGGCAATTTTATTTTTAAAAATAGAAATTGTCGGATTTATAAGATAGGTAATAGGCACTTTTTTACCTGCAATAACAATATTCGGACTTTCACTCCATTCAAAATTTGTAATAGAGGATTGTGTGGTAAGTTTCCAATTGTATAAATGCGCTTTACTATTTAAAGTAATGGTTCCGTTTAAATTAATTTCTTTAGTATCGTTTAAAGCCATAAAACTGGTTCCATATTTTACTTTAGTCCAAATTTTTAAAGGAATTACAGAAAGAATCTCACCGTTTTTTTCTGTCAAACGAATAGGTGCTGTTTTCCAAATTTTCATCTCAGTATTATCATCCGAAAGCTCATTGTCCTCATAAATTAAACCTTCCATGTTCTTATTTAAAAGCGTTTCAATATCTTTTAAGGTAATTTCGGTTGGTAAAGAAATAAAAGAAGTTTTATTTTTAAAAACCATCGGGCTATCATCTGATAAAGGTGGTTTTAAAGCTTCAATTTTTTGTGCAGAACTACACGAAACAATCAAAAATACGATGGAAACTAAAAGAATAAGACTAAGGATATATTTCATTTTCAGAGAATTTGATTACAAAAATAAAATATTATATGATTAGTGTAACAAAAACTTCTTTTTTTGGTCTTATAAGAAATTCATTTATAATTCATCCAAAATGATCACTAAAAGAATACTTATTTTTTTCTTACTCATAGGGATACCCATTTTTGCACAAGAAAAGAAATGGACGTTGCAGGAATGTGTCAACTATGCGATTGAGAATAATATTTCAGTAAAACAGTCGGAACTAGACTTACAAACTACAGATGTTGAGAAATTAGAAGCAATTGGAGGTTTTTTACCTTCTTTGAATGGAAATGCTAATTATAGTATTAATACGGGAGCCAATATTAATCCTGCGACCAACCAATTCGAAAATCAAACGTTTAAATCTTTTTCTGCTTCTGTAAATTCTAATATTACACTTTTTAATGGATTGGCAAATTGGAAAACATATCAAAGAGCCAAATTAAATAAAATTGCAAATACGTATCGTTTGGATAAAATGAAAGATGATATTGCTTTATCTGTTGCGAATTCTTACTTGCAAATTTTATTCAATAAAGAGCAATTAAAAGTTCAAAAGAATCAGAATTTGATTACCAAAGACAATCTTAAAAGAACACAAGAATTAATTGATGCAGGATCTGTTCCAGCTGGTGATATATATGAATTAAGAGCTACAGATGCCACTCAGGAACAACAAATTATAAGTACTGAAAACGCATTGTTGATTTCAAAAATAGCGCTTTGTCAAACACTTTTGTTAGATAATTATGCCACTTTTGACATCTCAGATGAGGAAATTGAAATTGAAATGACCGATATTGTAAATGAGAGTCAGGAAGCTATTTTAGCGAAAGCTAGAGAAGCAGTGAATGATATCAAAATCGCAGAATCTAATGTTTCAATAGCTAAAAAAGATTTGTCTATTACTAGATCGTCTTATTTGCCAACTCTAACAGGTTTTGTAGGTTATAATACAAGATGGTCTGAAAGTGCAGTATTAAGTTTTGCAGATCAATTGTCTTTATTTGATGGTACAGCTATAGGTTTGCAGTTAAATGTGCCTATTTTAAACGGATTTTCAACTAGAGGTCGTGTGCAACGCTCTAAAATTAATTTACAACGTTCCGAATTTCAATTGAAACAAGCTGAATTAGATTTGGAAAGAAATGTATATCAGGCATATAATGATGTCATCAATGCACAAAAATCTTTTGAAGCGGCTCAAAAAACGTTAGAAGCTAGAAAATTAGCTTATGATTTTGCAAAAGAAAGATATGAAGTAGGTTTGATGAACGGTTTTGATTTCTCTCAATCTTCAATTACTTTAGAAAACGCACAATCGGAAGTCTTAAGAACCAAGTATGATTATATTTTTAGAACCAAGATACTAGAATTTTATTTCGGAATACCATTAATTCAAAAACAATAAACCATGTCAAAGAAATCGATATACATCTTATTAGGAAGCATTGTAGGTTTAATCGTGCTTTTAGTTGCCTTAAAAAAAGGAGGCGTTATAGGTAATAATGATGAAAGTAAAGAGGTTGAAGTTGCAAAAGTAGACCAAATGAACATCGTAGAAACTGTTTCTGCTACAGGAAAAATTCAACCCGAAATAGAAGTGAAAATTTCTTCTGAAGTATCGGGTGAAATTATTCAATTGCCTATTAAAGAAGGACAACAAGTTAAAAAAGGAGATTTATTGGTAAAAATAAACCCAGATATTTATGTTTCTGGAGTAAATAGAACCGCTGCAAGTTTATCAACTACCAAAGCGGGTTATAGCCAAGCAGAAGCACAAGTAAAAGAAGCAAAAGCAAATTACGATAGAAACAAACCTTTATTTGAAAAAGGAGTGATTTCAAAATCGGAATGGGATCGAATTGTATCAGCTTATGAAGTTGCAGAAGCGAATAAACAATCGGCTTATTTTAACGTACAAAGTGCAACAGCTACTTTAACAGAAGCGCGTGATAATTTAGGTAGAACTACCATTTATGCTCCAGCTGACGGAACTATTTCCTTATTATCAGTAGAATTAGGAGAGCGTGTTTTAGGAACCCAACAAATGGCTGGAACTGAAATTCTTCGTGTAGCGAATTTAAATAACATGGAAGTTGAAGTAGACGTAAATGAAAACGACATTGTAAAAGTTACTGTGGGTGATTCTGCAAAAATTGAGGTAGACGCTTATTTAAAGAAAGAATTTAAAGGTATAGTAACCAGTATTTCCAATTCAGCTAGTTCTGCATTAACAGCAGATCAGGTAACTAATTTTAAAGTTAAAGTTAGAATTTTAAAAGAATCTTACGAAGACTTGTTAAAAGGAAAAGCACCTAACTATTCTCCTTTTCGTCCAGGTATGACTGCTACGGTTGATATTATTACCACTAAAAAACAAAATATAATTGGAGTGCCTATTAGTGCTGTAGTAGTTAAAGAAGATACCACTTCTGCTAAAAAAGACATAGTAGCCGAATTAGAGAAGGAAGAAAAACAAAACAAAGGCACTTATAATCCGGATCAAAAGTTTGAATGTGTTTTTGTAAAAGTAGGAGATAAAGCTAAATTAAGAGTCGTTAAAACAGGAATTCAAGACGATACTAATATCGAAATTATGGAAGGCTTGAAAAAAGGCGAAGAAATTATTACCGGACCTTATTTAATGGTTTCGAAAGACTTGAACACCAATGACAAGGTGAAAGTTCAAAGTAAGAAAGACGATAAAGCAAAAAAGTAGTTAATAGTTAAGGTTATTTTTTTGAGACGCAAATTTTATTTGCGTCTTTTTTTTGTTTAAAAAGATTAGTAAAAAGCAAAAATAAGCAAAACGGCTAAAACCGTTTGTATACAGTGCTTTATAACATGGTAGTCTAAGTTTGGGAGTCGGTGTCTGATAGGTTTTGGTCTTAAAAACGAAAAGTTAAGTTACTAATTCGTTACCTATTGATTATGGTGATAGCTAGTTTAACTAATTATATTTCAGTGTTTTGCGTCGTTTTTCACATTCCCTTGTAACTCGATAAAATTTAATTTTAAACATTAAACATTTGAGTTATGGAGCAGACAAAAAAATCTACATTCAAGCTACTTTTCTACCTTAAAAAGAACGAGCCGAAAAAGAACGGCAATGCCCCGATCATGGCGCGTATTACCATTGACGGGACAGCTAAAACTTTGGGAACAAAGCTAGAAATTAATCCTAATAATTGGGATTTAAAATATGGAAGAGTTGAAGGCAAGAGTGCCAAGGCATTAAGCATCAACCAAAAATTGGATAATATTCGGGGACGCATAGACGCTCTTTATGAAGATATGCTGAAGCATGAAGGTTTTGCCACTGCACAGAAGCTAAAACTCGCATTTCTAGGTGTTGGTGTTATGGAAGATTCCTTGCTTAAAGTATTCAAAAAGAATAATGAAGACTTTGGAAAAATGGTAGCTAAAGGAGAACGCTCTGAAAGCACCTATTACAAGTACAAAATTGTCTATAACCACGTTGCTGAATTTATCAGAAGTAGGTATCATCGTGATGATATGGCATTTCGGGAATTGACCTGTGATTTTATAAGAGAATTTGATTTCTTCCTTCGAATAGATAAAGAATGCTCACATAATACTGTTTGGGTATATACCATGCCACTTTATCGAGTTGCAGAATTGGCAGTAAAAAATGGATTAATAAGGAAAAACCCCTTTGAAGATTACGAAATCTCTATGAAGGAAAATGATCGTAGCTACCTACTAAAGGAACACGTCGAATCTCTTTTAATTCATAACCCTTCAAAAAAACATTATGAGCTTGTAAAAGATCTTTTTGTATTCAGCTGCTTTACAGGCTTATCTTACATAGATATCAAACAACTTAAAAATACCAACATACAGTCCTTTTTTGATGGTCATGACTGGATTATAAGTAGAAGACAAAAATCTGATGTTGCTTCGAATGTAAGATTGATGGAAATACCCAAACGCATTATTGAAAAATATAAAAGTACTACCCGAAATGATTTTATTTTTCCGGTTCCTACAAACAAAGTTTGTAACAGTTACATAGAGAAGCTTATTCAGGAAATAGACATTGTTACAGAGCAAAAAGTAACTTTTCACACTGCAAGACACACATTTGGAACAATGTTTTTAACTGAAGGTGTAACACTTGAAAGCCTTAGCAAAATGATGGGACACAAAAATATTTCTACTACACAGATTTATGCTAAAATTACAAGCCAGAAAATTAGTCAAGATATGGATTTGGTGTCCCATAAATTTGCCGGAATGGAAGCTGCATTTATTAAAATGGAAGACCATGTTCCGATTTAAAGCATTGTATATTTATCTGTAGAGCAGGATTATGTCCTGCTTTTTTATTGCCAATTTCAATATGTAATGCAAGGTTAAATTCGACTGTTATTTTTAAATTTACAATCAATAAACAAATGAACCTTTCCAACGAAGCTCTTAAAAAAAATATAATGGAAGAAATTGACCTGACAAAAATCAAATACTATCCTGATAGGTTTTATATCTGTCTGGATGGATTTGATATTGAAAACCTAACGGATTTTATTACCGACCTACAAATTGGCCAGCAACAATCTATATTCATTCACGAATATTACCATTACCTTACCAACATAGCTACACTGCCTGGCATTCGCCAGTTCTGCCTGAACTTTTGTGACCGGTTTAGGGCATCAACAATCTTAACAGCTAACGAAGGAATCAATGCTTATCCCATCAATACCAACTCCTTTCAAAGCTGTAAGGATATGGTAGAGTATTGGAACGAAGTAACCACTATACTTTCCGAAGATGATATTGATTATAAAGTTGTAGAGGATACAAACAACACAACGAATAAAAAATTTGGGATTGCATCCATAGAAAGGACTGACAGGTTAATGGAAGTCATTGTAGATGGTGTGAAACGTACCGGAGCAAGACACTTTATTACCATCCATACTACAGGTCTTATTAATGTACATAGCTTTAACCTGACATTTGGTGCAATCGACGAATTTTTAAGTTCTTCAATTGACGAATACCTTTTTGAAAATGACCTATCGGAAATAAATCCAAGTATGCTCAGCCAGAGACCCTTTTATCCGTACTGTTTTTTTGACGAACTCCTTTCATTCTATGGAATGAAAAGACCTTCTGCATTTGAAAAAATACTTATAGCATACTTTGCCTTGAACTCGTCAAATCCTCCAGTGATCCTCATCGATATATTAGAAAAATTAAAAGATGGTGGTTATGAGCAATTTCAGCAAAATCCGGAAACATATTTATTATCTAATTTTTCGGAAACACCGCAGTACAATGAAGTACTTGATAACATAAAGTATTTTGCAGAGCTGACATCCCAGCAAGGTCGCGTCCATATATCACAGGCCTTAAAATATTATTATGATAAATTTTACGTAGCACAGAAAGTAAAGGAGAATGATTTCTTTTATTTCGTAAGGCCATTTTTTGTTTCTGAAGAGGATACAATTAAATATAAACAGAAATTTCTTCTGGAACTTTCAAGGATAATAAATCTTTTTACACCGCCTCTTATACTTAAAGATAAGCAGTTTTTTTACATTGATAAACTTACAACATTTGGTGAAGCCACCGTCTTGATATTGGCGACTTATGAAATTTTTGAAAGCATACGAACAAACCGCATCGCATCAAGACCGCCACACCAAAAAGCGAAGTACACCTTCCCAGATAGAGATCCTGACTGTGACAATTTTGAAAAGTACACTCCACCACCTATAAATGGCATAGTATTCAGGCTTGCTCTTAATGAGCTGAATCTTTATGGTCCGTATCTTAGGGAGTTGGAAAACATAAAACAGAATAATAGCTGAATATGGGTATTTCAAAAAGACATCATTATATCCCACAGTTTCTTATAAAGAGATTTGCTGACAAAGACAACATGCTTTATCTATACGATAAAGAAAAGAAGGCTTTTGCAAAAGAAAGAAGAAGTCCCAAATCTATATTCTTTGAGATGAACAGAAATACCTGGTACTTTGACGGAGTACCTAATGACAACGTGGAAAAACTATATGCCGAACTTGATGAGAAATTTTCAAAAGATATTGTGGAAATATCACGTTCAGGTATTATTACCGAAGAAGCCTTAACATCCATATTGGTTATGGCTTCATCAATGAAATGGCGGTTACCATCAAATGATAATCTTTTTGATACCAAAGATAAAGAATACCCTTATGACAAACTCCCTATAAACATCGTAATTAAAAGAGATGATGGTTCTGATCACAAAGAAGCATTGGAACATCTAATGAACTCAGAATTATTTAAACAAACTAAAAAACTGATATTTCCCTTTCTTCCTTTCTATGATAATCTTGATATCAGCGAGGAAAAATTATTGCGAGTTCACCGTAATAGTTATATAAATACCAATCCCAATATCAAATCAATCCTGGGCGATTCCCCTTTAATAGAAAGCAACAACGATAACCTAGAAGATTTTGGCAATTTCATATTACCTCTCAGCAGTAATGAAACTTTCATTTGCAATGATTCTCAGTCAAAAAGTATTCAGAATATTGCATTCTATCTAAACAAGGACTTAGCAATGTTTCATCAGGCTAAAAAATATGTTGTTTGTAATGATAAAGAGTATCTTCAGCAAATTATAGATGCTTATAACCAGCTTCAAGCAAATGACCAGATAGATTTAATAAACCGCTATTTATTTCGATTTGCATAAGTATAATTACAGCCTTAGAAGGCGGACCAGAAATGTCCGCCTTTTTGATGCCTATACTTTATCATCAATACATATTTATTTCTCCAGCACACATCCCAACGTTATAAAAGAGCTTCACGGGAAACCTCGATAAAATATTTAGAAAAACTCCACGCTCTATCTCATAACAAAATTTTCAGTGTCCTTTGCGTGGCTTCCCAAGCCACAATACTCTAAAATACTATAAGTCTTTTTTAAAAAATTCTGCTTTGTGTAAATGCAGATTTTGTAACCACAAGGACCATTTCCTAATGCCTTTTCCATTGCCTTCCACATAGGTTTTATTCAAGAACCGGTATGCTGGTTTTGTTCCATTTCAAGAGCAAAGGTATTTCCGTGTTCTTAACGCAGGAACAAGGTCACGCCCTTCTGGTTTGCAAAAAAATCTCCACCTATCCAGGTCGTATTTTTTTGACAAAACCTTGTTCCTGCTAAACACTAACCTTTTTATGCTCGTGAAACGAAACAAAGCATACTCCGGCTCTTTAGACGAATAAAAAAAATGTCAGTAATGGAAAAATACAGCATTGGAAATGGTAACAGAGTGAAACGAAACTTCAGCACCTCCTCTCATTGCCGAATAAATCTAAAAAAATCAAACAAGAACAAAATTTCATAACGCAAAAAAGTAGAAATCATGAACATCACAGGAAGATTGACAAGGGATGCGGAAGTACGCACAACGTCACAGGAAAAACAAGTAGTAAACTTTTCAGTAGCGACAAATGACAGCTACCGCAACAAGCAGGGCGAACGTATAGAACAGACAACCTATTTCGACTGCTCATACTGGATAAGCCCAAAGGTAGCCAAGATACTCACCAAGGGTACTTTGGTGGAACTTTCAGGCAGGGTGAGTGCAAGGGCGTGGACAGGCAATGACGGAGAAGCACACGCAGGACTGAATTTCCATACCTCAAACATCAAACTGCACGGGGGTGGCAAAAAATCAGAAACCGTACAGGCTACTGCACAAGCAGGAAGCAACAACATAGCAGGGCAAGGCACAGAGGACGACCTACCATTTTAACAACGAGCATTCAATCATTTTTTAACATCAAAATTTTATCAAAATGGCACATAATATCAATTTCAACGAGAGAACAGGACGTTATTCATTTTTTAGCGTACAGCAAAAAGCGTGGCATGGTTTGGGGCAAATCGTGGAGCAATACCCAACAAGCGAAGAGGCTATCAAACACGCAGGATTAGATTACGAAGTCGTAAAATCCCCTTTATTTACTAAAGGTTCGGGCATTATCGAAACGGCTAACGGCATAGAGATAGGCAGTAGCGAATTGGCAGTGCCCAACTATTTCGCCAACATACGAACCGACAACAATGCTGTATTGGGTGTAGTCGGTAAGGATTACCACATAGTACAAAACCGTGAAGCATTTAATTTCTTTGATGCTATTGTAGGCGGTGGCGAGGGCATTCTCTATGAAACAGCAGGAGCATTAGGTAATGGAGAACGCATTTTTATCACAGCCAAATTGCCCGACTATATCCGTGTAGGCAATGGCGATGATGTTACGGAAAAGTACATTTTTCTAACCACTTCGCACGATGGTAGCGGAAGTATCACAGCCGCATTTACGCCTATCAGGATTGTATGTCAAAACACGTTGAATGCTTCGTTAAGGAGTATGACCAATGTAGTCCGCATCAAGCACACTTCGGGAGCAAAACAACGTATTGAGAACGCTCACAAGATTATGGGATTGGCAAACACCTTAAGCAATCAGTTAGAGGGCATTTTTAATGAGTGGACAAAAGTAAAGGTAACAGACCGAGAGGTAAGAAAGCTAATACAGTTGGCACTTTGTCCAAATAAAGAAACGCTTGACCTTATCAAAAAAGGTGCGGAAGATGAAATTTCCACCGTGTTTAAAAACACCGTAGAAGATGCCTTTGCCTACGCTATGATAAGCGATACACAGCAGATGGAAACTACGAAAGGCACATTGTTCGGAGCGTACAACGCTGTTACAGGCTACTATCAGAACGTAAGAAATTACAAGAATGATGAAGCCAAATTACAGAGCATTGTATTGGGCGGTACTGCACAACTCAAAACTCAAAAGGCTTTTGAATTATGTACCTCATTTGCTTTGGACGGTGCGGAAATCCTAAACTTAAATTAGATAACAGTAGGCTACCGCCCTAATCGGTGGTAGCCTACTATAAAATAGGGATATGAAACCAACTACCATAGAAGAAGCCATGAACATGGCTAAAGCCAAGAGCCTTGAAAAGCAATACAAAGATGAAGCGATATATATCATCTATTGCAACAGAACCAAACAATACTATGTAGATACCGACAGCCTTATACGGCTTTGGGAACTGCTTATAGGCTACTATGAAAATGGAGTTTTTACTGCTGAAAAACCACATACATAAAGTAATGAAAATAACGGATTTGCACGGTTGCGAAATTGAAGTAACCGACCTCAAGGAAGCTATTAAAATAGCTAAAAGGAACACAGGATACAGCCACGAAGACAAAAGTTTTTCCGACTTCGATACAAGGCAAAAAGCCTATTGGACGGATATACACGAAAAACTGACGGTAATAAAAAAACGATTAGACAACAATTAAAATTTCAGAACGATGAATACCAATTTTTTCAATCAGATACAGCAGTTGGACTTTACAGGAGTATTGCAACTGAACATTTCAAAAGGAGCAGAAAGCAACCTAATCGTATCGGTACTGCTCAACAACGAGCAATGCGGAGATAACGCCAAAAACCTTATACCACCATTGACATTTAATGCCACGCCCCAGGAATTTGACGAGGGATTTTTTCAGCAGATAACCGCACCAATCCAAACCATTTCTGGTGTAATGGTAGATATGGAAAAATTCCTAAAACAAATGGAAATTGTCAAACAGCAGTCGGCAATGGAGAAAGAAAAGACCGAGAAAGCCAAAAAGGAAAAAGAAGCCAAAGACAAGAAGTTTAAAGACGGAATGGCAAAGGCTGACGAACTCGAAAAAGAGGACAAATTCCGTGAAGCATGGATGAAAGTTCCCGACATAACCGAGTTTCCCGAAAAAGCGGACGAGATACGCAAACGCAAAACAGAACTATCAAACAAGTTCGCCACACCGAGCCTTTTCGGAGCGATGGAAGAACCGCAAACCGAACCGACAAAAGTGGAAGAAGTTAGCGAAAATTATCCCATTGATGAAGCAGACGAAGAAGAATAAAGCGTTAATCCCAAAATCGAAAAGTTATGTTATTAGCAACACAATTAGAACGAGTTTTTATACTCAAAGATAAAGGACAGGACATCAGACTGACCGACCCCGAACCACGTTGGAGCGTGGAAGCCGTAATGAATTTTTACGCCAATATGTACCCCATACTCACAACGGCAAAAGCATCTGCACCGCAAATCAAAGATGATGCGGTAGAGTACAAATTTGAGAGCGTAATGGGTACGAAAGGTTGAACCAAATATTTAAAGCAATGAACTATGCACAAACATATCCTATCGGGAACTATCACAACACCCGAACAGCAAAGACAACGGCAATTGCACCGACAGTTGAACGAGTTCGCCAATTGGATGCAAAAGCCAAAGGACGCAGACGAAGT
Source organism: Flavobacteriaceae bacterium (assembly GCA_002862755.1). Lineage (GTDB taxonomy): Bacteria > Bacteroidota > Bacteroidia > Flavobacteriales > Flavobacteriaceae > Flavobacterium. The sequence goes on along the minus strand of PKDY01000035.1, from coordinate 10,630 downwards.
GCGGAAAGACAAACGCAAGTCTGTACCGACAGCAATGTTGCCGATGGTTTTCTAAAGTGTACTTTTCTGCCTAAACTGAAAGAAACAAAAACCGTAGAGGCTTGCAGGAAATCGGATAAAACGGAAAGGGATTTTTTTGAGTCCCTTTCCAAATTGGCAGAGCATTACCAAATTGAACCTATGAAGAGCAAACAATTTTCCTATCCCTACAATATGGCATTGGCTATATCGGATATAGAAGAAAAATTGAAACAAAAGGTTTTGGATTGGGAAGAAATCCGTTTGGTACAGGATAGCCAGAAAACCTATTTTGTAAGTGAAGAACGCTATAACACAGGATCAACATTGTTTTATATTCCCGTTGCTTCTTTGTACAGAATGTTGCACAATCGCAAGCGGAAAAGAAACGCCCATTTGCTATTGTCCGTTTGTGCGTACCTGTACCACATAGCCGACATTCCGTACTACAGGCAGGAAACAAGCTATTTGTATTGGATGTATGAAATGATGAATGATTGGGTTGAACAGGACGATTATACAGAAGAAACAGCCGTTTATATTGCAGAAATAAAACAAGCCGAATATATCGGGGATTATATGGAACAGCGGATTTACAACCGCATTAATCTTACCATTTTTGAACAACGTATCAACGGTTTTAAAACCAAAGACGATTTTGACCGAGAATGTTTGGGTGTAGCAAAAGAAGCCTTTGCCCTTTATCAGACCTATCCTAATGAAAACGTATTCCGCAATGCAAAACCTAACGGAGAAGCATCGGAGGAAGATATGGAAAATATTATCGGTATGGAAAAGTACATTTCCTTTTATGCAGACCACAAAGGTTGGTTGAATGAAACCCTTATAGAATCGGTCAACAACGAAATACAGGAATACGGACAAATGGAAGAACCAATTATCCTAAAACAGTTTGACGGCAGGGATATAACCACCACCAACCTTTGTTTTGAAAACCGATTGTTTGAACTACTGCACAAGATAAGCGACATATTGCACAACTTTTAAAAATTAAAACGATGGAAACGATAAACGATATAACGCAGGATTTCGGCACATTGTATCACCCAAAATCGGCTTTGTTATTCTATGAAACCAAAGGAAGCAATACCGATGTATATGTAGAGCATTTTGATATGGACAAAAACGGAAACCCTATCAATGCCCACCCATTGACTGTAAATGAAGCTAACGTATTGGCAAAGGCACTCAATACCGAGCAGGAGAAAAACAAAGCCTTTCTGAAATCAAACGGAATTTTGCCGACCAATATTCTACACATAAATCCCAATATGGATAAAGGTGCGGTCATTTGGTACACCAAAGCACAGCAACGACAAATGTATTTTGTGGATAGTCTGCAAATTCCGAACGGAAAAGCACAAGTACCGCCAATGCTTTGGAAAGCCAGTAAAAAAGGTTTAAGCGTGTTTGCCCTAAAAAGCGACAGAAGACCAACAGAAAAGACAAAATTATACCATACACCGTATTTCAATATCTACGAAGACGGAAAAGTTTGTATGGGTACGGTTAGCGTTGACATAAAAAAATCCGCTTCGGTGGAAGAATTTATACAGGCTTGGGAGTATTACTTTTTCAATTCTTATTCCAGCCACTTGTTAGGCAATCATAATCCGATAAAGGGCAATTGTGTAAACCTTTGGAAATACCTTGTGAACACAGATAAACCCTTTCCAAAAGAAGTATTGAAACCGAAAAATAAAACCCTCAAAAATCTATTGTAATGGAAACAGTAAAAACAGCCGTTCATTTTACGGACAACTATTTAATAAGTCCTACCAACCCGATTGAAATTAATTTGATTGGTGCAGGTGGTACAGGCTCGAAGGTACTGACCGCCTTAATGGAAATGAGCCACAGTTTAACGGAATTGGGACACCCAGGATTACAGGTGCGTTTGTGGGATGATGATATTATCACGGAAGCGAATTTGGGCAGACAGCGATTTGCACCGAGTGAAACAGGCTTGTATAAATCCGTAGCATTGATAAACCGTGTCAATCGCTTTATGGGTACGAATTGGAAAGCAGAAACCCAAAAGTTTGAACGGAATTCGTTGGGCGGACTTCCCGAAAACGCAAGGGCAACGATTTACATTACTTGTGTGGACAATATAAAAGCAAGATTTGATATTGCAGAAATGCTCAAAGCTATGAACAAAGGCAGAGCCAACCGTGACGAACCAAAATATTGGTTGGATTTTGGGAACAGCCAAAACACAGGGCAAGTGATACTATCTACTATCGGAGAAATCAAACAACCAAACTCCGAGAAATATGCAACGGTGGCAAGCCTACCAATGGTTACGGATGAATTTGGCGAACTGCTGAAACAGTCCGAACAGTTGGACGACACACCTAGTTGCAGTTTAGCCGAAGCATTAGAAAAACAAGATTTGTATATTAATGCAACATTGGCTCAAATGGGTTGTTCGTTATTATGGTCTATGTTCCGCTATGGAATGACTAAAAACAGGGGTTTCTTTCTTAATCTGAAGAACTTCCAAACCCAGCCCCTAAAAGTCGCCTGACAAAAAAGTCGGGCGGCGAAAAGACGCATCCTTCCGTTGGTCGGAACCGTCTTTTCGCATTTAAAATCGGTACAACCACTTTGCCAAAATGTACCGCTTCACAAATTCCCCATCTTACATTTTAGCAAACAGGTTGCGATATTATTTTACGGGATATTCGGTATCCCTTTCGTTGTTATAGTCAACTTCTTTTCTTTCCACATAAGCGACCAAAGAAAAGAAGCAAAAGAACGTCGCTCGGTTGGATTTGATTGTCACATTAAAAATTGCGCCTTATTTTTTTTTAAATTTGACTAAAGCCAAAATAATATGGAAAAAACAGAAAAAATAAAGCAGTTATTATCAAATCAATTTGAACAGGATTTGTTTGAAGCTTCACTTGTTAGTCTGAAAGATCGAACAAACAAACTTCGCTTTAATAATTTTGCATACTCCATAAGGGAGCTTTCACGGCATTTTCTTTATAACCTTGCGCCAGAAGATCGGATCAAAAACTGCAATTGGTTCAAGCCTGAGACACCAGATGGAAAACCAACGAGAAATCAACGAATCAAATATGCGGTTCAAGGTGGAATAGAAGACGCTTTTTTAGATAGTTGGGGGTTTGATGTTGAAGAACTTAAAGACATGATAAAGGATGTAAAGGAAACAATCAATACTTTAAGCAAGTACACTCATATTAATCCTGAGGTGTTCAATATTAGCGATTCTGAAGTTGAGCGTATGAGCCAAGATGTACTTAACTCTTTCATTAGTTTAGTAGAAACAATTGAGAACTATCGTGAAGATCTTAAACAATTCCTCGATGGGCATATCGAAGAGCATATGATATCATCCGTTGTAACTAATTTTTTTGAGAATGTTGATCGGCTTGCACCTCATCATTCATTGGAATATAGTGAGGTGTCAGAATATCATATTTCAGAAATTAATGAATATGAAATTGTAGTGGACGTCTTTGGAGATCTACATGTGATTCTTGAATATGGATCTAATAAGGAAAGACGTGAAGGTGACGGATTAGACTTGCCAGAAACATTTCCTTTTGAAACGAAGATACGCTATCAAATCGATGAGGATTTTCCCTCCACTAAGTTTGAGGTTGATGATTACGATGTGGATACTTCAAGTTGGTATGGAGATGATGAGGATGAAATATAGTCTTTAAACGCTGAAGATAGCTTTCTTAAAATCAATAATATCACTGCCAATAAGCAGATAACTCGAAAACCCTATATCTAAAAGAGCCCTTCCTATTTTCTCATCATCAATTTCACTATGGGCAATCAGTTTTATGGTGGGATATTGTTTCCTCAATTCTTGAAGTTGTGTCAGCACATTTTTATCATAAAAATCAAGGTCAATAATGCAAATATTGAGAAGTTCTTTTAATGCTGATAATTGAGAGAGTCCAGCTTCAATGTTCTCTGAACGAATCATTACTTCAATTCCTGAAGCAACAAGATCCTTGTAAATCAAATCCAAAATAGGACTTTTATCATTGATAAGCGCGAGTGTGGTTTTTTGTTGAGGTGTACCAGTTTCCATATCATCATACTTTTTTAAAGTTGATGTAGCTCTGCACTTAAAAAAGAAGCGCAGGCAACTACACTTACCGCACATTGAGGTACTGGTATACCCGACAACGAATAAGCGAGCGCCCACGCCTATGGCATGAGCGTTCTTCCTTATCGTCCCGTTGTCTAAAAATTACCAGTTTTCAATGTGGGACTTAAAGCAAAAACACTTTAAGATTTCTATATTTTCAAAAGCAAAGATACTAAACTCGTTCTTATAAGAAGACATAATCTGGACTGACTTTGGTTATAATTTATCAGCCTTATTAGCAACGTAATTCTTTTCCAAAGCTTTCATAATATCGCTTTCCATATAAATTATTTTGCCCCCAATATGTATATATGGCAGAATATTATCGTCACGGTATTGCTGTAAAGTCCTTTTGCTGATATGTAACAGTTTGCACACATCTTCGCCCGACAAGTAAATTTCTCCGTTCATTACAGGACGGTAGTTTTTCAATATACTTTCGATACGGCTTCTTAACAGATTTATCATCTCCTGATGGGCGATGATTTCTTCGGCTTCATTCGTCAGTAAATCCATTGCTATTGCTGTTGTACGGCTGCCCGGCTTCGAGCAAAGCCTGTACATCCGAGCGTTTATAATAATTCTTACGGTTCAGTCTGGAATATGGTAATAACCCTTTGTCCTTGTAGGTTTGCAAAGTCCGCTTGGTAATGTTCATCATCAGGCAGACCTCCTGATTATCGAGCCATCGCTCTTCTTCGAAAATTGGCGTGTATTTTTTCGTGGCATTTTCGGTCAGTTCCAAAAGTTCTTTCAGCTCATTTTTCATTCCCTCCAGTACGGATTTTTGTATTGCGATTACTTCCATTGTTTGCTCAATTTTCTGTGGAAATCGAATTTATAAAGGCTTTTAATAGTGATGGAGAATGTTGCAGGGTTTGGCTTTGAGAGGTCGTGTTTGGCTTTAGAACCGCAATTTGAAGGCAATTTTTATGTAAATTTGGAGAAGGATAATCTTTACAGGATTGTACAAGATATGCATTGCGCATAATTTGTGTTAATAGTAATTTTTATAAATTTCCAATATATAACAATTATAAAAAATATGTCATTAGCAATAATTTTAGACAAATCTACTTTTCAAAGTTTAGGTCACGACGAATTAATACAGTTACATCGATATTACATAATAAATGTTACACCTCTACTTGTGTCTGAGATTTTAGGCGATTTGTCAAAAGAAGAAGTAGAAGGTAAACGATTACCTAAAGATATTGTAATTGGGTTAGCGAACAAGATTTTTCCTGCTAACACATATGTAAATACCACCTATAAAAGACTTTTAGAAACATCTCTCATTGGTAAGCAAAATGATTTCGACAATAGACCTTTTTTAGAAGCAGCTAAATCAATCAACACGGGAGCAAAACAAGGACTTGTTTTTGAAGAAACGGAGGAAGAAAAGTCAATTAGACGTTGGAAAGATGGTCAGTTTAATTCTGTTGATGAAATTATATCTTGGTTCTGGAGAAGCCAAAGTAAGGACGAAAATGTTGTTGAAGTTTTCAAAAGTAAAATGTCTCAATTTTCAAATATCAAATTAGAAAAAAAACTAGGTGATAATCAAGAAAATTTAAAAACACTAAAAAAAAATTTATTCAACGAATTGTACAACCCCGAAAATCAAAAGCAATATTTGGCTTTAATTATTGACTACTTCGATTTAGACTATGGTTTGGCAGCACAGATATTTTACAGATGGGAAAGTGAAAATCATACCTCTCTTGCAGAATTTTCGCCTTATGCTTTCTTTTGCTTGAGCATAGTCGCTATGTACTACGTTGGAATTAATAACAATCTGTTTAGTGAAAGGAAGACAAATTTGTTAGATTTGGAATACCTTTATTACACACCCTGTTGCAGGGTATTCAGTACCAATGATAAATTTTTAATTTCATTGTTTGAATTAATTAATCCAAAAGAAGTCCATTTCATAACGTCTAACGCTTTAAAAAGTGACCTAAACAAATTCCATCAATATCAAATAGAAAGTGGTGAAATTGCTGATACACCGCCAGACAAAGAGACAGACACATTCAAAATTTGGGATAAGGTTTTTGACCTAAAATTAAGTGATTTTTTAAAAGCACATCCTAAAAGTCAAGAGCAATTACGAACAGAATTTGAAGAGATTTTAAAAGCAGCAGAAAGTGGTGAACAAGGCAGTTTTGAAGGAGAACCAGATTTTGTTACAAAGACTACATATATGCGACCAACTGACCCTTGTGTTTGTGGAAGTGGTAAGCAACTCAAAGACTGCTGTCTACTTAAAGGCCAATAGAACTCTAACATCAAATTGTTAAATATTCTATTTTTTAGTTATGAATTTTAAGGTTGTTCGAGGCTGTCCTGTTTTACTTCCTGGTGTTGTTTTTCTTTTTTCTCACGAGAATAGACCCACAGCGATAACAACCCGAAAATAATCAGGGCGTAAGCTATCCATTTTCCAACCTTTTCAGTCAATTTAATAAAAACTGAACTTTCATAAGATGAAAAACCCTCTGCTCCCATAGGACTGCGCCTGTAAAACTTTCTCCGGTTGATCCAATAACGAAGTCCCAAGCCTGCAACCAAAAATATTATCCCAATAACCAATGATGCAACCATATCCTCACATTTTTTAATTTCACAAGTATAAATTTAATAAATATTGATGAACCATTAAAATTTACCTAAGCAAATACGCTGTAAATAGAAAACGGCTTACCAATCAGATAAGCCGTTTTTTATAAAATGAAATACTGCTCTTAATCGTTACTGTTAAATTGAAAAGTTATCTGCTTTTCATTCCCGAAGCTGTCCGAAATCCAAACATCAAAGGACTGCGATACGGCAGACGTTGAAGTGTAGTACAACCTGAACTGCTCCGTTGGTAATTGGTACAGGTTATTGGGCTGATATGGCGGTTCATTGTAGTATTGCAACGTTCCCTGTCCGTCAAACTGGAAGTAACGGAGAAAATACTGCGTGTTGCTGTAATTACCTGTACGCTGTATGGTAATGCGTATTTCTACGGTCTGTCCATTGGCAACATCTTTAGGCACTGGCATAACATTGACCTCGAAAGGAAAATTGTTCTGTATTTCGAGTTCATCATCTTTGCTGCAAGATACCAACGTAACCGAAGCTGTGAGGATTGCCAGGAATACATATAATGGCAGTAGCCCTGTTCTGAATTTATTGAATATTGCTATCATCGTTTTTACGTTTTAAAAGTTAAACCTTAATCCCACACCTGCCGACGGTCGGAACTGTTGTAAATCCGTACCCCAAAAGACTTTTGTACGTCCTTGCAGGATTAATACAAAACGGTCTGATAGGTATGTTTCAAATGTGAGCCGTCCACCAGCTCCGTAGATCAAATTATTGTCGCTCACTATCTTTGCTCCGTCATACAACATTGCTTCACCACGGTTAATGCTTTCATAACCGACTACGCCTGTTATTGCGGCATTCAACGTAATGTTCTTAAGGGCATCGCCCAACAGGAAGAAGCTGTAACCACCCTCGGCAGTGTAGGTTTCCTGAGGAATACGGAGATCTTTGTAGTCGTGATATTGATGTGTATATTCCAAAGCCCAAAGCTGATAATTCCCATTTTTTCCGTTTACGGTCATTCCAATATTGATGTAATAATCGTTACCGATTTTATCATCGGATAATACACCAACATTTACTTCAAATCCTTTTTGCTTAGGCAGCATACGTTGTGCCTGGCTGGTCGTGATTCCTATCAATATGAGTATCACGGTATAGATATACTTTTTCATTTTATTACTATTATTCTAAAAGGTTATTAAAATTTCAGGTGCATATCGTTAATCAGACGAGCCTTGATCAGATCTGAATTTTCCACCTGAAGCGTTTGATGCCTGCCGCCGTTTTTCTCGAAAATCTCGATCAGCAATACCTTGTCATCTGCAATGGTAAACTGGTCTAAAAGGAACACGTTTTGTTCTGTGGTTTGCCCTGAAATTTCCGTAAGTGGTTTATAGGTACGAAGTGGTAACAATGGACGCTCCTGTACGACAGTACGTTTCGCTACTTTCTTATCTACTACTTTGAAGTTTACAAAATCAATCTGGAAAGGGACATTGGTACGGTTTCGCAATTCCGTATGAAAATAGTATTTGCCATTATGTATGTAGATGCCTTTGAGGATAAACTGAATACCGAAACTTTTGGCTCCGATATGTTTTACAATGCGCTTGTCTTTCTTGTAAATGGTTTCCAGTAACAAGCCCGCCAGTGAGGGCGAATTGTTGCCCAGTTCCTCGAAAAGCACATCGTTACCGTTGGCTTTATCCACCGCTTTTTGCATTGTGAGCAGGTCGTAGCTCAATGCCTCCGGGTAGGAACTGTAATACACGTTGAAGCTGTAAAAACGCCCGTCGTTCGTGATTACGGAAAAATTGGTTTCCGGCTCAAAGTCCCTTACGGATGCTTTTACACGCAACACGTTTTCCGCATCTTCGGCTTTCCCTGCTATCAGGTAATCGCTGCCCAAATCCACGTAACGAATGGCGGTCGGAAAAATCAGGTGGGAGGTTTTATCGTAGGTAACTTCCATACGGTACGGTTCTATCTTGCCCAGGGCAAGCGGCGTTCTGATGGTGTCCTGTGCATAAGATGTTACGGCAAAGCCGAGTATCAGGGCAATAGCCCAAAAGGTTTTTAAATAATTTTTCATTGTTTTATTAATTTGAGTTCAACATTATTTTTTTGATACGAGGAATACCTGATAGCCTGCTTTCAGCGTAACCTTTGGCGTTCTTACTTTCTTGGCGAAATAGCCCGAAATACCCTGTACCACGCCACGGCTTAGGTCTGCGGCAACCTGCTGTCCGGCATTCTGCGTAAGCATTACACTGGTTCCACCTGTTTGGCTCATATTACCCGCCATTTCGGTAAGGGCATTCATTTCGGGCGAATACGGAACGTATAAGCCTTGTTGTCCGTCCAAATCGTAAATGGTAATATCTACCGGGATGATGTTGCCCTCCAGTTCTACGGAGGTAACTTTTAATTGTAACCTGCCATTCTGAAATTTGGCATTAGCCGTTACAATCGTTCCTTTTGGGATGGTACGTTGCGGGGTTTTGGCAGGCTCTAACAGGCGTAAACGCACACCCGTTTCGCCAACTACCGTTTGGGCTTCGTGTACACAGGCTTTAATGCTGTTTTTAGGCTGTACTGCCTGTTCTGTAGCACTTGCGGTATAGAACCCACGGTTTTTTGTTTGGCTCCAATCTGATGCAAATGCACTGTCCGACGGTTCACGGTACAAGGCTGATACAATGTTCTTTCTTGTTGGTGTGAACGATACAAATTGCTCTTTTTGGTTAGCACCCGCAGCCCCAGTAGTTGCACCGTTGGCAGGAGCAGCGTTTCCGGTATTGGCATTTTGCGGAAGATACTTTGCAGCCATTTCATAGGATTTCTCCATTAATTTGACTTGGTCGTCAACGGTGGCCACAGGTGGCACATCTTTTTCCGACAACTTTGCTTTAAGTTCGTCCACTTGCTTACGGAGTTCCATTGTTTCGGCATTGTCATTATTATAAAATGAACCGAGTGTGCTTTGTGCATTACGGTAGCTGTTCAATGCAGAATTGCCGTTTCTTCCCGAACTTCTGCCACCGCCATAGCCGTTGTTCTCCTCTTCTTCAGGTAAACTTTGTTCATTGTCAGCAGATGCACTGTCTTCAGTATTCCAATAATCAGAAAGCGTGGTCAGTGCATTGCGCTTTTCCTGCTCTTTGCGTTCGAGCATTTCCTGCTCATACGCCTTGCTTTTATCATCGGGCATCCCTGCTCCGGTAGCCTGTGGCACGGCATCATTCAACCCAATATTTTCGACCGCCTTTTTATCTTTCGACGGTTTAAATATGAGGTACATACAGCCGAGAAATACCACTCCCATCAAAAGGAATATGATTGGCTTTTTGAGCTTTTCCTTATTACCCTTTTTATTATCAGGCAGATTTGATGCTGCGTTATGGTCTTCTCCCTCAACGAGAAAGCTGACCCTTTTTTCATTTTCTTTCATAAATCTGATTTTTTAAAATTGTTGATACACTATCCTGCAACCTTACAGGGTTTTTACTTTTCAGGACAGGGTTTTCGATATGCTCAATGACCATATCATTACCGGACTTTGAGGTATCGTACATCACTTTGCCAATGACCACTACGGTAAGCAGCAGGTAACCCACAAAGAAGTACAGCGTATATCGTTGCTGTTTGCGCAAGGGCAATGCCCGCCAACGGTCATCCAGCTTGTCAAAGTACCTGTCCATATTTGCTCTTAATTTTTTCATAGCCTTACTATTTCTGTGTTATAGCTTGAAACGCTTAGGACTTTTACCCGCCTGTTTCTTTGGCGCATCATTGACCAGTGCGACCGCTTCCGCTAATTTTGGTGCGGATATGATGGACAGGTTTGCCAGTTCC
>PKDY01000011.1 GCA_002862755.1 Flavobacteriaceae bacterium | reverse complement strand
TAATTCCTGCACCCGCAACAATAAAAGAGGCTAAAGTTGAAATATTGAACGTATCTTTACCATCACCACCTGTTCCACATAAATCGATGGTGTTGTAAGCAGAAAAATCAACAGGAATACACAATTCCAATAAAGCTTCTCTAAACCCTGACAGTTCTTCAATAGTGATACTTCTCATCATGTAAACGGTTAAAAAGGAAGCAATTTGACTGGCATTATAATTACCAGCAGATATGTTAACTAATACTTCTTTTGCTTCTGCTTTTGAAAGTATTTCATGATTGATTAATCGATTTAATATTGTTTTCATAGTTGGTTTTGTGTGGAATACTTGAATAAATTTTATAATACAGGATATTTAATTCTAATGGTTTTGGAGTTTACTCGAACTAACAATTTAATTGTGTCATAGATTAGCATGAATCGGTTTAATTCTTCAACCAATTTTCAAGAATTTTTTTACCATTTGGAGTTAATACGCTTTCAGGATGATATTGAACACCTCTTACATTATACGTTTTATGTTTCATAGACATAATTTGCCCGTTTTCATCTATAGAAGTGATAATCAACTCTTCTGGTAAATTTTCATTGGCCACAACCCAAGAATGATAACGACCTACTTCAGTAATTTTGGGTAAATCTTGAAATATAAAATCTTCTTCTATTTGTGTAACTTGAGTAGCTACACCATGATACACTTTGTCTAAATTAATCAGTTTACCTCCGAAGACTTCTCCAATCGCTTGTAAACCTAAGCAAACACCAAAAATACTTTTCGTAGGCGCGTATTTTTTGATGACTGCTTTTAAAAGACCTGCTTCTTCTGGAATACCAGGACCTGGAGACAATACAATTTTATCGAATGCCTCGAGTTCTTCCAATTCAAATTCATCGTTTCTAAATACGGTAACTTCCGCATCTAAGTCTTCCAAATAATGTACTAAATTATAAGTGAAGCTATCATAATTGTCGATTACTACTATTTTCATTTTTTTCAATTTCAAAGCCAAATTCAATTTCAAAAATCAATTTTTGACTAGTTATTTTATTTGTTATTTTATTTTTTTTGCCATTACCATTGTTAAATATTTTCGGCTACGTCTAATGCTTTTTGTAAGGCATTTAATTTATTATAGACTTCTTGAGTTTCGCTTTCTTCAGACGAATCGGAAACAATACCAGCACCAGCTTGAAAGTAAAGAGAATGGTTTTTGCTTAAGAAACTTCGTATCATAATTGCATGATTGAAATTGCCTTTAAAATCCATAAAGCCAATGGCTCCTCCATAAAAACTTCTGTTTGTTTTTTCTATAGATTCAATTAATTCCATTGCTTTGTATTTTGGAGCTCCACTTAAAGTTCCTGCAGGAAATGTTTTTGCTACTAATTCCATAAATGGATGATTGGGTTTTAGTTTTCCAGTTACTTTGGAAACCAAATGAATTACATGAGAAAAGAATTGTACTTCTTTATATTTTTCTACGGTAACTTCTTCACAACTTCTACTCAAATCATTACGAGCTAAGTCTACTAACATTACATGTTCGCTATTTTCTTTAATGTCTTCGGTTAGTTTTTTCGCTAATTGTGCATCTTTTTCGTCATCTCCAGTGCGTTTAAATGTGCCTGCGATAGGATGAATTTCAGCTAAATCATTTTTAATAACCAATTGTGCTTCAGGAGAGGATCCAAAAATTTTGAAATTTCCATAATCAAAATAAAATAGGTAAGGAGATGGGTTAATGCTTCTCAAAGCGCGATACACATTAAATTCATCTCCTTTAAAAGCCTGTGAAAACCTTCTGGATAAAACCAATTGAAATACATCACCTCGTTGACAATGTTTTTTTGCTTTAGCAACATATTGTTTAAAATCAGAATCGGTTAAATTTGAAATTACGTTTCCAGATTTAGTAAAGGAAAAAGAAGCAAAATTTTTAGCTTGTAACAACTGTTCGATTTCAGCAATGTTGTTACCATCATTATACGAATGGCAAAATAGATACGCTTCATTTTTAAAATGATTAATTGCAATGATATTTTGGTAAACCGCATAGTAAATTTCTGGAATTTTGTTTTCTAAAGATTTACTTTTGATTTTGATACTTTCAAAATAAGGTATGGCATCGTAAGCGATATACCCAAATAAACCTTGAGTGATGAATTTAAAATTGGTTTCTTCAGTAATAAATCGTTTCGAAAATTGTTCTATTTCATCAGCAACTTTTACAGTTTCGTCTATAGGAATAATTTCAGAATAGTCATCAGGGAATTGCGTTTCAATTTTTTGGTCTTCAACTTTTATAGAAGCTATTGGATTAAAACATACATAGGAAAAACTATTGTCATTTCCATGATAATCACTACTTTCAAGTAGAATGCTATTTGGAAATTTATCTCTTATTTTTAAATACACACTTACTGGTGTTATGGTGTCTGCCAGAATTTGTTTAAAATGTGTTTTAAGTGGGTACGTTTTCATGGGTTACATTCGTTTAAAATTTGATAATAAAAAAAGGCTTGTCGTGATTGACAAGCCTTTTCTATGTATTTTGATTTAAATTATACTATAGGAGGATTCTCTCACGACGTCTGACGTAAGTTGTTCCACCACCAAGTATTATTTAAAATTGTTTGCATCTTTTTATTGATTGGTACAAATGTATTAAAATATTTTTTTTAAAACCAAATAATATTTTAAAAATTATATTTTAAATAGATGTTTTTTATCATGAATTAATAGAAGTCTAAGACGAACAAGAATTCCTAAGAGATTTTGCTAAAAGATGTATTTGTATTTTAAATCCCAAGAAAAAGAAAAAGCCCAAAATATATTTTGGGCTTTTTCTTTTTCATAGTTTGAGAATTAGAAACTTAAAGTTACATTCAATTCAAACTCATCATATATGGTTTTGTCACCTAAATTATCAAAAAAGGAACCTGAACCATATTTAATATCATATTTTGCTCTATCTACGATTAATTTAGCTGTAGCAGTATCTTTATTAACTGTTATATCAAAAACGATTGGATTTGTTTTTCCTTTGATTTCTAAATCAGCAGTTACAGTGTATACATTGTTACCTTTATCAGCGATAGTTTTGAAAACTAAAGTTGAGGTTGGGTGACTTTCAACACCAAAGAAATCTTCAGATTTTAAATGTCCGTCTAATTTGCCTTTCATTCCTCCTTCTAAATCGGTTGTGTTGATAGAAGTCATGTCTACTGTGAAATTACCACCCGCTAATTTTTTTCCTTTAAATACTAAAGCACCGTCTTTTAAGTTAATGGTACCATTGTGTTGACCCGTAACTTTTTTACCAACCCATTCAATTTTACTTTTCTCTACATTTACTTTTTTTGTAGTTTGCGCATTCACAGCAAATGAAACTAATGTTAGTAATGCTACCGCAATTGTTTTTAAATTTTTCATTGTTTTTTTAAAATTTGATTTAATAATTATAGTGTAATAAATAATTCTTCGTTTGGTTTACGGACTTTTGCATAATGTTGCGTCAAATCTTCTTCATGACGATACCCTAAAGTAGCTACTAAAGAAGCGTTCAACCCTAAAGTATTTAAACCTAAAATTTCATTGTATTTTTCAGGTTCAAATCCTTCCATTGGAGTTACATCAATTTTCAATTCAGCAGCGGCATTAAGAAGATTACCAAGCGCTAAATAGGTTTGTTTTGAGGTCCAAATGGCTTTAGCTTCTTTTGGTAAATTAACTAATTTTGATTTCATGAAATCACTGTAAGGTTTTAAATCTTCAATTTGTAAACCTCTAGTATTTGCCATATTAGCCATATAATTATCGATTTCATTTTCAGTAACATCAACAACATTAGCAAATACTAATAGGTGAGAAGCATCAACAATTTGGGTTTGTCCCCAAGAAGCAGGTTGCAGTTTTGCTCTTAGTTCAGGATTTTCAATAATTAAAACCTTATAGGGTTGTAGTCCATAAGAAGAAGTGCTCAATTGAATGGCTTCTTTCAGTGTTTCTAAATCTTTACTTGAGATTTTTTTAGTAGCATCAAATTTTTTTGTTGCATATCTCCATTTTTGATTTTCTATAAATGTACTCATATTAATTTTCTCTTATTTTTTCTAATAAATTATTTAATTGTTCTAATTCGGGATTTGTGAGGTTATTGGTTATTCCATTTTCATGATTTTCAATTAAAGGATCTAATTCTGCTAAGATGTCTAATCCAGTTTGCGTAATTAATATTTCTATTTTTCTTCTGTTTTCTGGGCAAACATTTCGTTCTACCATTTTTTTCAATAGTAATTTATCAATCAATCGAGTGGTATTGCTATTTTTGGTAACCATACGCTCTTGAATGTCCTGCATGTTTATGGGTTTTCCTTTCTGTCCTCTAAGAATTCGTAACACATTATATTGTTCCCCAGAAATTTCGAAAGGTTTCAAAATTTCATTAAATTTATCCCCTACATAATTTTTAGTAAAGGCTAAATTTAAGATTACTTTTTTTGCAATACTTAATGCAATTGTACTTTTTATTTCCTCTTCTATTCTCATTTGTAATTACAAAATTTGTATGTACAAATGTAGTTCTTTTTATTATTTGTATATACAAATGTGTGTTAAATTTTTATTAAATTTATCTTACCATCTACTTTAATGATTACTTTTAACTGGTTATGAAGAAATTAATTTATTTAGCAAGTTGTTTTTGTGGTGTATTCTTATTTGGACAAACTCCAAACGGACCTATTACAATTTACAATCAGGAGGATATTAAGGTAGCGTCTTACAATTATGAAGGATTGGAAGCTTTTTTGAAAAAGAAAAACGATACGATTTATGTGATTAATTTTTGGGCAACTTGGTGTGCTCCATGTATTAAAGAGTTACCTCATTTTGAAAATATTGGAAAGAAATATGCTAACAATAAAGTAAAAGTGATTTTAGTCAGTTTAGATTTCCCTAAAAAAGTAGAGTCTAATTTAATTCCTTATATTAAAAGAAAGCAATTACTATCTCAAGTCATACATTTAGATGATCCGGATGCAAATTCTTGGATTGAGAAGGTGAATGAAAAATGGAGTGGAGCTATCCCTGCAACTATTATCTATAAAAACGATTCGTATAGTTTTTATGAACAATCCTTTACCTTTGAAGAACTAGAAAAAGAAGTGTTAATTAAAATAAATGAATAATATGAAAGTTTTTAAAATTGTTTTAAGTGTTTCCTTATTTGTACTAATTAGTGCATTTACACTTAGTAAAAGTGAAATTTCTGGATATGAAGTAGGTGATAAAGCAACAGATTTTAAGTTGAAAAACGTAGACGATAAAATGGTATCTTTAAGTGATTACAAAGATGTAAAAGGCTATATTGTAATTTTTACTTGCAATCATTGTCCGTATGCAGTAGCATATGAAGATAGAATTATTGCGTTAGACAAAAAATATAAAAAATTAGGTTATCCAGTAATTGCGATTAATCCTAACAATCCTGCAGTTCAAGAGAAAGATAGTTTTGAATTAATGAAGGTTAGGGCTAAAGAAAAAGGATTTACTTTTCCCTATTTATTTGATGAAGGACAAAAAATATATCCTCAATATGGAGCTACAAAAACCCCTCATGTATATGTTTTGCAAAAAACTAAAGAAGGAAATATTGTAAAATACATTGGAGCAATTGATGATAACCATGCTGATGAAGAAGCTGTTAAAGTGAAATATGTTGAAAATGCTGTTGATGCCTTATTAAAAAACAAAGAAGTTTCAGTAAAAGTTACTAAAGCTATTGGATGTTCTATAAAAGCATAGTATTTTTGGAGCAAATTATGATATATGAATTTAGAGCAACAACAGTGGTGGAGTCAGTTTTTAACTGATGAAAAAGGAATCATTCTCGATGTTAGAACAGAAGATGAGTTTAACAGAGGAAAAATTGCAAATGCAATTAATATTGATATTTTCAAAGGTCAAGGTTTTATTTATGCTTTAGAAGAATTGGATAAAACTAAAAACTATTATGTGTATTGTGCTGCTGGATCAAGAAGTGCCAATGCTTGTAATATAATGAGAGAATTGGGTTTCGCTAATGCTTACAATTTAGTTGGAGGTATAACTGAGTGGGAAGGTCCAATAGATTCAGAATAATTTCAATATAACCTTAAACAAAAAGAGTTATCTAAATAGATAACTCTTTTTGTTTTTATAATTTTTTACTGTATGTTCTTCTTCGTTTCGTTATTTTAGAATTGAAATGTTTCCAAAGATTATGTACCGCATTATTTTCTTCTAATTCGGGGGTTCTTACACAGGTGTTAATATTTTTGGCTTTGAAAATTTTATAATATTCTTCAAAAATAATCGCTGTAATTCCTTTGCTCTGATATTCTGGTGTAACACCAATTAAATAAAAAACAGCTTCTTTAGAATGTTTTCTTGCTTGAAGTAAATGATAAAAACCAAAAGGGAATAATTTTCCTTTGGCTTTTTTGAGTGCATCACTAAAACCGGGCATAACAATAGCAAAAGCCACCATTTTATTGTCTTTATCCAATATGAATTTTATATATTCAGGATTAATAAAACTAATATATTTTTTCTTGAAATATTCTTTTTGAACTTGATTTATAGCCACAAAGGATTGTAATTTAGCATAAGTTTCATTAAACAAATCAAACATTTCATCCACATAAGGCATGATGTCTTTTGTTTTAGTAAAATTAATCGCTCTTAATTGGTATCTTTCTTGAATTAATTTACTGATTTTCATGAATGGAGCAGGATCAATATTGGTAAAAGAAAAACTACTTTCTACATATTCCTTTTCTTTAACTAAACCTAATTGTTCAAAATGATCTTTATAATATGGCATACTGTACCAAGTAACCATATTTCCCATTTCTTCAAAACCTTCTACTAACACACCCACTTTGTCTAAATTGGAAAAACCAATTGGACCTTCCACCATTTCTAAATGATGCTGTTTTCCTAATTCATATACTTTTTCTAGTAAAGCTTTGGTAACTTCAATGTCGTCTATAACATCAAACCACCCAAAACGAACTTTACTCTTTTTTAAGATTCTTACTTCATCCCAATTAATTATTGCGGCAACTTTACCAACAATTTTTCCCTCTTTATAAGCCAAATAAAAATGCGCTTCTGCTGAATGGAAAGCTGGGTTTTTTGTTTTATCAAAAGTTTCTAATTCTTCAGCTATAATAGGAGGTATCCAATTGGGATTGTCTTTAAATAACTCAAAAGAAAATAAAACATATTCTTTTAGTTCCTTTTTTGAACTTACTTTTTTTACTGTAATCATTTTATTCTATTTCTACCTCGTCTTTACGTTTTTTCTTCTCTTTTTCTGCTTTCTTCTTCATTTTCTGATCCATTTTACTGCCTTTGTCTTTTTCAATTTTTACTTCTTCATAATTGGCATCAAATCGCCAAGAAAAACCAACACCCGCATTAAATAAAGATGGACTATCTTTAATATTTTTACCTACAGAAGCATCTACTTGCATTCTATTGTTAATTAAATATGCAGCACCTAATCGGAACACACCATCTGAATAATAATCCCCATTATAACCTTGATTTTCAATAAAACCCGACCATTTTTCATTAAAACCTCTAGTCAATGTAATGACATAGTTAATTGAAGCAAATTTGGAAGCAATTTTATCATACATAATATTGGTTACAAAAACCCAACGTGAACCAAAATGGTTTTGAGCAATTAACATCACTTTTGGACTAATTGTATTTTCACTTACATAAGATGGAGCATAATTAAATGGATTGTCTGAAAAGTTAATGTTAACACCTGCATAAGCAGCAACAGCAGGTACAAATTGTCTCCAGTTGAATTTATGATTAGCTTTCCAACTATACAAATTCGGTTTTACTTCGTAATTTTTAAAAGGATCATAAATTAAATATTTCGCTCCTACCAAGGTTTTCTTTAATGCAGATCTATTTTTACTTTCAAAAAGGGATGTGTATTTGTCATTTTGATATTGCAATTCGGCTACAAATTCTAATTCTTCAAAAAATAAGCCCCATCTAAAATCTAATTCAGCTATAAAACCATTGGCATCATATTTTAAACCCGCATGATCTTCATTTTGGTAATTTAATCCCATTTCTACTTGAATAATTGATTTTCCAACTGAAAATGCCATCATCGATTTTCCAGGGCGGTTGGAATTAATCTCATCTGTAAATTGGGCATAATGAACTTGGTAAACAAAGAAAAAGAATACGAATAGTCCTTTAGTATATTTCATGTTGCTAATATTTAGGTCAAAAATAGTATTTTATAATAATTTTAAGAAACATTCCTATGCTTTTATCTACTAATAAACGTAAATTTGAATTTTAAATTGAATTAAAATGGAAACAGCATCTTTCACAGGTTTTATAAAAACGTTAGCTTACATAGTTTTATTTTGGTACTTGTTTAAATTTTTGTTTCGCATATTTGCGCCTATATTGATGCGTACAGCAGTGAGTAAATTGCAACAAAAAATGCAAGATCAAATGAATCAACAGTTTGGGCAACAAGGTTCTTACTCGAATCAAAATACATCTTCTCAAAAAACAGATACGAAGCAAATGCCAAGAGAAAAAAAGAAAGTAGGAGAGTATGTCGATTTTGAAGAAATAGATTAAAAAGATTAAAAAGCAAATGAGTTGCTAGAAAGGATATTGTTGCAATATCCTTTTTTTATTTACCTTAGCGTTTTATTTAGATATAATTATACCAATGAAAAAACTACAACCTTTCATTCCTCATTTTTTAGCCTTAGTTGGTTTTATTTTAGTCGCTGTAATCTATTTTTATCCCGTTTTAGAAGGTAAAAAAATATATCAATCCGATATTGTTCAATATACAGGTATGGCCAAAGAGCAAAATGATTTTAGAAAGGAAAACAATGAAGAACCGTATTGGACGAATAGTGCTTTTGGTGGTATGCCAACGTATCAATTAGGAGCAAATTATCCCCATAATTATGTGAAAAAATTAGATTCAGTTTTACGATTTTTACCTCGTCCAGCAGATTATTTATTCTTGTATTTTATTGGGTTTTATATTTTGCTTTCCGTTTTAAAAATTGATTCTCTGAAGGCTTTTTTGGGTGCTTTAGCTTTTGGTTTTTCAACCTATTTGATTATTATCCTTGGTGTAGGACATAATGCAAAAGCACATGCCATTGCTTATATGCCAATGGTTTTGGCAGGTGTAGTATTGGTATACCAAAAAAGATATATTGTCGGCGGTTTGTTAACACTATTTGCTGCAGCATTGGAGATTCAAGCGAATCACTTTCAGATGACCTATTATTTATTGTTACTTCTTTTAGTGGTAAGTATTTTTTATGTGTACCAATTCATAAAAGACAAAGCTTTTAAAGAGTTAGGAAAAGTACTTGGTGTTTTTGTTATCGCTGGGTTATTGGCAGTGGGTGCAAATGCAACTAATTTATTAGCTACTTCAGAATATGCAGCTTTTTCAACACGAAATAAAAGTGAGCTAACATTTGATGAAAATGGAACTCCTAAAGTGAATTCTAATGCTATGAGTTACGATTACATAACTGAATATAGCTACGGAAAAGCGGAAAGTTTAAATTTATTAGCTCCAAGACTTTTTGGAGGATCCAATCATGAAGATTTAGGTGTAGATTCAGAAATGTATAGTTTTATCACTCAACAAGGTGTTCCTCCGCATGAGGCCGTTGAAATTGTTAAACAAATGCCTACTTATTGGGGTGATCAACCTATTGTTGCTGCACCTGCTTATATTGGGATTGTGGTATTTTTCTTTTTTATATTAGCGTTGTTTGTTGTTGATAATAGAAAATTAAAATATGCTTTAGTAACAGGGACATTGCTTTCTTTGTTCTTATCTTGGGGAAAGAATTTTTCCTTTCTGACAGACTTTTTTATAGATTTTGTTCCCATGTACAATAAGTTTAGAGCTGTTTCTTCAATTCAAGTACTATTAGAATTGTGTGTTCCCGCTTTAGCTATATTAGGTTTTTCTAGTTTTTTCAAAATTGAAGATAAAAAAGAGCAATGGAATGCACTTTGGAAAAGCGGTGCTATTGTTTTTGGACTTTTAGCTGTTTTATTTATATTCAAAGGTACTTTTGATTTTGCTGGAGGTAATGATGGCTATTATGCTCAAAATTATGGTCCAGAATTTATGAGTGCACTAAGAAATGATAGAATGTCTTTATTTACAAAAGATATTCTACGTTCCATGGGATTTGTATTCGCTGCATTTGCCATTCTATTTTTAAACAATAAAGGAAGTTTAAAGGAAGTAATATCAGTTGTTTTAATTGGATTATTGTTTTGCATGGATTTAGTTCCTATTGATAAAAATTATGTAAATAAAGAAGACTTTGTTTTTGCTAGAGAAATGGATGAACCTTTTCAGCCAACTGAAGCAGATTTGAAAATATTACAAGACACCACACATTTTAGAGTTTTTGAAGTAAATGGACAAATGAGTAATGCTAGAAGTTCCTATTTTCATAAATCTATTGGTGGGTATCATGCAGCGAAACCAAGACGTATGCAACAATTATTTGATTACCAAATCGCTAAAAATAATGTTGGTGTTTTGAATATGTTGAATGTGAAATATATCATTCAAAATGGAGAAGACGGAAAACCAGTAGCTTTAATCAACCCAGCAGCAAATGGTAACGCTTGGTTTGTAGAAAAAATTAATTGGGTCAATTCTGCAGATGAAGAAATGAAAGTATTGGATAGTTTAGACACTAAGAATATTGCTGTAATGAATGTTAAAACTAATGAATATAAAGGCAATATTGAAAAAGATTCAACAGCTTCAATCCTATTAAAAACATATCGTCCTAATTATTTAAAGTATACCTCCAATAACTCAAAAAATGGTTTTGGAGTATTTTCAGAAATGTATTATCAAAATGGTTGGAAAGCTACCATTGATGGAAAAGAAGCACAAATATATAATGTGAATTATGTATTAAGAGGTTTGTCAATTCCAGCTGGTAAACACACGATTGAATTTAAGTTTGAACCACAAGTAGTACAAACGGGAAGTAGAATAGCTTTAACAAGTTCAATTCTTATCTTTTTATTGCTCTTAGGAGGCGTTTATTTTGAAACAAAGAAGAAATAATATTACACCCATAAAAAAAATACTCATTGTTTCTTATTATTGGCCTCCAGCAGGTGGACCAGGAGTACAGCGTTGGTTAAAATTTGTCAAGTACTTGCCAGATTTTGGAATTCAACCTCATGTTTATGTTCCAGAAAACCCAACCTATCCTTTACTCGATAGAAAACTGCTAAGTGAAGTTTCAGAAGAGACAATTATCGTAAAGAAAAGCATTTTTGAACCTTATGGTTTGGCTTCCGTTTTTTCTAAAAAGAAAGCAAAAAAAATTAGTTCTGGAATTATTTCCAATCAAAAGAAGCAGTCGGTACTCGAAAAAATCATGCTTTGGGTTAGAGGTAATTTATTTATTCCTGATGCACGAGTTTTTTGGGTAAAACCATCGGTTCGTTATTTGAAAGAGTATCTGTCAAAACATCAAATCGATACGATTATTACAACAGGGCCACCACATAGTTTGCATCTTATTGGTTTACAATTAAAGAAAGAAATAAAAATCAATTGGATTACCGATTTTCGTGACCCTTGGACCACAATTGGTTACCATAAACAATTAAAGTTAAGTTCTTGGGCTGCTAAAAAGCACAAGTCTTTGGAAAAAGAGGTTTTAAATGCTTGCGATACTATTATAGTAACTTCAGAAACCACAAAAAAAGAATTTGAACAGCTTACCAATCGTCCTATTGAAGTGATTACTAATGGCTATGATGTGGAACAAATAAATAAAAAATCTTTAGATGCAAAATTTACTTTGGCACATATAGGTTCTTTTCTTTCTGAACGAAATCCTCAAATATTATGGCAAGGACTATCAGAATTAACACAAGAAAATGAAGATTTTGCCACACATTTCGAACTGAAATTAATAGGTGCAGTTAGTAATGAAGTGTTAGAAAGTATTGAGAAATATCAGTTGGCTTCATTTGTAAATAATTTAGGTTACGTTTCTCATGAGGAAGCTTTGCAAGAACAACGTTGTTCCCAAGTTTTATTACTAATTGAAATTGATTCTGAAGAAACCAAATGTATTATACCAGGAAAACTATTTGAATATATGGTATCGGAACGTCCTATTGTAGCTATAGGTCCAACAGAAACTGATGTTGAGAAAATTATTAAGGCAACCAATACAGGCGCATTTTTTAACTACCAAGATAAAGAAGCTTTAAAAAATCAAATTCTAACTTATTTTAGGATGTATGTAGCGCATAATTTAAAATCTCACCCTATTGGTTTACAACAGTACAGTAGAAAAAGTTTAACTGAAAGACTTTCCAAGCTTCTAATTTCTAATTTCTAATTTAAAAATGGGAATAGTTATCAATCAATCCATTAAGAATACGGTAATTACCTATATCGGTTTTGCCATAGGGGCAATCAATACCTTATATATGTATGTTCAGTTTTTAGGAGATACATACTATGGATTGGTAGGTTATATTTTATCATCCGCTAATATTTTAATGCCTTTAATGGCTTTTGGAGTACATAATACATTAGTCAAATATTTTAATGAATATAAAACAGAGGAAGAAAAGTCGAAGTTTTTAACCTTTGTCTTATTTCTGCCGTTAGTATTAGTAATTCCTTTTTCTTTAATAGCCTATTTTGGGTACCATCAAATCGCTGAAATTTTATCCAAAGAGAATGCAATTGTTTACGATTATGTTTGGCAAATTCCAGTGATAGGTTTGTCTATGGGTTATTTTGAAATTTTTTATGCTTGGGTAAAAGTTCATTTGCAATCGGTTTTAGGAAATTTTATCAAAGAAGTATTATTGCGTATTTTAGTAAGTATGACTCTTTTTGCGGTCTATTTTAATTGGATTACACCAGAAGAGTTTGTATATGCATTAATGGGCATTTATTTATTTGCTATGCTATTCATGAAATGGTTTGCATTTAAAGTACGTTTTCCAATATTTTCTTTAAGTATTCCAACGAATGCAAAAGCCATAGTGGTTTATAGTTTATTCATCATTTTAACAGGTGGAATTGCCAATTTATTTTTAGAAATCGATAAATTCATGTTGAATAATTACGTAAAAATTGAAAACATTGCCTATTATTCAGTTGCTATATTTATAGCTACAGTAATTGCCGTTCCAAGTAGAGCGATGCATCAAATCACTTACCCAATTACCGCTAAATTAATGAGCGAAAATAAGTATGAGGCGCTTAATGATTTGTACAAAAAAACATCTATTACGCTGCAAATCATTGGTGGTTTAATTTTTATTGGAATTTTATGCAATATTAATCAGTTGTATGTGTTGTTGCCTCAAGAATATTCGGAAGGAGTTTTTGTGGTTTTTACTATTGGTTTATCCAAATATTTTGATCTCATTTTAGGAAATAATAATGCCATTATTTTTAATTCACAATATTACAAAACGGTTCTTTTTCTAGGAGTTTTATTAATACTGGTGACGATTGGATTGAATATGATTTTTATTCCTTTGTATGGGTTAAAAGGAACTGCATTTGCAACGTTATTGTCTATTACATTATACAGTTTGTCTAAATTATTTTTTGTAGTGCTTAAGATGAAGTTATTTCCTTTTTCATTAAATACACTAAAATCATTTGCAATTTTAATAGTAACTTTTACAGTATTTTATTTTTGGGATTTTGGCTTTCATCCAATTCTCAATATCTTTTTAAAATCAGTTTTGATTACCATGTTTTACCTTGGCTTCTCGTATTACTTTTCACTATCTTCTGATATCAATACTATTTTAGAAAAACTATTTCAAAAAATAGTTAAAAAATAAAAATCCTGCTTCACATTTCTGTTCGGCAGGACTTTTTAACAAACAAACTAAACCAATCAAAACTTATATTACGAAATTTTTATTTCTTTTTATCTACTGCTTTAATATCATCTGCAGCCATTTTTGCTTTTGTACCATCTTGGCGATAGTAGTAATAATCTTCTTCATCATCATCGTTACTGTAACCAGAACCTGATTGGTACTCATATTGGTTGTCAGCTTGATAGTGATTGTTGTTCGTAGTATAGGTATAATGTCCGCTATAACTGTTAACAACACCAATGATATTTACTATTCTACCTCTTCTATCATAAATGATTCGTAAACCACCTACTTGAGTCAATGCAAAACTGTTATAATTCATATAAACAGAACCAACTCTTTTTACTCTTCCTCTGGCGTCATAGTTAATAAAAACGTTACCAACTCTTCTAACTCTTCCCATGTAATCGTGTTCAATTTTTGTACCAGAAGTACCATAATAGGTATTTGAATAACCTCTTGTACCTGGTGCACCATAAGTTCGATTTACACTATTTGATCTTCTATTTGGTGCTGTGGTTTGAACCGTATTAAAATCAAATTCACCATTTGGGAAGATATAAAATTCGATTCCTCTTTCCATGAAAACTATCGGATCTGCAAATCTATAATCTACAGGTGGATAGGCTCTTTCAATTGCATCATCAAAAACCTTTTTATCCGATGCTTTTGCAGTATGTAAACCTAAAGTTAAAACTGCGATAACTAATACTTGAGTAATTTTTTTCATAACACATCAATTTAAGGTTAAACTCTCAACTTTGTTTTTATTTTAAAAACGTGTTGCTTGATTAAGTATAACCAATTTGCGTGCCAAAAAATTAAAGTCTTTGAAATATTTTTGTAATGAATTGATTATTAATAATATAGATGTAATAAAAAAATCCAGCTTTTAGCTGGATTTTGAAAATATATAAAGAAAAAAATTACATTCCACGTGATTTTGCTAATGCTTCATTATAAATATTAATAATTTCCTGAAATTGACCAGTAGCAATTACATAAATTAATCGGATAATAAATATTACACTTAAAACTAATGCAATTATATTAACTATTTTCCAAGTTTTAAGAGAGCCTAAATCATATTCAGCTGGGTTTTCATTATAAATTTTTTCAGATTTATTGGCTAATGACAAACCAATACCAGATAGAACTGCTCCAAGAATACCAGCTGTACAACAACACCCTATGTACGATAGAATTCCTAAAATCATTATCGTTTGTTCATTAGGTAATTTCTTTTTTTCCATAATTTTAATTTATTTGTTAGATTGATTCATTTTATTGGTTAATAAAAATGTTTGAAATAATAGGCTATAACCATTACACAAGCATTTATTATAGCAAAAGCTATGATCTTTTTGGTATAATTCCTTGATTTATCTACAAAGTGAAGAAAAAGGAATAAGAAAAAAAGAAGTGTGGTATATATTGCAGGATACATTTTAAATGCTCCTATAAAATCTCCTTGAAAAAGTAAAACTAAAGCTCTTTGAGTACCACAACCAAGACATTCTACCCCAAAAAGAGTTTTGCTGAGACAAGGTAGCATGTATTCTTCCATAGTGATAAATCTTTTTTACAAGTTTACAAAAATTATATTGTAAAAAAAACAGCCTGTCTATTTTAGTTTTTTATATTTGAAAAAAGATTTAGAATGAAAAGTTTTATTTATACAATCTTACTTTTTGGGTTAGGAATTTATGCGATTTATGAACAATCGAAACCAGAGCCCAATAAATGGATAATGTTTATTGCATTTGCACTTTTCTTTATAGGATTGTTTCGAATTATGAAAAAAATTCCTAGTAAAAATGATACTGAAAATAACGAAGATGAATCATAATTTTGAAATAGGAGATAAAGTATCTGTACTAGATGATGCTATTGATGGTATTGTTATCAAAGTGAATGCTACGGAAATTACTGTAACTACGAATGATGATTTTGTGATGCAATTTAAACCAGATGAATTGGTTAAAATAAACAAAGAATCTTTAAAAGGTTTGTTTTCTTCAAAAAGTGTAAGTCAAGTATTATCAGAAAAAAAAGAACCTCAAAAACGTTCTTTTGTAAAAGAAAAAAAATCTCGAAAAGAAGATTTCGTTTTGGAAGTAGATTTACATATTGAAAAGTTAGTTCCTTCTACTAAGGGACTTTCTAATTATGAAATATTAAATATTCAAATGGACACTGCCATAGGGCAATTGGATTTTGCTATTCGAAACCGAATGCAAAAATTAGTATTTATCCATGGAGTAGGTGAAGGAGTCTTAAAGTCGGAACTTGAGTTTATGTTAAACCGTTACGAACAAGTAAGTTTTCAAGAAGCTAGTTTCCAAAAGTATGGATTTGGTGCTACTGAAGTGTATATTAAACAGAATGTACGTTAATTTACATTAATTTCATGATTTCCAAAAATATAACTTTCAAAACTAAAAGAATTGTCTTCACTCGCGAAATTTACGTTTTGAAAGGTGATATTGTGGGAATATTTTACTAATACATCATTAGTATCGTAGACTTCATTTGTTTCTACTAAAATGGTTCCTCCTGTTGCAATCCATTCTTTGGTAACTGTAGGAGATGAAACAGGTACTAATGAGCATACAGTTGCACTTGTTAGATTTCCAGAATATTTTCTATATAAAATTTCATTAGTTCCACCAATGGTGGCTTCTCTAGGTGTACCATTTGTAGGAGAAGAAGCAAAAAGTGTAGTGTAAACTGTTTCTGGTACATTTAGAAGTAACAATTCATCATTTTTAGTTTTAAACAATAAATAGTTATCGGTACATTTTTGAATAGTTTGATTTTCAAAATTAAAAGATTCTAAAGTTAATTCTCCATCATCACAAGAAGAAAACAAAAAGAAGCTAAAAACAATAATCAATATTTTTTTCATAAGAAATAGCTTAATAAGCGCTTATATATTTCCAACAAAAATAAGTTTAATATTTTATTTAGGACCACTTATTTAACGAATTTTTAAATTCTTTGTTTTTATATGTATTTCCATGATAAACAACACTTATTACAAAATTATGCTTTTTTAATTTAAATATTCAAAGTTATTAACATTCGAAATCGTTGTAATTTTTTAATAATTTGATAAAAATCAGTTTAAGAAATCGTTTTCGTTAATAACTAATTATAGGAAATGCATGAACGAAAATCATATAAATGTATATTTATGAAAAATTTCACTACAATTTTATCATTTTAACAATTATTTGAAAAGATGAAGCGTTTATGATTAAAAAGTAGTATTGATCAATCTAACCAACATTTAATTATGAGTACAAACCAAACAAAAACAAATTGGGCACAATTCATTCCTTTAGCTTCAGTCTTCTTTTTCTGGGGATTTGTTGCAGCAAGTAATGATATTTTAATTCCTGTATTTAAAAAAGCTTTTGATTTAACCCAAGTTCAAAGTCAATTAGTATCCTTCGCATTTTACATTGCTTACACAGTAGGATCCTTAATTTATTTATTGATCTCATATCTTACTAAAGGAGATTTAATTAATAGACTAGGGTATAAAAATTCATTGGCATTAGGTTTGTTTATTTCAGCTTTAGGAACTTTGTTGTTTTATCCAGCAGCAAATTTAGGCTCATTTCCTTTAATGCTTTCAGGATTATTTATTGTAGCATTAGGTTTTTCGCTACAACAAACGGTGGCTAATCCATTAGCGATAGCATTGGGACCTATATCTACAGGTTCTCAACGTTTAACTTTGGCTGGTGGAATTAATAATTTTGGTACCACTATTGGACCATTAATTGTAAGTTTTGCCATTTTTGGGTCAGCAATTAATGGTAGTGAAACAGATATGAGCATTGAAAGTGTTAAAATCCCTTATTTAGTTTTAGGAGCTGCTTTTTTATTAGTTGCTATATTTTTAAAGTTTTCTTCGTTACCAGATAAGCCAGAAATTGTTGTTGAAGCAGATGATTCTATTTCAAAAGATAGAAGCAGTGCTCTAAAATATCCTCAATTAGTTTTAGGAATGATAGGTATTTTTGTATATGTTGGAGTAGAAGTTTCAACTGCGAGTAATTTACCTGCTTACATGGAAAAGGATTTAGGTTTCTTAACCAATGAAATTGCACCTTATATTTCTCTTTATTGGGCAAGTTTAATGATTGGTAGATGGACAGGTGCTGTAGAAGCATTTACAGATAAAATGGATTTGCAAAAAATATTAAGATTTATTGCACCCTATTTAGCTTTTGGTGTATTTCTATTAGTAAATGCCATTGCAAAACATGATTTAACTCCTTTTTATATTTATGCACTAATCATCTTAGTTTTAATCCTTGCAGATATGGCTAGTAAAGGAAATCCAGCGCGTATGTTATTGATTTTTTCGGGTCTAGGAATTTTGGCTTTACTGATAGGAATGTCTACTACAGGTATGGTAAGTGTATATGCATTTACTAGTGTAGGTTTATTTTGTAGTACGTTATGGCCTTGTATTTTTACATTAGCTGTGAGTGGATTAGGTAAAAATACCAGTCAAGGAAGTAGCTTCTTAATTATGATGATTATGGGTGGTGGATTTATTAGTTTATTACAAGGATATGTTGCAGATGTTACAACGATACATTCTAGTTATATTGTAGGTGTACTTTGTTTTGCCTATTTAGCTTTCTATGCATGGAAAGTAAAAGGTATTTTAAGCGAGCAAGGAATTAATTTTGATAAAAAAATTAGCGGAGGACATTAATTAGCTAAATATAAATAATAAAAAAAGAGCTTACATTGTAAGCTCTTTTTTTATTTACTTTTTAAAAAGTAACTGATCCTACTTTTTCATCTTTATAATATAAATCATATTCTGAAGTAAGAAATAATTCTGGAATTCTAAATTCTAAGCCACCATAAGCACGTTTCTGAGTTAAAGAACCTAAATAAGTTATTGTTTTTTTAGGATTATTTTTGCTGCCATAATCCATAGTGAATTCTAAGTCTGTAAAGTTTTCAATTTTATATTGTGAGAAATAATCTATTTCTGATGGGTCCAAATCTGGTATATCAAGGCGAGTAATTATTTCAGAACCATTTTTGGTATATAATTTCTCTTTTCTAAATTTAGTAAAATAACCTTTTGAGCGATGAAATGTAACTGTAGACGGATTAGTATTCATTGAGGGAGCTACGATACTGTTTTGTGTAAAATCATCTGCTCGATATCGTAACTTGTTTTTAGTATCTATTAAAGAGAATGCACTCATTGGTAAAGGACTTTTAAAAGTATTTTTTATTTTTATTATAATTCCTACTTTTTTAAGCGTCACTCCATCAACTTTTAGATTTTTGTTATTGCCTAGGATATTTTTTGTTACACTATAGGTGTTCCGTATTTCAATTTTTAGAGAATCATTTTGAAGAGAAATTTCCTGACTAAAAAGGGGTAATGAAATACTAAATAATAAAAAAAGTATAGTTTGTTTCATTTTTTATAATTAAAAAATCCGTTTACTAATAAACGGATTTTGATATTTGTATAAATTTTATTTTACAAATGAATTACTTCTCCATAAGCGTCTGCTACAGCTTCCATAACCGCTTCACTCATGGTTGGGTGAGGATGAACTGCTTTCAAGATTTCATGACCTGTTGTTTCTAATTTTCTTGCAACTACTGCTTCTGCTATCATATCGGTAACTCCAGCACCAATCATATGGCAGCCTAACCATTCCCCATATTTAGCATCAAAGATAA
This sequence comes from Flavobacteriaceae bacterium, assembly GCA_002862755.1. Lineage (GTDB taxonomy): Bacteria > Bacteroidota > Bacteroidia > Flavobacteriales > Flavobacteriaceae > Flavobacterium. The sequence continues at coordinate 17,953 of PKDY01000011.1, read as the reverse complement.
CTTTAACAAAACCATCTGGTGTTCCAGCCGCTTTTGCTTTTCCGGAAGCAGAAAATGGGAATTTACCAACTTTTATTTCGTATCCTTTTTCTTTAGCTGCTTTTTCGGTTAAACCAACAGATGCAATTTCTGGAGTAGCATAAGTACATCCAGGAATGTTTCCATAATCTAAAGCTTCCACATGCATACCCGCAATTTTCTCTACACATAAAATTCCTTCAGCCGATGCAACGTGTGCTAATGCTTGTCCTGGAGTAATATCTCCAATAGCATAGTAGCCCGGTACATTTGTTTGATAGAAATCATTTACTAAAATTTTATCTCTATCAGTTGCAATACCTACTTCTTCTAATCCGATGTTTTCGATATTGGTTTTAATACCAACAGCAGAAAGTAAAATATCTGCTTCTAATACTTCTTCTCCTTTTGCAGTTTTTACAAATGCTTTAACACCATTTCCAGCAGTATCAATTCTTTCAACTGACGAATTTGTCATGATTTTGATACCCGCTTTTTTCATAGAACGCTCAAATTGTTTTGAGATATCTTCATCTTCAACAGGAACTACATTTGGCATAAATTCTACGATAGTTACATCAGTTCCCATTGCATTGTAGAAATGTGCAAATTCCACACCTATAGCTCCAGAACCTACAACAATCATTTTTTGTGGTTGTTCTGGTAAGGTCATGGCTTGTCTGTAACCAATTACTTTTTTACCATCTTGTGGTAAGTTTGGTAACTCTCTTGAACGTGCTCCTGTAGCAATAATAATATGATCTGCAGTATATTCGGTTACCTTATTGTCTTTATCTGTAACTTCTACTTTTTTACCTGGTTTTACTTTACCAAAACCATCAATAACATCAATTTTATTTTTTTTCATTAAGAATTGAACTCCTTTGCTCATTCCTTCTGCAACATCTCTTGAACGCTTTACAACGGCATTGAAATCTTTATCAAATTCTTTTACAGTTAATCCGTAATCTGATGCATGTTTAAGGTAATCAAAAACTTGTGCCGATTTTAATAAGGCTTTTGTTGGTATACAACCCCAATTTAAACAAATTCCACCTAAGTTTTCTTTTTCTACAACGGCTACTTTAAAACCTAATTGTGAAGCTCTAATTGCGGTTACATATCCACCAGGGCCACTTCCTAAAACAATGATGTCGTATTTCATTTTTGTGCTTTTATTTATTATTGTTAAAATGCAGTCGCAAATGCTCGTGTCATTTTTTGATTTTTATATTAAAAAGTAATTGTAATAATTATCGTTTGCGAATTTAAGGAATTATTTTAAAAGATTACACCTGAATTGAAAATTGAGATTCGTATAAATTTTTGTAATATCCTTTTTCTAAAGCGAGTAGTTCTGCATGTGTTCCTGATTCTACTATTTCACCTTTATCCATTACTATAATTCGATCGGCTTTCATGATAGTTGCTAATCGATGGGCAATGATAATAGAAGTTCTTCCTTTTGTTATTTTTTCAGTTGCATTTTGTATTAATTCTTCTGAATAACTATCAATTGAAGAAGTAGCTTCATCTAAAATTAAGATACTTGGATTACTAACATAAGCTCTTAAAAAAGCAATCAATTGTCGTTGTCCTGAAGATAACATTACACCACGTTCTTTTACATTGTAATCATATCCATTAGGTAAACTCATGATAAAATCGTGTACACCAATTTTTTGTGCTGCCATAATAACATCATCTCGTTGAATAGACTCATTGTACAAGGTAATGTTGTTGTAAATTGTATCCGCAAAAAGGAAGACATCTTGTAAAACTACTGCAATTTGCTTTCGTAAACTTTCAATAGTGTAGTCATCAATATTGGTATGATCGATTAAAATTTTTCCAGAATCAATTTCATAAAATCGATTCAATAGATTAATAATAGTCGATTTTCCAGCTCCAGTACTTCCTACAATAGCTACAGTTGCTCCAGCTGGAATTTCTAAGTTAATTCCTTTTAAAACTTCTTCACCTTTAAGATAACTAAATCGAACTTGTTTGAACGAAATAATTCCCTCAAAACGATTAGCAACAACTTCACCTTTATCTTGAATTTGGCTATCTGTTTCTAATATTTCAAATACACGATCTGCTGCGACAATTCCCATTTGCATAACATTAAATTTATCTGCAATTTGACGTAATGGATTGAAAAGCATATTAATTAGCATTGTATAGGTAAATAAATCACCAAAAGTAGTACTGGTATCACCATCTAAAATTTGAGAACCACCATACCAAACAATAGCACCTAAAGCTAGAGAAGAAACAAAATCGGCAATAGGGAAGAAGATTGAGTTATATAAAATATTTTTTAACCAAGCTATATTGTGTTTTTGGTTAATTTCTTTAAATTTTTCATATTCAATTTTTTCACGATTGAAAAGTTGTACAATTTTCATTCCGGTTAATCGTTCCTGTACAAATGTGTTTAAATTAGAAATCTCATTTCGTACTTCATTAAAGGCAACTTTCATTTTCTTTTGGAAAACATTGGTTGCATATATTAATATTGGCATTGCCAAAAGAACAATAATAGTAAGTTCCCAATTCATGTAAATCATGATTCCTAAAATGACAATCATTTTGAGAATATCACTAACAATCATAAACAATCCTTGGCTAAAAATACTGGCAATGGATTCGATATCTGAAACGGTTCTTGTAACTAATTTACCGACAGGTTCATTGTCAAAGTATTTCATTTTAAAGGAAGTTATGTGTTTGAATAACTTGTCTCTAATATCTTTGATTATATCTTGACCTAGCCAATTGGCCCAATACGTAAAGAAAAATTGAGAGAGTACCTCTAAAAGTAAAACTACTCCCATAATAATTACATATAGCAAAAGGCCTTCTTTGTTGTGATTTTTTAAATAATCATCAACTGTTTGCTTCAGTAAGTAAGGACGTGCTGCTGCAAAAATAGATAATAAAATAGCCCAAACAATTACCCAATTAAACCTACTTTGATAAGGTTTCGCATATTGGATTACTTTTTTTAAAGATTTTGGCTTAATAGCACTCATTTATTTTTTAATTATATTATAAATATCAATTATTTGTATGGCTTTCCAAATAAGGATAGTCAATTTTTACTAAATACAATCCGTGAGCTGGAACTGAAAAACCGGCTTTACTTCTGTTTTTACTTAAAATAATAGTATTAAATTCTTCAAAGCTTATTTTACCTAATCCAATATTAATCATGGTACCAACTATTGCACGAACCATATTTCGTAAAAAACGATCCGCTGTAATGGTAAAAATAAATTCAGCATTGTTTTCTTTCCAATATGCCTCAGTAATTTTACAATTAAAAGTATGAACATCTGTATTTACTTTTGAAAAACACTCAAAATCAGTATGTTGAAATAGTAATTCGCAAGCTTTGTTCATTGCTTGTAGATCTAATTTTTTAGAAAAATACCAACTTCCTTCTTGATTGAAAACATCTTTAAAAGTATGGATGTAATATTCATACGTTCTACTTGTAGCGTCAAAACGAGCATGAGCATCTTCTTTCACTTGTATTAAATCAAAAATTACAATATCCTTAGGTAAATAAGAATTTAATTTTTTGACCCAATAGTTGGCATCCAATTCATTTTGGCAATCGAAATGAGCAAACATTTCTTTTGCATGCACACCACTATCGGTTCTACCTGCACCAACAATCTCAATTTTTTCTTTTAAAAGTAAACTAAGTGCTTTGTCTAGTGTTTCTTGTACAGAAATAGCATCGGGTTGAATTTGGAAACCAAAATAATTTTTTCCGTTATAAGCAAATTTGATAAAATATCTCAATTCTAGTTTATTTTTACAAAGTGGCAAAGTTACAAAATTCCCTTCCTAATTTTTGTTTTCTAAATCCCAAAGTTTGTTAACAACCTTTAAAATAATAATTCTTTGTGTGTGAATTATACTATTTTTGTCTTATGACAAAGATTCTATTACTTTCCGATACCCATAGCTATATAGATGAGCAAATAATGAAATACGTTAGACAAGCTGATGAAGTTTGGCATGCGGGTGATATTGGTGATTTAGTAGTTACAGATACGATTAAAAAAGAAAAGCCATTGCGAGCTGTTTTTGGGAATATTGATAATCAGGATGCAAGAAAAGAATTTCCATTGCACAATCGTTTTTTTTGTGAAAAAGTAGCTGTTTGGATTACTCATATTGGTGGTTATCCAGGAAAATATAATTTAGATATAAGAGAAGAGATAGCGAAAAATCCTCCAAAAATTTTTATTTGCGGTCATTCTCACATATTAAAAGTTATGCCAGATAAAAAATTAGGCTTGTTACATATGAATCCTGGAGCAGTTGGAAAACATGGTTTTCATCAAGTTAGGACCATGCTTCGGTTTGAAATTGATGGAGATACTATTCAAAATTTAGAAGTGATTGAGTTGGGTAAAAAATAATTTTTTAAATACCTGAAAAACAATAAATTAATATAAAATTTAGTGTTAATTTTTTTTAAATTATACTATTGTTTTGCTTTTAGAGCCGTAACTTTACAGTGTAATTAAAAAAAGATAATCATGAGAAAAATAATTTTATTTTTTGCCTTGTGTGTGTCTTTTATGACCTATGCACAAGACAAAATCAACGCACCACAAATTTTAAAACTGAAATTTGAAAACGAATTTAAAGGAGCTTCGGATGTAAGTTGGTCTCTATTTTACAGAGGTAAATTTAGAGATCAATTGCGTTATGAAGTAGAGTTTTTAAAAGGAAATACGAAGTATTTAGTCAGTTATGATAAAGAAGGGAATATTAGAGCAATTGAAAAAAGTATTGCTATTAATTCATTAAGCGAACCTATATTGGATTATTTGAAGAGAAAATATCCTACTTTTAATATTAATGAGGCCTCTATTATAAAGAAAGATGATGGTGATGAATTTTATAATATAGGTGTTTCAGATTCTAAAGAATTTTTTGTTTTAGTGTTTAATAAAGCGGGTGATTTTTTGTATCTAACATCGCTTGGTGAAAAGTATTAATATACAAGATATTAAAATAAAAAAAATCCGAATCATTACGATTCGGATTTTTAACGCACTAATAAACTAAGATGTTAGGTTTATCGCAATCGATCCACAGATTTTACGAGATCTTCGTCCTTTTTAATTGCTCTATTAGCTAGAACAAGAAAAACGATAGAAATGGCAGGAAGAATCATCCCAATACCCTTCTCAGAAACTTCCGTTTCTCCGGATAAGCTTAGTGTTCGATACACAAAAAATCCTAGTAAAATAAAGTTAAATATGATTGACAATCTGTTTAACACAAATTGTGTCTGTCTTTTTTTAAAACTAAAGATGCTAATTAAAGTTACAAAAGAAATTAGTCCAAATAGTATCATATATATGGTTGAGCTTGTAAAATAAACTGGAGTTGAATTTCCTGCTTCTTTCCATAAGAAAAAAACAAAGGGAAGAGCTGCAGTTAATACACAGCTAATAAGCATATATAAAGTTTGAATTCTTTGTAACATTAAAATTAGTCTTAGCACCGCAAAAATAGATTTTCTTTTTTAAAAAAACTATTGTTTTATTCAATTTTATTCGTAATATTGCAGGGTACAATCGTAAGTACTTCATTCTACGATTTGTAAATCTCAAAAAAAAATCTCATATTTTTTGTTGACCTAAATCTTAAATAATTTATTCATAATATATCCATGTTTGATATTGAAGTATTAAAAGAGATGAAACTCTCTGAATTACAGGAAATTGCTAAAATTGCCAAAGTCAAAAAATACAGAACATTAAAAAAAGACGAATTAATTTATCAAATTTTAGATGTTCAAGCTGCTAATCCTGAAACTATTAAAGTAGAGGAAACGAATGTAGCTAAAGCTGAAGAAAATACTGTAAAAGCAAAGAGAGCTAGAGTTGTTCCTTCTAAAATTGAAAAAAAAGTACCAGTTACTAATCCTTTCAAAGAAAAAACAGTTTCTGAAAAAGAAGATGTTGTAGCAGAGGAACCAAAACCAAAAGTTGTTGCTTCTGCATCAAAAGTTTCTAAACCTATAAAAGGAAAAAAAGCAAATTCAAATGAAACCAAGCCAGTTTCATTAGAAGAAAAAAAAGAAAATAAAGAAATTCCTACTGAAGAAGCTACTGTAAAGTCTTCTGCTCCAATTAAAAATACAAACCCTAATCCGAATCACAAAGCCAATCAGAATAATCCTAATCATCCTGCTTATAAAAAAGCAAATGGTAATTCGAACCCAAATCAAGGACAAAATCAAAATCAAAATACTAAAAATAATTTTAGAGAGCCTGATTATGAATTTGATGGAATTATTGAAAGTGAAGGTGTTTTAGAAATGATGCCTGATGGATATGGTTTTTTACGTTCTTCAGATTATAACTATTTGGCTTCACCTGATGATATTTATTTATCAACTTCTCAAATTAGATTATTTGGATTAAAAACAGGTGATACAGTAAAAGGAGTGGTACGCCCACCAAAAGAAGGGGAAAAATACTTTCCGCTAGTACGTGTTTTGAAAATTAATGGACATGATCCACAGGTTGTAAGAGATAGAGTTTCTTTTGAGCATTTAACTCCTGTATTCCCAAAAGAGAAATTTAAGTTGGCTGAAAAAGCAAGTACGATTTCTACGCGTATTATCGATTTGTTTTCTCCTATTGGTAAAGGACAAAGAGGTATGATTGTGGCACAACCTAAAACAGGTAAAACGATGTTGTTAAAGGATGTAGCTAATGCTATTGCGGCAAATCATCCTGAGGTTTACATGATTGTATTGCTTATTGATGAGCGTCCTGAGGAAGTTACAGATATGCAAAGAAGTGTAAAAGGGGAGGTGGTTGCATCTACATTTGATAGAGAGCCGCAAGAACATGTGAAAATTGCGAACATTGTTTTGGAAAAAGCAAAAAGGTTGGTAGAATGCGGTCATGATGTTGTGATATTGTTGGATTCAATTACGCGTTTAGCAAGAGCTTATAATACTGTTCAGCCAGCTTCTGGTAAGGTATTGAGTGGAGGGGTTGATGCAAATGCGCTTCAAAAACCAAAGCGTTTCTTTGGAGCTGCTCGTAATGTTGAAAATGGTGGTTCTTTAAGTATTATTGCTACTGCTTTAACTGAAACTGGTTCAAAAATGGATGAAGTAATTTTTGAAGAGTTCAAAGGTACGGGTAATATGGAACTTCAGTTAGATCGAAGAATTTCGAATAAACGAATTTTCCCTGCAATAGATTTAGTATCTTCAAGTACAAGAAGAGATGATTTATTATTAGATGAAACAACGATTCATAGAATGTGGATTTTAAGAAAGTATTTAGCAGATATGAATCCTATTGAAGCGATGGAATTTTTAGAAAAGAGAATCAAGACTACTAAAAATAATGAAGAATTCTTGATTTCTATGAATGAATAAAATTGAAATTTAATATAAAAAAAGCCTCAATATTGAGGCTTTTTTTATGTAAAAATAGAATATGCAGCTCCAGACATGGCACCACCCATTACAACTCCACCTACAACTGCACCAACTGGTCCTCCAGCAGTAAAGCCTGCAACTGCACCACCGGCAGTACCAATTACATCTGCTGCAACTGTAAATGTTGTTTGTAAACATTTTTTCTTTCGATCTCTTTTCTTAAAGTTATTAGTTTCATAATTATGGTACCAAAAATGAAAACTGTATCTTGCAACAGCACTACTCAATAATAAAGGAATTTGAGTTTCATTATTATAATTGCTATTTTTTATTTTCAATTCCCATTGATTTAATTCTTCTATTTTATTTGTAAATGAGTCAAATAGAATATTAAAGTTTAAGATGCTATCTAAAAGCCAAAGTAATTCAGAAGTCATGCTTTTGTTACATTTTAATAGATTTATAATTTCTAAATCTATAGTAGATTTTTTTTTGATTTCTAAAAATAATGTTTCGCTTGAAATACTCAATTTTTCAATAAACGAATCGTCAAACTTCTTAATAAACCCATTATCATTGGTAACATAAAAATCAGCAGCACTAAAGATTAGTTTTTTAATAGTGCTTCCTGCTTCTTTTTTAATTAAATAATCTAGGCAATCATTATGCATTTTTCCTGCAAATGAATAAGGATTGTTTCCTGAATTTAGGAAATCATAACTTTCAATTTGAAAATCTAATTGAGCAACTTTCTTTTCGTAATCCTCAATAATTGGTCTTGTGTTTTCTAAAATGTTCATATAATTTGTGTTTAAATATTATTTTCAAAATTACATGTAAGTATTTGTTAATTATAGAGTTACAAGACCTTGTTTTTTGGTTTTTTTCCTTGATAGAGATGCGTTATTTAACCTATAAAAAAAAAGACCAACTCATGGTTGGTCTTTTTTTTATTTTTTATTCAATAATTATTGTCCGTCTGAATTTTTAACAGCTTTAGATTCAGCTTCTAAAGTTTGTAAAGCTTTTTGGTTTCTTGCATATGTTTCAGATTCTTCTACACTAGCACCATATAACTCAGGATGTAGGTAAGTACCTTTGAATTCTTTTTCTTTTTCTGGTACAATTCTGTTTTCATTTGCAAATTTATCAGATCGTACGGCTGTTATTTGCCAACTCACTTCTACATTTGGAGTGCTTGTTTGAATTACAAATTTATTTCCTGCTACTTTTTCTTTTATGATAGCTTGAGCAAATGTGCCAATAGTGGTTAATTGGTATCTAAAGTCTTTGTTTGCAGCTTCAAAATATGCAGGTAGGGTAACCGTTACAAATCCGTTAGTGTCTGTAGTTGCATTTCCTGAATAAATATTCATCATATCTGGTGATTCAACGAAGCTGTGAATTAAATATTGGTTTTTAGGATTTAAAGGGTGGTCAATTTTAAAAGTTCCTCCTCCTTTAGCTATATTACCAGTTACAGTTAAGTTTCCTGTTATAGTCATGTCTCCTGTAAAATCAGAATTTCCGTCAACAGTTAACTGATTCGCTGTATTTGTATTGTAATCATTACTTAAACGTAATCTTCTCATGTTAGAAAATCCACTTCTGTTGAAACGTGCAATAGTATCAGGAGTTGGACATCCACCAATTAAATATAAATTATTTAAATTTCCATTGTGTTGGAATTTGATACCACATTCTGACGAAGAATAATTAGTATCTTCTGCGAAATGTAATTCCCCAGAGTTTACACTGTTGAAATTGTTCATGTTACCAATAGCCATTTTTGGAGAACCTGTATTGGTTACATAGAAGTTTAAGTTGGAATTTGTTACGTTTGGTCCTACCACCACACTTCCTGTATTGGTATTATTGATATTATTGCCATTTACAGCCCAGTCGGCAGAATTTGCAACTCCTCCAGAGCTTTTAGCAAATAAAGCATAAGGAACACTTAAAAGTTGGCTTGTTCCAGAGATAGAATAAGAAGTTCCTCCAGTAGGATCAACATCTGTTTTGATGTAATAAGAATTGGTTGACCAATCAATCGTATTGAAAGTCCCAGAAACTACACTACCAGAACCTACTTCAATACTAACTAAACCGTTTGCATTGGTTGTTGGAGTTTGTGTTTCAACGTAAACAGCAGTACCTGATGTTGAACCTTGTAAAATACTAATTTGCATTCCAACTGGAGTTGAAACTACTAGTGCGTCAGACGCATCTCTTACAATGGCTTGGTAGCTCATTTTTTCTGGTGCTTGTGCAAAAATACTTGCTGTAACTAATAAAGTAGCTAATAAAGTGTATAATTTTTTCATAAGTTTATTTTTTGATTATTTTATAAGTTTTAATCTCTTGATTTTGATTTTTAATTTTTAAGAAATAGATAGCTGCTGGAAATGAGGATACATCGATATTGGTCTCATTTCCCATACCTTTTCCAGCTTTAAAAAGCTTGCCATTAGTATCGATAATTTCATAATCTAATGAGTTTGTGCCTTGGCTCGTTAAATTAATGGTTAAATTTTCAGTTGTTGGATTTGGAAAAACTTTTAAGTCTTTCACTAAATCTGAAAAATTGTCTGCGGTTAATACTTCTGTGATTTCAAAGGGCTGTTGTACACCTTGAGCAATTGATCCCGTTGCACCAGTATTTGTGGTGTAAACTGTTTGTCCAACAGAATAAGAGACAGAACCGCTTACTCCTGAGAAATTGCCTCCTGAACTATCAACTGAGCTCTGCGCAAAGCAATCAGAAATACCTAAAGTTCCTACGAGAATAAGAAATGTGAGTAATTTGTTTTTTTTCATAAGAAGATTTTTAATAGTTAGTAAAAAGTGAATATTATGTTAAATTAACATAAATTAATGATAAAATAAAATTATTTTAATATAATTTTTAAATAAAAACGAATAATACAGCAAAAATAATGGTTAGATATAGTGCTGCTAATGTGATTTCTAATCGGTACTTTTCAATAAATTTCATAAACAATTGTTAATTATTTTCAAAACTACTTTATTTAGATAAAATATTTATAGGTAGAAATACCTGTTTTTAAAAGGGGGAAAATCCCTTTTAAAAAAAGAATAAAAAAAACGTATCAATTCATTTTTTAATGAGATTTTTTGCTGTTTTTTTAAGTACTTTTGAACTTTAATTTTAGAAATCATAGCTTGTTAGTACAATTAAAAGAAGAAACAAAGTTGTTTCACAGTAATGTTGAAAAGGTTTTAATAGCGGAACTAAAAGAAATAGCGACTAAAAACGCCTATGGTAACCTTTTGTTAAAATTGCATAATTTTTATGAATCAATTGAAGGCAAATTGCAAAAAGAAATAACTGAAACAATTCTGCCTGATATAAAGAGGAGAAAACATGTACATCATTTAAAAAATGATTTATATTTAATTGGATATGAGATTAAGGGTGCCGAAAATAATTTTGCATCAAAAATTACAAACATTTCTTATGCATTAGGAGTGCTTTATGTTATTGAGGGTTCTACTTTAGGTGGAAAAATCATTTCGAATCTTTTAAAAAGACAATTAAATTTAAGCGACTTTTCTGAAATTTCTTATTTTAATTCTTATGGAGAAGCTACAGATGAAATGTGGCTTAATTTCAAACAGCATATTAATACTTCAGAAGAATTAATTAATCTAGACGAAATGATTTTAGGAGCAAAAGATACCTTTGAAGCCTTACGAATTTGGTTGTTACAAAATTAATTTTTGGGAAAGTAAATTTTAATAATTGTACCTTTATCTAGTTGTCCTTCAGCAGCAATTAACCCACTGTGTTTGGTCATAATTTTTTTGCATAAAGCTAAACCGATTCCAGAACCTAAATATTCATTTTTATCATTTAGTCTTGAGAATATTTTGAAGATTTTTTGACTGTATTCATTATCAAAACCAATTCCATTATCTTCAATCTCAATTTTATAATAATTTCCAGATTTTTGATACTTATCTTTAGAAGTTTTATTTTCTCGAATACTAATAATAGGTTTTCTGGCTTCAGATTTGAATTTCAATGAGTTGTAAATAATATTGGTAAACAATTGTTTTAGTAAAAACCCAACACCTTGAATAGTTGGTAATTCACTAATTAGTAACTCAGCATTATTATCTTCTAAAGAATCAATAACCTCTTCTTTTATTTCTTGTAATAATACATTCAAATCGATAATTTCTAAATCAGAATGTTGTGCAGTAGTTTTAGTATATTTTAAAATATCGCTGATTAGTATTTGCATACGTTCAGCTGAATTTTGCATTTTTATAATTTTTAATTGTACATCTTTTGGTAATTCTTTAATATCATCACCAACAAGCATAGAGGCCATCATTCTTATTTTTCTCAGTGGTTCTTGAAGGTCATGTGTGCTTATCCAATTGATATTTTCAAGCTCTGCATTGGTTTCTTTCAATATTTCACTTAATTTCCTTTGATTTTCTTTTTCTTCATTTAATAAAATGGAACGCAAATGAATTTGGAAGAAATTGAAAAAATTTTGACTTGCTGTAATTTCAGATTTTAACCAAGGCTTGCTACTATCTTTAACGCTTTCAGTGAATTTTTCAAATGATTTTCTTGGAGATAATCCGTTTTTATCTTTTTCTATAGATTTTTTTGGGTCACCAGCCCAATAAATATCTGTTATGGTTTGTTTTCTATACCAAATAATACAATCGTTATCATTTCCTATATAATGATAATTAATGCCAGGAAACTCATCTGAAATAAAGGGTAAATCTTTTGAAATTCTTGAAAGAGCATTTGTAGAAAAATGATCTTCTTCTGTATAATGACTTAAAAAAATACTAAGTCTTTTAATATCTTGATGATTGGGTGTGTTTCCATAGGTATATATTTCATCACCAATTAAGGCTGAAATTCCGGTACTATTACATAGCGCAATAATTGATTGGTCTTGAAAAAGTTGGGTAATAGAACTTCTATCAAAATCCAATTGCTTGGAAATTAAATTTTCAACTGCTTGGTTTGTTTTTCTGGCAATTTCATATTCTTCATTCAACAAACGAACATCAATTTGTGAGGTGATGAAATGACCGTGTAATTTAACTGTGTTTCGTATTTCTTGGCTTAAATATTTTGGTGAATAATGATGGCATGTTATTAAGCCCCACAATTTACCTTTGTGTAGTAAAGAAATGGTTAGTGTACCACCTACACCCATATTGTGTAAATATTGAATATGAATAGGAGAGACGCTTCGTAATACGGAATAACTCATGTCTAGAGTATTCAAATGACTTTCAGCATATGTATAAAGTGGAACGGGTTTATAATTTACATCTCCAATTATTCGTAAATGATTTTTAATGTACAATTCTCTAGCTTGAACAGGAATATCCGTATGTGGATAATGTAAACCTAAAAAGGATTCTAAATGCTCTTCTTTACTTTCAGCAATGACTTCACCATTGTAATCTGCATCAAAACGATACACCATGACGCGATCATAATTGGTAATTTTCTTAATAGCAATAGCAACAGCATTAGTTAATTCTTTTAGAGTAAAACTATCTTCAATGTAGCTTAATAATTGCTTAGAAGAGTTGTATAGGCTATTACTATTTGTAAATTGATTCTCCGTAAGTTCTGCTTCAATAATAATTTCTTTACCTACAGAAGCGTGCATACTAATGGAGAAAAGTTGTTTGTCTATAGTGAAATTAAAGACTTTCGTTTGATTTGTATTTTCAGATTGAAACTGGTTTAATTCGACTAAAAAAGCCTCATTGAATAATTCTTCTATCTTTTTACCCAATACTTGTTCGTAAGAAATACTAAGAAATTGATTGATGTTTTCACTACAAACAGTAATTTTATGAGTAATAGTATCAACAGCTATTAAAAAGCCATGAGGTTGAATTAATCCAGGAATATGTATAGGTTCGTCTTCACAATTTTGTAAATTAACGATATCTCTATTAACGATGTCTTTAAAAATCATTTATAAAATATTGAAAGCAAAAAAATTAATTGATTATTTTATTAAAGAGAAAATTTTCATAATCAGCTTGGTGATTTTGCCAATTGATTAGTGCTACATTTGAAATCATTTTCATTAAATCTTGAAAATTATAGGGCTTTACTGCATAAAAATTAGCTCCTAAATTATGACTTAAGGAAATATTATCATCATCTGCACTAGTAGAATAAATAATGACAGGAATTGTTTTTAAATCTGGTTCATTTCTAATTTCTTCTAGAAATTGAAACCCTGATTTTCTTGGCATATTTAAATCTAAAAAAACAACATTGTTGTTCTGCTTGTTTTTTTTGATACTTTCTAGAAGTAATTCGCCATTTTTGTGAATATAAAGATTGATTAACTTTTCAGCTTTATTTGACAATGCAGAAACTGCATCATTAAAAAACATTAAATCATCATCATCATCATCAGCGTAAAAAATATTAATTTCACTCATTTGTTTATTTAAAATTTGTTTTTTTATAAGCAAATATAAAGATATTTACAGAAATAAATTTTTTAATATTAGTCAGAAATTTATTAATTTTTATGTTTTAAATCTTTAGTAAGATTTTGAATGGCTTTTCTTCTTTTTTCTTTTAATTTTTTGAAGTAGGATGGGGTAAAACCAGTAATTTTTTTAAATAGTGCTGAAAAAGTGGATAAATTACTAAAGTTGAGTTTTGTAGCAATTTCTGTAAAATTATGTTCTTCAAATAAAATCATTTCTTTCGCTTTTTCCATTTTTAGTAAATTAACATACATAATGATAGTTGTTGAAGTTACTTCTGAAAACGCATTGGATAAATAATTATAGTCTTTGTCTAATTTTTTTTGTAAATATTCAGAGATGTTTGAATTTATTTTTTCGCCATTATTTACATATTCTTGGCAATAATGTTTGATTTTTTCAATTAAAATACCTCCTTTAGTTTCCACAATTTCTAGACCTACTTTTTGAATCATTTGATTCAGCTTTTCTTTTGTTTTAGCATCTAAGTCTTCTTTTGTTTCCGCCATGCCAAGTTCTACCTTTTCTGGATGAAGGTTGAGTTCTTCCAGTGCCTCTTTGACAACCACTTTACAGCTTTCACAAGCCATATTTCGTATAAATATCTTCATCGGTTTAGTCCCTTGATAAAAGGATTGTTTTGTTTAGCTAATGTAATTAAAATTAAAATAAAATTAATAAATATTTTCAAAATAAAAACTAAAAATTTACTTACAAAAATTTAAATTAAAATTCTTGTAAGTTTTTTATTAAACTTTTATTAAAATACTTTGAAACTCTCTTAAAGTATAGTAATTTTAGGGAAACAAATAAATTATTATATTATGCAAGTACAAATTAATACCGACAAAAATATTGATGGAAACGAAAGATTAGTTTCATTCTATACAAGTGAAATCGAGAGAGAATTAGCTCATTTTGATGATAAAATTACGAGAGTTGAAGTTCATTTTAAAGATGAAAATAGTGATAAAATTAGTAAAAATGATAAAACCTGTGTGTTTGAGGTGCGTATTGCTAAAAAAGAACCTTTAGTGGTGACAGAACAAGCGGATACTGTTGAAAAAGCTTTTACTGGTGCTGTTGGAAAAATGAAGCGTCTTTTGAAAAGTACTTATGAAAAAATGCAACAATATTAATTGAAATGTATTTTAAAATTAAATCCCAATTATTTTCTAATAATTGGGATTTTTAGTGAATTGAATTATTTTCTTTCAGTATATGGAATATAATTTTCCCATTCATAAGGAGTAAATGTGTCTTTTATACCTAATTCTAAAATTTCTTTGAAGATACTTTCACCATTATCACTATTTGTCATTATCATAATTCCTATTTTGGCTTTAGGAAATAAAATAGAATAGTGTTGAAAGCCACTTCCATGTCCTTCTTTAAACATTCCTGGTCCGTATGGACTTTTTAGAATTCCCCATCCTAAGCCATAACTTAGCTCAATAGTATCATATTTATTTGTTTCTATTTTTGATTGTTCACCAAATTGCATTTTAGATTTAATTCTGATTTGAGGCGTTATTATTTCATTCCAAGAATCATTTGTTAAAATCTTACGTTGTAAAACAGCTGTTAGAAATTGTGAGTAATCTGAAGCTGTAGTTTCTAAAGTTCCTCCGCCTCTTGGTTCATTATCCTTATCTTTAATGTTTCTTTTACCATTTGATGTATATCCATATGCAAAATCAAAATCAAATTCTTTTTTCCAATGATAACTAGATCGGCTCATTTTTAAAGGCTTAAAAATAATTTCTTGTGCTAATTCTTCCAATCCTTTACCCGTCAATTTTTCTAAAACAACTTGTAAAAAAATAAAACCTTCACCAGAATAGCTATACTTTGTTCCAGGTTCAAAATTTACTCGTAATTGTTGGTCTTCTTCAAACCATCTGTAATTTGCAAAACCTGTCGTGTGAGATAAACACATTCGAGCTGTAATTTTTTCGTATAAACTATCTTTACGTAAAGAAGAAAAATCATCATGCCATTTTGTTTGTGGTTTATAATCATATATTTTCTTGGGCAAATAAGAAACTAAAGGTGTGTCTAAATCGATTATTTGCTCTTCCACAAGTTTCATGACAAGAACACTAAAAACAGCTTTACTAAAAGAAGCACCATAAATATTGGTATTCGATTCTAAAGGAAGTTTTTTTTCGAATTCTTTGTATCCAAATGTTTTTTGGTAGACACTTTTATTGTTATTAAAAATGGTTATTGCCATACCTTCTACATTTGCAACCTGCATTAATTGATTAATTTTTGAAGTTAATTCTTGATTTGAAATAACGGAATTGTCTAGTCTTAAGATGTTTTGTGAATGAGATCTAGTAGGAAAATAAAGTAATAGTAAGCAAGTAATTACTGTTGTTATCCTTGTTGCTTTTTTTGCCTTTAAAAAAGGGAATGATAACGGGTAATAACAACTTTGTGTTGCAATTACTTTTAAGATATTTATAAAGGAGATAACAATGCTAAATGGAATCACGGTGATAAAGAAAAAGAACCCCCAACCTTCGATAGTTAATAAAGAGATGAAAGAAATAATATATAAAAATGTCATGCTAATTTGAAAATTAATTACTTTTCTTCCATGTACATCATATATTGTATTGTCTTCTCTTTTATGAATCCATAAGAATAATGGGAATAAGATATTACATAAAGGAAGTACTAAACCAAGAATAGGTGTTCCATGAAATAAAAGAAGCCATTTGATTTGCATGCTTTCTTCTTTTGGGTTTTCTAATGGAATTAAATCTTCTACTTCTATATGTAAAGCTGTTGCTAAAAGCTTTACTGTTTGTAAATGTGGTGTTACTTCTCCTTTTTCAATTCTTTGAATTGTTCTAACTGTAACTTGAGTTTTTTCAGATAATTCTTCTTGCGTATAGCCTTTTAATTTTCTTTGGTATACCAAATTTTTTGAAATTGATTGTGTTTCCATACTATTGTTTTTTATTTGGTACAAAGCTATAGACACTATGCTTATTTTATAACGACATTTAGGTGTCACCTAGCTGTCATTTACTTAATTTAAAGGGTTTTATAAAATAATATAAGTGGTTTTTCAAAGATATAAAAAATCATAAGGTATTTTTAAAGTAACTTAATCCGTAGATGAAAAGATTTATTTGTAAAAAAAGCACCCTACATTTATTTTGTAAGGTGCTTTTCACTAACTAACCAATCTAACTAAAAACTATTCTTTATTTCTTTTTCTTATTGATTTCTAAAAACTAATTTCCCATCAAAACTATCTAATAATATAATGCTATCGCTAGTTACATTGCCTGATAATATTTCTTTAGATAATTGATTTAAAACTTCTCTTTGGATGACTCTTTTAACAGGTCTTGCTCCAAATTCTGCATCATAACCTTTAGTAGCTAAATAAGCAATAGCTTCAGGTGTTGCATCTAAAGTTATGTTTTGATGTGCCAACATTTTGGTTAAACTTTTTAACTGTAAGCTTACAATTTCCTTAATATTATTTTCAGATAAAGGCGTAAACATTACAATTTCATCAATTCTATTAATAAATTCTGGTCGAACGGTTTGTTTTAATAAACCTAAAACTTCAACTTTTGCGGCTTCTGTGGCTGCTTCAATATTGCCTTTTAGATTATCAAACTTTTCTTGTATAATATGACTTCCCATGTTTGAAGTCATAATTATAATCGTATTTTTAAAATCAGCTAAACGCCCCTTATTATCGGTTAGACGTCCTTCATCTAAAACTTGTAATAAGATATTAAAAGTATCCGGATGCGCTTTTTCAATTTCGTCTAACAGAACTACAGAGTAGGGTTTTCTTCTAACAGCTTCTGTTAATTGTCCACCTTCATCATAACCAACATATCCTGGAGGCGCCCCTATTAATCTACTCACACTATGTCGTTCTTGATACTCACTCATATCAATTCGAGTCATTGCATTTTCATCATCAAACATATA